>NZ_JBHTZE010000003.1:315601-465423 GCF_042790415.1 Microbacterium sp. NPDC056736
GCCCCGGGCGCGGGGGGGGGGGGGGGGCCGGGGGGGGGGGGGGGGGGGGCGGCCGGGGGCCCCCCCCCCCCCCCCCGGCCGTCAGCGCTGCATCACGTCCGCGGTGTGGTAGGTGAAGACGAGCCTCGCCGGAACCGTCCCCTCCAGCACCTCGTCGACCGCGCTGTTGACCTGGTCCAGGTCGCGCGTCTCGGTGATGACCCGGGTGCGACCGGCGGCGTGAAGGGTGAAGACCTCGGTGAGGTCCTGGCGGGTCCCCACGATCGAGCCGATCACGCTGATGCCCTTGAGCACCGTCTCGAAGATGGGGAGCGTGATCGTGCCGTCGGCAGGCAGCGACACCAGGACGAGCCGGCCGCCGCGGTTGAGCGCGTCGAACGACTGACGGAAGACCGCCGGAGCGACGGCGAGCACGACGGCGACGTCCGCTCCGCCGAGGTCGCGGATCGCCTCCACCGGATCGGTGGTCCGGGCGTTGACGGTGTGGTCCGCGCCGAGCTCGGTCGCGAGGGCGAGCTTCTCCTCGGTGACGTCGACCGCGATCACCTTCGCGCCCACCAGTCGCGCGTACTGAACCGCGAGGTGGCCGAGGCCGCCGACGCCGAACACGGCGACCGTCTCGCCGGGGATCACGTGCGCGTTCTTGATCGCGGCGTACGTCGTGACGCCGGCGCAGGTGAGCGGCGCAGCATCCAGCGGCGTGACGCCGTCGGGGACCACCACCGCATAGCGCGCGTCGGCGAGCATGTACTCCGCGTACGCTCCGTCGACCGCGTAGCCGTTGTTGTACTGGCTCTCGCAGAGGTTCTCGCGGCCGTCCACGCAGTAGCGGCATTCGCCGCACGCGTGCCCGAGCCACGGCATCGCGACGCGCTGTCCGACCTGACGCGTGGTCACGCCCTCGCCGAGCGCCTCGACGATCCCGACGCCCTCGTGCCCGGGCACCAGGGGCAGGTTCGGCTTCACGGGCCAGTCCCCGCGCATCGCGTGGATGTCGGTGTGGCACAGTCCGCAGGCCTCGAGCCGGATCAGGATCTGTCCGGGCCCCGGCTGCGGGACGGGACGCTCCTCGACCTGGGCCGGCGTTCCGAGCTGTCGGACGACTGCACTTCGCATTTGTCTCTCCTCTGTGGGATCTGTACGGAACCAGCCTTGCGGCATGGCTGCCGCGCCGGTGGGACGTAAGTCCTCCGGCGCCGTGCCGCGCCCGGCGGGACCATCGACCCGCGGGACCGGTGGGCACCGCCGCACACTGGAGCACGCGCCCTCGGTGCCGCGATGCCGTCGGTGAGCGGAACGGATGCCGCACCACGGCGCGGGAGGGAGGCCTCACGTGCGACGGGAGCGAGCACTCAGACCGGCCGACGAGGCCAATCTCGTCCTCGACCACCCCGGCCAGGTCAACGTCTTCCTGGTCGCCGGCCTGCTCGCACCGGGAGGGTTCGTCTCGCACGCCGGCGAGCTCGACGCGGAGGCCGTCCGGGCGGCGGTGGGGCGCCGGGTCGCCGGCATCCCGGAGCTGCGACAGGTGCCCGTCCGCGCCGGCCGCCACCACGAGTGGGCGGAGCGCGAACCGGATCTCGCTGCGCAGGTCCGCGTCGTCCCGGCCATCGAGGGACTCGAGGAGCTCGAGCGAAGGTGCGGTGCCCTCATGGTCGAGCCCCTGCCGCTCACGAGACCGCCGTGGGAGCTGCTTCTCGCGCCGGCACCGGGCGGCGCCGCGATGATCCTCCGGATCCACCACGTCCTCGCGGACGGCATGGCCGCGGCGGACCTCATCCGGAGGCTGCTGGCGGACGCGACGGCGACCGCCGACGAGCCGATCGCTCCGCCGCGCCGCTCGTCCCCCGCCCTGCCGGCGGGCAGCCGCGTCGGCCGCGCACTGTTCGGGCTGCGGCGGACCATGACGACGCTGACCGCGCGGGGCCTTCCCGAGACGGTGCTGCTGGGTGCGCGCAGCAGTCGTCACGGCGTGATCTTCGCCGACGCCGATCTCGGGCGGATCGCCGCGGCCGCCCACGGCGTGGACGCGACCGTGAACGACGCCGCGCTCGCCGTCGCCGCGGCCGGGTACCGGGCCGCCCTCGCGCAGAGCGGTCATCCGGTGCCGTCGGAGCTGCCGGTGTCGGTCCCCGTCGCGCTGACGCGGCGCGGAGATTCCCGCAACCAGGTGGGGGTCATGCTCGTCCGCCTGCCGTTGCGCGGCGAGGAGGTGAGGGACAACGTCGCCCGGATCGCCGTGCAGACGCGGACGGAGAAGGTGCAAGCGCGCCGCCAGGGCACGCTGGAGCTCATGCGCGGACCGGTGGGCGCTCGGATCATGGACCGCATCGCGCACCGGCAGCATCTGGTCGGCGGGTTCGTGACGAATGTGCCCGGTCCGGCTCACGAGCTGCACCTCGCCGGCGCTGCGCTCACCCAGCTCTGGCCGGTCTCGGTGCTGGCCGCGAACGTGCGACTGGGCGTCGCGGTGGTCTCGTATGCCGGACGGCTCTGCGTCGGCGTGCACTTCGACGCCGGCTACATCGACGGAGCCGCTGTGGCATCCGCGGTGCGCACCGAGCTGGCCGCGCTCGAGTCGATCCGGTGAGCACCGCTCTCCTGCGCGGGACCTTCGGCCCGGGAGGGGCGGGCGCCGGCGGCCCAGGCTGGGGTCATGCTCTCATCCCGGCCTGTCGCCGGCTTCCTCGTGCGGGTCACGGTCGCGCACGTCGTGACCTACTTCGCGATCGGTCTCGTCGCGGCGGCGCTGCTCGACTACGAGGAGCTGTTCACCCAACCGGTCATCAGCGACTTCATGCGCCCGTTCGGCTCGGTGGCGGTGATCGTGGGTCCCCTGCTGCAGGTGGTCCGCGGACTGCTCATCGCGGCGGTGCTGCTGCCGTTCCGATCCGTCCTCGCCGGACGGCTCGGGTGGCTCTGGCTGTGGCTGCTGTTCATCGGCATCGGCATCCTCTCGACCCCGGCGGCGGCGCCCGGGTCGTTGGAAGGCGCGGTGTACAGCCAGCTGCCGTGGTGGTACCACCTCATCGGGATGCCGGAGATGCTGGTGCAGACGCTGCTGTTCAGCGTGCTCACGGCGTTCATCGCGCGCCACCCCGAGGGAGTGCTCACCGCCCTTCCTCCGGTGTTCGACCGCACCGTCCGCGCGATCGTGGTGGCGTGCCTGTCGTTCGTCGGCTACGCCGTCGTCTCCGTGGTCTTCGCTCTTGCGGCAGGGGCCGCTGTCGGGGCGTCGGAGAACCTCTCCCCCGCCGTGCAGGGCGTGTTCGTCGCGCCGTTCCTCGCCAACGGGATCATCGCGTTCTTCGCGACCTCCGAGGGCGCGTCGCGTCGTGCCGCCGCTGCCCTCCTCTCGTGGGCCGTCGGCGCGGCCGCCATCATCGCCTATCAGACCGTCGTCTTCGGAAGCGCCGGCGTCCTCTACGCGCTCGTCGCACCCGTTCTTCCGGCGATCATCCTGTGGCTCGCGACCGCCCGCAGGCACCACGACGTCGACGCCGCCGCCCGCGGCCAGGCCGAAGACGCGGCGAGCCGCACCGGCGCATCGCACTGAGAAACCCGGCGGGCCGGGAGCGGTTCGGGACCCGCGCTCACCCCGCGAGCTGCTCGGTCAGGCCATGCCCCCACTCGCGGGCGCGCTGGAGCTCCCCGTCGACGAGGGGTCCCTCGTAGCCCTTCACCAGGAAGCTCGCCGGATCCAGCACGTCGAACCCGAGCTTCCTCGCGAGGCGCGTGGCCGTGTGCGAGGCCGCCCCGGGCAGGAGCGCCATGTCGTCGACGCGCGTGTCGAACGCGGCGAAGGCGTAAGGCCGTTCCGGCGCGGGCAGTGCCTCCAGCCATTCGCGGATGCCTTCGGGCACATCCGTGAACGCGCCGCCGTGACGAGCCGCCTCCCGGCGTGTGACATCCCGGGACAGCGAGAAGACATGGGTGGGCGCCCCGACGACGACCATGTCGACGTCGGCGGGCACCGCGGTGGGCGCATCGACGACGTCCGCGACGGCGACATCCGCTCCGTCCGCCATGCCGTCGGCGATCGCCTGCGCGATGCGACGCGTGTTGCCGAACATCGATTCGTAGACCACCAGCGCGCGCATAGCGACTCCTTCCGTCGGCGGCTCCTGTCGCCGCTCCCCCTCCAGCGTCCTCGTCGGCGCCGCGAGGGATGGGGTCTTTGGTCCTTCCCCGCCGCCGCGGCAGTCGCGTCTGCAAGAATTCGGACATGCCGCAATGGCTCCTGTTCGGTCTGTTCTCGGTAGGTTTCGCCGCGCTCGCAGCCTGGGCCGCGCGGCGTCTTCTGGACGGGTCGGTGGGCTGGGTCCGCTCCGTCGTGACGGCGCTCGTCGTGTTCCTGGCCGCGCTTCCGCTGGCCACCTGGTCGCTGCGGGTCGCCGGCGTGGTGGAGGGCGACCGGATCGTCGCGGACACCCCCGTCGCCCTCTCGTTCCTCGCCCTCACGCTGGGCTGGCTGTTCGCCGCCGTCGTGGCCTGCGTCGTCACCCTCGAGTTCGCCTGGCCGTCGCACGGGCTGCGGAATCCGATCACTTCCATCCGCGAGGCGTTCCGCCGCCGCGACCGCGCGCGGCGGTACACGCAGATCCTCTCGATCGCCTCCCGTCACGGCATCGGGCTGTTCGGCACGCCTCGCACCCCGCCCGCACCGCGGGAGCTGGCGGTCGCCCTCGTCGCCGCCATGAACGAAGCGGGAGTCACCTTCGTCAAGCTGGGGCAGGTGCTCTCCGCCCGCGACGACGTGCTCCCTCGCGAGCTGGTGACGGCGTTCGCGACACTGCAGATGGAGTCGACTCCGATCCCCTGGTCCGAAGCCGAGGCGGCCATCCGCGCCGAGGTGAACGGGACGATCGACGACGTCTTCGCGCACATCGATCCGGAGCCGCTCGCCGCCGCCTCGGTCGCCCAGGTGCACGCGGCGCAGCTGCGCAACGGCGACGACGTCGTCATCAAGATCCAGCGCCCGCTCGCCCGGCGGCAGGTCACCACCGACCTCGACATCCTCCACCGACTGGCCACCGACCTCGAGCGGCGCACGGACTGGGCGAAGGAGTACGGCGCGGTCGCACTCGTCGACGAGTTCGCCCGCGCACTCCACGACGAGCTCGACTACCGCATCGAGCTCGACAACACCGAGATGCTGCGGGCCGCCACTGCGGCCTCCGCCTCGTCGCTGCGCATCCCCCGGACGTATCGCGAGCTCTCGACGGAGCGGATGCTGCTGCTGGAGCGCGTGGTGGGGACCCCGTTCACGCACGTCTCATCGGCGATCCTGCCTCCGGAGGAGTCGTCGGCGATCGCGGACGAGATCGTGAGGTCGGTGTTCGACCAGGTGCTGGTGCGCGGCGTCTTCCACGCCGACCTCCACGCCGGCAATCTCATCCTGGGCGACGCCCGAGAGGACGGAGCCGCGCGCGAGGTCACCCTCATCGACTTCGGGTCGGTCGGGATCGTCGAGAAGAGCCTGCGCCGCCTCCTCATCCCGCTGCTGATCGCGATCTCCAACGAGGACGACGCCGTGACCACGGACCTCGTGCTGCTGATCTGCGGCCACGGCGAATCGCTGAACAAGGCGGCGCTCCAGCGCGACATCGGCGTCGTGATCACCCGCGTGCACAACAGCCCCACACACGAGAACATCTTCCGGCTGCTCCTGGATGCGCTGCGCCGGCACCGCCTGGCCATCCCGCCGTCGCTGCTCCTCGTGCTGCGCACCCTCGGCTCGCTCGAAGGCACGCTGCGGCTGCTCCAGCCGGATTACGACCTCACGCGGCGGGGACTGGAACTCGCTCCGGCCACGGCGCTGCGGCGGATCTCGATGCACGACATGCTCCTGACGGCGCAGTCGCAGGGCGCCGTGCTCATCGAGGGGGCGCGCCGCCTCAGCCGCCGCATCGAGAGCATCTCGCGCGACCTGGACAGTGGCACGTTCTCGGTGCGCGTTCGGATGTTCGAGGGCGGACGGGAGCGCTCGTGGGTCGACGGGATCGTCTCCCGCATGACGATCACGATCGTGGGCGTGACCCTCGTGATCGCCGGCGTCATGCTCAGCGTCAGCGACACCGGCCCCATGGTCACCGACCAGGTGCCGGCGTTCTCGTTCCTGGGCAGCGTGCTCACCCTGGGCGGGCTCCTCCTGCTGCTGCGGAGCCTCAGCCGATCTTTCACGAGCCGCGGGTCGTAGCATCCGGCGCGGTTGATGCCGGGAGCCTCCCCTCCCGCTCGCGGATCCGGCGACGCCGAAGCTTCGAGAGCCCGTCGACCATCACGATCGCGGGCACCGCGAGCGCTGCCAGCCCCCATCCGAGAAGCGGCGGCCAGGCACCGCCGAGGAGGTCCACGAGGAACGGGATGCCGAGGAAGGCGACGAGCAGGACCGCCTGAGCGGCGACCGCGACGAGCAGCAGCCGGTTGGTCCGCGGGTGCATCCGCCACACCGGCCGGACCGTGCTGCGGCACGCGAACGCCGTCGCCATCTGGCCCAGCACGATCGCGGCGAACGCCGTCCCCGAGGCGCCGGCCATCACCGCCGGGTCCACGTCGTCACCCCACTGCCACCCCGCGACGAGCAGGACGCCCAGGAAGGCGCCGAGCGCGACGACGGCCTCGGTGAGCCCGAGCAGGAAGAACGCGCGTGAGAGCAGGGCCCGGTCCACGATCGACCGTCGCGCGGGCCCCTGCATCACGTCATCCCGCGCCGGTTCGGCACCGAGCGCCAGGGCGGGCAGCATGTCGCTCCCGATGTCGAGCGCGATCACCTGCATCACCCCGATCGCGAGCGGGACGGAGCCGCCCGAGAGCGCCCACACCACGAACGGGGCGAGCTCGGCGACGTTGTCGGTGAGGTGGTAGGTGAGGAAGCGCCGGATGTTCTTGAAGGTCGCCCTCCCGAGTTCGACGGCGGCCACGATTGTCGCGAGATGGTCGTCCAGCAGCACCACGTCGGCCGCCTCGCGCGCGACGTCGCTTCCGCTGGCCCCCATGGCGACCCCGACGTCGGCTTCGCGCAGCGCGGGCGCGTCGTTGACGCCGTCCCCCGTCATGGCGACCACGTGCCCGTGGCCGCGAAGGGCCCGGGCGATCCGCAGCTTGTCGGCGGGCGTCGCCCGCGCCACCACCACCCCGTCGTCGTGGTCGACAGCGTCGGCCAGCTCCTCGTCCGTGGTGGGCAGGCTCGGCCCGTCCAGGACGACCCCCCGGGGGCCGAGCAGACCGACCTCGCGGGCGATCGCGGCACCGGTGCGCGGGTGGTCGCCGGTGATCATCGCGATCCGGATGCCGGCATCCCGGCATTTCTCCAGCGCCTCGCGCACCCCCGCGCGGGGCGGATCCTCCAGGGCCAGCACCCCGGCGAAGTCGAGGTCGTGCTCCATCTCGGGCGACGGCGCGGCGGTCCAGGTGCGGGTGGCGACGGCGAGCACGCGCCTGCCCGCGCCCGTCAGCTCGTGCACGGCGTCCGCGATATGAGGGGGAACCGCGCGGCAGCGGGCCAGGACCGCCTCCGTCGCACCGAGCACCGACACCTGATCGCCGTCCAGCGACGAGCTCAGCAGGCGGTCGGCCGTATAGGGCACGCGATGACCTGTGGCCTCGGCATCCGTCCCCACCCGCAGCGCGAGGCTGTGGAACGCCGCCTCCATCGGGTCGCCCGCCGCCTCCCACCGGCCCTCGCGCTCGACCACCCTGCCGGCCACGCACCGCAGCGCGGCCCGCGCGGCGCGGGGAACGAGCGCGACCGCCTCGGGTGGCCCGGCCAGGTCGGCGGTGGGAGCGTACCCCTCGCCGCGGATCCGGACGATCCCCGCAGCCGTCACGACCTCGAGCACGTTCATGCGGTTCTCGGTGAGGGTGCCGGTCTTGTCGGTGCAGATGAAGGTCGTGGCGCCGAGCGTCTCGACGGCGTCCAGCCGGCGCACCAGAGCGTGCTGCTCGGCCATGAGCTCGGCGCCGCGCGCCAGGGAGAGCGTCACCGTCGGCAGCATCCCCTCTGGCACCAGCGCCACCGACACGCCGATGGCGAAGACGAAGGCCTGGGTGAGCCCCAGTCCCAGCAGGAGGGAGGTCGCCCCGAGGCCCACGCCGACGACCGCGGCGATGACGGCGATGACGCGCACGACGCGCTTGAGCTCGAGGGTCATCGGGCTCGGCGGGCGCTGCGCACCGGCGGTGAGACGGCCGATGTCGGCCAGCACCGTCCGCGAGCCGGTGGCCACGACCACGGCGCGCGCCTCACCCTGGACGACGAACGTCCCCCCGCGCAGAAGGTCTCCGGGGGCGTGTCGCACGACGGCGCTCTCCCCCGTCAGGAGCGACTCGTCCAGCGCGAGGTCCGCGGCGCTGACGACATCCAGGTCCGCCGCCACGCGATCGCCCGCCGCCAGCAACACGACGTCCCCCGGCACGAGGTCGGCCGCCGGGACGGTGACCGCCTCGCCGTCACGCATCACGCGGGCTGCCATCGGAAGCAGCCGGCTCAGCCGCTGGGCCGACCTGTCGGCCCGGTACTCCTGCGCGAACGCGAACGCGGCGTTCAGTGCCACGATCACGACGATGGCGATCGCCAGCGCCGGGATGCCGGCCAGCACCGCGAGCGCGGCGGCGATCCACAGCAGCACCGCCAGGAGGTGCGTGAGCTCACGGAGGATCATCCGCCAGGGCGACACGCGTCTGCCGTGGGGCACGACATTCGGCCCGACTTCCGCGAGACGGGCTGCTGCTTCTCTCGACGTGAGGCCGGTGTCGTTCAAGACCACTTCCGTATCGTCTCGCCGAGCCGCCCCGGATGTCGGGACCTTCGTCCCCGCTCCGCCGCGGTTCGGGCGCGCGCTCCGCGGCTGCGCGTCGCCCCAGCCCTGGCGGCACCGGTAGCGGTGTCATACTGTGGGCCTCGGCGCCGAGGGGAGCGGACAGGATGGCGGAGGATGAGCTGGCGTTCCCCGATGGTCCGCGCCTGGACCTCGACGAGGCGCTGGCGACGCTCCTGGTGCAGGCCGAGAGGGTGCGAACCAGCCAGGGACGACTGCGCGCACTGCTGGGCGCCACCCAGGCCGTCGTCGAAGAGAGCGATCTGAGCTCGGTGCTGCGGCGGATCGCGGAAGCTGCGACCTCGCTGGTGAACGCGCAGTACGGTGCCCTGGGGGTGATCGCCCCCGAAGGGGACGCCCTGGAGGAGTTCATCTACGTCGGCCTCTCCCCGGAGCGGGCTTCCCAGATCGGCCATCTGCCGACCGGGCACGGCCTGCTGGGGGCTCTCATCGCCGACCCGCGACCCATCCGCCTTCCGCAGATGTCCGACGACCCGCGGGCGGCGGGATTCCCGGCGCACCACCCGCGGATGGACTCGTTCCTCGGTGTGCCCGTGCGCGTGCGCGGCGAGGTGTTCGGCAACCTCTACCTCACGAACCACCGCGACGGCGCCTTCTCGGACGAGGACGAGAGGCTCGTCGAGGCCCTGGCCACCACCGCGGGGTTCGCGGTGGAGAACGCGCGGCTGCTCGACGAGGCGCGCACCCGCGAGCGGTGGATGACCGCGGCCGCCGAGCTGTCGGCGGCACTGCTGTCGTCGGCCACCGACACCGCGTTCGACCTCATCGCCGGCCGGCTGTTCGACGTGCCCGGCAACGACAAGGTGACCGTCCTGCTCGCCGACGAGTCCACCTCGGCGCTCAAGATCGTCGCCGCGCGGGGTCTCGATGAGGCGGAGCTGCGCGGAAGGGTCGTGGAGACGGATGCCACGTGCGCGGGCGAGGTGGTCACCTCGGGCCGCGCCCGTGCGGTCGGGCGGGAGCCGGCGTCCGCGGACGACCCTGTGCGCATGTGGGAGGACGGCCTGGCGGGACCGATCGCCGCAGCGCCCCTGCGCACCCGCAGCCGGCTGTGGGGCGTGGTGTGCGCAGCGCGTCACCCGGACCGGCGACGCTTCACCGCCACGGAGCTGACGAGCATCGCCGACTTCGCCTCGCGCGCGACCATCGCCCTGGAGCTCGCGTACGCGCGGGAGGAGAGCCAGCGGTCGCTGCTGGCCGAGGACCGCCGGCGCATCGCGCGAGACCTCCACGACCACGTCATCCAGCAGCTGTTCGGCACCGGGCTGACCCTCCAGGCGATCGCCGGCAGCACCGCGCCGGGACCCGATGCCGACCGCCTGAACGAGTCCATCGACCAGCTGGACGATGCGATCTCGCAGATCCGGACCGTCGTGTTCGCCCTGTCGCATCGGGACGAGAGCTCGCTGCGCCACCGGGTGATCGACGTCGTGGCCGATCTGTCGGCCACGCTGCGGCATCCGCCCGCCATCAGGTTCACCGGACCGGTGGACCATGCGATCACCGGCCCGTTCCTCGAGGACGTCGTGGGGGTCGCCCGGGAGCTGCTGAGCAACGCGGTGCGGCACTCCGGCGCCGACCGGATCTCGGTGGAGGTGGCCGTCGTGGAGGACGACGTCGTGGTGCTGGTCGAGGACGACGGAGTGGGAGTGGGCGAGGGCGGACGGCGCAGCGGCCTGGCCAACCTGACCGAGAAGGCGGCGCAGCGCGGCGGAGTCTTCGCGGTCGAGTCCCGCGCCGGCGCGACCGCGGCCCGGTGGAGCGCCCCCCTGCACCCGAGCCGGTCCCAGGGCGAGGGAGGCAACCGGTGATCAGCGTCTTCCTGGTCGACGATCACGAGATCGTCCGTCGCGGGCTCTCCGACCTCGTCCGGTCGCAGGCGGACCTCGAGGTCGTCGGCGAGGCGGGGACCGTACGCCAGGCGATAGGGCGGATCGAGGCCACCGTGCCGGATGTCGCGGTGCTGGACGTGCGCCTGCCCGATGGCAGCGGCATCGACCTGTGCCGCGACATCCGCTCCCGCATCCCCACCGTGGCCTGCCTCATCCTCACCGCCTACGACGACGACGCCGCGGTGAGCGCGTCCGTGCTCGCCGGCGCGGCGGGGTATGTGCTCAAGGACGTCGGCGGGCCCAGGCTCGTCGACGCGATCCGCGCCGTCGCGGCCGGTCGTTCGCTGATGAACGACGCCGTCGTGCAGCGTGCGACGGCCAGAATCCGCGAGCGCGCCGACGACCCCGACCCGCGCCTCGGATCACTGGGGCTGCGGGAACGCCAGATCCTGCGCCTGATCGCCGACGGACTGACCAACCGGCAGATCGGTGAGCAGCTGGGCATCGCCGAGAAGACGGTGAAGAACTACGTCTCCTCGCTGCTGAGCAAGCTCGGGCTGGAACGCCGCACCCAGGCGGCGGTGTTCGAGCTGGAGCACCGTGGCGACTGATCCGCGCGGAGCTCAGCCGTGCGCGTGCGGCGCGCGGCGGGACCGGAGGGGGACGAATGTCGACCGGTGCATCGCCCTCACCTCGTCCAGGAGCCCCAGCATCACCATGGTCAGCGCGAGCTCGACCAGGCCGATGACGAAGTACAGCGCCTGCAGGAAGCTGAACGGGATGTAGGCCATCTGGACGAAGATCCAGACGACGCAGCTGAACCCGCCCGCCGCCGCGAGCAACGTCCCCCACCGGGAGTCGGTCAGCACGGCGACGAACGCCATGGCGTGGACGCCGGCCACGAGCACGACGAGCGCCAGGCCCGGAACGAGGTACGACCGGAAGGGCGAGCCCTCGAGATACTCGGCAGGCGGCATCAGCACCGTTGCGAGCGCCGGATCGATGCTTCCCACGACGAGCGCGAGACCGCCCGCGAGCGCCGTGACGGCCACGAAGGCCTGCACGATCAGCAGGGTCATGCGAGAGACGCGGACCATGGTTCACTCCTCATCGAGTCCGGGACGCAGCGGCGTCTCATCCAGTCCGGGACGCGGCGGCGTCCTGTGGAACGACGGCGACCGGGCATTCGGCGCGCCAGAGCACCTCCTGCACGACCGAGCCGAGCAGGCTCCCCGCCAGCACACCGCGGTGGTGCGTGCCCATGACGAGCATCGAGCTGCGGGGTCCGTAGCGCAGCAGGGCGGCCGACTGGCTGTCGCGCACGAGCTCGGTCTTGAGCTCGAGGGTCGGATACCGCTCCATCACCCAGCTCACCGCGTCGTCGAGCGTCGCGCGGTGCTCGGCCATCGCGCTCTCGGGGGTGAGCACGAGCGCGGTGGCGCCGGAGAAGGACGGAGCGGGCATGAGCCAGGCGTGCACGAGCCGGATCGCGGTGCGGGTGGCGGCCGCCTCTGCAGCCGCGAAGGCGAGCGCGGCGCCGGACGAGTCGTCGTCCGAGATCCCGATGGTGACGGGTTCTCCGAGATCCACCCAGCCGGCCGGCACCATCACGACCGGCACCTGCGCCATGGTGCTGAGCCGCAGCGGGATCGCACCGGCCATCGCCGTGCGGATCGGGTGCCCGGGATTGATGCCGACGACGAGGAGATCGGTGTCGTCCGCGATGTCGGCCAGCGACTCCGGCACCCCGCCCTCGAGCCGGTGCAGCTCGACGCCGATGCCCGGGACGTGCTCGCGGAGGAACTCCTCGGCGTGCGCCAGCTGATCCAGCGCCGACGCGCGGTCCGTCGCCGAACGCCCCACGACGTTCACGAGACCGACGTTCGCGATCTCGCGGCTCGCGCGCCCGGCCACCCAGGACAACGCGGAGACGGATGCCGGACTCCCGTCGTAGCCGAGAACGATGCGTTCCATGAGCCGCTCCCCTGTGTCGCGCGGCAGGTCTGCCGCTGCTGAGAGTCAATCCCCGGCGTCGTCGCCCGCTCGGGCCGAAGGTCCCACGGCCGTCGCCGTGCTGTCCCGGGCCGCGCCGACGGGACCTTCGACCCGAGCCAGGAGACGACGATCGGCTCGGATGAGGGTGACAGGAAAGGGACAGCCATGACTCTCCAATCCCAGCGGTTCACCGGACGCACCGTCGTCGTCACCGGAGCGGGTGCCGGCATCGGTCGTGCGACCGTGGAGCGCCTCGCCGCGGAGGGGTGCCGCGTCATCGCGGTCGATGTCTCCGCCGAACGACTGACCTCCCTCGCCGACGAGATCGGCGGCGACATCGTCACCGTCACCGCCGACATCTCGGACGCGGCGGGCGTCGACGACATCGTCGCCGCGGCGGGGCCCCGCATCGACGGCCTCGCGAATGTGGCGGGCATCATGGACGGCTTCGAGCCGACGGCGGAGATCGCGGATGCCACATGGGAACGAGTCCTCGCGGTGAACCTGACCGGCATGATGATGCTGACCCGCGCCGTGCTGCCGGGGATGATCGCCCGCGGGGCCGGAAGCATCGTCAACGTCGGCTCCGAGGCGGGTCAGCGCGGCTCGGCCGCCGGCACCCCCTACACGACGTCGAAGCACGCGGTGAACGGCTTCACCGTCAGCACCGCCTTCTTCTACACGCCGAAGGGAGTGCGGTGCAACGCCGTGGCTCCGGGTCCGGTGGCCACGAGCATCGAAGCCCCCTTCCGCTCGGAGTGGGCGCAGACCCGCCTCGGGCCGTTCTTCCAGACCAACCTTCCGCCGGTCGCGCAGCCCCCGCAGCTGGCCGCCGCGATCACCTGGCTGCTCAGCGACGATGCGTCGAACGTGTCGGGGGCGGTCATCCCGGTGGACGGCGGATGGGCGGCGATCTGAGATGCCGCGCCGAGACGCCGACCCGGCGCGCATCCTCCCCGCCCCGGTGCACGCCGCGCTGATCGCCACCGCGGTCGACGAGCTGGACGAGGCGGAGTGCTGGATGCTGCTCGCCGGCGCCCACGTCGGCCGCCTGGCCGTGATCGGCTCCGACGAGCGGCCCGACATCTTCCCGATGGACTATCTGGTCTCGGCTGGACGGGTCTTCGTCCGCTCCGGGCCCGGGCAGAAGCTGAAGGACCTCGCCCGCAACCCGCACGTCGCCTTCCAGGCCGACGGGGACGCGGACGGCTTCCGCTGGAGCGTCGTGCTGCGCGGCACCGCTCGCCGCCTCGATCGGGACGACGAGATCGAGGCGTCCGGCGTGCTCGACCTCCAGTCCACCAGCCCGACCGGCAAGTACGACTACGTCGAGATCGCACCGGTCACGGTCACCGGCCGACGATTCCGTCCGCAGCGCTGACGCACCCGCGGCGTCGTCGGAGATGAGAAAGGGGATCTGATGAGCCCGGCGATGAGCGCGCAACTGCGGTTCCTGGGCGCGGCCGACACCGTGACCGGGTCACGCTATCTCGTCACGGTCGGAGAGCGGCGGGTCCTCGTGGACTGCGGCATGTTCCAGGGGTACAAGGTGCTCCGCGACCGCAACCGCGCCGCGTTCCCGGTGCCGCCCTCGTCGATCGACGCCGTCGTGCTGTCGCACGCGCACCTCGATCACTCCGGATACCTGCCGGCCCTCGTCCGCGACGGCTTCCGCGGCCGCGTCCACACCACCGACGGCACCGCAGAGCTGTGCCGCATCATGCTGCCGGACTCCGCACACCTGCTCGAGGAGGAGGCCCGGTACGCGGCCAAGGGAAGGTGGTCCAAGCACGCTCATCCCGAGCCGCTGTACCGGGTGGACGACGCGATGGCCGCGCTCGAGCACCTGCATCCCCAGCCGTTCGGCGAGCAGCGGGCCGTCGCCGACGGCGTCGAACTGGAGCTCGTTCCCGCCGGGCACATCCTGGGAGCCGCGGGCGTGCGCCTTCGCGTCGCCGGCCGCGTGATCCACTTCACGGGCGATCTGGGGCGGGCGGACGACCCCCTCATGCGGCCTCCTGCTCCGATGGCGGCCGCCGACGTCCTCGTCACGGAGTCCACGTACGGCGATCGGCATCACGTCGCCGAGAACCCGGAGCGTCTCCTCGGCGACGTCGTCCGCCGCGTCACCGGTCGCGGCGGCGTGGTGCTGATCCCCGCGTTCGCCGTCGGCCGCACCGAGACGGTCCTGCTGCACCTGTCGAGACTGCTCGACCGCGGCGAGATCCCC
This sequence comes from Microbacterium sp. NPDC056736, assembly GCF_042790415.1. Taxonomy (NCBI): domain Bacteria; kingdom Bacillati; phylum Actinomycetota; class Actinomycetes; order Micrococcales; family Microbacteriaceae; genus Microbacterium; species Microbacterium sp. NPDC056736. The sequence goes on from NZ_JBHTZE010000003.1 coordinate 330,499, forward strand.
GCCGTGCCGATCTACGTCAACAGCCCGATGGCCGTCGACGTGGTCGACGTCTATCGGCGGCATCCCTCGGAGCACCGGATCGCGGTCGACGAACTGGAACGGATGTACCGCCTGCCCACGCTCGTCACCAGCGTCGACGACTCGAAGCTGCTGAATCTTCGCGGAGGGCCGATGGTGATCATCTCGGCGAGCGGGATGCTCACCGGTGGCCGCGTGCTGCATCACCTCGCCGCCTACGGCCCTGGCCTATCGAACGCGATCGTGCTGACCGGGTTCCAGGCCGGGGGAACGCGCGGCGCGGCACTGGCCCGCGGCATCCGGTCGCTGCGGGTCTTCGGCAGGGACGTGCCCATCCGCGCGGAGGTCCACAACCTCGACACCATGTCGGCGCACGCCGACGCCGATGAGCTGATCGAGTGGATGACGTCCGCGCCGCGCGCCCCCGGCGCGGTCTACGTGACGCACGGCGAGCCATCCGCCGCCGACACGCTGCGAGCGCGGATCACCCACGAGCTGGGCTGGCCCGCTCGCGTGCCCGAGCACCTGGAGTCCGTGGCTATCGCGTGACCCGCCGTGCCGGCCGGGACAGGCACGCGAAAACGCGGCCCGGGGCCCCACACCCCGGGCCGCTCCCCCAGCTCTAGTGGTCGCGGACGATGAGGACCGGGCAGTGCGCGTGCGTGGCGCAGGCGGAGCTCACCGAGCCGAGCAAAAGGCCGGTCAGCCCCCCGTGCCCGCGGGTGCCGACGACGAGCATCGCCGCATCCTTCGACGCGGCGACGAGATCGCGGGCCGCACTCCCGTTCCACGCGCTGCCGGTGAACCAGCTCGGCGTGCCGTCCGGGAAGACGCGGGCCGCGGCATCCGCCCCCAGCTCTTCCGCGTTGCGCTGCAGGTCGTCGTAGGTGCCCGGGTAGTACCATCCCAGCCCGTCGCTCCACTGCAGCGTCGGATAGTCCCAGACGACCAGTCCGTGCACGGGAAGGCCGAGCTTGGGCGCGATGTCGGCTGCGTAGGCGAGGGCGTCCAGCGCCTCGGCGGAGCCGTCGACGCCGACGAGGATCCCGGGCTCAGACCAGGGCAGCGGCGGACGTGCCGCGTGACGGTCGGGAGCGGTCTGCGACTCGGACATGCGGCCATCCTCGCGCCCGCCGCGCCGCCCCCCGTAGGCCGAAGGTCCCGCGCGCCGACGGCCCCGGTCCGCGGGACGTTCGACCCGACCGCGAGGGCCCCCGCGGTCGAGTCTGGTGGCGAGCGAAAGGGGTCGGCCATGACCGAGAGCCGCCGCAGCGTCCAGGTGGTCGAGAGCAACGGCACGTGGGGGGTGTTCTTCCTGCTGGCGTACATCGGGGCGGCGATCTACTTCGTCTCGGCGTCCGACGGGTCCTTCTGGGGCGTGATCCTGGGACTCCTGCAGGCGATGGTCTGGCCGGTGTACGTGATCTACCACGTGCTCGTCCTGCTCGGCGCCTGATGTGCGACGGATGCCGCGCCCCGCGCGCCCTCAGGCGCCGACGCGGTCCGGCGCGGCGTCACGGCCCGGTTCGCGCGACGACGGGCGGCCGGCGAGCCGCAGCCAGGTGTCGACGACGGAGTCGGGATTGAGCGAGATCGACTGGATGCCCGCGTCGACGAGCCAGTCGGCGAAGTCGGGGTGATCGGACGGGCCCTGGCCGCAGATCCCCACGTACTTCCCACGACGGTTGCACGCGTCGATCGCCAGGCGCAGGATCTCGAGCACGGCGGGGTCGCGCTCGTCGAACCCCGCCGCGACCAGGTCGGAGTCGCGGTCGATCCCGAGCACGAGCTGCGTCATGTCGTTGGAGCCGATGGAGAAGCCGTCGAAGTGGTCGAGGAAGCGATCGGCCGTCAGCGCGTTGGACGGGATCTCGCACATCATCATGACCTCGAGGCCGTTGCGCCCTCGCTGCAGCCCGTTGGCCTCCAGTGCCGCCGTCACCGCCGCGGCCTCCGCGACGGTCCGCACGAACGGCACCATGATCTTGAGGTTGGTCAGGCCCATCTCGTCGCGGACGAAGCGCAGCGCCTCGCACTCCATGGCGAAGCACTCCTCGAAACTCGGCGTGATGTAGCGCGACGCGCCCCGCCACCCGAGCATCGGGTTCTCCTCGCGCGGCTCGTACCGCTCGCCGCCGAGCAGGTGGGCGTATTCGTTGGATTTGAAGTCGCTCGTGCGCACGATTACCGGCTCGGGCGCGAAGGCCGCGGCGATCGTCGCCACGCCCTCCGCGACGCGCCGGACGAAGAAGTCGCGCGGCGACGGATAGGCGGCGACGCGTCGCACCACCTCCGACCGCAGCGGTTCGTCGAGCGCGTCGGCGTCCAGGAGCGCGCGCGGATGGATGCCGATCTGGTGGCCGACGATGAACTCGAGCCGGGCCAGGCCCACACCCTGGTGCGGCAGCGCCGCGAGCGCGAAGGCCTGCTCGGGCGTGCCGACGTTCATCATCACGCGGACCGGGGGCTGCCCCATCCGCTCGACCGGGATGGTCTGCTCCACGAAGTCGAGCCGGCCGGCGTACACGAAGCCGTCGTCGCCCTCCGCGCACGAGACGGTGACCTCGGTGCCGTCGACGAGGTCGCTCGTCGCGGTGCCCGTTCCCACGACGGCGGGGATGCCGAGCTCGCGCGCGATGATCGCGGCGTGGCACGTGCGACCGCCCCGGTCGGTCACGATCGCGGCGGCCCGCTGCATGACCGGCTCCCAGTCGGGGTCGGTCATCTCGGCCACGAGGATGTCGCCGGGTTCGACCTTCGACATCTGCGCCGGGGAGGTCACCACGCGCACCCGACCCGCGCCCACGCGCTGTCCGATCGCGCGCCCCTCGAGGAGCACCGGCCCGCGCTCGCGCAGGACGAACCGCGTCAGGACGGGCCCGTGTGCGCGTGAGACCACCGTCTCGGGTCGGGCCTGCAGAATGTACAGACTTCCGTCGACCCCGTCTCGAGCCCACTCGATGTCCATGGCTCGGCCGTAATGGTCTTCGATGGTCAGCGCGTACCGGGCGAGCTCGTGCACCTCGTCATCCGAGATGCTGAAACGACGCCGGTCCTCCGCGGCGACGCTGGTCATGGCGGTGCTGGTCCCCACATCGTGCCCCTCCGCGAACCGCAGCGCGACCGCCTTCTCACCCAGCTGCCGCTGCAGGATCGCCGGCCGCCCGTCTCGGAGCGAAGGCTTGTAGACCATGAACTCATCCGGGTTCACCTCGCCCTGCACCACGGCCTCACCCAGTCCGTAGGCGCTCGTGATGAGCACCGCGCGGTCGAAGCCCGACTCGGTGTCCACGGTGAACATCACTCCGGACGCGCCGATGTCCGACCGCACCATCCGCTGCACGGCGGCGGACAGCGCGACGTCGCCGTGGGCGAATCCCTGGTGCACGCGGTAGGCGATGGCGCGATCGTTGTAGAGCGAGGCGAAGACGCTGCGCACCGCGTGCAGCAGATGGTCGATGCCGGCGATGTTCAGGTACGTCTCCTGCTGTCCCGCGAACGATGCGTCGGGCAGATCCTCGGCCGTCGCCGACGAGCGCACAGCCCAGGTCGCACCCTCGGCCGCGGCATCCGTCCCCGTCGACTCGGCGAAGGCGACGCGGATGTCGCGCTCGAGGTCGGCGGGAAGGGGCTGCGCCTCGATCCAGCCGCGGATCACGGCGCCGACACGGCTGAGCTCCACCACGTCCGACACGTCCAGCCGAGCCAGCTCCGCCTCGATGCGGTCGGCCAGGCCGTCGACCGCGAGGAACGAGCGGTACGCATCGGCCGTGGTGGCGAAACCGCCGGGAACCCGGACGCCGGCCGTGCTCAGCGTCGTGATCATCTCGCCCAGTGAGGCGTTCTTCCCGCCGACCTGCGGCAGGTCGGCCATCGTGATCCCGCTCAGCGGAAGGATGTTGGTCATGGGACGACCCTGTCGGCCGGTGGCGGCCGGCGGCGGGTCCAAGGTCCTTTCGATTCCTCCGCAGGCCGGCGGTGCGCGGCGGGACCAACGGCCCGGATGGGTGTGGGTTCGCGCCGCAGCCTGGAGTTACGCAGAGAACCGCCCGCCCGCGAGCGACGCTGAGGCGTTCGCGCGCCGGGCCGATCCGTGAGGAGCCGAGATGACCACCGAGGTGCAGGTGACCGAGCGTGCCGGGGCGCACACCGCCGGAGTGCGCAGGACGGTGCCCATGAACGAACTGACCGACTTCTTCTCGCGCGCCTTCTCCGAGACCATGCGTGTGCTCGGGGCGCAGCGGGTTCAGCCATCCGGACCGCCGTTCGGCAAGTACTACGGCATGCCCGGCGAGACCGTGGATGTGGAGGCGGGATTCCCCGTCGACCGGCCGGTGACCGGCTCCGGAGATGTGGTGCCGGGATCGCTGCCAGGGGGCAGGGTCGTCGAAGCCGTGCACGTCGGCCCGTACGACACCATGCAGCAGACGTACGCCGTCATCGAGCGGTTCTTCGCCGCCGAAGGCTGGACGCCGGCTGACGTCATGTGGGAGAGCTATCTGAGCGATCCCGGGACCGAGCCGGACCCCGCCCGGTGGCGCACTCTCATCTCGTGGCCGGTCGCCGGCGGTGACCGCGACGCCGCGACGGCTTAGCCGCTCGGCGTCGCCCCGTCCACCATCAGTCCGACGATCAGCCGGCGATATCGGCCGGCGATCCGGAGGAGAAAGGATGGATCCCATCACGCCGGAGGAGTACTTCCAGGACAGCCCGCTCGGACTCGCCGTTCATCGCGAGGTGCACCATCTGCTGGTGACGAACTGGCCGGACGTCGCCGTCCGGACGACGAAGAGTCAGGTGGCCTTCCGCCGCGAGCGCGCGTTCGCATTCCTGTGGCGCCCGCGGCAGTATCTGCGCAGCGCTTCCGCGGACGTCGTGCTGTCCCTTGCCCTGTCGCGACGCCTCGAGTCGGTGAGGTTCAAGCAAGTCGTGCAGCCGTCCCGAGGCACCTGGATGCACCACCTCGAGATCGGCGCGGTGGAGGACGTGGACCAGCAGGTCGAGGAGTGGCTCGACGCGGCGGCCGCCGCTGCGGGGCCACGGCTCGGTCCACCGACACCGGACGCGTGGGGGTCGTGCGACTGAGCGGCAGCGGCGGGTCCGCGCGGTGTTCGAGGGACGTTCGTCCCGGCGCGCGAGCATGCGCCGCGCGACGCTGGATGTGCGATCCCGCCGCCGCGCACGTCGGTCCGGGCGGGAGGCGGAGAGGCGGAGATCACCTCCGGCGCGGGTCCGCTCAATAGATCATGTCGTCGTAGACGCCGTCACCGGGCTCGATGCTCGGCGGATGGAACTCCCATTCCTCCACCTGCTCGGGGGTTCGCTCGATCGTCTCGAAGCGGACGCCGATGTACGGCGTGATCATGACCGAGATGCCGGAGCGACCCACGGTCTGGAAGTCGACGAATCCCGCGCCCTGCTGGACGGCCTCGATGATGAGCCGTTGCAGTTCCGCGACGTCCTGCTCGGGGTCGAGGATGAACATCTGTCCGTCGACGCGAGCCCTGACAACCTCCATGGCGCTCCCCTCGGTTCGCCTCCACAGTACGCTCATTCGCTAGCCAAGCTAGTGAATCTCCGAAGCCTCAGGAATCACTCAGACGGGGGTGCCCTTCTCCGTGGGAACCCATGGCTGAGCGCCCTCGCCCTGTACCCCTTCCCTCCCCCGGCTGCAACCCCCCAGAGGTACCGCCGCACCCAGGAGTAGAAAGAGCACGTGAAGAGGGTGATCTACGCGGGAAGCGAATTCATGACCGGGGATGACATCACCTCAGCGCTGCTCAAGTGCAGCCAGGCTCTCGCCGAGGCAGGTGAAGCCGAAACGGTGTCGGTGCCCATCGTCGAGCCTGACGGGAGCGTCACGACGATGACGGTGCTCATCGGCCCTGCCAGTCAGATCGTCGCCAAGGAGGCGAAGGTGGAGGTGGATGAGCTCGTGGATGTCACCGCTGTGGAGCGACTGAACGCCATCCAGCGCCGGCTCCACCCGGTGGCGGTCGTCGACGCCGAGCCGCCCAGCGAACGGGACTGGGACGCGCTGGATTAGGAAATCCTCCGTACGGCATCAGCGGAAGTCCCGCGCCTTGTGCTGCACACCCACGCGGAGGTCTTCGAAGCCGTCGGCGACGAGGTTGGTGACCCCCTCCGGGGAGCGCTCGAGAATGCCCCGCGCGATGAGCGCCGGAGAGTCGCGGACGATCCGCCGGTACCTGTTCCACACCCCGACCGAGCACACGATGTTCACGAGGCCGTGCTCGTCCTCGAGATTGATGAACGTGACACCGGATGCCGTCGCCGGCCGCTGCCGATGGGTCACGAGTCCTGCGACCTCCACCCGCCGACCGGTCTCGTGGCCGCGCAGTTCGCGCGAGGTGAGGACGCCGCGGGCATCCAGTCCGGAGCGGTAGTGCGTCATCGGGTGGTCGTCGGTCGAGATCCCGGTGGCCCACAGATCTGCTGCGAGACGCTCGTAGCTGGTGGGGTCCGCGAACAGCGGCGGCTGCACCGCGATCAGCGAGTTCGGCAGGTACTCGGGGCGGTCCTGCGCCGCCGATCCGGCGAGCCAGATCGCCTCGCGCCTGCTGAGTCCCAGGCACTCCAGCGCCCCCGCGGTGGCGAGGGCCTCGACCTGCGCGGCGGTGATGCTGGTGCGACGCACGAGATCACGCAGGTCCCGGAACAGCCCTCCGGAGGCACGGGCGTCGACGATGCGCTGGGCGACCTTGGCGCCGATGCCCTTCACTCCTGCGAGGCCGAGCCGCACCGCGAACCCCGTGTCACGGCGATGCGCCGCCGACTCGTCGGGCGCATCGATGTCGAAGGTCCCGACGGGCGGCTGATGGCGTCGGAGGCACGAATCCAGGCCGGTGGGCCCCGCGACGGGCTCGGCGGCCGACGCGCCGCCGACCGCCTCGAGCACCGCCTCGACGTCTGACAGGTGCAGGTCAGGCCGCCGCACGTCCACACCGTGGCGGCGCGCGTCGGCGACGAGCGTCGCCGGCGAGTAGAAGCCCATCGGCTGTGCGCGCAGCAGCCCCGCGAGGAACGCCCCCGGGTAGTGCAGCTTGATCCACGAGCTGGCGTACACGAGCAGCGCGAACGACAGCGAGTGCGACTCGGCGAACCCGAAGTTCGCGAACGCCTGGATCTTGGCGTAGATGGCGTCGGCGGCATCCCCCACCAGCCCGTTCTCGGCCATGCCGGAGTAGAGCTTGTCGCGCAGCGACTCGATGCGCTCGATGCCGCGCTTGGAACCCATGGCCCGGCGCAGCAGATCGGCGTCCTCGCCGCTGAGTCCGCCGATGACCATGCCCATCTGCATGAGCTGCTCCTGGAAGACGGGGATGCCCTTGGTGCGCTCCAGGACCGCCTTGAGCTTCTCGTGCGGATAGGTGACCGGCTCCTGGCCGAGCTTGCGGCGCACGAACGGGTGCACGGCGCCGCCCTGGATGGGTCCGGGGCGGATGAGGGCGATCTCGATGGCCAGGTCGTAGAACTCGCGAGGCTGCAGCCGCGGAAGCAGCCCCATCTGCGCCCGCGACTCGACCTGGAACACCCCGACCGCGTCCGCGCGGCACAGCATGTCGTAGACCGCCTTCTCCTCTTTGGGGATCGTCGAGAGCTCCCAGTCCTCCCCCGTGGAGGCGCGGATCATGTCGAAGCAGTATTGGATGGCCGCGAGCATCCCCAGGCCGAGCAGGTCGAACTTCACCAGCCCCATCCACGCCGCGTCGTCCTTGTCCCACTGGATCACCGTGCGGTTCTCCATGCGCGCGTGCTCGATCGGCACCACCTCGCCGACGGGCCGGTCGGTGAGCACCATGCCGCCGGAGTGGATGCCGAGGTGCCGCGGCGCCTTGAGCAGCTCGCCGGCGAACTCGATCACCTGATCGGGGATGTCGTGCCCGGCTGCCGTGTCGAGGTGGGCGCCCCACCCCTCGACCTGCTTCGACCACGCGTCCTGCTGTCCCGGCGAGTGGCCGAGCGCCTTGGCCATGTCGCGGACGGCGTTCTTCGGCCGGTACTGGATGACGTTCGCGACCTGCGCCGCACGATCCCGGCCGTACTCCTGGTAGACCCACTGGATGATCTCCTCGCGGCGATCGGAGTCGAAGTCGACGTCGATGTCGGGCTCCTCGTCGCGCAGCGACGACAGGAAGCGCTCGAACGGCAGCCGGTAGTAGATGGCGTCGATCGCGGTGATGTCGAGCAGGTAGCAGACGGCGCTGTTGGCGGCAGAGCCTCGCCCCTGGCACAGGATGCCTCGCCGCCGCGCCTCCTGGACGATGCCGTGGACGATGAGGAAGTAACCGGGGAAATCCTTCATCTCGATCACGCCGAGCTCGCGTTCGATGCGCTCCCGGTCCTCCGGACGGAGATCGGGATACTTCCGCGGCACCGCATCCCATACGAGCGAGCGCAGCCACGACATCGGCGTGTGCCCCTCGGGCACCTCCTGCTTCGGCAGCGCGGGCTTCGCGCGCCGCAGCGGGAAGGCGAGCTCGTCGGCGAGCGTGACGGTGCGGGCGACGGCGTCCGGGAACCGGACGAACCGCTCCGCCATCTCGGCGCCGGACCGCAGGTGCGCGCCGGCATGGGCGGGCAGCCAGCCGTCGAGCTCATCGAGCCCGCGATTGGCGCGCACCGCCGCGACGGCGGCCGCCAGCAGCTGCCGCTGCGGCACCGCGTAGTGCACGTTGTTCGTGGCGAGGAGCGGGAGTCCGCGCTCCCGGGCGAGACCCGCCAGCACGTCGTTGTGGCGGGTGTCGAGCGGATTGCCGTGGTCGATGAGCTCGACGTGGACGGCGTCGCGCCCGAACAGGGCGATCAGCCGGTCGAGCTCGTAGGCGGCCGCGTCGGCCCCCGCCCTTCCGGGAGACGACATCAGGGCCTGGCGGACGGCGCCCTTGCGGCATCCGGTGAGGACGGCCCACTCCCCCGCCGCCTGCGCCGCCAGCTCGTCGAGGTCGTACACCGGGCGCCCCTTCTCGGCGCCCTGCAGCTGCGCGTGCGTGATGGCGCCGGCGAGCCGGTGGTAGCCCTCCTCGCCGCGGGCGAGCACCAGCAGGTGGCCGCCCACCGGGTCGGCTTCGCCGTTCTGGGGCTTGGGCAGCTCGAGTGACAGCTCGGCACCGAAGACCGTCTTCAGGTCGAGCGCTTCGGCGGCCTCGGCGAAGTGGACGATGCCGTAGAAGCCGTCGTGGTCGGTGATCGCGAGCGCGTGGAGCCCGAGCCGCTCCGCCTCTTCGGCGAGCTCTTCGGGTGAGGACGCCCCGTCGAGGAACGAGAACGAGGAATGGGCGTGCAGCTCGGCGTAGGGGATGACCTCGGCCGGTCGCTCGATCCTGGGCGGCACATAGGGCCCGCGCTTGTGCGACCAGGCGGGGCTGTCGCCGCCGTCCGCGCCGGCCGGCCGCGCGTCCGGCCGACGCCGGTCGCTGAGCACGCGCTCGATCTCCGACCACGACACACCGGGGTTGTTGAAGCCCATCAGCCGCTCCTCGATCGGCTGCTGAGCCCGTGGGAGCACAGGTACCGGGGGTCAGTCATAGGTCGCCTCCGCGGTCCAGGCGTCGCCATCGCACACGAGCAGCCATGCGCCTCCGTCGGCGTCGACGACCTGGAACCGGTACGCACGGCGCGAGCGCGCGGCATCCCATCCCCGCTCCACCACCGGCCACGGACCCGCCCACGCCTCGATCGGACGCCGGCGCCCGCTCTCGATGAAGAACGCGGGCACGGCGGCGACATTGCCCCGGTCATCGACGTCGACGAGCTCGCCGCCCAGCGCCCGCACGTCGACCGGCACCGGATCGGCGAACACCGTCGACGGCAGCGGCTCGGGAAGGCTCCCCGGCCACGGCCGCGCGCGCTGCGCCGCGAGTCCGCCCCCGCTCTTCGCCTGCCGATCGCGCTCGTCGCGGTCGCCCCACGGGACGAGCACCTGTCGTTCCGCGAGCCACCTCCCGCCGCCGATCGCAGGGGTCACGACGCCGCGGTGCCCGAGCATCGCCTGCACCCGCGACAGCGCGTGGTGCACCCTCTCTTCGGGGCCGCCGCCGAACAGCGCGGGGGCATGGTGGGATGCCGCGTCGACCGCCTCCGGTGAGATCCGCACGAGCGTGACCCCGCTGCGGAGCCCGGCTGCCGGATCACCGGCGCCGACGTCCTCCGCGAGCTGCCAGCGCACACGGTCGACGACCGCCGCCGCGTCGAACGAGCCGGGATGAAGCCACACCCGTTCGCTGCGCTCCCCGCGATCCCCGACGAGCTCGACGCGCAGCTCGGTGCACACGAGGTCGACCGCGCCGAGCCCTGCGACGAAGTCGTCGGCGGTGACGCGCATCGCGAACGCGACCTGATCGGCGATCTCGAGGGGCGGCTCGAACGCGATCTCGCGCTCCAGCTCGGGCGGCGGCGTGCGGGGCTGCACGGGCCGGGAGTCGCGCCCGGCGGCGAGCGCATGGAACCGGACGCCCCGTTCACCGAACCGCTCGCGCACCCTGTCGGCCTCCATCGCGGCGAACCCGCCGAGGGTCTGCACGCCCAGCCGCGCGAGCAGACCCACCAGATCGGTCGCCGCCGTGACCTCCTCCGCCCGGCCCCCGAGCATCGCCGACGCGTCGAGCACCGAGATCGGCAGCGGTGCGAGGAAACCGGCCGCACCGCCGGCGGGCACGACGAAGACCGGGTCGTCGGCGCTCGTGCCGCCCCTGGCCGCCTGCTCCGCCGTGAACGGCCCGTCGGCGACGCCGGCCCGCACGTCGTCGAGCCCGGCTTCGCGCAGCACGCCGATCAGCACGCGGGCCGCCTCGATCTCACCGCCGTAGTAGCGCGCCGGGCCACGGATGCGCAGCGCGCACAGTCCCGGCCTCACCAGCTGCACACCCGGCGCGCTCTCCTCGATCAGCGACACGATCGACGCGAAGGCGCGGTGATCGCGCGCGGCATCCGCGTTCACCAGGACCAGTCCGGGACAGCGCGCCTGCGCATCGCGCCGCCGCATCCCCCGGCGCACCCCCTCCCCGCGCGCATCGACTGAGCACGCGACGATGAGATTGCGCTCCACCACGGCGATCGGATGCCGCCTCCCCTCGCCCCGGTGCGGACGGTCGTCGCCCGGGCGTTCGCCCGCCGCAGTCATCACCGCTTCGGGGGCACCGCCCGAGGAGCCCGGGCGCCCTGCGCCTGCGCCCGCCTCCCGTTCGAGCGCCGTCACAGGCCAATCGGGGAACCACAGCACGAGGCTCCGGACCGGTGTTCCGGGCGTCATGTCACCCCACCGCCCTCGCCTCGAGCGGATAGGACTCCGGTGCTGCGACCGCGTGCAGTCTCTCGACCGGACGCATGCGCTCGGGCGCGACGGAGACGTGCCCGGCGGCATCCGGAAGCAGGACACGCGTCCGGCGCGACCGCGGCCATCGTCGGCTCGACGAGGTCAGCGTGACCTCCCGGCCGGAGAGGTACCCGTGCCCCCGGCCCACGCCCTCCCATGCCGGCTCACCCACCTCGATCACGGCTTCGGCCTGCGGCCACGGCCCCTGCACGAGCAGCACGGCGCCGCGATCGCGCAGTCGCGCCGCGAGGCGCGCCACCTCGCCGTCGGCGGCACGCCCGGACGGCCGCACCGCGACCACCGGCAGCACTTCGGCGACGGTCGCGGTGACGGCGAGCCATCGCGCACCGGGATCGGGGATGAGGACGAGCCGCGACAGATCCACCCCCAGCCCCTCCGCCGCCTCGGCGCCGAGACGCGGCATGCCGATCACGCCGCACCACGACCCGGACTGCGACGGCTGGGCGAGCAGCGCCAGCAGTACCGACGTCGAGCGCGGCAGGCAGTAGGCGGATCCGGGCCGCAGTCCCCCGCCGGGCAGCAGCGAGGCGAGGGCGGGATGCACCGGCAGTACGGGGGCATCGAGGCGCCGGCCCTGCACTCGCTCGAGCTGGGCGCGCAGGCGTGCCACGGTGCCCGTCGATCCGCCAGGCGATGCGAGACCGGCGGGATCTGGCGCCGTCGGCTCGTGCTCGACGGGCTCGTGCACATGCTGTGCGGTGAGCTGCACGATCGCCCCCATTTCCACAGGCTAGAACAGATGTTCTAACTTCTCAACCGGTAGGGAACGAGAGTACCTCCTGCTTCCGACACTTTTGTTCGACCCCGCGCCGCCGTGTAGCCTCTGGCCATGAGCGAGCGACGGATCCCCAAGCCGGCCTACGAGCGGGAGCTGCGCCGACTTCAGGCCCAGCTCGTCGACATGCAGGCCTGGGTCCAGGCGACCGGCGCCCGCATCGTGGTGATCTTCGAAGGGCGCGATGCGGCGGGCAAGGGGTCGACGATCAAGCGCGTGTCGGAGTACCTGAACCCCCGCGTCACGCGCATCGTGGCCCTGCCCACCCCGACCGAGCGCGAGCGCACCCAGTGGTACTTCCAGCGATACGTCCCGCACCTTCCCGCCGCGGGCGAGATCGTGCTGATGGACCGATCCTGGTACAACCGGGCGGGCGTCGAGTACGTCATGGGCTACTGCACCAACGCCGAGTACCACCGGTTCCTCCACCAGGCGCCGATCTTCGAGCGGATGCTCGTCGAAGACGGCATCCTGCTGCTGAAGTACTGGTTCAGCGTCTCACCGGACGAGCAGGAGGCGCGCTTCCGGTCGCGGGCCGACGACCCGATGCGCCGCTGGAAGCTGAGCTCCAACGACGTGCTGTCGATCACGAAGTGGGAGGACTACTCCCGCGCGAAGGACAGCATGTTCGTGCACACCGACATCCCCGAGGCCCCCTGGCACGAGGTGCCCTCGGTCGACAAGCGTCGCAGCCGCATCAACATGATCTCCCACCTGCTCTCGCGGATCCCCTACGACGTCGTCGACCGCGAAGAGGTCGTGATCCCGCCGCGTCCGCCGTCGCGCGGCTACGAACGCCCGCCGAGGAACCTCGAGAACTACGTGCCCGACGTCGCGTCCAGGCTTCTCGGCACGCGCGACAGCTGACGGACGCCGCCCTCGGCGCGACGAGCCGGACGCGCTGCGCCCACCACGATCCCGGCGAGGACGAGCGCGATGCCGACCGCCTGAGGCACACCGAACGCCTCCCCGGCGACGATGACGCCGAGCACCACGCCGGTGACCGGATTGAGCAGCCCGATCACGCCGACGACCCCCGGTGACAGGCGCCGCAGTCCCGCGAACCACGCCGCGTACGCGAGCGCGGTGGCGACGAGCGCCAGGTAGGCGAACCCCAGGGCGGACGACACGGTCAGCACCGGCGGAGCGCCCTCGACCAGCACCGCGACCGGCATCAGCACGATGGCGCCTCCGACCAGCTGCCATGCCGCCATCGGCAGCGCAGGCACATCGGCGCCCCAGCGCGAGGTCAGCACGAACCCGAGCGAGGACGCCACCATCGCCCCCACGGAGGCGACGACGCCCCACGGATCCGCCCCCGCCGCATCGAAGCCCAGCATCACGCCCACCCCGACGAGCCCGACCCCGGCCCCCGCCACGGCCGCGAGCCGCGGCCTGCGTCGCAGCAGCACCCACGCGAACAGCAGCATGCACGCCGCGGATGCCGACATCAGCGTCGCGGCGAGACCCGACGTCAGGCGCTGGCCGGCGATGTAGACGAGCACGAAGAAGCCTCCGACATTGAGGGTTCCCAGCACGAGCGAGCGCCACCACCAGGATCCGCGCGGAAGCCGGCGGGCGATCAGCAGCACGATGATGCCGGCCGGAAGCGCCCGCAGCACCCCTCCCCACAGCGGCGCCTCGGCCGGGAGCAGGGCATGCGTGACCACGTACCCGCTCCCCCATGCGATCGGAGCGATCGCCGTGAGGGCGATCCATACCCACCGTTTATCTTCCATGGAAGACACTTTATCTTACTGGGAAGATAAAGTGGACCCATGGCCGAAGACCGTCTCCCCGACGACGCGCTCGACCGCGTCGCACAGATCCAGCGCGAGTGGCGGCGCGAGCGGCCCGACCTCGATCCCTCCCCTCAGGGCGTCATCGGCCGGCTGCACCTGGTGGCCCTCGAGCTGACCGAGCGACTGGTCGACGTCTATGGCCGGTTCGGTCTCAGCGAGGGCGAGTTCGACGTGCTCGCCACGCTCCGTCGGGCCGGCACGCCGTACGAGCGGCCGGCGGGCGAGCTCGCCGACCACACGCTCGTCACCACGGGCGGGCTCACCAAGCGCGTCGACCGGCTGGAGGCGCGGGGTCTGGTCGAGCGCCGGACCGAGGCATCCGACGCACGAAAGCGCCTCGTGCGACTCACGCCGGAGGGCCGCCGGCTCATCGATCAGGCGATCGCCGCCCACCTCGAGAACGAGCATCGCATCGTCGACGAGCTGGGGAGAGCGGATGCCGCGACCCTCGAGCGCATCCTCACGCGCTGGCTGCGCATCTTCGACGGGCGCTGAACCGGCTTCGAGGGGAAATCAGGCCGCGAGCGCCAGATACGGCTCCCACCGCGGGTCCGTGCGCTCGGTGCCCCGAACGGTCCACTGCGCGCCGCGAGGCGGGCGCGGCGTGAAGCGGAGCTGCCAGTCCATCTCCTGCGGCGTGCGGTCGCCCTTGACGTTGTTGCAGCGCAGGCAGCACGCGACGAGGTTCTCCCACGAGTCCGCGCCGCTGCGCGAACGCGGCAGCACGTGGTCGATGGTCGACGCGGCCTTGCCGCAGTACGCGCAGCGGTGGTTGTCGCGACGGAGCACCCCGCGACGCGTGACCGGCACGTGCCGACCGCCCGGCACGCGCACGTAGCGGGTCAGGATGATGACCGCCGGGCGTTCGTACGCACGTCTGGTCCCCCACACCGGATCGGTCTCGGTGTGTTCCACCACGGTGGCCTTCTCGTTCATCACGAGCACCAGCGCCCGTTTGAACGACACGACAGCGAGCGGCTCATAGCCCGCGTTCAGCACCAGAGTGCGCATTGATCATCCTCTCGAATGGCCGGGACGGCTTCTCGGTATTCGACATGCGACGATCAAGGGCGCAGGGGCATGAAAAAAGGCGCTGTCTTATAGACAGCGCCTTGGAACCACGGCAATGCCGCGGCATCCGCTCGTGCAATGCCGAAGGACGAGGCGTCCGAGCGCATCCATGGTGCGGATGCGTGGTGTGCAGCCCATCGGCTCCCTCCGCTCTCTCAGCGTCGGGACTCAGGCTAACGCACTGGGCAGACACCGGGGCCGCAGCGGTGTGAACGACCCGTGGCGTGTCGAAGAACGGATGCCTCCACCCGGCCGGGTGGAGGCATCCGTTCCGCTGTGATGCAGGAGCCGGTCCGACGTCCGCGACGGGCTCGGGGTTTCGGGCTCAGCCGGCGTTGGACTGCAGCCACGCCCAGGGATCGACGACAGAGCCGTTGATGTGGACCTCGAAGTGCAGGTGGCAGGCGGTGGAGCTACCCGTGCTGCCGACGAACCCGATGAGCTGTCCGGCCGAGACGGTCTGACCGACCGAGACCTGCCGGCTGCCGTAGGTCATGTGGCCGTACAGCGTGTTGACGCGCTGACCGCCGATGACGTGGTCGATGGTGACGCCGACGCCGTAGCCGCCGTAGCTCTCCTGCGAGACCTTGACGACACCGGCCGCCGCCGCATAGAGGGGCGTGCCGCACGAGGCGAGGAGGTCGACACCCTGGTGGTACCCGGAGTCCCACAGGCCGCGGCCCTTGGTGAAGTTGAGGATCGGCCAACGCACCTCGCCGTTGCCCGGCGACGTCATGGCGATGTTGACCGGGGCTGAGCTCCGAGACGCGGCAGCGGCGGCAGCGGCGGCAGCAGCAGCGGCGGCTCGCGCGCGCTCGGCGGCGGCCTCTTCGGCCTTCTTCTTCTCGATCTCCTCCGCGGTCGTGGCCGCGTAGCTCTCGCGAGTCAGCTCCGACGCGTTGGCGTCGGACGCGGCGACGAACGTCTGGGCGTCGTCGACGGCCATCTGCTGGACCGTCACGGGCGCCTCATCGGTCTTCGCGGCACCCGCGGCGAAGGCCGGCAGAGCGACCGTGGCGACCAGTCCGCCGACCATGCTGAGGACCACGAGGCTCCGCAACGGCTTCGCCACGCGGCTCGGCCCCTTCTTCGGCGGCACGGCGCGTGCGACGCCACGGGGCGTCGAGCTCGAGGTCGCGGGCACGGTGGATCGGGGTCGCTGAGCGGGGGTCCGGCGATCGCGCGCGCGGCGGCTCAGGCGCGCCGCGTCGTTCTCGGGTCCGTTCGCGGGCGACTCGATATGTTCAGCCAAGCTTGTCCTCCGGCGCCTCCGCGCCCTGGGGCGCCTGGCTCGTCAGCACTCGATGTCGGGGCACGATGTGCGGGCTTCACCACATGTGGACGACGAGCCGGAGAGGCAATCCACGTGGGGTCCGGTCGGCGGGCTTCTCGCCTGTGGACTGTTCGAGGCTACCCGAAGGTCACGATTCTGTCACGCTGTGCGACTGGCAATTCTCTGGACGGCTCGTCGACGGATGCCTCGATCCCCGGCCGGGCGCGGCTTCACACGGCCACACAGGGCCCCACCGCCGGGGCCCTGGCGGGCGAGCGCTATCCGGTCAACGAGTCTCGTCGACGAGGAAGATGTGGGAGGCGACCTCGACGGGAAGCTCGAGGCCCTCGTCGCTGCCCTGCATCTGCACGAGCACGTAGCCCTCGCTGTAGCGGTAGTCGCCGACGGCGCCGGGCACGACGCCCGCGCCCTTGAGCTGCTGCAGCAGCTCGGGGTCGACCTGGGCCGGCTCGGCGAGGCGGCGGACCGTTCCCGTGATCGGCTCGCCGGCGTCGTTCAGCCTGCGGACGAGCCCCACGACGCCCTGTTCGAACCCGCTCGTCGGCATGTCGCCGAGCTGGTCCAGCCCCGGGATCGGGTTGCCGTAGGGCGACTCGGTGGGGTGTCCGAGCAGCTCGACGAGGCGACGCTCGACCTGCTCGCTCATGACATGCTCCCAGCGGCATGCCTCTTCGTGCACGTACGCCCAGTCGAGGCCGATCACGTCGGAGAGCAGGCGCTCGGCCAGCCGGTGCTTGCGCATGACGTCGACGGCCTTCTGCCGGCCGGCGTCGGTGAGCTCGAGGGTGCGGTCGTCCGAGACGACGACGAGCCCGTCGCGCTCCATGCGCCCGATCGTCTGCGACACCGTGGGACCCGAGTGTCCGAGACGCTCCGAGATGCGCGCGCGCAGCGGCACGATGTTCTCCTCTTCGAGCTCGAGGATCGTACGCAGGTACATCTCAGTGGTGTCGATCAGGTCGGTCATGTCGCGGCATCCTCGATGTCTGGAGTGTAAGGACAGCCTATCTTCTGGCGTGGTCACCAAGGCGGGGCCGGAGCGGAGCCGGCGGCCGGCGGGCGCCTTCGGCGGCGGCCGGCGGCCAGCGGGCGCCTTCGGCGGCGGCCGGCGGGCGCCTTCGGCGCTCTGCCTGGCCTCGGGGCTCTCAACAGGTCAACCGCGCTTCCACAGGAGGTTGGAAGGATTCAACCTCCTGTCGAAGGCCGGTTGACCTGTTGCACAGAGTCGGCGGAGGGCGACGAGCAACCGGGGACCGACCAACTGCGACCGGCGACGCGGAGAATCAGCGCGGTCGGTCGAGGCCCTGCGCGATTGCTCGCATGATGAGTTCCTGCACCTCGTGCCAGCGGTCGATGATCTGGGCATAGGTCACCCGAATCACGTGGTACCCCAGCAGGGTGAGCGCCGCGTCGTGCGCGACGTCTTGGGCGCGCTGGAGTCCCACGTGGTGCCCGCCGTCGATCTGGACCACGAGCCGCTCTCCGATCAGGAAGTCGACACGATGCTCGAGTATCCAGATCTGCGCCCGGATCGGAAGCCGCAGCCACTTCAGTCGGATCGCGAAGATCGTCTCGAGTCCGGAATCCGAGAACGGGGTCGCGGCGTCGAGCACCCGCCGGGCGGCCGGTCGCAGCGGCAGGCGGGCGAGCTCCATCGTGGTGACCAGTCCACGATTGAGCGCTGAGTCCCACACTGCCAACGCCGCCTCGTACGGCTGGCATCCCGCGACGATCACGAGCGCGTTCAGGATGCCGTCCTCCAAGGCACCGGGCTCACGCGGCTGGACCGGAACCGACCAATGCACCTTCGTCATCGGATTCTGCAGACTCAGTCGGGAGGCGGACGGGGGCGCGCCGACGTGCGGCGCCTCGTCGGTGAGCACCCACAGCCCCAGCCTCTTCGCCCGGGTGACGCAGGTCAGCACGACGCCGGCCCTCGCCGCGGCCACGAGGTAGGGGTCGGCATCGACCCCCGCGACCCAACCGCGGCGAGGAACGGTGAGGATGCCTTCCGCGACCGCGCCGGCAACCGTCAGGCGACTGAATCCTTCGTCGAGAAGCGCCCGCACGCGTGCGACGCCGCCCTGACGGGTCACCGCGTCGATCAGTCCGGTCATCTTGGAACAATCGCGGGCCGCGCGACCCGTGGGTCACGTCTCCTGGGCCGTGGTGAACAACTCGTGCGCGCGGCATCCGCTCGCTCTCCTGTGGAGGAGGCGCCCGACAGGTCAACCGCGCCTCTACAGGACGCTGGAAGGTTCGAACCTCCTGTAGAAGCCCGGCTGACCTGTTGGCGACGGATGCCGCGCCGCAGCGCGGTGCGCGACGCCACGCCGCAGCGCGGTGCGCGACGCCGCGGCCAGCCTGGCGACAACGAGCTGATCCCGGCATCGGTCCGCCCTCCTGTGGAGGAGGCGCCCGACAGGTCAACCGCGCCTCTGCAGGACGCTGGAAGGTTCCAACCTCCTGTGGAAGCCCGGTTGACCTGTTGGCGACGGATGCCGCGACCCGCGGTCGCACCCCCTGTCGGGCACCCCCGCGCAGGCCCGCGCGCGTCACGGGCTGTCACGGGGGCGAGGCCGGCGGCCGGCGCCTCTCTAGAATCGACGCATGTCCCACGTGCTGCTTCCCCGCGAGATCCTGCCCGCCGACGGACGCTTCGGGTGCGGCCCGTCGAAGATCGCGCCCGCGCATCTTGAGGCGCTGGCAGGACCGGGTTCCGCGCTGCTGGGCACGTCGCACCGCCAGGCGCCCGTCAAGAACCTGGTGGGCCAGGTGCGCGCCGAGCTGAACCAGCTGTTCCGCCTGCCGAACGGGTACGAGGTGATCCTCGGCAACGGCGGCTCGACCGCGTTCTGGGATGCCGCGGCCTTCGGCCTCATCGAGAAGCGCAGCCAGAACCTCGTGTTCGGCGAGTTCGGCGGCAAGTTCGCCGCCGCGGCGAAGACGCCGTGGCTCGAGGCTCCCGACGTCCGCAAGGCCGAGCCGGGCACCAGCACGGTTGCCGAAGCCGTCGAGGGCGTCGACGTCTACGCCTGGCCGCACAACGAGACCTCCACCGGCGTCTCGACCGCGGTCACGCGCGTGCACGGCGACGAGGGCGCCCTCACCGTCATCGATGCGACCAGTGCGGCGGGCGGCATCGACTTCTCGGTGCACGAGGCCGACGTCTACTACTTCGCACCCCAGAAGAACCTCGGCTCCGACGGCGGCCTGTGGTTCGCGCTGGTCTCGCCGGCGGCGATCGATCGCATCGAGCGCATCGCAGCGTCGGGTCGCTACATCCCCGAGTTCCTGAGCCTCAAGAACGCCCTCGACAACTCGCGCCTCAACCAGACCCTCAACACCCCGGCGCTCGCGACGCTGTTCCTCCTCGACAAGCAGCTCGACTGGATCCTCTCGTCGGGTGGCCTGCAGTGGGCCGACACCCGCACGCGCGAGTCGTCGCAGGCGCTCTACGACTGGGCCGAGGCATCCGCCTACGCGACGCCCTTCGTCGCCGACCCCGCGGACCGTTCACCGGTCGTCGTGACGATCGACTTCGACGAGTCGGTGGATGCCGCGGCCGTGGCCAAGAGCCTCCGCGCGAACGGCATCGTCGACACCGAGCCGTACCGCAAGCTCGGCCGCAATCAGCTGCGCGTGGCGACGTTCGTGTCGATCGAGCCCGACGACGTGCGTCAGCTCATCCGCTGCATCGACTACACGGTCGAGCGACTGGGCTGATCCGCTTCTTCTTCGTCGGCCCTGTCCACCAGAGGTGACGGGGCCGGCGACAGCACCGCGGAGACGATCGCCTCGATCGCGAACTCCGACGCGCGCGCCAGGTCGACGGCGTCGGGGTCGAGCAGCCACTGCACCTGGAGCCCGTCCATCACGGCGAGGATGGCCGCCGAGGCCACGTCGACGGTGTCGGGAGCGGTGACGCCCCGCTCGGCGCAGACGACCGCGAAGGCGTGCGCGACCTCCGCGCGCAGCGTGCGATAGCGCTTCTCGAAGAATTCGCGACCCGGGTGGTCGTCGGTCACCGACTCGGCCGAGAGCACGACGTAGGCCTGCACGATGCCCGCGCGGTGGGCGTTGACGAACGCCGTGCGCACAAGATGGCGGAACAGGGGCATTCCGTCGGGGATGTGCTGTTCCTCGAGGTCGGCGACGTCGGTCTCGTCACGGTGCTGCAGCACTTCGAGCAGCAGCTCGTGCTTCGAGCCGAAGTGATGGAGGATCCCCGCGTGGGTCATGCCGACCTGGTCGGCGATCTCCTGGAGCGTGCCTCCGCTGAAACCCTTGCTGCCGAAGATCTCGACCGCGGCGTCGAGGATGTCGCGCCTGCGGGCGAGGGTCTCGGGTCGCGAACGCGGCTGCCGGCGCGGTGCGGCCATGGGTCGGCACCCCCTTCTTCGCCGGTGCGTCGGATCGGTTCTTGCCGGCGACTGCGAGTCTACGCACGCCCTGCCCGCGCGTTCTGGTGCACCGTGGTTGCAAAAGTTACTTACTTGATTGTAAGTTAATCCGGCAATCACCCCGACGGCGCCGTCACTGCAGGAGACACGACGTCGTGCTCACACATCAAGGAGAAGCAATGAGGCTCAGAACAACGCTCGCCGCCGCCGGTGTCGCCGCGGCGCTGGTGCTCACCGGCTGCGCCGGCGGCGGCGGCGACGACGCGGACTCCGGCGGAGCGGCGCTCACCATCGCCAAGCCCGACGGCGCGATCACCACCGAGTCGAACAACCCCTACCTGGGCGACTCATCCGCCTCGAAGTACGGCTACGGCAAGGTCATCTTCGAGTCCCTCGCCCTCGTGAACCCGACCGGCGACCTCGGAACCACGCCCTGGCTCGCCGAATCCGTGGAATGGAACGACGACTACACGCAGCTCACCGTCGTCGCGCGCAGCGGCGTGACCTGGAGCGACGGCGAGGACTTCACGGCCGACGACATCGCGTTCTCGTTCAACCAGGTGCTCGACGGCAAGCTCAACGACACCAACGCGCTCGACCTCGAGAACGTCGCCGTCGACGGCGACACCGTCACCATCGACTTCAACAGCTCGAAGTACACCCAGCAGGCGCGCGTGCTGCACTTCCAGATCGTGCCCGAGCACATCTGGCGGGACATCGACGACCCGAACACCGACCCGGTCACCGGCGAGGGCCAGGCCGTCGGCACCGGTCCGTACGTGCTCGACTCGTGGACCACCGAGTCCGTCACCCTCACGGCGAACCCCGACTACTGGGGCGGGGAGCTGGCAGTGCCCGAGCTGCACTACGTCTCCTACGGTGACAACGCTGCCCTGACGACCGCGCTCGCGACCGGCGAGGCGGACTGGGCGCAGGCGTTCATCCCGCAGATCCAGGAGAGCTACCTGTCGGCCGATCCCGACAACAAGTTCCTCGTCTCGCCCACGGCGGGCGCGGGCACGCTGTTCATGAACCTGCAGACCAAGCCCTTCAACGACCCCGCGCTCCGCCAGGCACTCGCGTGGACGATCGATCGTCAGGCTTACGTCGACATCGCCCGTGAAGGCGCGAGCGAGGCGGTCTGGAGCGTCACCGGTCTCGGCGCCCTGCTCCAGGACGAGGTCATCCCCGAATACGCCGGCCAGGAGTACTCGGTCGACGTCGACAAGGCCCGTCAGATCCTGACCGACGCCGGCTACACCTGGCAGGGCGAGACGCTCATCGACCCGGACGGCGAGGCCGTGTCGTTCTCGATCTCGGTCCCGGCCGGCTGGAGCGACTGGAACACCGAGCAGGCGCTGATCGCCGAGGAGCTCAAGGAGGGCCTCGGCATCGAGGTCAAGGTCGACCAGCCGGACTGGGGCGGCTGGGACGCCGCGCGCCAGGAGGGCACCTTCCAGGCGATCATCCACTGGCTCGAAGACACCGGCAACGCGTATGGCCTGTACACCTCGACGATGGACCCGAAGTGGATCGTCGACGGCAAGGCGGCGTTCAACTTCGGCCGCTTCGACGACCCGGCGGTCACCGACGCGCTGAACACCTACGCGAACGCCTCGTCGGACGCGGACCGTGACGCCGCGCTCGCGGTGATGCAGACGGCGTTCGTCGAGAACGTGCCGGCCATCCCGCTTGGAGCGCACCCGCTCCTCGGCGAGTTCAACACGCGCAACTACGTCGGCTGGCCCTCGGAGGAGGACCAGTACGCCTCGGCAGACCCGACGCAGCCCGCGATCGTGCAGATCCTCACCGAGCTGCAGCCCGCCGACTGACACTCCGCGGGCGGGACGGATGCTGCGGCATCCGTCCCGCCCGTCGGAACCGCTGCCTCGGCATCCGCCCCGCCCGCACGTCGGCCTCCACGAAAGCGAACCAGCACCGATGAGAGACCCGCTGCTCTCCGTCCACGACTTCTCGATCGTCTACGACGTCGATCCCC
The DNA here is from genome assembly GCF_042790415.1 of Microbacterium sp. NPDC056736. NCBI lineage: Bacteria > Bacillati > Actinomycetota > Actinomycetes > Micrococcales > Microbacteriaceae > Microbacterium > Microbacterium sp. NPDC056736. The sequence continues at coordinate 353,217 of NZ_JBHTZE010000003.1, forward strand.
CCGTGAAAGCGGTCAAGAACGTCTCCCTCGAGCTCCAGCGCGGCGAGATCCTCGGACTCGCCGGCGAAAGCGGGTGCGGCAAGACCACCCTCGCCTACGGCATCCAGCGCCTCCTCAAGCCCCCGGCGGTCATCACCGGCGGGTCCGTCACCTTCCACGACGCGAACGGCGAGGACGTCGACATCAATGGACTCGAGGCCGAGGAGATGCGCCGCTTCCGCTGGGACAAGATCTCGATGGTCTTCCAGGGCGCGATGAACTCGCTGAACCCGGTGGCCACCATCGGCTCCCAGCTCGAGGACGTCTTCGAGGTCCACCGTCCGAGCTTCACCCGCTCGCAGCGGCGCGACGCGGCCATCGAGCTTCTCGACATCGTGAAGGTCGGCGCGCAGCGCTACCGCTCGTACCCGCACGAACTGTCGGGCGGCATGCGCCAGCGCGTCATGATCGCCATGGCGCTTGCGCTGCGCCCGCAGCTGATGGTGATGGACGAGCCGACGACGGCACTGGACGTGCTCGTGCAGCGCGAGATCCTGCGCCAGATCTCCCACCTGCGCCACGAGTTCGGCTTCTCGGTCATCTTCATCACCCACGACCTGCCGCTGCTGCTCGAGATCAGCGACCGCATCGCGATCATGCGCGAGGGACAGATCGTCGAGCTCGACGCCGCGGAGCGAGTCTGGACCGATCCGCAGGACGAGTACACCCGGACGCTGCTCGCCTCGTTCCCCCGACTCACCGGAGAGAGAGGGGTGGTCCACCGATGACCGTCCTCGAATTCGACGCCGTCACCAAGGTGTACTCCGTGCGCGGCGCCGGGCAGATCAAGGCGCTCGACGACGTGAGCTTCACGCTCCGCTCCGGCCAGACGATCGGGCTCGTCGGCCAGTCCGGCAGCGGCAAGTCGACGATCGCGAAGATCCTCACCCAGCTCGAGACGCCCACGAGCGGCGAGGTCCGCTTCGACGGTGCGCCCATCCCCCGTCGCGGCAAGGGACTGCGCGCCTACCGGCAGCAGCTGCGCATGGTCTTCCAGGATCCGTTCGCGTCACTGAACCCGTATCACACCATCCGCTACGCCATCCAGCGGCCGCTGCAGCTCGACCGCGTCGTGCCGAAGGACCGACTGGACGACGAGGTGCGCCGCCTCCTCGGACGCGTCCGCCTCGACGCCGACGCCGTCATCGACCGCCGGCCGCACGAGCTCTCGGGAGGGCAGCGCCAGCGCGTCGCGATCGCCCGCGCGCTCGCCTCCCGCCCGAAGCTGCTCGTGGCCGACGAACCGGTCTCGATGCTCGACGTCTCGATCCGCCTGGGGGTGCTGAACCTGCTCGCCGATCTGCAGCGCGAGCATGGGCTGGGGGTGCTCTACATCACGCACGACCTGGCCACCGCCCGGCACTTCAGCGACGAGGTCCTCGTGCTCAACCAAGGGCGCGTCGTCGAGCGCGGCCCCGCGGACGACGTGATCCTGCGTCCTCAGAACCCGTACACCCAGGAGCTGCGCGCGGCATCCCCCGATCCCGACACCTACTTCGCGCACGCAGCCGGCATTCTCGGAGGTGAGAGATGAGCGCCCTCGCCCCTCAGCTGCCGTCCCCGGACTTCGACGCGATCGAGGCGGGCACGACCGCGACAAGCGTCGTCAAGGGCCGCGCCCGCGTCCCCTGGCGCTTCCTCGGCAACCGCGCCCTGTTCTACCTGTTCACGCTCTGGGCGGCCATCACCATCAACTTCTTCCTGCCGCGCCTGATGAAGGGCGACGCGGTGAGCGCGTATCTCGCGCGCAACCGCAACGTCACGCCGGAGGCGGCTGAGGCTCTGCGCACCCTGCTCGGGATGGATGCCGACACCTCGCTCTGGCAGCAGTACGTCGATTACTGGGGCCTCCTCCTGCGCGGCGATCTCGGCATCTCGCTGCTGCACGGCATGCGGCCGGTGACCGAGGTGGTCGGCCAGTCACTGATCTGGACGGTCGGCCTCGTCGGCTTCGCGACGCTCCTCGCATTCGCGATCGGCACCATCGGCGGCGCGATCGTCGGCTGGCGCCGGGGCAGCAGACTCGATGTCCTCATCCCCATCACCACCTTCTTCAGCACCATCCCGTACTTCTGGCTGGGGCTGCTCGCGATCTCGGTCTTCTCGGTCGCGCTCGGGTGGTTCCCGATCGGCAAGGCCTACGGCGTCGGCGTGGCGCCCGAGTGGTCGTGGGAGTTCATCGGCGACGTGATACATCACGGCTTCCTCCCCGCGGGGACGATCGTCATCGCCTCGCTCGGCGGCTGGATGCTGGGCATGCGGAACATGATGCTCACGGTGCTCGACGAGGACTACGTCACCGTCGCGCAGGCCAAGGGCATGCCCAACGACCGGGTGCTCTGGCGCTACGCCGCCCGCAACGCCGTGCTCCCTCAGATCCAGAGCTTCGCGCTGGCGCTCGGCTTCATCGTCGGCGGCACGATCGTGATGGAAGTGGTGTTCAGCTACCCCGGCATCGGCAAGCTCCTGCTGGACGCCACCAACGCGAAGGACTACGCCCTGATGCAGGGGGTGTTCCTCGTGATCACGATCTCGGTGCTCCTGGCGAACCTCCTCGCCGACGTCGCCTACGCGTTCCTCGACCCGCGCACGCGCCAGACGGAGGCCTGAGCATGAACACGATCGTCAACGACACGACGGCGCAGCGTCCGGCGCGCACGCCGGCGACCGCCACCGTCCGCAGGCCCGCCCCCGCCCGCAAGGCGCCCGGGAAGCCGACCTTCTGGTCCAGGCTGGGTGCCGCATTCGCGATGTTCCGCAACAGGAAGTCGATCACGGGCCTGTCGATCCTCGGATTCTTCGTGCTCGTCGCGATCTTCGCGGACGTGCTGGCCCCGTACTCCCCCACGAAGGTCGACAACACCGCGCGCTTCCAGCCGCCTTCGGCGGAGCACTGGCTGGGCACGACGCACATCGGCGAGGACGTGCTGAGCCAGGTCATCCACGGCACCCGCGGCGTCATCGTGGTCGGTTTCCTCGCAGCGATCATCGCCACGGTCATCGCGATCGTCGTCGGTGTGCTCTCCGGCTACCTGCGCGGGTGGCGCAGCGAGGGCCTGTCGGCTCTCACGAACGTCTTCCTGGTGATTCCCGGCATCCCGTTGATCATCATCGTGGCGTCGATGTTCGAGGATCCGCCCCTCATCCTCGTCGCGGGAGTGCTCGGCCTCATCGGCTGGGCGTGGGGCGCGCGCGTGCTGCGCGCGCAGACGATGTCGCTGCGCAGCCGGGACTTCGTGCAGGCCGCCCGCGCCAACGGCGAACCCCTCCGGCGGATCATCGCCGTCGAGATGCTCCCGAACCTCATGGCACTGATCGCCGCCAGCTTCGTGGGCACCGTGACGGCCGCGATCATCGGCCTCACGACCCTGTCGTACATCGGGATCATCCCGGTGACGACCTACAACTGGGGCACGATCCTCAACTGGGCGAGCGCGCAGGGGGCCTTCCGCCAGGGCCAGTGGTGGTGGTTCCTGCCTCCGGGTCTGTGCATCGCCGCCATCGGCGTTGCCCTCTCGCTGATCAACTTCGGCATCGACGAGTACGTCAACCCGCGCCTGCGGTCCGCCGGTGAACGCGCCCGTGCCATGAAGAAGAAGGGCATGAACGTCAACGACGCCGTCACGGTCGTGCGAACGAACACGAACACGCAGGAGACCTCGTGACCGCCACCTCACATCACCACGGAGGGCGCCCGGCCTACCTCGACGTCTCCCTTCCGGTCGCCGACCGCATCGCCGACCTCCTCGGTCGCATGACGGTCGAGGAGAAGATCGGGCAGATGCTGCAGCTCGACGCGCGTGACGACCTGGAGGAACAGGTGGTGCGCATGCACGCCGGGTCGATCCTGCACGCCTCCCCCGAGAAGGTGCTGCACGCCCGCGAGCTGACCCTGCAGACGCGCCTGCAGATCCCGCTGCTCGTCGCCGAGGACTGCATCCACGGGCACTCCTTCTGGGAGGGCGCGACGATCTATCCCACCCAGCTCGGCATGGCCGCGTCATGGGATGCCGGCCTCGCCGAGCGCGTCGCGCGCGCGACCGCCGTCGAGGTCTCGGCGACGGGCATCCACTGGACGTTCTCGCCGGTGCTGTGCATCGCCCGCGACCTGCGCTGGGGCCGCGTCGACGAGACGTTCGGCGAGGATCCGTTCCTCATCGGCGAGCTCGCCTCGGCGATGGTGCGCGGCTACCAGGGCGGCGGCCTCGATGATCCGACCGCGATCCTCGCAACGGCGAAGCACTTCGCCGGGTACTCCGAAACGCAGGGCGGCCGTGACGCGAGCGAGGCCGACATCTCGCGCCGCAAGCTCCGGTCATGGTTCCTGCCGCCGTTCGAGCGGGTGGCGAAGGAGGGATGCCGCACCTTCATGCTCGGCTACCAGACCACCGACGGGGTGCCGATCACGGTCAACGACTGGCTGCTGAACGACGTGCTGCGCGGCGAGTGGGGCTACACCGGCACCCTCATCACGGACTGGGACAACGTCGGACGCATGGTGTGGGAGCAGAAGGTGCAGCCCGACTACGCCCACGCCGCCGCGGCCGCCGTGCTCGCGGGCAACGACATGATCATGACGACGCCCGGGTTCTTCCAGGGCGCCCAGGACGCCCTGGCGCAGGGACTCATGACCGAGGAGGCGCTCGACCGGGCTGTCACCCGCATCCTTCTGCTGAAGTTCGAGTTCGGCCTCTTCGAGGATCCGCGCCTTCCTGACCGCGATCGCATCGCGATGGCCGTCGGGTCCGCCGCGCACACGGCGCTCAACCTCGAGGTCGCGCGTCGCTCGCTGGTGCTGCTGCGCAACGACGGCACGCTGCCGCTCGCCGGCGGGCTCACCGCCGATGCATCCGGACGAGCGGTGGCCGCAGCATCCGGTCGCCGTCGTATCGCGGTGGTCGGCCCGCTCGCCGACGACGCGCAGACGCAGCTGGGAGACTGGGCCGGCTCGTCCGGTCAGGTCGACTGGATCCGCGACGGGCACCCGCGCGAGATGATCACGACGGTGCTCGACGGACTGCGCGCGCACGCTCCCGAGGACTGGGAGATCACGCACGCGCAGGGCGCCGGCATCCTCACCCTCGAGGAGGACCCGGCGGGCGCGTTCTTCCCCGACGGACAGCCGCGGCCCCAGGTGGTCGTGCCGAGCGCACCGGACGCGGACCGCATCGCCGAGGCGGTCGCCGCCGCAGAGGCGGCCGACTACGTCGTCGCCGTGGTGGGCGACCGCATCGAGCTCGTCGGCGAAGGCCGGTCGACCGCGACGCTCGAGCTCGTCGGCGGGCAGATCGCCCTGCTCGACGCGCTCGCGGCGACCGGGACGCCCCTCATCGTGGTGCTGCTCGCCTCGAAGCCGCATGTGCTCCCACCGGCGGTGACGGATGCCGCAGCCGTGGTGTGGGCGGCGAACCCCGGCATGCGCGGGGGCCAGGCCGTCGCCGAGCTGCTGCTGGGCCTGATCGAGCCGGGCGGCCGCCTGCCGCTCTCGTTCGCCCGCCATGCCGGCCAACTGCCGATCTACTACAACCAGATCCGCGGCCAGCACGGCGAGCGCTACGCCGACCTGACGCAGAGCCCCGCGTTCGCCTTCGGCGAGGGCCTGTCGTACACGACGGTCGAGTACTCGGGCCTGCGCATCGTCGAATCCCACGTCGGTCGGGGCGACACCGTGCGCGCCTTCGTCGAGCTGCGCAACACGGGCCACCGGCCGGCGCACGAGATCGTCCAGGTCTACGTGCGTGACAGTGTGACCTCGGTCAGCTGGGCCGACAAGGAGCTCAAGGCCTACCGTCACGTCGACGTGCAGCCCGGCGAGACCGCGACGGTCGAGCTGTCGCTGCCCGTCGCGGAGTGCACGATCGTGGATGCCGCGGGCCGGCGCCTTGTCGAAGCCGGCGACTTCGAACTGCTCGTCGGGCCGTCGTCGCGCGATGACGTGCTGCTGAGCGCACGCTTCCACGTCGCCGATGCGGTGGCGCGCCCGGCGGCGCCCGCCGAGCACGCGGTCGATCGCCGCTGAGAGAACGCGAAGGGGTGGATCCCACCGCGCTGCGGGCGGCGGGAGTCCACCCCTTCGTCATGTCTGGAGGAGGTCAGGCACGTTCGGAGTCGAAGTCCTCGTCGTCGTCCTCGTCACCGCCGTCTTCGTCGTCGAAGTCGTCCTCGTCCTCGTCGTCGTCGTCGTCGGAGTCGTCGTCGGAGTCGTCCTCGTCGTCGGAGTCGTCCTCGTCGTCGACCTCCTCGTCGGAGTCGTCCTCGTGGAGGTCGGCCAGCTCGTCGATGTCGACGCCGTCGACATCGCCGGCGTGGAGGATGGGCGAACCGTCGTCGTCGAAGTCGGCTGCATCGAGGTCGTCGACGTCGTCGAGCTCCTCGCCCTCGGCCGTCTCGTCGTCGTCATCCGCGGCCGACTCCGCCTGCGCGGCGGCCTGCGCGGCGTGGTAATCGGCCAGGCGCACGGCCCAAGGCACCCAGTCCGGCGCGATGAGCGCTCCCTCGCCGGGCAGCAGCTCGACCTCGAGAACGGTCGGCTCGGCGTCCTCGACGCGCGCGAGGCTGACAGTCCAGAACCAGCCCGGATACCCGGCGAGCCGGTTGGTGAACCGCAGCGAGACGACGCCGTCGGCCTCCATCCGGTAGTCCGCGGGCTCGCCGATCGTCGATGCCGGCGTGATCTCACGCAGGGCCGCGAGCGCCAGGTCATGGGCCTCGAGCAGCCGCGGGTCGGGCGACGCGGGCTCCGCCGCCTCGTCAGCGGGCGCCGCCGCCTCGTCAGCGGGCGCCGACGCCTCGGCAGGCGGCTCCGCCGGCTCGGCAGCGGGCTCGACCGGATCGACGACCGGATCCAGGAGGAAGTCGGCGTCGGGATCGATGGGATCAGGCGTCGAGCTCATCGGCCACCTTGCGCAGGACTGCGGCCACCTTCTTGGCGTGCGAGCCGCTGGGATAGCGGCCGCGACGCAGGTCGCCGCCGATGCCGTCGAGCAGCTTCACCAGGTCTTCGACGATGATCGCCATGTCGTCCGCGGGCTTGCGGGAGCGCTTGGCGAGGCTGACGGGAGCCTCGAGCACTCGGACCGAGAGCGCCTGCGGCCCGCGCTTGCCGTCGGCGATGCCGAACTCCAGCCGCGTGCCCGTCTTCAGAGCGGGAGTGCCGGCGGGCAGGGCGGTGGCGTGCAGGAAGACGTCCTGACCGTCGTCGGAGGAGATGAAGCCGAAGCCCTTCTCCTCGTCGTAGAACCTGACCTTGCCGGTGGGCATGGAAACCTCGCTGGATCGGGCGCCGCGCCCACGCGCGGCGGCATGACGAAATCGGGGTTCTGAACCCCACCCACCAGCCTAATGGCACGCCCTGGCGGCAGGCCCCACCGGCTCGGCATCGTCCCTCCGCAAGGTCAGCGCCAGCGGGTAGGCTGGAGCGGATGAGCACGAATCCCTCCGGCGACGTCCCCGTCCGCCGCATCGACCGCGTCCTGGCCTTCATGTCGCTCGGGCTGCTCGTGCTCTCTATCGTCTGCTTCTTCGCGATCATGATCGCGTCGGCCGCGGGCGCGGACTTCAGCGCCGGAATCTGGCCGCTGGTGGGCGTGCTCGTGTACATCGCGCCGATCGTGGCGTTCGGGCTGCTGCTCGCCGTGCTGATCATGAGTCTCGTCCGGAGGTCGCGGGCCAACAGAGGGGGCTGACCGGGTTGGTCTCCGACGCGCGCGCACTCGCGACACGACTCGCCGATCTCGGGGATGCCGCGCTCGCGGCGACGCTCGCGGCACGTGGCGTGTCTGCCCAGGCCGGATGGCACGACTTCTTCGACGCCGCGGAGAGCCTGCTCGAGTCCTCATCGGTCGACCGTGCGCTGACCCGCCTCGACCGCCGCGATCTCATCGCCCTGCGGGACGGGCGAAGCCGGGCCGACGGCACAGCGTCGCTCCTCGCGCTCGTCGACGCCGACGGTGCGCCGTACGCGGTGGTGGCCGAACGGGTGGCCGCCGCGGCGGCCACCTCCCCCGAGGCGTTCACCCCCGCCGCCGACGAGCGCGAGCCGGCGCCCGCCGAGCCGCGATCCTCCGCCGGGGCCGCAGAGCGGGCGTTCACGACGGCCGGCTCCCTCGCCGACGTGCTCCTCGCGTGTCTGCACGCCCCTCTCGCGCGGACGGGCGCCGGTCCGGTGAGCGCGGCGGACCGCCGCCGGCTCATGGATGCCGGGGCCATCGAGTTCTCGGACGACCTCGAGGATCTGCTGACCTCCGCCGCGGGAGCGGGCCTCGCCGTCGCGCACGACCGCGAGTGGGTCGTGACCGACCTGGGCGAACGGTGGCTGGAGGCGCCTACTCCGCAGCGCTGGGAGGCGATCGCCGAGGGGCTGCGCGCCAGCCTGCCCGCGGGGCTGCGCACCCCGGCGGGCGGATTCGCCTCGCCCGCCTCGTGGCCGACGGCGTACCCGCTCGACCCGGACTGGCCGGCGCGCGCCGGTGAGCTCCACCGCCTCGGCGTGCGCTGGGGCCTGTTCGACCCCGCCGGCGCCGCCGAGTTCCCCTGGACCGCGGCGCTGCGCGCGGGCGAAGCGGCCGACGCCGCCACGATGGCGCCGTACCTCCCCGCCGAGATCGACAGGGTGTATCTTCAGGCCGATCTCACCGCGATCGCGCCAGGGCCGCTCGCGCCCGCACTCGACCTCCGGCTGCGCTCCATGGCCGCACGCGAATCGCGCGCGCAGGCGTCGACCTACCGCTTCACCGCCGCGTCGCTCGCCGCCGGCATGACCGAGGGCGAGACGGCGGAGTCGATGCGGGCCTTCCTCGCCTCGCTGTCGCTCACCGGGATCCCCCAGCCGCTGGAGTACCTGATCGAGAGCACGGCAGCACGACACGGCATGGTGCGTGTGCGCGCCCACGAGGGTGCCGGCCGCACCCGGGTCGAGAGTCCCGACGCGAGCCTGCTCGACGCCATCGCGATCGATCAGGCGCTTCGTCCGCTCGGACTCGTGCCCGACGGCGAGGCCCTCACCTCGCGCGTGGCCAGGGACGCGGTCTACTGGACGCTCGCAGACGCCCGGTATCCGGTGATCGCGCTCGATGCGGCAGGACGCCCGGAGTCGATCCACCGGCGCACCTCGGGCACGCCCTCGGAACCCGCGGCGACGGCGGAGCAGGCGTACGCACGACTCATCGCCATCCTCCGCGGCGGGCACGGCACGGACGGCGAGGCGGGGTGGCTCGAGCGCGAGCTCGAGCAGGCCGTGCGCAGCCGCGCCGAGATCATCGTGGTGGTGCGCATGCCTGACGGCGCGGAGCGCTCCTTCACCCTCGAGGCGGCCGGGCTCGGCGGCGGCCGCCTGCGCGGACGCGACCGCGCCGCCGACATCGAACGCACCCTGCCCGTGTCGAGCATCGTCAGCGTCGGCGTCGCGTGAGTCGCGGCATCCGCCTCGCCCTCCGAGCCGTCACGCCCGTCCCGCCCGGGGCGCCGGTAAACTAGCTCGTTATGGCTGACGGCCCCCTCATCGTCCAGAGCGACCGCACGGTGCTCCTCGAAGTCGCACATCCCGACGCCGAGAGCGCCCGCCACGAGCTGGCGATCTTCGCCGAGCTCGAGCGCGCCCCCGAGCACATCCACACCTACCGCATCACGCGGCTCGGGCTGTGGAACGCACGGGCCGCCGGGCACGACGCGCAGGACATGCTCGCGACGCTCGACCGGTGGTCGCGGTTCCCGGTGCCCCCGTCGGTTTCGATCGACATCTCCGAGACGGTGGGCCGGTACGGGCGTCTGGTCATCGAGCGCACCCCGGTCGCCGAGGACGGCAGCGGAGGCGAGCTGATCCTGCGATCGACGGATGCCGCGGTCCTGGCGGAGGTGTCGAAGAACAAGCGCATCCAGCCGCTGCTGATCGGCCACCCCTCCCCCGACGTCTACGTCGTCGACGCGTGGGCCCGCGGCCAGATCAAGCAGGAGCTGCTGAAGATCGGCTGGCCGGCCGAGGACCTCGCCGGCTACACGCCGGGGACGCCTCACCCCATCGACCTCGCGGAGGACGGCTGGGAACTGCGGCCGTATCAGCGGCAGGCGGTCGACATCTTCACCGACGGCGGGTCGGGCGTCGTGGTGCTCCCCTGCGGCGCCGGCAAGACCCTCGTGGGCGCGGGCGCCATGGCCGAGACGAAGACGACGACCCTCATCCTCGTGACGAACACGGTCAGCGCGCGCCAATGGCGCGACGAGCTGCTCAAGCGCACGTCGCTGACCCCGGAGGAGATCGGCGAGTACTCGGGGCAGGTCAAGGAGATCAAGCCGGTCACGATCGCGACCTACCAGATCCTCACCGCGAAGCGGAAGGGACAGTACGCCCACCTCGCGCTGCTGGACGCCCTGGACTGGGGTCTGATCGTCTACGACGAGGTGCACCTCCTGCCGGCGCCGGTGTTCAAGCTCACCGCCGACCTGCAGGCGCGGCGACGGCTGGGCCTGACGGCGACCCTCGTGCGCGAGGACGGCCGCGAGGGCGACGTCTTCAGCCTCATCGGCCCCAAGCGGTTCGACGCGCCGTGGAAGGAGATCGAGGCTCAGGGCTTCATCTCCCCCGCCGTCTGCTACGAGGTGCGCGTCGACCTGCCGGCCGGCGACCGCCTCGAGTACGCCGCCGCGGCCGACGACGAGCGGTACCGTCTCGCCGCCACGGCGCCGGCGAAGATCGGCGTCGTGCGTCAGCTCGTGGAGCGGCACGAGGGCGAGCGCATCCTCATCATCGGGCAGTACCTCGATCAGATCGACGTGCTCGCCGAGGCGCTGAACGCCCCGAAGATCACCGGGCAGACGCCGGTCGACGAGCGCGAGGAGCTGTACCAGGCCTTCCGTGTGGGCGAGATCTCCGTGCTCGTGGTGTCGAAGGTCGCGAACTTCTCGATCGACCTGCCCGAGGCATCCGTCGCCATCCAGGTCTCGGGCTCGTTCGGGTCGCGCCAGGAGGAGGCCCAGCGCCTCGGCCGGCTCCTGCGCCCGAAGCAGTCGAACCACACCGCCAGCTTCTACACGCTCATCGCGCGCGATACCGTCGACCAGGACTTCGCGCAGAACCGGCAGCGGTTCCTCGCCGAGCAGGGCTACGCCTACACGATCCTGGACGCGCACTCCCTCGCGGCCTGAGCGGCCACATCCAAGGACAGGCCGGCCCTTTTCCGATCAGACCCCGAGGAACTCGCCGATGCGCCGCGCCACCTCGGCGGGGTTCTCGTCGACGACATAGTGCCCGCCGCCGGGCACGTATTCGATGGTCGTATGCGGGGCGTCGTCGGGACTCACCTCGAGCGCATCCTTGGGGAGCAGCCCGTCATCCGCGCCGAAGAGCACCAGCGTCGGCGTGCTCAGCACCCGCCCGCGGTAGGAGCCGTTCACCGCCCTCATGAAACCGGGGAGTATCAGTCCGCGGTACAGCTTGGACGCTGCGCGGGCGCGCGCCGGATCGGCCAGCGCGCGCAGATAGGCCGCCTCGTCGGCCTCCGCCTTCGGGCGCACCTGGAAGGCGTGGAGGATGTAGTTCGCGAGCCGCTGCCGACCCCGCGACAGCAGGGCGGGCCCGAGGCCGGGGGTGGCCACTGCCCACTGGAACCAGAGGTGCGGCAGTGCTTTCATCAGCCCGAGCGCGAGCCCGCTGTTCATGCGCAGATACGGGGCGGGCACCGCGATGGCGACGTACCTCCGCACCCGCTCGGGATGCGTCAGGCACAGATCGAATCCGACGATCGCGCCCCAGTCGTGGGCGACGAGATCGACCTGCTCCAGACCCAGCTCGTCCAGCAGTGCGATGACATCGCGCTGCACCGTCTCGGAGTCGTAGCCCGAGCTCGGCGCGTCGGTCTCCCCCGCTCCTCGCAGATCCGGCGCGATGAGCCGCGCCCGATCCGACAGCGCCGCCATGACGGGCGCCCACTCCCTGGAGCTCTGGGGGAACCCGTGCAGCATGAGCACGGGCCTTCCCGTTCCGGCCTCCGTGACGCGCATACGCAGTCCGTTCGCGGTGAGCATCGACGAGCGGATGCCGGCGATATCGGTCATGCGACGAAGGTTACTACTTTCATAGTGGATTGTCACTACTTCTATAGTAGGTCGGTGTCGCCTACAGTCGGGATCATGGCATCGACACGCGAGCGAGCACTCGACGCCGCGCTCGCACTCGTCGGCGAACAGGGCATCCGGGCGCTGACCCACGCGCGCGTCGACGAGCGCGCGGGTCTGCCGAAGGGATCCACGTCGAACTGGTTCCGCACTCGCGATGCGCTCGTGGCGGGGGTCGTGGCGTGGCTCGCCGAGACCGAGCGGGCGGAGTTCGCGGCCGGCGGCACATCCCCGGTGGAGACGCCCGGCCAGCTGGTCGAGGCGCTCAGCGCCCTGATCGAGTGGCAGACGGGACCGCTCGCGAAACGCACGCGGGCCCGCTACGCCCTGTTCCTCGAGGGCGCCGGCGATGCCGAGCTCCTCGCCCCGCTCCTGGACCAGCGCCGCGCGTACGTCGAGTGGACCACGGCGATCCTCGCGCGCGTGGGGGCGAACGCGCCCGATCAGGCCGTCCGCACGCTGATGGCCGCGGGCGACGGACTCGTCCTGCACCGCGTGACGGTCGATCCGGATGCCGAGGTCCGGCCGGTCGTCGAGCGCGCGGTACGTGCGTGCCTGGACTGACGACCTTCAGCCGAGGAGCCCCTCCAGCGGCACGTTCTCGTCGCCCAGCCGCTCGCGGTCCACCCGATCGCCCGAGCGGATCAGCGCCTGCACGGTCTTGGTGGTCTTCGGCACATTGACGCTCATGGCGCCCACCACCGTGTCCTCACCCACCCAGAAGGCGATGAACTGCCGCGCCTCCGCATCGCCGCGCACGACGAGCTCGGCATCCCGCATCAGCGGCGGATAGCCCGACAGCTCCATCGACACGTCGAACTGGTCGGTGTAGAAGTACGGGATGGAATCGTGGGATGCCTCGATCCCGAGCATCGATCGCGCCGCGACGGCGCCGCCCTTGAGGGCGTTTTCCCAGTGCTCGCTGCGGAGGCGACGCCGGATACCCGGGTGGAACGCGTTGGCGACGTCGCCGGCCGCGTACACGCCGGGGGCGTCGGTGCGCAGACCCGCGTCGGTCAGAATGCCGTTGTCGACGGCGATGCCGGCCTCCTCGGCGAGCGCGAGGTTCGGGGCCGCGCCGACGCCCACGACGACGAGGTCTGCTGCGACCTCCTCGCCGTCCACGACCACCGCGGTGACCCGGTCGCCGCCGAGGATCCGGTCGACGCCGACGGAGGCGCGGAGGTCGACGCCGTGGGCCCGGTGGAGGTCGCGGAACACGGCCCCCATCTCCGCACCGATGGCCGAAGCCAGTGGAACCTCGCCTCGCTCGAGCACCGTGACGTCGTTGCCCAGCGTCCGCGCGGTCGCCGCCACCTCCATCCCGATCCATCCGGATCCGATCACCACGAGCCGTCTGCCGCCGTCGCGCAGGTCGGCCGCGAGCGCGTCGGCGTCGTCGAGCGTGCGGAGCGTCCGCACCCCGGGCAGCTCGGCGCCCTCGAGCGGGAGGCGTCGCGGCGACGACCCCGTCGCCAGGAGCAGAGCATCGAAGGCGAGCGTCGTGCCGTCGTCCAGCACGACCCGCCCGTCGCCGGGCTCCACAGCGACCGCGACGGTGCCGGTGCGAAGATCCGCCATCCCGTCGGCGTACCACTCCGAGGGGTGCAGCACGACCGCATCCGGCCCCTCGACCCCCTGCAGATACCCTTTCGACAGCGGCGGACGCTGATATGGCGGATGCCGCTCCGCGGTCACGACCGTGACGTCGCCGTCGAAACCCTCTGTGCGGAGCCGCTCCACGGCCTTGCCCGCGGCGAGCCCGCCTCCGACGATCACGAAGTGCGCCATGATGCCTCCTCGAGCACGGTCGCATCGCGCGGCGGGCCCTCGTCCCCCGTGGCCTGCGGCAGCGTGCGCGCGCGGGTCTGTGATCGCCATGCTCCCCCTGCCCGCCCGCTTGTTCAAGGGGCGCTCCTCCGTGCCGGGCGCGCGGGGAAGCCGGACTCGGGAGCGATATCCAGACATCCCATGGCATCCGCCGACATAATGAGGGCATGACCGCACCGCGCATCCTCGTCGTGGACGACGAACCGAACATCCGCGACCTGCTGATCACGAGCCTGCGATTCGCCGGGTTCCAGGTCCGCGCCGTGTCGAATGGCGCGCAGACGATCTCGGCCGTCCTCGAAGAGGAGCCCGATCTCATCATCCTCGACGTGATGCTGCCCGACATGAACGGCTTCAGCGTCACCAAGCGCCTGCGCGGAGCCGGATACACCGCCCCGATCCTCTTCCTCACCGCCAAGGACGAGACCGAGGACAAGATCACCGGACTCAACGCCGGAGGCGACGACTACGTCACGAAGCCCTTCAGCCTCGACGAGATCGTCGCACGCATCCAGGCGATCCTGCGGCGCACCATGCAGGCCGACGAGGAGTCGATCATCCGGGCGGGCGAGCTGACGATGGATCAGGACACGCACGACGTGCAGGTCGGGGACGTCTCGATCGACCTCAGCCCGACCGAGTTCAAGCTGCTGCGCTACCTCATGCTCAATCCCAACCGGGTGCTGTCGAAGGCCCAGATCCTCGACCACGTGTGGGAGTACGACTTCAACGGCGATGCCGGCATCGTGGAGAGCTACATCTCGTACCTCCGCCGCAAGATCGACCCGCACTCGTCCGAGCCGCTCATCCAGACCAAGCGCGGCTTCGGCTACATGCTGAAGGCCGGCAAGACCGCCTGACGGCGGACCCGGAAACGGAGGGGCGACCTGGCTCACCAGCCCGATGCGGTCACCCGGTGGTGGCGCGGCACGAGTCTGCGCGCGAAGGTCACCGGGGTCACCGTCGCGCTCCTGGCCGTCGGCCTGTTCGCTGCCGGACTCGGCACGGCGGTCTTCCTGCGCAACGCCCTGGTCGCCAGCGTCGACGAGCAGACCCAGCAGCTGGCCGCCACCGATGTCGCCAGCACGCTCTTCGACATCGAGATCACTGCGACCGGCCCGCGGTTCACGAAGAAGACCGATGTGCCCTCCCCGTCGTACTTCGTCGCGATCTACGGTCCCGACGGCGCCTTCGAGACGAGCGCCGGCGGCAACGGCGGGCCTCCCCCCGACTTCCCCGAGGTGATGACCATCGAGGAGGTCACCATCCGCGGTGTGTCGACCTTCCCGCTCACCAACGCCGAGACCGGCAACACCTATCTCGCGAGCACCGACCTGTATCTCATCGAGAGCGTCTCGGACTACTACACGCAGCTCGTGGCGCTCCCGCTGGCGCCCAGCAACCAGATCGTCGCCCAGTACATCGGCATCTACGGCATCCTCGCGCTCGTCATCCTCGTCGTCGGCGCGGTCGCCACCCGCTACCTCGTCACCCTCACGTTCCGCAGCCTCGGTCAGGTCGAGTCGACCGCCGACGCGATCGCGGCGGGCGACCTCAGCCAGCGCATGACGGACATCGAACCGACCACGACCGAGGTCGGCAGGCTCAAGACCGCCATCAACGCGATGCTCGATCGCGTGGACAGCGCGATCTCGCAGCGCGATGCCACGGTGCGTCAGATGCGGCGCTTCATCGGCGACGCCAGCCACGAACTGCGCACGCCGCTGGTCACCGTCCGCGGGTACGCCGAGCTCTACCGCATGGGCGCGGTGCGCGGCGAGGACGACGTCGCCCAGTCGATGGACCGCATCGAGAAGGAGGCCGTGCGCATGGGCCTGCTCGTCGAGGACCTGCTCGCGCTGGCGCGTCTCGACGAACGGCGCGACGTGATCATCGCTCCCGTCGACCTGCGACCCATCGCCCGTGACGCCGCTCTGGATGTGCGGGCCGCCTCCCCCCGACGCCCGGTCACCACGATCGACACCACGATCGTGGAGCCCGCGCTCCCACCCGACGAAGAGGACGACGCCGTCAACCCCGACGCGAAGCGGCGGACCGGCGGCCCGTCGGCGATCTCGCGGGCAGGCGCGACGCTGTCGCTGCTGCGGAGACGCCCGAAGCCCGTCCCGGCCTCCAGCGCGAACGGGTCCAGCGAGATGCCGTCCGTGCTGCCCGAATCGGAGCCTTCGCCGCGCGCCGGCGCCCTCGCGCCGATCGTGCTGGGAGATGAGAACCGCATCCGGCAGGTCGTGACGAACCTGCTCGGCAATGCGCGCCGCTTCACGCCGGAGGACTCCCCCATCGAGCTGCGGGTCGGCATCGACGCACGGGCGCACATGGGCTGGATCGAGGTCGTCGATCACGGCGAGGGTGTGCCCGACCAGATCAAGGAGAAGATCTTCCAGCGCTTCTGGCGCGCCGACACGTCGCGCACGCGCGAGACGGGCGGCTCGGGCCTCGGGCTGTCGATCGTGGCGTCGATCGTCGAGGCGCTGCACGGCTCGGTCGGGGTCGTCGACACCCCCGGAGGCGGAGCGACCTTCCGCGTGTCGTTCCCGCTGGCCGACATCCGCGACGCCGCCGAGCACCTCGATACGCCGACGCAGCCGCTCGCCCGCCTCGCCGACGCCTCGGAGTGACGGGGCTCCTCCCCATCCCGGCCCCGCGACGCCCGGTGCACAGATGAGGGCGGATGCCGCACCTCCCCCCGTGCCGCGCGCTTAGCGTTGCGGGCACGGCGGGTTCGGCATCCGGCCACCGCACATCGATCAGGAGCACCTATGGCCGTCTTCACCGTCGACAGCGACACCATCCTCGCCTCCACCACCTCCGTGCGGGGCACGATCGACCGGCTCCAGGCCGAATCCGACGCGATGCTGGCCCAGCTGACGCAGCTGCAGTCGTCGTGGACGGGAGCGGCGTCCGCCGCCTTCGCGGGCGTCGTCGAGCAGTGGCGCGCAACCCAGCGCCAGGTGGAGGAGTCGCTGGCGCAGATCAACGCCGCACTCGCGTCCGCCGCGCGCCAGTACGCCGACACCGAGCTCGCGGCGACCAGCATGTTCCGCTGACCCCCCGGGGAACACAGAACGGCCCCTCCAAGCGGAGGGGCCGTTCTGTGGAGACGCTACGCGGTCGTGGACTTGGTCAGAAGTCCATGCCACCGGTCGGGTCGCCGGCCGGGGCCGCGACCTTCTCGGGCTTGTCGGCGACGACGGCCTCGGTCGTGAGGAACAGACCGGCGATCGACGCGGCGTTCTGCAGCGCCGAGCGGGTCACCTTGGCGGGGTCGATGATGCCCTGCGCGAACAGGTCGCCGTACTCGCCCGTGGCGGCGTTCAGGCCGTGACCCGCGGGGAGCTCCGACACCTTGTTCGCCACGACGCCCGGCTCGAGACCGGCGTTGAGGGCGATCTGCTTCAGCGGAGCCTCGATCGCGACACGCACGATGTTGGCGCCGGTCGCCTCGTCACCCGTCAGCTCGAGGGCGTCGAGCGCCTTCTTGCCGGACTGGATCAGGGCGACCCCACCACCGGGGACGATGCCCTCCTCGACGGCCGCCTTCGCGTTGCGAACGGCGTCCTCGATGCGGTGCTTGCGCTCCTTCAGCTCGACCTCGGTGGCCGCACCCGCCTTGATGACGGCCACGCCGCCGGCGAGCTTGGCAAGACGCTCCTGGAGCTTCTCGCGGTCGTAGTCGCTGTCGGTGTTGTCGATCTCGCGGCGGATCTGGGTCACGCGACCCTCGATCGCAGCGGCGTCGCCCACACCCTCGATGATCGTGGTCTCGTCCTTGGTGACGATGACCTTGCGCGCACGGCCGAGCAGGTCGAGGGTGGCGTTCTCGAGCTTGAGACCGACCTCCTCGGTGATGACCTGGCCGCCGGTGAGGATCGCGATGTCCTGCAGCTGCGCCTTGCGACGGTCGCCGAAGCCGGGAGCCTTGACGGCGACCGACTTGAAGATGCCGCGGATCTTGTTGAGCACGAGCGTCGCGAGAGCCTCACCCTCGACGTCCTCGGCGATGATGACGAGCTCCTTGCCGTCCTGGATCACCTTGTCGACGACGGGCAGAAGGTCCTTGATGTTCGAGATCTTCTGGTTCGCGATGAGGATGTACGGGTCCTCGAAGACGGCCTCCTGGCGCTCCGGGTCCGTGACGAAGTAGGGGTTGATGTAGCCCTTGTCGAAGCGCATGCCCTCGGTGAGCTCGAGCTCGGTGCCGAAGGTCTGCGACTCCTCGACGGTGACGACGCCCTCCTTGCCGACCTTGTCGATGGCCTCGGCGATGAGCTGGCCGATCTCCGGGTCAGCGGCCGAGATCGACGCCGTGGCGGCGATCTGGTCCTTGGACTCGACCTCCTTGGCGGACTCGAGCAGCTCGGCGGTGATGGCGGCGACGGCCTTCTCGATGCCCTTCTTGAGCGAGATGGGGTCGGCGCCGGCTGCGACGTTGCGCAGACCCTCGCGCACGAGCGCCTGAGCGAGGACGGTCGCGGTGGTCGTGCCGTCACCGGCGACGTCGTCGGTCTTCTTGGCGACCTCCTTGACGAGCTCCGCGCCGATCTTCTCGTACGGGTCGTCCAGCTCGATCTCCTTGGCGATGGAGACACCGTCGTTCGTGATCGTGGGGGCGCCCCACTTCTTCTCGAGCACGACGTTGCGACCGCGCGGGCCGAGCGTCACCTTGACGGCGTCGGCCAGGATGTTGAGGCCGCGCTCGAGGCCGCGACGGGCCTCCTCGTCGAAAGCGATGATCTTTGCCATGTGTGTGTCGTCCCTCCGGAACGTTGGCTTTGGGAATTAGCACTCAATGAAGACGAGTGCTAAATCATTCTGGCACTCGACCCTACCGAGTGCAAGCCGCGGGAAGGGGATGCCGAAACGCAGAGAGACGGAGTGCCGTGAGGCACTCCGTCTCGGGTGTCGTAGCGTCGGGCGCTGAGCCGAGGGCTCAGACGACGCGCACCGCCTCGGCCTGAGGACCCTTCTGGCCCGCCCCGACCGTGAACTCCACTGTCTGCCCCTCCTCGAGCACGCGGAAACCCGTCATGTCGATGTTGGAGTAGTGGACGAAGACGTCCTGGCCGTCGGCGACGGTGATGAAGCCGAATCCCTTCTCGGCGTTGAACCATTTGACGGTGCCCTGGGTCATGCGTTTCTCCTGTTGCCGGCGTTGCTGGGCTTCATCGTATGCAGGCGCGCGGACGCCGATCGGGCGATTCGTCACTTGTTGACATGCCGGCACACAAGTGTTTACCGGCGCGAAACACACTCCCGCGCGAGCGCTGCAGAGCGGTGCGCGTCAGGGTGTGGGGGCGGGCGTCTGTCCGGCGGCCGTGCGGTCCAGGCCGACGACGACGGTCAGCTGCGGCGTGTCGGGCGAGGTCGACGGGTAGGCGTCGCTCTGCTCGATGGCGGCGCCCCCGATCACCTCCGCCAGGCCGGCGGCCGCGGCCTCGTCGGCGGCGGCGCTGTAGAAGACGGTGGTCGTCGGGAAGTCCTCGGAGCCCGCCTCTCCCGCCGTCACGGCATCGTCGGACCACCCGGCGGCGACCACGACGTCCTTCAGCTGGGTGGCGAGCCCCTGCTCGGGAGTCGCGTTGAGGATCATCACCGCGTAGGTCGTGTCGACGACCGGTGTCACCTCGGGAACCGGCTCGACGGTCGGCACCGGGGTGGGTGCCAGCTCGATGCGGCCCGAGGCGATCAGGGTGCCGAAGATGCCGACTGCGATGAGCACGAGGGTGGCCAGCGCGGCCCACAGCAGCACGACCCAGCCCCGCATGCGCGGGTTCTCCGCCCGGTGCGCGCCGACGCGGTCCGTCTCCGGCACGTCGTCGAAACGATCGCGGGGGAAGCTCGTGGTCGGCACCCGACGATGCTACCGGGCGAACGCGGGGTGTTCAGGACCGGCGGACCCGCGACCCCGCCGGGCGATCAGCGGGCGTCGGCGGCGCGCGCCGCGCGGTCGTGCACCCGCGCGTCCCGCAGGCGCCGCAGGCGCTTCACCAGCATCGGGTCGTGCTCCTGCGCGTCGGCCGTGTCGATCAGACGGCCGAGCAGCTGGTAGTAGCGCGCGGGTGAGATGCCGAGGTCGGCCCGGATCGCCTCCTCCTTGGCCCCCGCGTGGCGGCGCCACTCCGCCTCGAAGTCGAGGATGGCGCGGTCGCGGTCGGTCAGAGGCACGCGTCCACGCTAGCCCGCGGCATCCGTCTCTCCGTGGCGCGACGCGCGCCAGCGCACGAACGCGCCGAGCGGATCGACGGCGGCGAGCGCGCGGCCGTCGACGCCGAGGACGAACCCGCCCCACGTCGCAGGGTCGACGGCGGGCTGCCACTCCCAGGATGCTGCGGAGTGCAGGCCGGGCGGGTCGATCGTGACCCAGACGGCGTCCAGCCCCCTCACGGTCTCGACGAGGCGCTCGCGCTCCGGGCGGGCGATGTGGGGCAGCACGCCCGGCGTGGTCACCACGAGCGTCGCCTCCGGCGGCGCGAGGGCGGCGGCGGCGCGCAGCGTGTCGGGGTCGGCGGCGTCCCCGGCGCGCAGCAGCGGAGGGTCGGCGGCGACGATGTCGAGCGCGGCGAGGATCCTGCCGCCGCGTCCGCGCTCCCCCGGCCAGACGAGACTCGTGAGGAAGCGGCGGTCCGCAGGGTCGCCGGCGTCGAGCGGCTCGAGATCGAGGCCCGCGCGCCACACCACGTCCGGCATCCGCAACGGCACGTCGCCGGTGACCTCGCAGTCCAGCACCACGGTCGACGGTCCGTCGACCGGATCGAGCGCCACGACCGCCCCTTCGGTGCGGTATCGGTAGGAGTAGCGGTCCGGGTACAGGCAGAGCCCCGCGCTCGCGCCGACCTCGAGCAGGGCGATCGGGCCCTCGACGGCCGCGAGCGCGGGAAGGAGCGCCGCGCACCGCTGCGGCTCGTTCGTCTGCAGTCGGCGACGGGATGCCTCCGCCACGACCGCGTCCGCGTGCACCTGCAGCCACTCCGCCCAGGCGGGGAACCCCGCTTTCGGGGCGCCGAGCATGCGGCTGACGGCGAAGACGAGGGGCGGCTGTCGCCGCGTCGCGGGGATCCGGGCGAGGACGGCCGCCGTCGCGGGGTCCGCGGCGACGCCCGCCGCCCACTGGGCGTACAGCGCGGAGCGGCCGGGCGCCTCGTCTCGGGCGAACCGCGCGTATCGCTCCGCGACGTCGGCCGCATCCTGGTCCCGGTTCTGGTCCGCCACCCCGCCATCCTGGCGGATCGGCGGATGCCTCGCAGTTCTGGGGGTTCCCCCAGCGGGCATCGACCGCGCCTCGTCATGCTGCGGAAGAATGGACTGCGTGCCCGCATCCGCGGCAGAGGAGGGACCCATGACCTACGCCGTCGACAAGAGCGACGCCGAGTGGCGCGCCGAACTGACCCCCGAGCAGTACGCCGTGCTGCGAGAAGCCGGGACGGAGCGACCCTGGACGGGTGAACTGCTCGATGAGAGCCGTGCCGGCCTGTACACGTGCGCGGCGTGCGGCGCCGAGCTCTTCCAGAGCGGCACGAAGTTCGACTCGCACTGCGGCTGGCCGAGCTTCTACGAGTCGATCCGGCCCGAGGCGGTCGACCTCATCGAGGACCGCAGTCACGGCATGGTGCGCACCGAGGTGCGCTGCGCGAACTGCGGCTCGCATCTCGGACACGTCTTCCCCGACGGCTTCGGCACGCCGACGGGCGACCGCTACTGCATGAACTCGATCTCGCTGAACTTCACGCCGGGCGACGGTCCGGTCCAGGCCTGATGCCCGGCGCCCTCGATGCCGCGCTGGCGCGGCGCTCGTGGTCGAAGGTCACCGACGAGGCGCCGACGCACGAGCAGCTGCTGGAGCTCGTGGCCGCGGCGGGCCGCGTCGCCGACCACTCGTCGCTGCAGCCGTGGCGGATCATCGAGCTGCGCGGCGACGACAGAGAGCGGCTCGGCCGTGCGATCAACAAGGCGCAGGGCGACAAGGGCGTCTCGTCCAAACCTCTGCGCGCCCCGCTGCTCGTGGCGGTCGTCGCGAGCTATCGCAAGAGCCACAAGGTGCCGCGATGGGAGCAGGAGGCGGTGGCCTCCGGCGTCGCCCACATGCTGAGCCTGCTGCTCGACGAGGCCGGCTGGGGCGTGATCTGGCGAACCGGGCACTACACCCGCGCGAAGGCGGTGGCCAAGGCGCACGGCCTGAAGAAGAACGAGGAGCTGCTCGGCTGGCTCTACGTCGGGGGCAAGCCCCGCACGTCGCGCCCCGAGCGGCGCAAGACGGTGGACGCGCGCAGATTCGTCACCCGCATGCCCTGAGACGGATGCCACGCCCCGCCGCGCCGCTCACCAGGCCGGCGGAGGCATCCGCTCAGCAGAAGCCGGCCATGCCGCGCCACGCGGGATGATCGCCGTCGGCGCCCTCGCGCAGCACCGCCGCCTCGATGAGCCCGTACGGACGGTCGGCGGGAAAGAAGACCTCGCCGGGGTTGTCGAGCCCGAAGGGACTGAGGTCCACGGCGAAGTGGTGCAGGTTCGGCATCGACAGCCGCACCTCGTCGATCTCGGAGTGCGCGGCCAGGGTGTGCCGTGCCATCTCGAAGAGCGTCTGCTGGAGTGCCAGCGAATGCGTCTGGGCGAAGGTCTCCAGCAGGACCCGGCGCACGTCGGCGTACGTCTGGTCGAAGTCGACGTCGAGTCGGTTGTACCGCCATCGCGCTCTCACGCGGGTCGCCAGCACGCGATCGGTCACGTCGGCCAGCGTCGTGAAGCGGTCCCGCGGGAAGCCGCGGAACTCCGACCCCGTCGTCTTCAGGAGGGCGAGGTCCTGCAGTCCCGCGACGACCGTCTCGTCGCGCCCGTCGATCGTGACCACCGCCACGCGGGTCTCCGTCCCGCCGCGGACGAACGAGTGCTCGTGCCCCTCGCCGCCCACCGGGATCCGGCTCCACGCGGCCTGCTCCGCCTCCCATCGCCCGCCGCTCACCCACGGGAAGCTTCCCGTGAAGTGACGGCCCAGCCGCAGCAGGAAGGCCTCCGGCGATCCGACGTCGTCGCGGGCGAGCGCGTAGACGGTGTTCTTCTGGGTGTCGGTGGCTACGATCCGCGCGTTGTCGCCGCGGACGTGAGCGGCTTCGAAGTCCCCGCGCAGCTGCGAGGTCACGGTGAGATCGGTGATCTCGTGGCGCGGGGTCGCCCGGTCGATGCGGACGAGCCGCACCTCCGCCTTGCCGTACTGGTTGGCACCGAGGACGAACGCGCTGTCCTCCATCTCAGTTCCCGCGATACGTGGAGTACGAGAACGGGCTGATCAGCAGGGGCACGTGGTAGTGCTCGTCGGCGTCGGCGACGCTGAAGTCGATCGACACCGCCGGGTAGAACGTCTCCCGCCCGGAGGCTGCGAAGTAGTCGCCGATGGCGAAGGACAGCCGGTACGCGCCCGGCTCGAGCCGCTCGGGCCCCAGCTCGGCGACGCGCCCGCGCTCGTCGGTCACGCCGGCGGCGATCCCGACGCCGTCGCCCGTGGCGAGGGAGACGCGGACCCCGGAGGCGGGTCTGCCGGTCGAGGCATCCAGGACGTGGGTGGTGATGTGGCTCATGCGGTGAGGATCCCTTCCATCCGGAGGGCGGCGATCTGCCGGAGCTGCTCGGCGATCACCGGGATCTCCTCGGCTTCGGAATGCGTCAGTCGTTCCTGCAGCGCCTCGAGGATCTCCTCGGCGCTCCGACCGGCTGCACGGATGAGGAACACGCGTGAGAACGTCGCCTCATACGCCCGGTTCCCGGCGGCGAGCGCCGCGGCGACATCGGCGGACGCCGTCCCGACGCCGGCCTGCTCGGCACGCGACAGTGCGGCCTCGGCATCCGCGCCGCCCGCCTGCTCGCCGATCCGCGGATGACGTGCCAGCGCGCGGTCGATCTCGGCCGTCGTCCAGGGCCGCGCCGCCGTGCGGGCGGACTCGACCGCCGCCGCGAGGTCACGGTACGGGCGGCCGGCGACGACGGCGTGCACCCACCGATCGATGTCGAGGCACGGTCGCAGCAGCTCGGCCGCCGACCGCGCGTCGAGCCGGTTGAACTCCTCGAGCTCCATCGCCCGCCCTTCGCCGCCTCACGAGCCATCGTGTCGCGCCGGCGGGCCTGCGTCCAGCATCGCGGGAAAGGGATCCGGCGCGACGAGGAGCGGATCGCGGCGCGGCGCCTCAGGCCGCGAGCTGCGCGCGGAGCCGGTCGACGTGCCCGTTCGGGTCGACGCCGTACTCAGCGGACTCGATCGTTCCGTCGGGTGCGAGCACGAAGGTCGAGCGGATGAGCCCGATGCGCTCCTGGCCCTTCACCACCTTCGGTCCCCACGCACCCCACGCCTCGGCGACGGCGTGGTCCTCGTCGGACAGCAGCGGGAACTCGAGCCGCTCGGCCTCGGCCCACTCCGCCAGCCGCTCGACCGAGTCCGGCGAGATGCCGACGACCGCGACCCCTGCTGCCTGCAGCGAGGCGAGGTTGTCGCGGAAGTCGCAGGCCTCGGTGGTGCAGCCCGGGGTGAACGCGGCCGGGTAGAAGTACACGATGAGGCGGCGCCCGGCGAAGTCCTCCGGCCGGACCGCGGCACCGGTGGAGTCGGGCAGCGCGAAGCCCGGATTCGGTGCGCCCTCGCTCAGCCGATTGCCTTCAGTCATGTCGTACGTCCCTTTCGCTCTCTGCTCGGTGGCGGCTCACGACGTCGGGTGGACGCCGAACGCGAGAGCCAGCTTCTCGATCTTCTGCGCACGGCCGAGACGCGGCAAGTCGCTGCCGTCGCGGATGACGCGCCCGCGGCCCTCGAAGTCGGCGAGGAAGTCCAACGCCCACTCCACCTCGCTCGGCGTCGGGCAGATCACCTCGTTGATGACGGGCGCCTGCTCGGCGGCCAGGCACAGCTTCCCCGTCATGCCCATCGACACCGTGATCGCGGAGTGCTCGCGCAGCGTCGGCATGCCGGTGCCCACCGTCGGCCCGTCGATGGGACCGGGGAGGTCGCCGACGCGGCTGGCGACGACCAGACGGGCGCGCGGGTACGCCATCGCCTCGGCATCCGCGCTCATGCCCGTGTCGCGGCGGAAGTCGCCGCTGCCGAACGCGAGCCGGAAGGCGCCGCGTGCGCGGGCGATGTGGGCGGCGTCCTCCATGCCGATCGCCGACTCGATGAGGGCGACCACCGGCGCGTTGCCGCCGAGCCGGTCGAAGGAGCTCGTCACCTGGTCGGGCGACTCGGTCTTGGCCAGCATGACGCCCAGGAGCGACGGGATGCCGGCGAGCGCTGCGAGGTCGTCCGACCAGAAGGGGCTCGCGGCGTCGTTGACCCGCACCCACGCCCGTCCCCCCGCCCGCAGCCAGTCGACCACGTCCGCCCGGGCCTGCGGCTTCTTGCTGGGGTCGACGGCGTCCTCGATGTCGAGCACCACCGCGTCGGCCCGCGACGCCGCCATGTCGTCGAACATGTCGGGACGGGTGCCGGGCACCAGCAGCCAGGACCGGGCGATGGCGGGGTCGACGGCACGGTGGCGTCCTGGACGCGTCGCGACCGGCCTGCGGAGGTCGGTGTCGGCGTCGAGGAGGTCGGGGCCACCGCCGTAGGGATCTGCGGACATGTCACTCTTCTTCCGGGCTTGTCGGTCTGCGGTCAGGCGACCGCGGACTCGGCGCTCACGCGGCGCCGCGGCGCAGCAGGCGTCCGCCGGGCTCGGCGAAGTCCACGCGCCGCCCCCGCACGAACGTCTCCCGCACGACGCCCGACAGCGTGCGGCCGTCGTACGGGGTGAGGGGGTTCCTGTGGTACAGGCGGTGGACGTCGACGACGAACTCGCTGTCCGGTGCGAACACGACGAGGTCGGCGTCGAAGCCGAGCGCGATGCCGCCCTTTCGGGCAAGACCCGCCAGGGCCGCCGGTCGCGCCGACGTCCATTCCACCACCTTCTCGAGTCGGATGCCGCGCCGCCGCGCCTCCGACCACACCAGCGGCAGTCCCAGCTGCAGCGATGCGATGCCTCCCCAGGCCGCCGCGAAGTCGCCGTCGTCGATGTGCTTGAGGTCGACGGTCGAGGGCGAGTGGTCGCTCACGACCGCGTCGATCGTGCCGTCGGCGAGTCCGCGCCACAGCCCCTCGCGGTTGGGCGCCTCGCGGATCGGCGGGCAGCATTTGAACGCGGTCCCGCCCTCGGGGATCTCCTCCGCGACGAGCGTCAAGTAGTGCGGGCACGTCTCGACGCTGAGGCGGACGCCCTCGCGCTTCGCGCGCGCGAGCATCGGGAGGGCGTCCGACGACGACAGGTGCAGGATGTGGGTGCGCGCGCCGGTGCGGCGGGCCAGCCGCACCACATCGGCGATCGCGCGGTCCTCGGCGGCGCGAGGACGTGACGCCAGGAAGGCGCCGTAGCCGGTGCCCGCGGCGGCGGGTGCCTGCGCGAGGGCGTCGGCGTCCTCGGCGTGGACGATGAGCAGCGAGCCCAGGCGGGCGGTCTCGGCCATGGCGCGCTCCATCTCGCGGGCGTCCAGCGGGGGGAACTCCGCCACGCCCGACGGTGCCAGGAAGCACTTGAAGCCGAACACGCCCGCGTCGTGCAGCGACGCGAGATCGCCGGTGTTGCCCGGCACCGCTCCGCCCCAGAATCCGACGTCGACGAAGACCTGACCGGCCGCCGCGCTGCGCTTGCGCTCCAGCGCGGGGACCGAGACGGTCGGCGGCACGCTGTTCAGCGGCATGTCGATGATGGTGGTGACCCCTCCGGCGGCCGCCGCCTTCGTCGCCGTCTCGAACCCCTCCCACGCCGTGCGCCCGGGCTCGTTGACGTGGACGTGCGTGTCGACGAGTCCGGGAAGGAGCACCTCGTCCTCGAGCAGCGTGACGAGTCTTCGGCCGGGGAGCGAACGCCCCAGCGGCTCGATGGCGGCGATCGCCCCGTCATCGACGCCCAGCTCGCAGGCTCGGACGGCGCCGCCGACGAGGACGCGCCCGCCCCGCACGACGAGGTCGTACGTGTGCTCGTCGAGATCCGTCACGGCTCAGGTCAGCCGGATCTGCCGGTTGACGTCCTTGTACAGCAGGTACCGGAACGGCTCCGGCCCGCCGGCGTAACAGGCCTGCGGGCAGAACGCCCGCAGCAGCATGTAGTCCCCCGCCTCGCACTCCACCCAGTCCTCGTTGAGCCGGTATACCGCCTTGCCCTGCAGCACGAACAGACCGTGCTCCATGACGTGCGTCTCGGCGAACGGGATGGAGCCGCCCGGCTGGAAGGTCACGATGTTGACGTGCATGTCGTGCGCGAGATCGTCCGGGTCCACGAAGCGCGTGGTCGCCCACGCGCCGCCGGTCCCGGGCATCGGCTGCGGCTCGACGTCCTGGTCGCGGGTGACGAACGACCCGGGCGCGGGGACGCCGGGGATCGGCTCGTAGGCCTTGCGGATCCAGTGCAGGCCGACGGGCTCGTCGCCCTCGTTGGCCAGCGACCAGTCCGCCCCGGCGGCCACGTACGCGTAGCCGCCCGGCTCCAGTGCGTGCCTCGTGCCCTCGACCGTGAGGCTGAGGACGCCGGCGGTGACGAACAGCACGCCCTCCACCCCGCTCTCCGCCTCCGGCGCGTCGGACCCCCCTCCGGGTACGATCTCGAGGATGAGCTGCGCGAACGTCGTCGCCGATCCGGCGACCGGCCGGGCGAGGACCCATGCCCGCGTGCGCTCGAATCCGGGCAGGCTGCTCGTGACGATGTCGCGCAGCACGCCCCGCGGGATGAACGTGTACGCCTGCGTGACGACGGCGCGGTCGGTCAGCAGGTCCGTCTGGGGCGGCAGACCGCCCCGGGGCGTGTAGTAGCTCATGCGGACTCCCTGCGGGCGGTCTCCGGGTGTGCCAGGACGGCGAGCGTCGCGATCTCGATGCCGGCGGCATCCGTCGCCTCTTCGGCCGTGATCGCCCCGCATGCGACGCCCCGGGCGACGAACGCGGCGAGCGCACGGGCGGTGGCGGGCTCGTCACGGACGGGACCGTCGAGCCGCCGCGCCCAGTCCCGCAGCCGCGCTGCGGCCGGTGCGAGCCCCTCGCGAAAGAACAGCCCGTTCGCGGCGAACCGGGGCACGAGCTGGGCGGGGTGCAGATCCCACCCCTGGAAGAAGCCGCGCTCCAGCGACCGCCGGACCAGACGCGCGCTCAGCCGCCACGCCGAGCGCACCGACTCCGGATCCCCGACGGGGAGGATGTTCGTCGAGCCGTCCGACAGCCGCACCCCGGTCTCGGCGGCGGCGACCTGCATGACGCTCTTCGCGTGATCGGCGGCGGGATGCTCCATCGACTGGTGCGCGGGGGCGATCCCCAGCGATGCGCTGTAGTCGTAGGTCCCGTAGTGCAGCCCGCTCAGGCGACCGCCGGCCGCGGCGATCGCACGCGGCAGCGGCGAGATGCCGCCAGGGCCGAGCACGAGCTGCGGCGTCTCGACCTGGACCTCGAAGCGCAGACGCCCGGGCGCGAGCCCGCAGCGCTCCTCCAGCCGGCCGCATACCGCTGCCATCGCCGCGACCTGCGCCGAGGTCGTCACCTTCGGCAGCGTCAGGATCAGCCCGTCCGGCAGGTCTCCGCCTTCTCGAAGTCCGGCGAGGAAGAGCTCGAGAGATCGGATGCCGCGACCGCGCGTGTGGGCCTCGAGGCCCTTGATGCGCACGCCGACGAGCTTCGGCGCCGTCCCTTCCGCCACCGCCGCGACCACCCGTTCCGCGGCGCGGCGCACATCGGCGTCCTCGACCTCGTCACCGCGATCGCCGTAGCCGTCCTCGAGATCCAGCCGGAGGTCGTCGATCGGCTCGGCGGCCAGCCTGCGCCCGACGAACGCGCCGACGGCACCGGCATGGGCGTCGGGGATCCCGAGCTCCCGCATCGCCGACGCCATCCCGCCCTGCCGCTCGATCGCCTCGAGCGCCGCCTCGCCCCACTCGCGCGGCAGCGCGGGCGTGTAGCGGTCGGCGGGCACGTACACGGTGTGCAGGGGCTGGCGGGAGCCGTCGTCCCCCGGGTAGCGCTCGGCGAGCAGCTCATCGGTGGGCGCGAGCATCCGGTCGAGCTCGGCGAGATCGTCCGCCCGCAGCAGCGGGCGCGTCATCGCGCGACCGCCCGCGGGTCGCGAACGAGGGGTGACACCTTCGGCACGATGACCAGCTTGCCACCAGGAGGTCCCCGGCGGGGCGGCTCGGGTGCCGGGTCAGCGCCCGGAGCGGGGCATCCGTCTCCAGGGCACGACGGCCACCACGACCGAGAGGATCGCGAGCGACGACATGAGCAGCGACGACAGCAGTCCCGGTGCGGCGCTCGTCGGCCATGCCGCATCGATCGCCACGGACGTCACGACCTGTCCGACGACCGTTCCGAGCCCGAGCAGCAGCACACCGGTGTAGGGCACGAGGGCGGCCGCGAGGAAGATGTAGGCGACGCCCATCACGCCGCCGAGGTATAGCCACGGATCCGGCGGGAAGGACGTCGGCGGACCGGCGATCGCGGTGTGGATCAGCTCGGCCACGGCCAGCACCGCGGTGCCGCCGATGAAATTGACGAGGGTCGCGGTAAGCGGTGATCCCACCCGCTGGCGCAGGCGGCCGTTGACGGCGGACTGCCACGCGATGCCGGCGCCCACGAGGAACGGCAGCACCATGAGCGCGACGGGAGCCTCGACTCCACCCGCCAGCGACACCGCGACCGCGAGCAGCGACAAGGCGCCGCCCGCGAGGCGCGCCGGCGTCACCGCGACGGTGCCGGCGGGGCCGATCCCCGACCGGTCGAGGAGCAGACCGCTCACCGCCTGGCCGGCGACGACCCCCACCGTGAACAGCGCCACGCCGATGATCCCGACGGCCAGCGACTGCGTGGCGACCGAGAGCGCACCCGCGACGCCGCCGCAGAGCATCCACACCGGGATCCGGCGCTCGCGCAGTCCGGTGGCCAGGGCGGCGAAGCCCCGGCGGCCCCGCGGAAGCCCGACGGAGAGCACGACCAGCACGAGCAGGCCCGACCCGAACGAGATGACGGCGGCGGCGAACCCGTCGCCGATGCGCAACCCGAGCTCACCGTTGATGCGCGCCTGGGCGGCGGTCAGGACGCCGATCAGGACAGCTCCGCCGATGCCGATCCATGCGGGCAGTCGGCGAGAGGTCACCTGATCCATCTTGCCGTGCCGCGCGCGGCCCCCGGTTACGCTGAGACGTGGCCACCCGCTCCCGCACCCGCGCGCTCCTCGCCTGGCTGCCCGCCGCGGTGCTCGCCCTGATCATCATCGGCGCGGTCGTGGCGGCGCTGGCCATCCAGGGGTCGTGGTGGACGCAGGAGCGCCCCGCCGCCTCCGACGACCAGAAGGCCGCCGACGGATCGAGCATGCTCACCGACGCGGGCTTCGACTACGTCAACGTCGAGGGCACGCTGCGCATCCGCGTGGGCTCGGGCGGTCTCTCGGCGACCGAGCTCGGGCTCCCGGCGGACGGCGAGAAGTCCGCCGAGTTCCGCAGGCCGGTCAGGGCGATCATCGCCGCCGGCGACGAGGTGTACGTGCTCGACGACGTCTCGGGGCTGACGGTGAACGCCGAGGACGATCGACTGGTCGCCGTCACCCTCTCGCCCGACGTCGTGCGCGGCTGGGCGGGGGCGCTGGATCATCTGCGCGCGCTCGCGCCCGAGCTGGGGTGGGACCCCGCGGAGCTGGAGCCGCTCGACGAGCGGCTGGGCGAGTTCAACCGCAGTGCGGACGGCGACACCTTCACCGCCACCATCGGACCGTCGACCGGCCCCGCGCGCGTGACCGGGACGCTGGTGTACGACCGGGCCACCGGCGCGGCGCCCGTGACGATCACCTTCGAGCCCGCTCCCTGAGAGGCGGCGCGAGCCGCCGTCTCGTGCGGGTGATTCCGGTGCCGGCTACAGGACTTGAACCTGCAACCCCCTAATTACAAGTTAGGTGCGCTACCAATTGCGCCAAGCCGGCAGAGCGCCCAGTCTACCGGCGCGCCGCTCCGACCCGATCAGGGGGTCGGCGTGGGCGTCGAGGTGGGCGTCGGCGTCGCCTTGAAGTACGCGTCGCTGGCGACCGTCAGGACGAACTGCGCGAACTCCTTGGGGTCGTCGAGCGCGCCGACGTACTGCGTGCCGTTGACCATCACCATCGGCGTCGTCGTCAGGGCGATGCCGTCCGTGCCGGGAAGCTCCTTGAGCGCGCGCTCCGTCTCCGTCTTGGCCCACGAGGTGTAGGCCTGCTCCTCGATGCAGCTGCGCACGACCTTCGACCCGTCCACACCCGTCGCGATCGCGAGGGCGGCGAGCTCGCTGTCGCTGTAGCCGTCGGAGTCCAGGTCGGGCTGCTCCCGCAGCAGGGCGTCGTTGAACGCGAAGAAGTAGTCCGGGGAGTTCTGGGCCACGCACGCGGCGGCGCCGGCGGCGCGCAGCGAATACTTCGTGCCGTTCGACTTCGCGGTCAGCATGGCCACCGGATGGTACGTGAGCGTCGCGGCGCCCTCGCCGACCCACTCCGACAGCTGCGTCATGTTGGCCAGCTGGAAGTCGCGCGAGCCGGTGGACAGGTAGTCCACGTACACGTGGATGTCGACGGCGGGCGTCTCGGTCGGGGATGCGGTGGGCGTAGGGGTCGGCGCAGGCGTGGTGGGGGTGGGCGTGGGAGTGGCGTCGCCCTGCACCTGGCCGTCGGCCCCGGAGGCGTCCGACGCGATGCCGAGGCCTGTGACGCCCGTCACCATGAACCCGCCGTCCACGTCGTTGCCCGGGCTCATGGTCGGCTTGGACGCGCTCGAGGACACCGTCCACGTCACCACGACCGCGATGACCGCCACGAACGCCACCGCGACGGCAGCGAGCGAGGCGCTGCGGATGAGTCGCGCACGGGACTGGCGCGCCTTCACCTGCTGAGCCTTCTCGCGCACGGCGTCGCGGCGCTCGCGCGGCGCTGCGTTCGGTGACTCGTCGCTGGACATGGAACCTCTCGGGACGTGAAGAAGGCCGGGATTCCGGCGGGCCGGACGGGAAAAGGGCCGCTCACGATGCTAGCCAGCCACCCTGGGAAATGCCCAGACGCAACCTCCGCGCGCGCCGTGTCATACTGTTCGTGCGCCCGATGGCGGGCGTGCGGGTCAAGCCCCCGCTCATTCCTCACTACGGATCGTCCGGCACGTACCTGCCGGTGAAGGAGAAGAGAACATGGCGTCCGTCACGTTTGACAACGCAACTCGTCTGTACCCCGGGGGCACCCGCCCCGCCGTCGACAAGCTCAACCTCGAGGTCGGTGACGGGGAGTTCCTCGTTCTCGTCGGCCCGTCGGGCTGTGGCAAGTCCACCTCGCTGCGCATGCTGGCCGGCCTCGAAGAGGTCAACTCCGGCCGCATCCTCATCGGCGACCGCGACGTCACCGACGTCCCGCCGAA
This sequence comes from Microbacterium sp. NPDC056736, assembly GCF_042790415.1. Taxonomy (NCBI): domain Bacteria; kingdom Bacillati; phylum Actinomycetota; class Actinomycetes; order Micrococcales; family Microbacteriaceae; genus Microbacterium; species Microbacterium sp. NPDC056736. The sequence continues at coordinate 385,620 of NZ_JBHTZE010000003.1, forward strand.
GGACCGCGACATCGCGATGGTCTTCCAGAACTACGCGCTGTACCCCCACATGACGGTGGCCGAGAACATGGGCTTCGCGCTCAAGATCGCCGGTGTCGGCAAGGAGGAGCGCGCCGCGCGCGTCCTCGAGGCCGCCAAGCTGCTCGACCTCGAGCAGTACCTCACCCGCAAGCCGAAGGCCCTCTCGGGTGGTCAGCGTCAGCGTGTCGCCATGGGCCGCGCGATCGTCCGCCAGCCGCAGGTGTTCCTCATGGACGAGCCGCTGTCGAACCTCGACGCCAAGCTCCGCGTCCAGACCCGTACTCAGATCGCGTCGCTGCAGCGCCGCCTCGGCGTCACCACCGTCTACGTCACGCACGACCAGACCGAGGCCCTCACCATGGGCGACCGCATCGCGGTCCTCAAGGACGGCCTCCTCCAGCAGGTGGGCACCCCGCGCGACCTCTACGAGAAGCCGAACAACGTGTTCGTCGCCGGCTTCATCGGCTCGCCCGCGATGAACCTCTTCCCGGCAGCGCTCGCCGAGGGCGGCGTGCAGTTCGGCAGCGAGGTCGTCCCGCTCGACCGCGACACCGTCGGCCGCGCCCACGGCAGCGAGGTCACCATCGGCGTCCGCCCCGAGGACATCGTGGTCGGCCCGGCCGACGGCAAGGGCCTGTCGGTGGTCGTCGACCTCGTCGAGGAGCTCGGCGCCGACGGCTACCTGTACGGCCACACCGACATCAACGGCAAGCGCACCGACATCGTGGCGCGCGTCGACGGACGCAGCCACCCGCACGCGGGCGAGACCGTCACGCTCGCGGCGACCGCGGGGCACGTGCACGCCTTCGACATCGAGTCGGGCGAGCGCCTCAACGACGCCCCGGTGGTCTCGGGCGCCTGACGTCATCCATCGCGACGGCGCGGGTGGGAGCCATCCCCCCGCGCCGTCGCGCTGTCCCCAGGAGTTGATGTGTCCGAGGCCCTGAGCATCACCGCCAGCAGCGTCGATCCGGGGCTGCTGACCCTCCCCTGGTCGACGCCGCTGGGCGACTGGCCGTCGAACCACATCGTCTTCCTGCCCAAGGGCATCTCGCGGCACCTGGTGCGCTTCGCCAATCTCTCGGGACGCGTCGTCGCCATCAAGGAGACGACCCAGGCCATGGCGCAGCGCGAGTACGACATGCTCGGCAACCTGGCCCGTCTGGACGTCCCCTGCGTCGAGCGCGTCGCGGTGATCGCGGGGCGGACGGATGCCGCGGGCGAGCCGCTGCCGGCCGCCCTGGTGACGGCGCACCTGAAGTTCTCACTGCCCTACCGCGCGCTGTTCACGCAGGTCCTGCGGCCCGACACGGCCACCCGGCTGGTGGACGCGCTCGCGCTGCTGCTCGTCCGCCTGCACAACGTCGGCTTCTTCTGGGGCGACGTGTCGCTGTCGAACACGCTGTTCCGCCGTGACGCGGGGGCGTTCGCCGCGTACCTCGTCGACGCGGAGACCGGCGAGCTCCATGAGAGCGGGCTCACCCGCGGTCAGCGCGCGCACGACCTCGACGTCGCCCGCACGAACATCGCCGGCGAGATCATGGATCTGGAGGCCGGCGGCCGGCTGGAGGGCGGTGTCGACGCGATCGAGATCGCCGACGGGATCGTGTCGTCCTATCACGCGCTGTGGGCCGCGCTCACCGACGAGGAGACGTTCCGCGCCGACGAGGCGTGGCGGCTCACCGAGCGCGTCCAGCGTCTCAACGACCTCGGCTTCGACATCGGCGAGATGTCCATCCACGCCACCACCGACGGCACCAAGGTGTCCATCCAGCCGAAGGTGGTCGACTCCGGCCACCACCAGCGGCGGCTCCTGCGCCTGACCGGCCTGGACGTCGAGGAGAACCAGGCCAGGCGGCTGCTGAACGATCTGGACGAGTTCCGCGCCCGCATCTCGCGCCTGGGCTCCGACGAGGAGATGGTCGCGCACGAGTGGCTGACACGCGTGTTCGAGCCGGTGGTGAAGGCGATCCCGTGGGACCTGCGCTCCAAGCTCGAACCCGCCGAGGTGTTCCATCAGCTGCTGGAGCACCGCTGGTACCTCTCGCAGGCGAAGGGCAAGTCGGTGCCGCTCGCCGAGACGCTGACGAGCTACATCGACAACGTGCTGCGGCACCGTCGCGACGAGGCGACGCTCATGGGTCCCTCCACCGAGACGGTCTCGCTCCCGGTCATCACGTCGCCGAATCCGGTCCTGGACGACGACGAGGCCGCGATCGACTGGCGCGACCTCGTCTGACCTGCCCGAGGGGAAGGGCTGCCGTCCGCGGACGGCAACCCCTCCTCGTCAGCGGGAAGTCAGTACCCGACGGTGAATCGCCGGCGCGGGTGCTTCGGGTGCTCGATCTCGTCGAGGACGGCGACCGCGAAGTCCTCCCCGGAGATGAAGGACTCACCCTCGGCATCCGTCACGATGACGTCGCCCCCGGTGCGGTACGAGCCGGTGCGCTCGCCCGGGTTGTACGCGCCGAAGCCACCCGCCGGGTGGATGTAGAACCAGTCCAGCGACTCGGGGCCCGCCTGCAGGTCCTCGAGCACGCCGATCGCCTCCAGCGCCTCGGCCTTGTAATCCTCGGCGAACGACGGCAGGTCCACGACGCGCTGGCCGTCCTCGGTGACGAGGCTCCCGCCGGCGCCGCCGATGACGCCCAGGCGGACGCCCTCGGGCAGGAGCGACGCGAGCGCGCCCAGGTTGGGCCGCACGAGCCCTTGCATGTCGCCGCGAGGTGCGACGGCCGACACCACCACGTCGACGCCCTCGAGCTGGGCCAGGAGGTCGGGCACGTCGGTCAGCGAGCCCTCGGTGTACAGCGCGCCCTCGTGACGTTCGGCGGGGATGCGGCGCGCGATGGAGAGCACCGTGTGGCCGCGACTCACCGCCTCGGCGACGATGTGGCGGCCGGCGTAGCCGGAGCCTCCGATGACGGCGATGCGTGCCATGGTGTGCCTTTCGACGAGTCGTTGCGCCGGCGTCGGCCGGCCCTTCGTGTGACAAGCCCGCGCGGCGCCGGTGCATTCCCCGGAATGGGAATGCGTCGCCGCGTCAGGTGGTCGGGGCGCTGCGGAGCGTGGAGACCTGGTACAGGGCGACGGATGCCGCGATCCCCGCGTTGAGCGACTCGGCGGCCGCCGAGATCGGGATCGAGACGATCTGGTCGCAGGTCTCGGTCACCAGGCGCGAGAGCCCCTTGCCCTCCGAGCCGACGACGACCACGACGGGGCGGTCGGCGAGCTGCAGCGCGGGCAGCGAGACGTCGCCGTCGCCGTCGAGGCCGAGGACGAACACGCCCTGCTTCTTGAACTCCTTGAGCATCGTGGTGAGGTTGGCGGCGACGGCCACCGGGATCCGGGCCGCGGCGCCCGCGCTCGTCTTCCACGCCGCCGAGTTCACCCCGGCGGACCGGCGCTGCGGCACGATGACGCCCTGTCCGCCGAACGCCGCCGTCGAGCGGATGATCGCACCCAGGTTGCGCGGGTCGGTGACGCCGTCGAGCGCCACCAGCAGCGGCACCTCGCCGCGGTCGAGGATCTGCTCGAGGAGGTCCTGCGGATGCGCGTACTGGTACGGGGGCACCTTCAGCGCGACGCCCTGGTGCACGCCGTCGAAGCCCGCCATCCGATCGAGCTCCGGCCGCGTCACCTCGAGCACCGGGATCTCGCGATGCGTCGCGAGGGCCAGCATCTCCTTGACGCGGTCGTCCATCTCGACGCGCTGCGCGATGTAGAGCGCCGTCGCGGGGATCTTCGCGCGCAGCGCCTCCAGCACCGAGTTGCGGCCGGTGACCGTCTCGGTGTCGTCGCCCGCCTTCGTCTTGGCGCGGTTCGGGCCCGCGCCCTGCGGTGGCCGCTGCCCGGGCTTGCCCTTGCCGCCGGCGGCCGCGTAGCGCTCGGCGGCTGCCTTGCGCTTGCCCGCGACGTGCCAGCCGCGGTCCTCCGCCTTCGGGGTGGGGCCCTTGCCTTCGAGGGACTTGCGGCCGTGGCCGCCGGTGCCCTTCATGGCGCCCTTCTTCTTGCTGTTGCCCGCTCCGGGGCGTGCCGGCTTAGCCATCGATCAAACTCCAGTGTGTTCCGTCTGCGGTGTCTTCCAGGGCGATCCCGGCCGCCGCGATCGCGTCGCGGATGCGGTCGGCCGCCGCCCAGTCCTTCGCGGCGCGCGCGTCGGCGCGCTGCGCGATCATCGCCCCCACCAGCGCGTCGAGGGCGGATGCCTCGGCCGAGGCGTCCGCCGCGTGCCAGTGCGGGTCGAGGGGGTCGATTCCGAGCACGCCGGCCATCACGGCGACGTCGGCGAAGGCTCTGAGCGCGGCGTCCCGGTCGCCGGCATCCAGTGCCGAGTTGCCGTCCCGCACCGTCTCGTGCAGGACGGCGAGCGCCTGCGGGACGCCGAGGTCGTCGTCGAGGGCGGCAGCGAAGGCGAGGGGCACCTCGGCCGTCAGCCGCAGGTCGTCCGTGTCGTCGCGAAGCGTGCGCAGCGCCCTCTCGAGGAACGTGCGGATGCGCCCGATCGCCGCCTCGGCCTCGTCGAACGTCGACGTGGTGATGTCGAGGCTGGAGCGGTAGTGGGCGGCGGCGAGGGCGTAGCGGATGACGAGCGGGTCGCGCTCGCGGAGCACGTCCTCGGCGAGGATGAAGTTGAACAGCGACTTCGACATCTTCTGCGCGCCGACGGTGACCAGGCCGTTGTGCACCCAATAGCGGGCGAACCCGTCGCCCGCGGCGGTGGACTGCGCGAGCTCGTTCTCGTGGTGCGGGAAGCGCAGGTCGAGACCTCCGCCGTGGATGTCGAACTCGGCGCCGAGGTACCGCCGCGACATGGCGGAGCATTCGATGTGCCAGCCCGGCCGTCCCGGCCCCCACGGCGAGTCCCACATCGCGGAGGACGGCTCGTCGGCCTTAGCGCCCTTCCACAGCGCGAAGTCGCGGGGGTCGCGCTTGCCGCGCGAGTCCGCGTCGGCGGCGGGCTCCATGGCGTCGATGCTCTGGCGGGTCAGCGACCCGTAGTCCGCCCACGAGCGCACGTCGAAGTACACGTCGCCGGCGGCGGTGCCGCCGGCGGCGTACGCGTGACCGGACTCGATGAGCCGGGCGATGAGCTCCTGCATCTGCGGGATGGACGCCGTCGCGCGCGGCTCGTACGTCGGAGGAAGGATGCCGATGGCCGTGTAGGCGCGGGTGAACTCGAGCTCCATGCGATAGGCCAGGGCCCACCACGGCTCCCCGTCGGTCGCGTTGAGCAGCACCTTGTCGTCGATGTCGGTGACGTTGCGGACGAAGGTGACCCGACCGTAGCGGTGCGTCAGCCAGCGGCGGAGGATGTCGAAGCTCAGCGCGCCGCGGAGGTGGCCGATGTGGGGTCCGGACTGCACCGTGGGACCGCAGACGTAGACCGTGACGTTCTCTGGGTCGAGTGGCACGAAGTCGCGCAGGGCCTGCGCCTTGGTGTCGTACAGCTGAACCGTCACCGCACCAGCCTACCGGCGGGTCGTGCGGGGTCACTGGGCGAAGGCCCCGCGCAACCGCCGGCGCGCGGGATATAAACGGATGGTGCATGTGCTCGCCGTCCTCGCCGCCGCCGTGCTGTTCGGCACCACGGGCACCTCCCAGGCCCTCGGCCCCGACGGCACCACGCCGCTGTCGATCGGCGTCATGCGCATGGTGATCGGCGGCACCGGTCTCGCCGTCATCGCGTTCTCCCTCGCCGCCCGCCACGCACGCCGGCGGCCCTCGGCGGCGACGCGCCCCCGTCTCACGCTCCAGCCGCTGTCACTGATGGTTCTCACCGGCGCATGCCTCGCGCTGTACCAGCCGCTGTTCTTCCTCGGCACCGCCCGCAACGGCGTGGCCGTCGGCACGGTCGTCGCGCTCGGGTCGGCGCCGATCCTGGCCGGTCTCCTGGAGTGGGCGCTCACCCGGCGGACACCGACCCCGACCTGGATGGCGGCGACGGCGCTCGCGACGCTCGGGGTGGTGCTGCTGGGGTTCGGCGGCGAGGCGGGCGACGGCTCGGGGACGGACCCCCTCGGTCTTCTCGGCTCCGTGGGGGCGGGCGCGTCCTTCGCGGTCATCGCGAACGCCCAGCGGCGGCTGCTCGACGCCGGGTGGGATCCCTTCACCGTGGTGGGTGCGATGGGTGCGAGCTCGGCGGCGATCTGCGCCTTCGCGCTGCCGTTCGTCGACCTCGCGTGGCTCGGCACGGGCTCGGGCGTCGCGATGGCGTTGTGGCTGGGCCTGGGCACCATCTCGATCGCGTACGTGCTGTTCACATGGGGGCTCAGCGGGCTCACCGCGGCGACGGCGGCGACCCTGACCCTCGGCGAGCCGCTGACGGCCAGCGTCCTCGGGATCGTCGTGCTGGGCGAACGGCTGTCGGCGCTGGCCGTCGTCGGGCTCGTCGTGCTCGCCGCCGGTCTGGCGCTGCTCGCCTGGGGATCACGCGTACCGCGGGACCCCGCACCCTACGCCGTGGAGGCGTGACGGCGCGCGGGCCGAAACACGGCGGCAATCCGGCGATGGCACACTGGGCGGGACATGCAGCGCACCATCGAGATCCGCACCGACGACCTGAGCGGCGAGGCGACCAGACGCCTCATCGCCCGCCACCTCGCCGGCATGCACGACACCTCTCCTCCCGACAGCGTGCACGCGCTCGACATCGACGCGCTGCGGCATCCGTCCCTCTCGGTCTGGTCGGCGTGGATCGACGGCGAGCTGGCGGGCGTGGGCGCGCTGAAGGCGCTGGACGCCGACCGAGGCGAGATCAAGTCGATGCGCGTCGACGACCGCTTCCTCGGGTTCGGGGTGGGCCGGGCGCTGCTGCGGCACATCATGGACGACGCGCGCCGGCGCGGGATGGGCACGCTGTGGCTCGAGACCGGGACGACGCCCGAGTTCCTGCCCGCGCAGCGGCTCTACGAGAGCGAGGGATTCACGCACTGCGGACCGTTCGGGGACTACGCGCTCGACCCGTTCTCGGTCTTCATGACCCGCGTGCTCTGATCCGCTCAGGCGGGCACGACGAGCGCCACCGCGAACGCCGACACGCCTTCGCCCGCTCCGGCGAAGCCCAGACCGTCGGTGGTCGTGGCCGAGACCGACACCGGCGCTCCCCCGAGCGACGCCGACAGCGCGCTCTCGGCCTCGAGGCGACGTGCGGCGAACCGGGGGCGATTGGCCTGCACCTGTACCGACACGTTGCCCACCCGCCACCCCGCCTCGCCGAGGATCGCGGCGGTCCTGGTGAGGAAGGCGTCGGCATGCGCACCGGCGTACTCGGGGTGATCCGTTCCGAAGTGGGTGCCGATGTCGCCGAGTCCGGCCGCAGCCAGCAGCGCGTCGACGATCGCGTGCGCGACGGCGTCGCCGTCGGAATGGCCCGAGAGAGGCACCTCGCCCGGCCACTCCAGGCCAGCGAGCCAGAGCGTCCCGTCGCCGCCGAACGCGTGCACGTCGGTGCCGACGCCCACCCGCGGCGCGACCGCAGCAGGCGCGGGATGCGATGCGTCGGGCGATTGCGGCGCCGCGACGAGGTGGCGGGCGCGTTCCAGGTCCGCGGGCGTGGTGATCTTGAAGGCGAGCGGATGCCCCGGCACGGCCACGACGGGATGACCGGCCGCCGCGACGAGGGCGGCGTCGTCGGTGAACTCCACGGCGGCGCCGGCATATGCCGCGTCCAGCACCTCCCGCCGGAAGCCCTGCGGCGTCTGGGCCGCCGCGAGTTCTGCACGGTCCACGGCTGCCACGATCTCGTCGCCGGACACGCGCTTGATGGTGTCGATGACCGGGAGCACCGGGATCGCACCGTCGGCTCCGGCGACGACGGCGCCGACGACGCGGGCGAACACCTCGGCGGGGGTCAGCGCGCGGGCCGCGTCGTGGACGAGCACGACCTCGACGTCCTCCCGCAGTGCCCGCAGGCCGGCAGCGACGGACCCCTGGCGGGTGCCGGCGCCCGTGACGACGGAGACGAGGTCGCGTTGACCGGCCGCGGCGACCAGGGCCTCGTCGAGCGCATCCTCCTCGCGGCCCTCCGGCGCCACGATGACGACCTGTGCGGGCGCCGCGGCGAGCACGCCGAGCAGGGCGTGCCGGAGGATGCTCCGGCCGTCGATCCGGGCGAACGCCTTCGGCGTCGATGCACCCAGGCGGGTTCCGGAGCCGGCGGCCACGACGATGACGCCGACGTGCGGCACGGGGGTGATGCTCACCCGTTCACGCTATCGCGACCGGGGATCGCATTCTCCCGGGGCAGACAGCGGAACGGCGCCCCGTGGGGCGCCGTTCCGGTGTCTGTCTCAGCTTGCGAGGACCTCGTCGAGGAGGACGCTGGCCTGCTCCTCGTCGGTCTTCTCGGCGAGAGCGAGCTCGGAGATGAGGATCTGCTTCGCCTTGGCGAGCATGCGCTTCTCACCCGCGGACAGGCCGCGGTCCTGATCGCGGCGCCACAGGTCGCGGACGACCTCGCTGACCTTGATCACATCGCCGGAGGCGAGCTTCTCGAGGTTCGCCTTGTAGCGGCGGGACCAGTTCGTGGGCTCTTCCGTGAACGGCGCGCGCAGCACCTCGAAGACCTTGTCGAGGCCCTCCTTGCCGATGACATCGCGGACGCCGACCAGGTCGACGTTCTCTGCGGGTACTTCGATGATGAGATCACCCTGCGTGACGTTGAGCTTCAGGTACTTCTTCGTCTCGCCCTTGATGATCCGGTCTTTGACCTCGATGATCGTTGCCGCCCCGTGGTGGGGGTAGACGACCGTCTCGCCAACCTCAAAAAGCATGGAGTTATGTCCTTTCGGCAACCTCCAGGATACCACAGGAGAAATACGCTAAGGTTCTCCGCCCCACCCCTCCCCGGCCGCGCCTCGCACGTGCGGCGTGGTCCGTTCCGGCGGTGCCGAACCCCCTAGAATGCTGGAGAACCGTCATCCGTCTTGGGAGGATCCGTGATCTCGATACACCGCCGCAACGGTTTTGCGAACGGCCGATTCGCGGCGGCACCGGGTTCGAGGGGTCGACGGCTCGTCGCGTCGCTCGCCATGGGCGGCGCCCTCGCCCTGACCGCGACCGGCTGCGCGATGATCTCGCCGCAGGCGACCACGATCTCGTACTCGGCTGCGGAGGGCACCAACGTCGTCGGCGCCGGCCCCGTGCAGGTGCGCAACGCCCAGATCGTCGCGAACGAGGACGGCTCCGAGGGCAACTTCGTGGCGGCGCTGGTGAACGACACCGACGAGACCCAGACCCTCAACATCGACTTCGGGGGCGAGGATTCCGACATCTCGCTGACGGTCCGGGTTCCCGCTGACACCGTGCTCAGCCTGGGCGCCGAGGACGGCGAGGAGCCGATCCTCATCGAGGACCTCGACACCATGCCGGGCGCGTACATCGACGCGTACTTCCAGTCCGGCGACGCCGAGGGCGAGCTCGTCTCGGTCCCCGTGCTCGACGGCACCCTGGACTATCTCACGGCGCTCGCGCCGTGACCTGACCGACTCCGCGAACGCGAAGAGGGCGCCCCGGTGGGGCGCCCTCTTCGCGTATGCCGTGGGTGCTCAGCCTTCGAAGCGGTAGCCGAGGCCCCGCACCGTGACCAGCATCTCAGGGGCACCGGGGTTCTTCTCGATGCGCGAGCGGATGCGCTTGATGTGCACGTCGAGCGTCTTGGTGTCGCCGAAGTAGTCGCTCCCCCACACGCGGTCGATGAGCTGACCGCGGGTGAGCACCCGGCCGGCGTTGCGCATCAGAACCTCCAGCAGCTCGAATTCCTTCAACGGCATGTTGATCTCGCCGCCGTCGACGGCCACGGTGTGCCGATCGATGTCGAGCACCACCCGGCCGCCCTCCAGGACGCGGTCCTCGAGGTCCGCGTCGAGCTGCGAGAAGCGTCGCAGCACCGCCCGCATGCGGGCGAGGAGCTCGCGCGCCGAGTAGGGCTTGGTGACGTAGTCGTCGGCGCCCAGTTCGAGTCCCACCACGATGTCGACCTCCGAGTCCTTCGCGGTGAGCATGATGATCGGCACAGACGATGTCGTGCGGATCTGCCGGCACACCTCGGTTCCGGGCATCCCGGGCAGCATCAGGTCGAGCAGCACGATGTCGGCGCCGCGCTCGCGGAACGCCGTCAGCGCGGCCGGGCCGTCCTCGGCGATCTCGACGTCGTACCCTTCGCGACGGAGGAGGTAGGCGAGCGGGTCGGCGAGGTCGGGCTCGTCCTCGACGATCAGGACGCGGGTCATGCGGGATCTCCATTTCCGGCGGAAGCATGTTCGGCACGAGAGGCGGACGGGGCTTTGCGGGGACGCCTGGGCTTCGCAGGGACGTCGCGCGCCGCTGCGGGCGCAGCCACGGGCGCCGCAGGCGCCGGGGCGGGAGCGGGCGCAGCGGGGGCGGCGGAACCGGCGGGCGCGGGAGCGGCGGAGCCGGCGGGGGCCTTCTGCACAGCGCTCGCGTCGGCCGAGGACGCCCGCCGCTTCTTGCGTCCCCGCTTCGGCGCGGGGCCGACCTCAGGGGCGTCCGCCTGCGGCAGGCGGATGGTGAAGGTGGAGCCACGGCCGGGCCGCGACCACAGCCGCACCTCGCCGCCGTGACGCTGGACGGCGTGCTTCACGATCGAGAGGCCGAGGCCGCTCCCGCCCGTGCGGCGGGCCCGTGCCGGGTCGGCGCGATAGAAGCGCTCGAACACGCGGTCCTGCTCACCTTCGGCGATGCCGATGCCGCGGTCGGTCACCGCGATCTCGACGACGCGGTCGGCGACCTTGATGCCGATGCCCACGCTCGATCCCCGCGGCGAATACGCGATCGCGTTCGCGATCAGGTTGCCGACGGCCTCGCTCAGCACCTGCGCGTCCCCGAGCACGTACAGGCCGCGCGCGCCGCCGCGCACCACCTCGACGCCGGCGGAGTCCGCCTGGATCGCGTGGGCGTCCAGGGCGCCGGCTACGACCTCGTCGATCGAGACGATCCGGGCCGGCAGCTCATCGGCCGCCTGCAGCCGCGAGAGGTTCATGATGCGCGAGGTCAGCAGGGCGAGCCGTGCGGCCTCGGCCTGCAGGCGCGTCGCGAAGATGCGCACCTGGGGCGGGTCGTCGGCGGCGGACTCGATGGCCTCGGCGAGCAGGCTCACCGCGCCCACGGGCGTCTTCAGCTCATGGCTCGTGTTGGCGACGAAGTCGCGGCGCATCTCCTCGACGCGCTCGCGCTCGGTGATGTCGCGCAGCACGAGGAGGGTGAGCCGCGGCGAGATGCGCGACGCTCGCACCGAGACCAGCCGGGGTTCGGCCGGCGGCGCCCCGCGACGCAGCCGCATCGTCTGGGTCGCCGTCGTCTCGGTCGCGATCGCGTCGCTGGTGCGCACGCGACGGGCGAGGGCCCGCAGCTCGTCGGTCGGAAGCGAGCCGCCCTCCGCGAGCTCGAACGCGGCGGCCGCCGACGAGGCGGCCAGGACGGTGAACGAGGCGTCCACGACGATCGCGGCGTCGTCCATGCCGTGGAGCACGCCGCGCACTCCGTCAGGGACCTCCACCGAGCTCTCGATGAGAGCGCGATCGCGCGCCCGCATCGCCGCGACGACGAGGGCGGAGACCGAGCCGCCGACGACGATGCCCGCGAGGAGGGCGAGCAGCGCGAGCTGCGTCGTGTCCATGCCACCAGCGTACGGGCACGCCCACGGCGCCGTCGGACGGCGGCGGTGACGACGGCGCACGCGCCCGCCAGTGTTCACCGATGCGGCACCATCCGTTAACCTTCCCTGACGAGAATCGCCGGGGCGCTGGCTTGTGCCTTCCCCGGAACCACGAAAGGTGCATCGGAATGCGCGAAGTCTTCCACCAGTCTCTCGAGGACGTGCAGGGGCGTCTCGTCGAGATCGCCGAGCTCGTCACGATCGCCATCGACAAGGCGACGCGTGCGTTCGGCACGAGCGACGTGTCGCTCGCGGAGGAGGTCATCGAGGCCGACGCCGTCATCGACGAGAAGGCGATCGCGCTCGACGAGCTCGCGATCGAGATCCTGGCCCGTCAGCAGCCGGTGGCGCGGGATCTGCGCATCGTGGTGAGCGCGCTGCGCATGAGCGCGTCGCTCGAGCGCATGGGCGACATCGCCGAGCACATCGCTCAGCTCACCCGCATGCGCTTCCCCGAGCGGGCCATCCCCAAGGGCCTGAAGTCGACCTTCCTGCGGATGGGCGAGCTCGACGTCGAGGCCGCGCGCCAGCTGACCGAGCTGCTGCGCACCCAGGACGGCGACCTCATCGACGAGATCCGCAACGCTGACGACAAGCTCGACGAGCTGCACGTCTCGGTGTTCGAGAAGGTGCTGAGCGACAGCTGGCAGGGCGATCCGTCGGCGACCGTCGACGCGACCCTCGCCAGCCGTTACCACGAGCGCTTCGGCGACCATGCCGTCTCGGTGGCGAAGAAGGTCGCCTACCTGTCGACGGGCGACTGGACCAGCAGCACCGACACCATCGACGTCATCCACGGCTGAGCCCACGGACGGAAGAAGGGACCGGATGCCTCAGCCGAGGCATCCGGTCCCTTCTGCTCGCCGGTGCTACTTCTTGCCCTGGTTGGCGACCGCGGCGGCGCCCGCGGCGGCGGCCTCCGGGTCGAGGTACTCCCCCGGGCTGAGCGGCTCGAGGTTCTCGTCGAGGCGGTAGACCAGCGGGATGCCGGTCGGGATGTTCAGCTCGGCGATGTCGGCGTCGCTGATGCCGTCGAGGTGCTTCACCAGGCCGCGCAGCGAGTTGCCGTGCGCCGTCACGAGAACGGTTTTGCCCGCCTTCAGGTCGGGCACGATGTCGCTGTGCCAGTACGGCAGCATGCGGTCGATGACGATCTTGAGCGACTCGGTGTCGGGCACCTCGCCGTCGATGTCGGCGTAGCGCGGGTCGCCGACCTGGCTGTACTGGTCGTCGGCCGGCAGCGGCGGCGGCGGCACGTCGAACGAGCGGCGCCACAGCATGAACTGGTCCTGGCCGAACTCCTCGAGCGTCTGGGCCTTGTCCTTGCCCTGCAGCGCGCCGTAGTGACGTTCGTTCAGGCGCCACGAGCGCTTGACCGGGATCCACAGGCGGTCGGCGGCGTCCAGCGCGATGTCGGCGGTCTGGATGGCGCGGCTGAGCACGGAGGTGTGGAGGACGTCGGGAAGGATGCCGGACTCGGCGAGCAGCTCGCCGCCGCGCTGGGCCTCGGCCTTGCCCTGCTCGGTGAGTCGGACGTCGACCCAGCCGGTGAACTGGTTGGTCTTGTTCCACTCGCTCTGGCCGTGTCGAAGGAGGATCAGCGTGTAGGGCGCGGTCATGCGCCCCATGATATCGGCGCGGGGCGGCCCTCCCCCGTCCTGTGTCCCCGGCATGGCACTCCCCGCTGGCATCATGGGGGGATGGCGCGGGGACCGGTCGGGCAGATCACGCGCGGCACCACCGGGACGAACCGGCTGCGGCGGGTGGACCGCTGGATCGCCCGGCACCCCGCCCTGCGCCGCTCGACCGATCCGCTCGTGATCGACCTCGGGTACGGCGCAAGCGGTGTCACCGCACTCGAGCTGTACGCCCGCCTCGTCCGTGCGCGCCCCGACGTCGAGGTCCTGGGCCTCGAGATCGATCCCGGCCGCGTCGCCCGCGCCCGAACCCAGCTCGCGGCGGTGCGCGCGGGCGAGACGACGTTCCCGGCCGATGCGCGGGTGTCGTTCGCCCGCGGCGGGTTCGAGGTGCCGGTGCCGGACGGGCGGCGTCCGGCGGTGATCCGGGCCTTCAACGTGCTGCGGCAGTACGACGAGCCGGAGGTGGCGGGCGCGTGGACGGCGATGGCGTCGCGCCTCGCGCCGGGCGGGCTGCTCGTGGAGGGCACCTGCGACGAGATCGGCCGCATCGCGACGTGGGTCGCCCTGGGGACCGACGCCGCGCCGCGCACCCTCACCGTGTCGCTGCGGCTGGCCGGGCTGCAGCATCCGTCCGTCGCCGCGGAGCGGCTTCCGAAGGCGCTCATCCACCGCAACGTGCCGGGGCAGCGCGTTCACGCGTTCCTGTCGGCGCTCGACGCGGAATGGGACCGCGCCGCCGCAGTCGCCCCGTTCGGGCCCGTGCACCGGTGGCGCACGGCGCTGGCGGCGCTCGTCGACGGCGGGTGGCCGGTTCTCGAGCGCTCCCGCTGGCGGCTCGGCGAGGCGACGGTGCCGTGGGAGGCCGTGGCTCCGTGGTGACGCGAGGCTAGACGCGCGGCAGCACGGCGCGCGCGTCGGCCGAGGTCATGCCCGTCGCGGTCAGCAGGTCGACGGCGAGCGGGCGGAGCGCCGTGAGGAGGTTCAGCTCGGTCTGCGTGCCGTCCGGGAGGATCCGCGCGGGATCCAGCCGCGCCGCCACGGCGGCGACGGCCTCCCGCGCCGGCGGCTGCAGCGAGATGTCGTCGAGGCTCTCCCCCACCAGCTCCGCCGCGCGCATGAGCTCGGCCAGCACGTCGGCCGGCACGGGGCGGCGCTGCCCGTCCTCGCACAGGTAGACCGCGCGCCGCGCGACGACCCGCAGGTTGCGCGTCGCGAAGTCCATCGCCTGCAGCACGCCGTGGTGCCGCCGCAGCTCGGCCCGCTGGGGGCGGAGCCACGGTGAGAAGCCGGCGACCGCCAGACTCGAGTCCAGCGACGCCCGCCAGTCATCGACGCGCGGCGCGATCGCGCGCGCCTTCTCCAGGCCCCTGGCCGCCCGGATCGGGTCGCCTCGACGCAGCGCCTGCACGATGGTGCGCGCCGCCGAGTCCGCCGCCGCGAACACCGCATGGCCGTCCCGCGCCTCTTCGCGGCGGGGGTTGCGCGGGATGAGCGCGGTCACCAGCAGCGCCGCGACCCCGCCGACGACGCCGTCGACGACGCGCGCGAACGGCTGGCTCGCCGGCAGCGACATCACGATCGACGCCTGGATGCCGGCCATGATCGCGAAGGGCGGGAAGGGCGAGAGGAAGCGGGCGACCACCAGCGTCACCCCGAGGGCCAGCGCCAGCTGCCACCACCCCGGCCCCACCACCACGACGAAGGCCTCCGCGACCAGGATCCCGACGATCATGCCCACCACGGTCTCGAGCACCCGCTTCGGGCGGGCATCGCGGACGAGCCCGAGGCTCGAGATGGTGACGGTGGCGGCCAGCAGCGGCGCGGGATGGCCGACCACGTAGTGCGCGAAGGCCCATGCCGCGGTCGCCGCCACCGTGATCTGCACGATGGCCAGCGCCGAGCCGCGGACGCGGGTGAGCGGCGGCCGGAGGTCGAAGCGGGCGCGCCATCCGGTCGGAACGGCTTGCGTGATCGCGGCGGTGTCGCCGTCTCCGCTCACCGTCGGACCCTCGCCTACTGCGCCGCGCTGCGGCGCGAGAGCCGGGTGATCCTGGGCACGTTCGCCGTGGCGCCGGCGTCGGGCGGCACGATGACCTCCTGCGCCGCGGCGACGGGACCGTCTTCGGTGTCGACGGTGAGGGCGGCGTCGACGGGGGTCGTGCGCCGCACCACGGCCAGGGCGATCGGCCCCTCCTCGTGGTGCAGGGCGGCGGAGGTCACGATGCCCACCTCGGCGTCGCCGAGCCGCACCGCGGCGCCGTGCGCGGGCAGCACGCTGCCGGAGCCGTCCAGCTGCAGCGCGACCATCCGCCGCGGCGGGTGGCCGAGGTTGTGCACCTTGGCGACGGTCTCCTGACCGCGGTAGCAGCCCTTCTCGAGATGCACGGCCGTGCGCAGCCAGTCCAGCTCGTGCGGCAGCGCCCGCTCGTCGACGTCGGTCGTCCACCGCGGGCGCCATGCCGCGACGCGCAGCGCGTCGACCGCGGCGAGGCCGGCGAGCTCGAGCTCGCCGCGGGCTGCGGCATCCGCGATCCGTCGCTCCTCGTCGCGCGTGACGATCGCCTCGGCCCAGTCGCGGTCGGCGCCGGGGTGGGGGTCGACCGGCGCGTAGGCATGGCCGCCGGGCATGACATCGGGCCACGGATCCTGCCAGACCAGCGGCACTCCGGACGGCGCGGCCGGCGTGATGCGCGCGAGCGCCGACGCCGTGCCCCCGACCACCGCGAACTCGTCGGCGATCCGCGGGTCCACGCGGAGCCGGAAGCGCATCCTGCGCAGCCAGCCGTGCAGGCCTTCGACATCGCCGCGGTCGGCG
This sequence comes from Microbacterium sp. NPDC056736, assembly GCF_042790415.1. Classification (NCBI taxonomy): domain Bacteria; kingdom Bacillati; phylum Actinomycetota; class Actinomycetes; order Micrococcales; family Microbacteriaceae; genus Microbacterium; species Microbacterium sp. NPDC056736. The sequence continues at coordinate 401,773 of NZ_JBHTZE010000003.1, forward strand.
ATGAGCCAGGTCGTCTCGCCGTCGTCGACGACGGATGCCGCGTGCTCGACGTGCCCCTGGGGGTCGAGGATCAGCAGCTCGGTGCCGACGCCGGGCTGCAGAGGGGCGAGGGCCTGCGACGAGAGCGAGTCGAGCCAGGTGAGCCGGTCCTCGCCGGGGACGGCGATGACGGCACGGTCCCCGAGCGGCGCCACGGCCGCGCCCGCGGCGAGGCGCCGCTGCTCGACGAGCGGATTGCCCACGTGCTGGAGACCCGCGTCGTCGACGACGGCCCCGGGGAGGGCGGCGAACAGGTCGGTCATCGGTGCTCCCCGCTCAGTCGGCCCGGGCGAGCCGCGCGGACGCGTGCGCGGCGAGCTCGTAGCCGAGCGCGGCGATGTCCCACGCCCACAGCAGGTGCCCGTCGACGAGTCCGTACATGCGGGTGGCCGCCGCGTAGTTCTTCGCGCCCGCCGGCCGCACGACGGCATCGGTGGCGATGTCGATCCGCGGGCCCTTGATCTGGCCGAGGTACAGCTCGCTCACGCCGTCGGCATGCACGATCGCCGCCTCGATGTCGAAGCCGCCGTCGGCGTTGCGCAGCCGTTCGATGTCTTCGGCGCCGCGCGCGACCGGTGCGGCCGTCGGCGGAAGGAGACCGGGGCCGGCATCGGCGTCGGTGGCCGGACGGGACAGGCGCCAGTAGCCGAGCTCGGCGACCAGGCGCGTGCGCGACCCCGGGTCGTCGGCGTCGTGCAACCACGCCTCGGCCGAGTAGTTGAGGTAGTCGCCGCCGTCATGGCTGAAGCTGACCCGGTGGGTGAACTCACCGGTCAGCGAGTGCTCCCCGTAATCGATGACGCCGGTGCCCTCCCAGACCCCGATGAGCCAGGACAGCGGGACGAGTTCGGCGGGGAGGTCGGTCGGGATGTCGATCACGACGGACCCGTCAGCGCTGGCCGCGGTACAGGTTCTTGAGGACGACCGCGGAGACGAAGGCGATCGCGAGCGAAGCCAGACCGAGCAGGCCCACGTAGAAGAGTTCGAGCGCGACGAGATCCATGGCAAGGAGTCTAGCCGGGAACGAGGGCGGCGAGTCCGAAGCCCAGGCTGATGACGCCCATCACGAGGGCGGCGCCGAGCATGCTGGCCGCGACCCGCTCGGTGAAGCCCTGCGAGCGGCCCGGCCAGAGCTGGATCGCGAACGCCGCGATGAGGCATCCGCCCAGTCCCACCGCCAGCCATGCCCCGCGCCAATCGGGGGTGGCCAGGACGCCGATCACGATCGCGATCACGGCCGCGAGCACCCACACGGCGATGATCCCGCCGAGCGTGCGCCGGGGTGCGAGGTCGGGGATGGCCACGGCTCCATCATCCCGCATGACGGCGCGTGGCGCACGCTTCGGCGGCGGCGTCGGGCTCTCGCGATCGGAGCGCACGGCCGCCACGCCCTACACTGGGGTTCGCGGCGCGCCCCCACGTGCCGGGAAGGCGATCCATTGGCACAGCTCCTGGTTCTCAGTTCCACGCACGGAGGCGGTCCCGTCCTGCCCTCGCTCGAACTGCTGAGTCACCGCGTGCGCCAGATCCCGGCCGAGCCGGCGCAGCTCGTCAACGCGCCGAGCGCCGACGTCATCTTCGTCGACGCGCGCGTGGACCTCGTCGGCGCCAAGTCGCTGTGCAAGATCCTCAACACGACGGGCCTGGATGCCCCGCTCCTGCTGATCGTCACCGAGGGCGGGCTCACCGCGGTGTCGCCCGACTGGGGCGTCGACGACGTCATCCTCTTCACCGCCGGACCCGCCGAGGTCGACGCCCGGATCCGCCTGGCCGTCGGCCGCCAGTCGGCCGAGCAGGTCTCGACGCGCATCCAGACCTCGGGCATCACGATCGACGAGTCCTCGTACTCGGCCAAGGTGCACGGCCGCGCGCTGGACCTCACGTACAAGGAGTTCCAGCTCCTCCACTTCTTCGCCACGCACCCCTCCCGGGTGTTCACGCGCGAGCAGCTGCTGAGCGAGGTGTGGGGGTACGACTACTTCGGCGGCACCCGCACCGTCGACGTGCACGTCCGGCGTCTGCGCGCCAAGCTCGGCGACATGGAGCAGCTCATCGGCACCGTGCGCAACGTGGGCTACCGCTTCAACGTCTACGAGGACGAGCCGGAGCCTGCTCCGGTGCCGCGCGAGCGCAGCGACGCCTGAGACGGATGCCGCGGCCCGCCGCGGCATCCGCCCATCCGCTGCTGCGGGGGCGTCGCCGGCGGCCCCGACTCGTTCACACTCTCGACACGCGACCCTGCAATGATGAGGGGATGATCGAACCCGAGGTGCTCGACGCCGGCCTGGGCGACGCGGACGACGACGACTTCGACCTCGAGGAGGTCTTCGACTCCCAGCTGCCCGATCACCGGTACCTGGATCGCGAGGTCAGCTGGCTCTCGTTCAACCAGCGGGTGCTCGAGCTCGCGGAGGATCACCGTCTGCCGGTGCTCGAGCGGGCGAACTTCCTCGCGATCTTCGCGAGCAACCTCGACGAGTTCTTCATGGTGCGCGTGGCAGGCCTCAAGCGCCGCATCGTCACCGGCCTCGCCGTTCCCACGAACGTCGGCCGCTCCCCCGCGGACGTCCTCGCCGACATCTCGGCCGACGCCCACCGCCTGCAGCTGCGCCATGCCGAGACGTGGAAGAGCCACGTCAAGCCCGCCATGGCCGAGGCGGGCATCGAGGTCGTCTCGTACGAGACGCTCCAGGCGGACGAGCGCGCCCAGCTCTACGAGTACTTCCAGGCGCAGGTCTTCCCGGTCCTCATGCCGCTCGCGGTAGACCCCGCCCACCCGTTCCCCTACATCTCGGGCCTGTCGCTCAACCTCGCGATCCGCATCCGCAGCGCGCGCACCGGGCGCCAGGAGTTCGCCCGCCTCAAGGTGCCGCCCATGCTCCCCCGGTTCGTCGAGCTTCCCCCGGCTGACGGCGCGGTGCGCTACCTGCCGCTGGAGGACCTGATCTCCAACCACCTCGACGACCTCTTCCCGGGGATGGAGGTGCTCGACCACCACGCCTTCCGCCTCACCCGCAACGAAGACGTCGTGATCGAGGAGGACGAGACGGAGAACCTCATCCAGGCGCTCGAGGCGGAGCTGCTGCGGCGGCGCTTCGGCCCGCCGATCCGCCTGGAGATCACCGATGACATGGACGACGTGACGCTCGACCTCCTCATCAAGGAGCTCGACATCACCGAGCAGGAGGTCTACCGCCTCCCCGGCCCGCTCGATCTGCGCGGGCTGTTCGACCTGTCGCGCATCAACCGGCCCGACCTGCACTACAAGCCGCACGTGCCCACGACCGCCCTGGCGTTCCAACCCGGCGACAACAACGAGCGCCCCGACATCTTCTCGTCGATCCGCAAGGGCGACGTGCTCGTGCAGCACCCGTACGAGTCGTTCGCGACCAGCGTGCAGGCGTTCCTGGAGCAGGCGGCCAAGGACCCGCACGTCCTGGCCATCAAGCAGACGCTGTACCGCACCTCCGGTGACAGCCCGATCGTGGAGGCGCTGATCGACGCCGCCGAGGCCGGGAAGCAGGTGCTCGCCCTCGTCGAGATCAAGGCCCGCTTCGACGAGGCGAACAACATCGTGTGGGCGCGCAAGCTCGAGAAGGCCGGCGTGCACGTCGTCTACGGGCTCGTGGGCCTGAAGACCCATTGCAAGCTCGCCCTGGTGATCCGCGAGGAGAACGGCGTGCTGCGCAGCTACAGCCACGTCGGCACCGGCAACTACAACCCCAAGACGAGCCGCATCTACGAGGACTACGGCCTGTTCACGGCCGACGACCAGGTCGGTCGCGACCTGACGCGCCTGTTCAACGAGCTCAGCGGCTACGCCATCGAGAAGAAGTTCAAGCGCCTCCTGGTGGCGCCGCTGCACCTGCGCAAGGGGCTGCTCCGCCTGATCGACAAGGAGCGGCGCAACGCGCAGGCCGGCAAGCCCGCGAGCGTGCGCATCAAGGTGAACTCGATCGTCGACGAGCAGATCATCGACGCGCTGTACCGCGCCAGCCAGGCGGGCGTGAAGGTGGAGGTGTGGGTGCGCGGCATCTGCGCGCTCAAGCCCGGCGTCGAAGGGGTCAGCGACAACATCACGGTGCGCTCCATCCTCGGCCGGTACCTCGAGCATTCGCGGATCTTCGCGTTCCACAACGACGGCGACCCGATCGTGTACATCGGCAGCGCCGACATGATGCACCGCAACCTCGACCGCCGGGTCGAGGCCCTGGTGCGGGTGTCGTCCCCCGCCCACGTGAAAGAGATGAACGACCTCTTCACGCTCGCGATGAGCGACACGACCAGTTCGTGGCACCTCGGCCCGGACGGCGAGTGGGTCAGGCACCACACCGACGCCGACGGCAAGCCGCTGCTGGACATCCAGGACCGCCGGATGACCAACGTCCAGCGCCGCCGGCGCGCGCGGGCGGTGCGATGACCGAGACCGCGATCTACGCGGCCGGCGGGGTGGTCTGGCGCATCGTCGACGAGAAGGTGCTCATCCTCCTCATCCACCGCACCAAGTACCGCGACGTCACGCTGCCCAAGGGCAAGGTCGACCCGGGCGAGATGCTCGCCGAGACTGCGGTCCGCGAGATCCACGAGGAGACCGGCATCCGCGTCGCCCTCGGGGTGGCAGTCGGCGTCTCGCGATACCGGCTCCCCAGCAAGCGCACCAAGATCGTGCACTACTGGGCCGCCGAGGCGACCGACGCCGCGATCCGCGCGTCGGCGTTCGTGCCGAACAAGGAGATCGCCGCGCTTGAGTGGGTCTCGCCCAAGAAGGCCCTCAAGCGGCTCAGCTATCCCGTCGACCGCGAGATCGTCGAGCACTTCCTCCGGCTCATGGACGAAGGCGTCCTGCGCACCTTCCCCATCATCGCGCTGCGCCACGCCAAGGCCCTCGCGCGCGAGGAGTGGAAGGGGAAGGATGCCGCGCGCCCGCTGTCGCCCCGCGGCCGCAAGCAGGCGAGCGCCATCGTCGGTCCGCTCCAGGCGTTCGGCGTGAGACGCATCATCTCGAGCCCGGCGACGCGCTGCGCCGACACCGTGAAGCCGCTGGCCGCCGCGCTCGGTCGGCGGATCGAGCTCACCAAGCTCATCAGCCAGGACGCGTGGGAGGACGGCAAGTCCGACGCCCGCACGATCATCGGCGAGCGCGTGCGTGCGCGCAAGCCCGCCGTCCTGTGCAGCCACGGACCGGTGCTCCCCGACATCCTGAGCGAGCTCGCCCTGGCCACCGGCACGCTGCGCGGCTCGTACCTCGGCAGCGCGTCCGCCCTGGAGACGGGAGCGTTCTCTGTGGCCCACCTCTCGGTCGACAATCCCGGTTCCGGCATCGTCGCGATCGAGACCCACGAGCCGAAGGTCTGACCGGGGGCGCCCCCCGCGCACCCCTGCCCGTTCACCTCCCGTTCACCTGCGCAGCGCACTCTCTTAAGAGTCCGAGCCTACGTTTCAGAGCGAACCCCGCACCGGGTTCCCACCCGAAGGTCCTGCACGGACCTGATTCCCTGACACGTGAAGGATTCACACAGTGAAGATCTCCCGCATCGCCCAGGTGGGCGCTGTCGCCGCTGTCGCGGCCCTCGCCCTTGCCGGCTGCGCCGCCAATGAGACCGCTCCCGGCGACACCGGCGGCACCACCTCCGACCTCTCCGGCGAGATCGCCGGCGGCGGATCGTCGGCGCAGGAGGTGGCGGTCCAGGCCTGGACCGCCGGTTTCCAGACCGCGAACCCCGACGTCACCATCACCTACGACCCGTCCGGCTCCGGCGCTGGCCGCGAGTCGTTCCAGGCGGGCGCCTTCCCGTTCGCGGGCTCGGACCGCGCCTTCACCATCGAGGAGATCGAGGCCGGCCCGTTCGACGCGTGCGTGGACGGCTCGGGCATCATCGAGCTCCCGACCTACATCTCGCCGATCGCGGTCATCTTCAACATCGAGGGCGTGGACGCGCTGAACCTCGACGCCGCCGCGATCGCGGGCCTCATGGCCGGCACGATCACCAACTGGAACGACCCGGCGATCGCCGCGCTCAACGAGGGCGTGACGCTTCCCGATCTGGCCGTGACGCCGGTGCACCGCGCCGACGACTCGGGCACCACCGAGAACTTCACCGACTACCTGTTCCAGGCCGCCGGTGACGTCTGGACGAGCGAGCCCGACGGTGTCTGGCCGCTCTCGTCCGGCGAGGCTGCGCAGGGCACCTCGGGTGTCGTCTCGGCCGTCGCAGGCGGCAACGGCACCATCGGCTACGCCGACGCCTCCCGCGCTGCCGAGGAGGGCCTCTCGACCGCCGCCGTCAAGGTCGGCGACGAGTTCGTCGAGTACTCGCCCGAGGCCGCTGCGGCGATCGTCGACGCGTCGCCGCTCGAGGAGGGCCGCGGTGAGGGCGACCTCGCCATCGAGCTCCAGCGCACCTCGGACGAGGCCGGCGTCTACCCCATCGTCCTCGTCAGCTACATGATCGCGTGCCAGGAGTACGCCGACGCGGCGGTCGCACCGATCGTCAAGGGCTACCTGCAGCACGTCGCCAGCGCCGAGGGCCAGGACGCCGCGGCCGAGGCCGCCGGCAGCGCCCCGATCTCGGACACCCTGCGCGAGCAGGTCAACGCGGCGATCGACCTGATCGTCACGGACTGAGAACATCGATGCCCGGCCCGGTCGTCCACGACCGGGCCGGGCATCGCCCCTGAGAAGACCCGAACCCGAAGGACACCATGACGACGACCACCGCCCCCGCGGCCAAGGTCAAGCAGAGACCAGGAGACCGCTGGTTCTCGGGGACCGCACTCTCGGCCGGCCTGATGATCCTCGTCACGCTGGCCGCCGTCGCGCTGTTCCTCATCATCCAGTCCATCCCGGGCCTCACCGCCACGAGCGAGACCGCGAGCATCCTCACCGGGAACTTCTGGGAGTATGTGTGGCCCCTCGTGTTCGGCACGGTGTGGGCGTCGTTCCTGGCGCTGCTCATGGCTGTCCCGCTCGCGGTCGCCGTCGCGCTCTTCATCTCGCACTACGCACCGCGTCGCCTGGCGCAGGGTCTCGGCTACGTCGTCGACCTGCTGGCCGCGGTGCCCTCCGTCGTCTTCGGCCTCTGGGGCATCCTCGTGCTCGCCCCCGCCGTCCAGCCGGTCTATGCCTGGCTCAACGCCAACATGGGGTGGTTCCCCCTCTTCGGCGGCACGGTGTCCAGCACCGGCCGGACGATCTTCACCGCTGCGATCGTGCTGGCCGTCATGGTCGTCCCCATCATCACCGCCATCTGCCGCGAGATCTTCCTGCAGACTCCCGTCCTCCACGAGGAGGCCGCGCTCGCGCTGGGCGCCACCCGCTGGGAGATGATCCGCATGGCTGTGTTCCCGTTCGGGCGCAGCGGCATCGTCTCGGCCTCGATGCTCGGCCTGGGCCGCGCCCTGGGCGAGACGATGGCCGTCGCCATGGTGCTCTCGGCGACCGGCGTCGTGACCTTCCAGCTCTTCACGTCGGAGAACCCCAGCACGATCCCCGCGAACATCGCGCTCACGTTCCCCGAGGCGTACGGCACCAACATCAACGTGCTGATCGCCACGGGCCTCATCCTCTTCATCGTCACCTTCGCGGTCAACGCCATCGCCCGATGGATCGTCAGCCGTCGCAAGGAATTCTCGGGGGCGAACTGACATGACCGTGACGACCGCTCCTCCCGAGGCGCCGCAGCAGGCGCCGGTGCGCGAGACACCGCGCCTGACCAGCGGGCACCTGCCCGCATGGGGGCCGTGGGCCATCCTCGCCGGCAGCCTCGCCATCAGCGCGATCCTGTTCGGCGTCCTCTCGATCGGCTCGGGCGAGGGCTTCAACCTCGCCGGGTGGGGCGTCGTGGCCGCCCTGCTCTACCTCGCGCTCATCACGACCACCTCCTCGCTCGTCGAAGGACGCCGCAAGGGCGTCGACCGGCTCGTGACGGGCGTCGTCACGATCGCCTTCCTCGTGGCCATGGTGCCGCTCGTCTCGCTCGCGATCACCGTGCTGGTCAACGGCGTCGCGGGCCTGTCCGCCGAATTCTTCACCTCGTCGATGCGCAACGTCGTGGGCGAGGGCGGCGGCGCGCTGCACGCGATCGTCGGCACCCTGCTCATCACGCTGGCGGCGGCGGTCATCTCGATCCCGATCGGCATCTTCGCCGCGATCTACCTCGTGGAGTACGGCGCGGGGAACCGGGTCGCACGCGGCATCACCTTCCTCGTCGACGTGATGACCGGCATCCCGTCGATCGTGGCCGGCCTCTTCGCGTACGCCGTCTTCGCGCTGTTCTTCGGTCCCGGCATCCGCATGGGCATCATGGGCTCGATCGCGCTGGCGGTGCTGATGATCCCCGTCGTCGTGCGATCCACCGAGGAGATGCTCCGCCTCGTGCCCAACGAGCTGCGCGAGGCGTCGTACGCGCTCGGCGTGCCGAAGTGGCGCACCATCGCCAAGGTCGTCCTCCCGACGTCGGTCGCCGGAATCACCACCGGCGTCATGCTGTCGATCTCGCGCGTCATCGGCGAGACGGCGCCGCTGCTGCTCACTGCCGGCGTCGCCACCTCGATGAACTACAACCTCTTCGACGGGCGCATGATGACGCTCCCGGTGTTCGTCTACACGCAGTACATGAACGCGGGCATCCCCGTCGAGGCGTACCACAACCGCGCCTGGGCCGCCGCGCTCGTCCTCATCGTCATCGTCATGCTCCTCAACCTCATCGCGCGCATCGTCGCGAGGGTCTTCTCGCCGAAGCTCGGCCGCTGAGCATCCCCAACCCGAAAGCACCGACGGAAATCATGTCCAAGAGCATCGAAGTCAACGACCTCAACGTCTACTACGGCGACTTCCTGGCCGTCGAGGGTGTCTCCCTCGACATCGAGCCGCGCAGCGTCACCGCCTTCATCGGCCCCTCCGGCTGCGGCAAGTCGACCTTCCTGCGCACCCTCAACCGCATGCACGAGGTGATCCCCGGCGCCCGCGTCGAGGGCGAGGTGCTGCTCGACGGCGACAACCTGTACGCGCCCAACGTCGACCCGGTGCTCGTGCGCCGCCAGGTCGGCATGGTGTTCCAGCGCCCCAACCCGTTCCCGACGATGTCGATCAAGGAGAACGTGCTGGCGGGCGTGAAGCTCAACAACAAGAAGATGTCGAAGTCGGACGCCGACGCCCTCGTCGAGAAGTCGCTGCGCGGCGCGAACCTCTGGAACGAGGTCAAGGACCGCCTCGACAAGCCCGGCTCGGGCCTTTCGGGCGGTCAGCAGCAGCGTCTGTGCATCGCGCGCGCCATCGCCGTCTCGCCCGAGGTGATCCTCATGGACGAGCCCTGCTCGGCGCTCGACCCGATCTCCACGTACGCCATCGAGGAGCTGATCGGCGAGCTCAAGAACGACTACACCGTCGTCATCGTGACCCACAACATGCAGCAGGCGTCGCGCGTGAGCGACAAGACCGCGTTCTTCAACATCGCGGGCACCGGCAAGCCCGGCAAGCTCATCGAGTACGACGAGACCAGGACCATCTTCACCACGCCGTCCGTGCAGGCGACCGAGGACTACGTCTCGGGTCGATTCGGCTGATCGGCGGTCAGTCGCGCGGGGTGAGCAGGTAGCGGTTGAAGGACGCCGTCAGCTCACCGTCGACGGGCACGTCCCTGCCGTCGATCGCGCGGATGGGCGCGGCCAGGCGGACGCTCGACACCAGCCACGCGGCATCCGCCCGGGCCAGCGCCGAGACGGGGATCGTCTCGTACGCGGTCTCGGCGCCCCGCTCCTCCAGGTGCGCGAACAGACTGAGCTGGGTCGTGCCGTGCAGGATCCCGCCGTTGGGCGCGGGCGTGAGGAACCGGCCGTCGACGCGGAGGATGAGCGAGGCCGTGGGCGCCTCCAGGACGAAGCCGTCGGAGGTGACGAAGATCGCGTCGTCGGCGCCCCTGCGCTTCGCCTCGCGGATCGCCGCCATGTTGACGGCGTACGACAGCGTCTTCGCCCCGAGGAGCAGCCACGGCGCCCTCCGCGGCGTGTCGATCCCGTAGCCGCGGTCCAGCGTGACGACGCGGATGCCGCGTTCGCGCACCGCGGCGTTGTCGGGGGCCTCCGCGGCCGTCACCCACGCCGTCGGCGTCGGCCCGTGCTCCACCCCACGGCTCAGGATGAGCTTGATGACCGCCTCGGCGTCGGGCGGGCAGTGCTGGGCGGCCACGGCGATCGCCTGCCGCCACTGTTCCCGGTGCGGAGCGGGAAGGTCGCACAGGGCCGCCGAATGCGCGAGGCGATCGAGGTGGGGACCGACCTCCTGCGCGTGGCCGTCGACCACCCCGATGGATTCGAAGATCCCGTCGCCGCGCTGCGTGCTCATCTCCCCGACGCTCAGCGCCGGTGCGGTCACATCGATCGGTGTGAAGGTGTCGGAGAAGTCCGAGCGCGGGTCGTCGGATGCCGCGGGGTCGATCACGAGGGCGAAGCGCCAAGCCATGTCAAGAGCTTAGGCCGGGGAATACGGTCCCCTGGGCCTCGGTTAGACTGTATCGGCCGGGCCGCAGTAACCCCGGGCTCCATCTTCTGCCGCTGCGAGCGGCCTCGCGCCGAGAGGCGTTCTGCGGCCCGGCACTCGCATTCCCGGCCACGGCCGCCCGCCGGATGGCTCAGCTCAGCGCGTCGCGCCGCCACAGGGCGGCGCAGGCCGACAGATCGGCGGCGAAGTCCGAGAGCCGCAGCGCCCGCGTGGTGAACGCGGAGGCGCGGTCGGGCTCGGTGACCTCGTAGTCGTCGGCGAGATGCGTGGCGCCCGACGCCTGCACGCGGCAGAACGCCGCCGCCCTGTCCAGCGCCACGGCGAAGTCGCCCTCGAACAGGCCGCGGAGGATGGTGTCCACCAGCGCGACCAGCTCGTCGGGTCCGGCGGGCGACGGCGCTCCGGCCACCACGTCGTCCGCGGAGGAGAGCTCGGCACGGCCGCGCTCGTAGAGCAGCGCAGAGGTGCGGGGGTCGTCGTGGATCATCAGCTGCACGAGGTACAGCCGCCACAGCGCACCCGGGAGGGTCTTCGCCGGCGACCGCGACCACAGCTCGGCGATGTCGTCGATGCCGTGCTCGTCGGTGAACGCCACGAGGCGGTCGACGATCGCGCCGTCCGGGTCGGCACGGACGCGTGCCAGCAGCGCGTGCGCGGTGGAGTGGGCGACGCGGGACACCTCGGCCGGATCCTCGGCCGAGAACCGCCGGTCGAAGAGTTCGGCCGGCCGCCGGACGGGCTTGTGGAAATCCCGGGACGCGTCGCTCATTCCGTCCAGGCTACTCGCCGCCACGAGCACCGGCTCGCGCAGCTCCTGGTCCCGCTTCAGCGCCGCGGCCCACGGCAGGCACACGGGGCAGCGCCGCTTCAGACCTGGTTGATGCGGATGTGGTTGCCCGCGGGATCGCGGAACGCGGCATCCCGCGGTCCCCATCCCTGCTCCTTCGGCTCCTGCAGGACCTCGGCGCCGAACGCCCGCAGCTTCTCGAACGTCCCGTCCAGGTCGGTCGTCGTGAAGACGTACGGGCCGGGGCCGGATCCCTTCGCGATGAGCCGCTCGAGCGCTTCGCCGTCGTCGGGCGAGCGTCCGGCCGTCGGGTCGGACACGACGAGCGAGAGGCCGGGCTGCCCCGGGAATCCGAAGCTCACCCAGCGGTGGCCGTCGTACGACACGTCGTTGACGACCTCGAGGCCGAGTCCGTCGCGGTAGAAGGGGATGGCGGCGTCGACGTCGTCGACCGTGATGGGGCTGTACGCGAGTGCGATGTTCGTCATGACAGCCACGCTAGGGGGCGACGGGAAAGCGCGCTTCTCCGATCCTGCTCGGTCTGAGCCGCGGCGCGGCCCCTCGCGCTACGCGTAGCGCGTCGGCCGCGTGAGGATCTTCGCCACGCACAGCGGCATGGCCTCCGCGGCGTCGTGCGGCCGCGCGCGGTACGAGCTGGGGGTCTCCCCGACGATCTCCGTGAACGTCGAGCTGAACGAGCCCAGCGACGTCGCACCCACGGCGGTGCAGGCATCCGTCACCGACATCCCCTCGCGCAGCAGCGCCATCGCGCGCTCGATGCGGCGGGTCATCAGGTACGCGTACGGCGTCTCGCCGTACGCGGCCTTGAACTCGCGCGAGAAGTGCGCGGGCGACATGAGCGCCTGCGCCGCCATCGTGGGCACGTCGAGGGGCTGGGCGTAGTCGCGGTCCATCAGATCGCGGGCGCGGCGCAGGTGCGCGAGCGTCTGGATCGTCTGCCGGGCGGATGCCACGCCCTCACGCTACCCGCATCCCCCGTCGGCGGCTCACGCCGTGGGGATCTGCACGATCGGCTGGGACGACGGCTCGCCGGTCGGCGAGCCGCCCTGCGGCTCGACGGTGATCGCGATCACATCACCCGACTCGACGGCGCCGTCCAGCAGCGCGGTCGTGGTCAGGCCCTCGGGGTCGAAGGTGCCGGCCGACTCGGCCGCCCCGTCGCGGACGAACCACATCTCGTAGGTCTCGTCGTCGGCGATCTGCGGCAGCCCCTGCGAGACCAGCACCGCCTTGCCGACCGACTCGGACCAGTGGGCCGTCGCGGAGCCGCCCTCGACGACGTCGACGGTGGCCGACTGGGCGTCGGGCGCCCCTTCGATCTCCTGCAGCGCGACCACCGCGGGCGGCCGGTTGAGATAGTCGTTGACCATCGCGGCGCCGAGCCCGAGCGCCACGAGCAGCACCATCGAGGCGGCGAGCGCGACGATGCCCCGCGTCCAGTTGCGGCGGGAGACCGCCTGGATCGTCGCAGTGGTGGGCGGAGGCTCCGTCGCCCGGCCGGAGGCGGGGACATCCGCGGGCTGCGCAGGCGCGCGGGCGCCGGCGGGTGCGTCGTCGTCGGGGCCGGGCGCCTCGGCCGACGCAGGTTCTTCCGCGCCGGCCCGGGGCCACGCGCCCACCGGCGCGGCGGCCGCGGCGACCGACGCGTCGATCGACGGAAGCTGCGGGGTCGTCGCGATGCGCGCGAGCAGCGTGGAACGCAGCGTGAGCGGAGGAAGGGCGTCCGGTACGTCGTCGGCGAGCGAGGCGACGGTGGCGGCATCCGCCCGGACCCAGTGCTCCCACTCCGGGTGCTCGCGACGCGCCACGTCGAATGCCGCGCGATCGGCCGGCGACAGCGCGTTCAGCGCAGCTCCTGCTGCCAGCTCGGCGAACTCCTGCTCGTCCATCACGCGGTCACCCCCATCTCGACCCTCAGGCGGGACAGTCCGTCCCGCATCCTCGTCTTCACCGTCCCCAGCGGCGCGCCCACCAGGGCCGCGATCTCGCTCTGACTGTAACCCCCGTAATACGCGAGGGTCAGCGCCTCCCGCTGCGCCTCGGGGAGGGCGGAGAGCGCGCTGGCGACCCTCTCCCCCTCGATGCGCAGCTCGACCTGCTCGGAGACCCCGTCATGGGCCACATCCAGGTCCCGGAAGCCCGCACGCACATCACGGTCCGTGCTCGCCTGCGATGAACGCACGCGATCGACGGCCCGGCGATGCGCGATCGTGAGCACCCACGACCTCCCTTGCCCTCTGTTCGGAGCGAACCGGGAGGCGGATTGCCAGACCTCGAGGAAGACCTCCTGCAGGACCTCCTCGCTCTGGGAGCGATCCACGAGGACGCGGAGGATGAGGCCGAAGACCCGCGGCGACAGCAGGTCGTACACGCGCGCGAACGCCGTCTGGTCGCCGGCTGCCACCTGCTGGAGAAGGGCGCCGATGCGGTCGACGGGCTCGGTGCCGTCCTCCGGCACGTCGATTCCGTCGATCACCACGTCCACCAGCATGCCAAACTCCTCCCCCTTTGTCGGTGCGCGCGACGGCCCGATCGTGAATGAGTACACTTCCGCCCCCGCTGACACGGCGGTGGCGGCATCCGATTCCGTCCAATCCGATCCGGGAAGCCTTCCGAACAGTCCGTGCAGCCGCTTCTGCGGCCCGCCCCCCACCGGGGTCCACCAGATCGCGGCCCGACGGCCGCACGCAGGAGGAAGACATGTCTCGCATCACCAGGAAGCGCCTCTCAGCAGGGCTCACCCTCGCGGTCGCCGCGACGTTCGCACTGTCGGCGTGCTCGATGGGCGCCGCGACGGAGGCCGAGCCCTCCGCCGAGCCCTCGGCGCCCGCCATGGAGGAGACCGAGGAGCCGATGACGGCCGACCCCGCCGGGAATCTGGTCGGGCCCGGCTGCGCCGACTACGCCGAGGCTGTTCCCGACGGCGCCGGCTCGATCGAGGGCATGTCGGCCGACCCCGTCGCGGTCGCGGCATCCAACAACCCGCTGCTGACGACGCTCGTCTCGGCGGTCAGCGGTCAGCTCAACCCCGAGGTCGACCTCGTCGACACGCTCAACGGCGACGAGTTCACGGTGTTCGCGCCCGTCGACGACGCGTTCGCCGCGATCGACCCCGCCACGATCGAGTCGCTCAAGACCGACACTGCGACGCTGACGTCGATCCTCACCTACCACGTGGTGCCCGGACAGATCGAGCCGGCCGACATCGCCGGGACCCACACGACCGTGCAGGGCGCGGACCTCGAGGTGACCGGCGACGGCGAGATGTGGATGGTCAACGACGCCAACGTCGTCTGCGGCGGCGTCCAGACCGCCAACGCCGTGGTCTACCTCATCGACTCGGTCCTGATGCCGCCGGCTCAGTGACCGACCGCCGGCCTCGGCCGGCATGCAGGGGGGTGCGAGGCCGCCGACGTTCTGTCGGCGGCCTCGTGGCGCGCTGCTTGCATGCCCGCGCCGATCCGTCAAGTCCTTATCGGCTTCTCCGCGGTGCGCCTACCGTGAGAGCAGTCCGAAGTCGCGCCGGAGGGGTCCGGACGCCGGACGGGAGGGGCATGTGACAGACCTGCGCGAGTCGGGCGAAGTCTCGACAGGCGAACTGCTGGACAATCGCTACGTCCTGCAGGAGCGGATCGGCGAGGGCGGAATGGCGCGCGTGTACCGCGCCGACGACACGCACCTCCAGCGCTCCGTCGCGGTCAAGGTCTTCCGCGAGCCCACCGACGGCATCGACTCCGTCCAGCGGGCGCTGTCGGAGACGACGCTCCTCGCCTCCCTCAGCCATCACTCGCTCGTCACGGTCTTCGATGCGCGCATCGGCACGGACGACGCCAGCTATCTAGTCATGGAGCACGTCGACGGCATCACGCTGCGCGACCTGATCGCCCGAGGCCCCGTCGACCCGAGGATCGTCGCGTCGGTCGCGATCGACGTCGCGGAGGGCCTGCACGTCGCGCACGAGCACGGGGTCGTCCACCGCGACATCAAACCCTCGAACGTCCTGCTGTGGGAGTCGCCGAGGCCCGGGTGGGAGTGGCGAGCCAAGCTGGCCGATTTCGGCATCGCGTACCTCACGGACTCCGCCCGCGTGACCACGCCCGGCGTCATCGTCGGCACCATGGCCTACGTCGCCCCCGAGCAGGCGCAGGGCGCGATCCCCGCCGCGCCGGCCGACATCTACGCGTTCGGCCTCCTGCTGATCGAGGCGCTGACCGGCGAGCGGCCGTTCGGCGATGCGGAGGGCATCGGCACCGTCGTCGCCCGGCTGTCTGCGGCTCCCAGCATCCCGGAGACCCTGCACCCGGCATGGCAGGGGCTGCTGCGCGGCATGACCGCCATCCGCCCGGACGATCGGCCCACGGCGCTCGAGGTCGTATCGGCCGCATCCCGACTGGCCGCGATGGAGAACACCATCGCCCGCGAGAAGGCGGACCCGTCCACCGCACCGGTCGCGACGCCTGTCGCCGCGGCTCCTGTTGCCGCCTCCGTCGGGACGTCCGCCGCAGCGCCCGTCGCCGCGAATCCCACCACCGGCCCCACCCAGGCCTTCGTCCAACCCACGCCCGCGGCGGCAGCGGCCACGCCCGCGGAACGAGGAGCTCTCCGCCGCGATGCCCGTATCGCCGCCGTCGCCGCAGCGGCGGCGTCACCGCAGACGGATGCCGCGGCATCCGTCCTGCCGACCGTCCCGGACGAGGATCGCCGGCCCTCTCGCCGTGCCGTGGTGATCGGAGCGATCGTCGCGGCCCTGCTCGTGCTCGGGCTCGTCCTCGGGGTGCTCTGGCTGTCGTCCGCATGGTCGGCCCTGCCGGAGCCTGCGCCGACGGCACCCGCCGAGGAGCAGCCCGCACCGGCGCCGACGGAGGATACGCCCGCCGAGGAAGCACCGGCCGAAGAGGAGCCGGCCGCTCCCGTTGAGCAGGCGCCGGTGGAGCAGGCGCCCGCCGAGGACGTGCAGCCGGTCGAGACCGGCGGAGGCGGGACCGACAACAGCGGGCCCGGCAACAACAACGGCAACGGCAACGGCCCGGGCGGCAACAGCGGCAACGGCAAGGGCAACCGCTGACGGCGGTTACCCGTTTTTCGCTCGACGCATCGCCTCAGAACGCCAGTTGGCCCCGCCGCGCTCCAGGGTCACGATCGCGTGACAGTTGCGGCACCGCACATCGCACTTGGCGATCTCCTCCTCGATCTTGGCGATGCTGAAGCCCTCGCGCACCATCGCCATCACATCCTTCCGCTTCGCCGTGCCGGGTCGGTGATCGAAGTCGAGGACCCGGAGATCGGTGTTGCCGCAATCGACGCAGGCATGCTCCGCGAGGTAGTCGGCGAGGAAGACCTTGGATTCCATGCGACGCCTCGCCGTGCGCGCGACGATGACCTGTACGTGCCGCTCACGGTTGCGCGCATAGTATGCGCGGGAGGATTCGCGATTGCAGTCTCGGCAAACCTCCTGGAGGCCGTCGGGACGAGCGGACTTACGGTTGAAATCGGCCAGCGGCTTGACCTGATGGCAGGTTCCGCAGCGCTTGAGCACCTCGTCACCCTCCTCGCCTGCCTCCGTCCGGAGCACACCGCCGATGGTAGAGCGGGCCACCGACGTGCCCGGTACCAAGAGGCATTGCTAGGGTGGGAACGCCCCTATAGCTCAGTTGGTTAGAGCAACGGACTTCAACAACAAAATGGAGCGCCGGCGCAGAAATGCGTCGGATGACCGCCGCTATATGCTGGAACACCCTGATAGCCCGAGGTACTCGCCACGTGTCTGAACGACACCTGGCAGTGAAAATCCGAGGGATTGGGCAATCAGCAGGTAACCGCAAGGGAACCTCAGAGACTACACGCGGCGCACCTGACCGGCCCGGCCGAAGGTGAAGATATAGTCCAGACTGCAAGCCGGAGACGGTGGCTGGGGAAACTCAGTGCAGCAGGTTAATCCGTGGGTCCAGGGTTCGAGCCCCTGTGGGGGCACCACGCCGTCTCGGCTCCTTGCGCCACGCGCCTCATGCCACGCGCCTGGCCCGCCCCTCTGGCGCGTTGGGCAGGCCATTCGCTAGGGTCCGTGGCATGACGCCCCAGATCGGTGTGGACGGGCCGGCTTCCGATGCGCTGCTGGCGGCAGGGCGCTTCTTCACCAGATGGGACCAGACCGCCGATCACCGCGCGGCGTTCCTGGAGGGCGGGCGCGAGGGCGACGCCTTCTACCGCGACCGATGGAGTCACGACAAGGTCGTGCGCTCGACGCACGGCGTGAACTGCACGGGCTCGTGTTCGTGGAAGGTGTACGTCAAGGACGGCATCATCACGTGGGAGGCCCAGGAGACCGACTACCCGAGCGTCGGGCCCGACCGTCCCGAGTACGAGCCCCGCGGCTGCCCCCGCGGGGCTGCGTTCTCGTGGTACACCTACTCGCCGACCCGCGTCCGCTACCCGTACGTCCGCGGCGTGCTGCTCGAGGAGTACCGGGCCGCCAAGGCGCGCGGCAACGACCCCGTCGAAGCGTTCGGCGAGATCACGAAGGACCCCGAGAGGCGCCGCCGCTATCAGCGGGCCCGCGGCAAGGGCGGGCTCGTGCGCGCGTCGTGGCACGAGGCGGTCGAGCTCGTCGCGGCCGGCTACGTCCACACCATCAAGGAGTACGGACCCGACCGGGTCGCCGGCTTCTCGCCCATCCCGGCGATGTCGATGGTCTCGCACTGCATCGGCACGCGCTTCACGCAGCTGGTCGGCGGGGTCATGACGTCGTTCTACGACTGGTACGCCGACCTGCCCGTCGCGAGCCCGCAGGTCTTCGGCGATCAGACGGACGTTCCCGAGTCCGGCGACTGGTGGGACGCCACGTACCTCATGATGTGGGGCTCGAACGTGCCCGTCACCCGCACGCCCGACGCGCACTGGATGGCGGAGGTGCGCTATCGCGGCACGAAGGTCGTGACGGTGAGCCCCGACTACGCCGACAACACGAAGTTCGCCGACGAGTGGCTGCCCTGCCAGGCGGGCACCGACGCGGCGCTGGCGATGGCGATGGGGCACGTCGTGCTGAAGGAGAACTACGTCGACCGCCGTGTGCCGTTCTTCGCCGACTTCGCCCGGCAGTACACCGACCTCCCCCACCTCGTCCGTCTCGTCGAGCGAGACGGCGCCTTCGTGCCGGGGAGGTTCCTCACTTCGAAGGACCTCGGCGGCGACACCCCCGAGGACGCGTGGAAGACGGTGGTGCTGGATGCCGCGACCGGCGGACCGCGCGTCCCCAACGGATCGATGGGCTTCCGGTACGCCGCGTCGGGTGAGGGCCGCTGGAACCTCGATCTCGAGGGCGTCGAGCCGGCGCTGTCGATCGCCGACCTCGGCACGCCGGGCGAGCCGGTCGAGGTGCTGCTCCCCCGCTTCGACTCGGCGGACGGGTCGGGCGGGGTGCTGCGCCGCGGGGTTCCCGCGACCCGCGTCGACGGCATCCTCGTCACGACCGTGCTCGACCTCATGCTCGCCCAGTACGGCGTCGCGCGCGACGGGCTGCCCGGCGAATGGCCGTCGGGGCTCGACGACGCCGAGACGCCGTACACGCCCGCCTGGCAGGAGGAGATCACCGGCGTGCCCGCGCAGGCGTGCACGCGCATCGCGCGGGAGTTCGCAGCCAACGCCGTCGAGTCCGGCGGCCGCTCGATGATCATCATGGGCGCCGGGATCTGCCAGTGGTTCCACGGGGATGCCACGTACCGGGCGATCCTCGCGCTGCTGATCCTGACGGGGTCGATGGGCCGCAACGGCGGCGGCTGGGCGCACTACGTCGGGCAGGAGAAGTGCCGCCCGATCACGGGCTGGCTCTCGCTCGCGAACGCCCTGGACTGGTCCAGGCCGCCCCGCACGATGATCGGCACGGCCTACTGGTACATGCACACCGACCAGTGGCGCTTCGACGGGTACTCCGCCGACGCCCTCGCCTCGCCCCTGGCCGAGGGCAACCTCGCCGGCATGCACACCGCCGACACGATCGCCCAGTCCGCGCGCCTGGGCTGGATGCCGTTCTACCCGCAGTTCGACGTCAACCCGCTCGACCTCGCCGATCGGGCCGATGCGGCGGTGGCGAACGGGGAGGCGGCGGATGCGGCATCCTTCGTCGCCTCGCAGCTCCAGTCCGGCGACCTGCAGCCGGCGATCTCCGACGTCGACGCCCCGCAGAACTGGCCGCGTCTGCTCACGCTGTGGCGGTCCAACCTCATGGGCTCCAGCGCGAAGGGCAACGAGTACTTCCTGAAGTACCTGCTCGGCACGCACAGCAACGTCATGGCCACCGACGAGGCGAGCGTGCGGCCGAACGACGTCGCCTGGCGCGACGAGATCCCCGAGGGCAAGCTCGACCTGCTGGTGTCGGCCGACTTCCGCATGACCTCGACGACCCTGCTGTCGGACGTCGTCTTCCCCGCGGCCACGTGGTACGAGAAGCACGACCTGTCGTCGACCGACATGCACCCGTTCGTGCACGCGTTCACCCCGGCGATCGACCCGCCCTGGGAGGCGAAGAGCGACTTCGACCTGTTCCACGCGATCGCCGAGGAGTTCTCGGCGCAGGCGCGCACCCACCTCGGCACCCGCCGCGACCTGGTGTCGGTGCCGATGCAGCACGACACGCCCGGTGAGACGTCGCAGCCGGGCGGGGAGGTGCGCGACTGGGCGCGCGGGGACGGCGCCGGCGTCCCGGGCAGGACCATGCCGCAGTTCACGGTGGTCGAACGGGACTACACCGCGATCGCCGACAAGCTCGCCGCCGTCGGGCCGCTGGCCGACACGCTCGGGTTCACGATCAAGAACGTGACCTACGACGTCGCGCACGAGGCCGTGCGACTGGCGCAGAAGAACGGGGTGATGCTCGGCGGCGCGGCCGACGGCCGCCCCGCGATGGACACCGACGTCAAGATGGCCGAGGCGATCCTCGCCTTCTCGGGCACGACCAACGGCGAGCTGGCCGCCCAGGGGTTCCGCACGCTGGAGAAGCGCGTCGGCAAGCCCCTCGCCGACCTCGCCGAGGGCTCCGAGGAGAAGCGGATCACGTTCGCGATGACGCAGGCGGCGCCCGTGCCGGTGATCACGTCGCCGGAGTGGTCGGGCTCCGAGACCGGCGGGCGGCGGTATGCGCCGTTCACGGTGAACATCGAGCGCCTGAAGCCGTTCCACACCCTCACCGGCCGCATGCACTTCTACCTCGACCACGCGTGGATGCGCGATCTCGGCGAGGCGCTGCCGATCTACCGCCCGCCCCTGGACATGCACCGGCTGTTCGGCGAGCCCAAGCTCGGTCCGGACGGTGCGCAGCAGGTGGTGGTGCGCTACCTCACTCCGCACTCCAAGTGGTCGATCCACTCGGAGTACCAGGACAACCTCTTCATGCTGTCGCTGTCGCGCGGCGGCCCGACGGTGTGGATGAGCCCCGCGGATGCCGCGGCCATCGGCGCCGCCGACAACGACTGGGTCGAGTGCGTCAACTCGAACGGCGTGCTCGTGGCGCGGGCGATCGTGTCGCACCGCATGCCCACGGGCGTGGTCTACGTGCACCACGCGCAGGAGCGCACGATCGACGTGCCCAAGTCCGAGGCGACCGGCCGGCGCGGCGGCATCCACAATTCCGTCACGAGGCTGCTGGTCAAGCCCACGCACCTCATCGGCGGGTACGCGCAGCTGTCGTACGCGTTCAACTATCTGGGACCGACGGGGAACCAGCGCGACATGGTGGCGACGGTGCGCCGCCGCTCGCAGGAGGTGGTGTTCTGATGCGCGTGATGGCCCAGATGGGCATGGTGATGAACCTGGACAAGTGCATCGGATGCCACACCTGCTCGGTCACGTGCAAGCAGGCGTGGACGAACCGGGCAGGCACCGAGTACGTGTGGTTCAACAACGTCGAGACGCGCCCCGGCCAGGGCTATCCCCGCCGCTACGAGGACCAGGAGCAGTGGCGCGGCGGCTGGACGCTCAACAAGCGCGGCCGGCTGTCGCTGCGCACCGGCAGCCGCCTGAAGCGCCTCCTCACGATCTTCTCCTCGCCCGTGCAGCCGAAGCTCGAGGACTACTACGAGCCCTGGACCTACGACTACGAGACGCTCATCGACGCGCCCCTGGGCGACGACTTCCCGGTCGCCCGGCCGAAGTCCCTCATCACCGGCGAGGACACGAAGATCACGTGGTCGGCGAACTGGGACGACGACCTCGGCGGGGCCTCGGAGATGGGACACCTCGATCCCATCGTCCAGCGCGTGCGGCGCGAGTCCGAAGACAAGATCAAGCTGCAGTTCGAGAAGACGTTCATGTTCTACCTGCCCCGGATCTGCGAGCACTGTCTCAATCCGTCGTGCATGGCTTCGTGCCCGTCGGGCGCGATCTACAAGCGCGCCGAGGACGGCATCGTGCTCGTCGATCAGGACCGCTGCCGCGGCTGGCGCCAGTGCATCACCGGCTGCCCGTACAAGAAGATCTACTTCAACCACAAGACCGGCAAGGCCGAGAAGTGCACGCTGTGCTACCCGCGCCTCGAGGTCGGCATCCCGACGGTCTGCTCCGAGACGTGCGTCGGACGACTGCGCTACCTCGGCCTGTTCCTCTACGACGCCGACCGCGTCACCGAGGCTGCCTCCACGCCCGATCCGAAGGATCTCTACGAGGCGCAGCTCGACCTCATGCTGGACCCGAACGACCCCGAGGTGATCGCGGCGGCCCGCGCGCAGGGCGACATCCCCGAGGACTGGATGGATGCCGCCCGCCGCTCCCCCGTCTACGCCCTGGCGAAGACCTACAAGGTGGCGCTGCCGCTGCACCCCGAGTACCGCACGATGCCGATGGTCTGGTACATCCCGCCGCTGTCGCCGATCGTCGACCTGCTGCGCGACCAGGGCCACGACTCGGAGGCCGCCGGCACGCTGTTCGGAGCCATCGAGGCGCTGCGCATCCCGGTCGAGTACTTGGCCGAGCTCTTCACCGCCGGCGACACCGACGTCATCACCGGCGTCCTGTGGCGCCTGGCGGCCATGCGCTCGTACCTGCGCGACATCACGCTCGACCGCGAGCGCGACGAGTCCATCCCCGCGGCCGTCGGCATGACCGGCGAGTCGATCTACGCGATGTACCGGCTCCTCGCGATCGCGAAGTACGAGGACCGCTACGTGATCCCGACCGCCCACTACGAGCGGGCGCACGAGCTCGAGGAGCTCGGGTGCTCGCTCGACTTCGACGGCGGGCCGTACGGCAACGAACCGGGCATGTTCGGCGAGGCCAGCGGCCGGCCGGTGCCGGTCGCGGTCGAGACCTTCCATGCCCTCAAGGAGCGACAGACCTCCGACGCCGCGGCGAGCGACGAGTCGCTGCGAGGCCGTGTCAATCTCCTGAACTGGGACGGCAACGGCGCGCCGCCCGGCCTGTTCCCCCCTCGGGATCAGGGGACGGATGCCGCTGCCGGAGGCGCTCCGTGAACGTCCGGGTGGTCTACCAGGCGGCGTCGCTGTGCCTGAGCTACCCCGACGACGGCGTGCTGGGGTCGTCGGCGCTGATCGGCCGGGCCGTGAGCGAAGCGGCGCCGCGGGCCGCGGCATCCTTCGCCCCTGTGCTCGAATGGTGGGCGAACACCCCGGCCGCCGACGTGCAGGCCGTGTATGTCGACACGTTCGACATGTCGCGTCGCCACGCGCTGTATCTCAGCTACTGGACCGACGGCGACACCCGCCGGCGCGGTGCCGTGCTGGCCGATCTGAAGCGCCGCTACCGCGAAGCGGGGCTGGCGATCGACGGCACGGGCGAGCTGCCCGACTTCCTGCCGCTCGTGCTCGAGTTCGCCCGGCATGCGCCCGGCGAAGGGGCCGCCCTGCTGCAGGAGTATCGCCCGAGCCTGGAGCTCATCCGGCTGGCGCTCGGCGAGCGCGGATCGCCGTACGCCGGCGTGGTGGCCGCGGTGTGCGACACCCTCCCCGGCCGCTCCCCCGCGGACCGCCAGCAGGCGATGGCGATGGCCGCCGCCGGACCGCCGCGCGAGTCGGTCGGGCTCGACGCGCATGACCCGCGGCTCCTGCCGCTCGAGCCGGTCGGGAGGCGCTGATGGAGCTCTTCCTGTGGGGCATCCTGCCGTACCTCATGGTCGCGGTGCTCATCGGCGGCACGGTCTGGCGCTACCGCTACGACCAGTTCGGCTGGACGACGCGCTCCTCGCAGCTGTACGAGTCGCGGCTGCTGCGCATCGGCTCGCCGCTGTTCCACTTCGGGATCCTCGTCGTGATCATCGGGCACGTCGTGGGGCTCGTCATCCCGAAAGCGTGGACCGACGCGCTCGGCGTCTCGGAGGACATGTACCACCTCGCCGCGCTCGGCCTGGGGACGGTGGCCGGCTTCGCCACGCTCGTCGGGGTCGGCATCCTGATCTACCGCCGCCGCACCACCGGACCGGTGTTCATGGCGACGACGAAGAACGACAAGACCATGTACGTCGTGCTGGTGGCGGCGATCGTCGCGGGCCTGGCCACGACGGTGCTGAGCGTCATCGGCCCGCCGCACGAGACGACGTACCGCGAGACGGTGGCCCCGTGGTTCCGGTCGCTGTTCGTGTTCCAGCCGGACATCGCGGCGATGAGCCATGCGACGCTCGACTTCCAGATCCACACCGTCATCGGCATGGTGCTCTTCATGATCTGGCCGTTCACGCGGCTCGTGCACGCATTCACGGCGCCGGTGCACTACCTGTTCCGCCCGTACATCGTCTACCGCTCGCGTGACGGGCGACCGACGACGGCGCGCGGCATCCGCCGCGGCTGGGCGCCCGTGGGCACCACCGACCGCACTCCCGACCGCAAGGCCTCGACCACGGGCAAGACCGGAGGACGACGATGACCACGGATGCTGCCGCCACCGCCGCGACGGGCACTCGAGAGCTGCCGGGCCGCACGAAGAACCTCCTCCTCGCCCTGCTGGCGTTCACCATCACGTTCTGGGCGTGGAACATGGTCGCGCCGCTCGCGGTGCAGTACACCGCCGAGATGGGACTGACGTCGACGGAGGCCTCGCTCCTCATCGCGACACCGGTGCTGGTCGGTTCGCTCGGCCGCATCCTCACCGGCGCGTTCACCGATCGGTTCGGCGGCCGACTCATGTTCACGATCCTGACCGCGGCGTCGGCCGTGCCCGTCGTGCTCGTCGCACTGGCGGGCGTGTGGGGGTCCTACGCGCTCATGATCGCCTTCGGCTTTCTGCTCGGTATCGCCGGCACGACCTTCGCGATCGGCATCCCCTTCGTCAACGCCTGGTACGAGCCCGCCAAACGCGGCTTCGCCACGGGCCTCTTCGGCGCCGGTATGGGCGGCACCGCGCTGTCGTCGTTCTTCACCCCGCGCATGGTCGCGTGGTTCGGCTACGTCGCGACGCACGTCATCATCGCTGTCGCCCTGCTGGTGGTCGCGGTCATCGTGTGGCTGTTCCTGCGTGACTCGCCGCTGTGGAAGCCGAACAAGGCGCCGGTCATGCCGAAGCTCAAGGCCGCGTCGAAGCTCGCCGTCACGTGGCAGATGGCGTTCCTCTACGCGGTGACGTTCGGCGGCTTCGTGGCCTTCTCGACCTACCTGCCGACCTACCTCAAAGAGGTCTACGGGTACGACCTCGCCGACGCCGGCGCGCGCACCGCGGGCTTCGCGATCGCGGCGGTGATCGCCCGGCCCGTCGGCGGCTGGCTGTCGGACCGCATCGGACCGGCGACCGTGCTCAGCATCTCGCTCGGCGGCGCCGCGGTGATGGCCGTCGTGATCGCCCTCCAGCCGCCTCCCGAGCTGGCGGCGGGAGCATCGTTCGTGCTGATGGCCCTGTTCCTCGGCCTCGGCACCGGCGCGGTGTTCACGTGGGTCGCGCAGCGCGCCCCCTCCGAACGGGTCGGCACGGTCACCGGCATCGTCGGCGCCGCCGGCGGACTCGGCGGCTACTTCCCGCCGCTCGTCATGGGCGCGACGTACAACGCGGAGGCCCATAGCTACACAATCGGGCTCAGCCTGCTGTGCCTCACCGCCCTCGTGGCGCTGGGCTTCGTGATCTTCCTGGCACGGCGGGATCGCCGGGCCGCGTCCTAGCCGGGCACAGCATCGGAGGTCGCGAGCGCCACGCCGGGTCGGCGGCCGGGCGCTCGGCGTGTCGGCGGAAACCTCCGACGCTGTGCACGCCGCCCGCCAGACGCCGGGTCACCTACCGCCCGGTGAGACCGGATTCCGCCAGCTCGGCTCCCGCGTGCGCCAACTCGGCCAGGGCCGCGTCGCTGGATTCGGCGGCGACGCCCGCGACGAGGTCGGTGAGGATGCGCACGTGCCGTCCGTGCTCGATCGCGTCGAGTGCCGACGCGCGCACGCAGTAGTCGGTCGCGATGCCGGCGATGTCGACGTCCACCACGCCGTTCTCCTCGAGCAGGTGCGCGACCGTCTCGCCGTCGTCGGTCGTGCCTTCGAACAGCGAGTACGCCGGCACGCCCTGCCCCTTCTTGACGTGGTGCGTCACCGCCGACGTGTCGAACCCCGGGTCGTACTCCGCCCCCTCGGTGCCGCCCACGCAGTGCACCGGCCACGTGTCGACGAAGTCGGGCTCCGAGTGGAAGTGCCCCCCGTTGTCGCCCTCGGCGTGGTGCCAGTCACGCGAAGCGACGATCACGGCGTAGTCCTCGGCGTGGGTGACGAGGAACTCGGTGATGCGCTGCGCGACGGCGTCACCGCCTTCCACTCCGAGCGCACCCCCCTCGGTGAAGTCGTTCTGGACGTCGACGATGAACAGCGCCTTGCTCATGGTTCGAGCGTACGCCGGTCCTCCGGACCGCGCCGCCAGAGCTTCGAGGGCCACCAGATCGCCCTGCCGATGTCGTACGAGAGCGCCGGCACCAGCAGCGAGCGCACGATGAAGGTGTCCAGCAGCACGCCGAAGGCGACGATGAAGGCGATCTGCGCGAGGAACAGGATCGGGATGACGCCGAGCGCCGCGAACGTCGCCGCGAGCACCAGTCCCGCCGACGTGATGACGCCGCCTGTCGCCACGAGGCCACGCAGGATGCCCGGCCGCGTGCCGTGGACCAGCGACTCCTCGCGCACGCGCGACATCAGGAAGATGTTGTAGTCCACGCCGAGCGCCACCAGGAACACGAAGCCGAAGAGCGGCACCGCCGGGTCGGCTCCGGGGAATCCGAAGACGTTGTTGAAGACGAGGGCGCTCACCCCCAGCGCCGTCGCGAACGACAGGATGACGGTGGCGATGAGCAGCACGGGGGCCAGCACCGAGCGCAGCAGCAGCATCAGGATCAGGAGGATCACGACGAGCACGACCGGGATGATGACGCTGCGATCGCGGGTGGACGTGTCGTTGGTGTCGATGTCGGTGGCGGTCTCGCCTCCGACGATCGCCGTACCGGCGCCGAGCGTCTCGTCGAGGTCGGCGCGGAGTTCGCGAACCTGGTCCTCGGCGGCGACGGAGTCCGCGGCATCCGTCAGCGTCCCGATCACGAGCACGTCGCCGTCCGCGACGGTCGCCTCCGGCGCCGGCGTGCCGGGCGGACCGACCGCGGTGAGCACCGCCTCGCCGTCCTCGACGGTCACCGCGGCCTGACCGGTGGGCGATTCCTCCGAGGCGACGGCGACCGAGTCGATTCCGTCGGCATCCTCCAGCACCTGCGCGGTGTCGGCCAGGTCGCCCTCGGGCACGATGACGTACACCGGCGATCCCGAACCCGCCGGGAAGTGCTCGGCGAGCACCTCCTGGCCGTCGCGGGCCTCCGAGGCTCCCAGCACGAGCTCGCTCGTGGAGACGCCGTCGGCTTTGAGCTGCGTGATGCCGAAGGCGCCGGCCAGCAGCACGATCGTGCAGGCGATCCACACCGTCCGCGCGTTGCGGGCGACGAAGCGCGCCTGCCGCGGCCACAGACCCTTCACCGGCTGAGTGAGGTCCTCGGGGATGGTCGCGAGCGGTTCCTTGGGGATGAACGGCCAGAATGCCGCGCGTCCGCACAGCGCCAGCAGTGCGGGCAGGAACGTCAGCGCCGACAGCACCGAGAAGGCGATGCCGATCGATGCGATCGGGCCCAGCGCCCGGTTGGTGGCGAGGTCCGACAGCAGGAGGCACAGCAGACCCGCGATCACGGTGCCGCCCGAGGCGAGGATGGGCTCGAACGATCCACGCCACGCCGCCAGCGTGGCATCCCACTTCCCCATCCCGGCGGCGATCGCCTCGCGGAACCGGGCGACGTACAGCAATGCGTAGTCGGTCGCCGCGCCGATCACGAGGATGAAGAGGATGCCCTGCACCTGCCCGTTGAGCACGACGATGCCCGCGTAGGCGAGCCACCACACCGTCAGCAGGGCCGCACAGAGCGCGAAGACGGAGGTCGACAGCACGAGGACGGGCAGCAGCGGCGAGCGGTACACCACCACCAGGATCAGGAAGACGGCGATGAGCGCGACGGCCAGCAGCAGCCCGTCGATGCCGAGGAAGCCCTCCGCGAGGTCGGCGGTGAAGCCCGCGGGACCAGTGACCCAGCCCTCGAGGCCCTCGGGCAGGTTCTCGGAGAGCAGCGTGCGCATCTCGTCGACGGTCTCCCCGACCTCGGCCGAGGAGTCGATGGGCACGAAGATCTGCACGGCCTCACCGTCGTCCGAGGGAACGGGCGGTGAGACGTCACCGGCGACGGCGTCGAGGGCGGCGATGTCGTCGACGACGGACTGCACCTGCGCGATCTCGTCCTCGGTCAGCTCGCCTTCTCCGGTGACGACGATCACCGCAGGGATGCTCTCCTCGCCCAGGAAGTCGGCGAGCCGCTCGTTGACCTTGGTGGCGTCGGCGCTCTCGGGCAGGAACGTCGAACGGTCATTGGAGGACACCTCGTCGACCTTGCCGAAGTAGGGCCCGCCGATCGAACCGGCCGCCAGCCAGATGAGGGTGAGGAGCACCGGGATGCCGATGCGCAGCCAGCGGGAGGGACCGCGGCGAGCTTCCTTCTGGACGTGCATATCGCTAGCCTATCTAGCGAAATAAGTTTGCTGCGACCCGTACGAGTCCACGCTTCTAAGCTGATTCACGATGCTGCCCGCCGCCGTCGCCCTCCTCGGCGCGCTGACCTACGGCGCGATGCGGCGGCCAATGCGCTCATCCTGCTCGCGCTGAGAACGGGGGACCTCGCCGTCGTGTCGGCGCTCACCGCCCTGTATCCGGCCGGCACCATCATCCTGGCCTCCGTCGTGCTGCGCGAGCGCGTCGCCGCGGTTCAGTGGGTGGGGCTGGGACTCGCGTTGACGGCCGGCGGTCTGCTCGCGATCGCGTGACGCCCGCAGGTCGGGCGCACCCGGGCTCAGCCGCGGACGAACAGCATGATCAGCGACGTGGCCAGCGCGACCACGCCGAGGCCGAGCAGGCCCATCGCCAGCCGCGCCACCGCCCGCACGGCAGGCGAACCCTGGGTCAGCCGCATCCGGTCGAGGGACCCCCGTCGCACGAACACGTCCGCCGTGTCGGCGTCGCCGATCTCGTGCTCCTGCTCGTGGGTGAGGTGGGCCTCGCCCACTCCGCCTTCGTCGTCGAACCAGCGGGCGACGCGTCCGTGCGGCGACTCCTCGACGACGGCGCGCGCCGGGACCCACGTGCCGTCGAAGAGGTACATGATGAGCGCCACGCCCGCGAGCAGGGCGCCCAGGCCGAAGCCGATCCACGAGAAGATCTCGGCGAGGGCGTCGATCGCCTGGGGCACCGCACCACCGTCCTTCGGATACGGAAAACGGCCGCCGCGGCGGCCGCTTCCGGTTCTGAGCCACCTAAGGGAATCGAACCCTTGACCTATTCATTACGAGTGAATCGCTCTGCCGACTGAGCTAAGGTGGCGCGCCCCGCTTGCGCGATGCACAAGCAACGATCTTACAGCCTCCGGCGGGTGCTCGCGAACCACGGCCCTCGTCTCACTCGCACCGCAGACCGTCCTCGGGAGGCGTGCCCTCGAGGAGATAGGTCTCGACCGCGGCGTCGACGCAGCTGTTGCCCTTGTTGTAGCCGGTGTGCCCCTCGCCCACGCGCGTCACGAGCACACCCGACGAGAGCTGATCGGCAAGCGATACCGACCACTCGTACGGTGTCGCCGGATCGTTGGTGGTGCCGACCACGACGATGGGCGCGGCGCCCTCGGCGGCGATGGGCTCGCGGACGCCGGTGGCCGGGTACGGCCAGACCTCGCACGGATCGGGGCCCTCCCAGTACGGCGCGATCGTCGGCGCCTCGGCGGCGAGCAGGGCCTCCGCCGCGGCCTCGGCCTCCGGTGTCGCGTCCACCGGGTAGTCCATGCAGTTGTACGCCCGGAAGGCCTCGGTCTGATTGTTGAGGTACGTGCCGTCCTCGCGGTCGTAGTAGATGTCGGCGAGCTGGAAGGCCGCGGCGGGATCGCCGGCAAGCGTCTCAGCCAGCGCGAACGTCAGGAAGCTCCAGCTGTCGGGCGAGTACAGCGCTGCGACGATCGCGGTCATGAGCGTGTCGGCGCCCAGCAGGCGGCCGTCGGCGCCCGGCAGCGGATCGCGGTCGACCGCGGCCAGGAGCGTGCCGAGGTCGGCCATCGCCTCGTCCACCGTCCCTCGGAAGGGACACTCGTCGTCCTGGATGCAGTCGGCCATGTACGCCCGCAGCGCAGACTCGAAGCCGAGACCCTGGGTGAGGCCCACGTCGATCCCGGGGATCGACGGATCGATGGCGCCGTCGAGCACGAGGCGCCCCACCTTGTCGGGGAACAGCTTGGCGTAGGTCGCTCCCAGGAAGGTGCCATAGGAGTAGCCGAGGTAATTCAGCTCGGTGTCGCCGAGCACCGCGCGGATCAGATCCATGTCGCGGGCGGCGTTCTCGGTGGTGATGTACGGCAGGATGCCGTCGCTGTTCGCCTCGCACGCCTCGGCGAAGTCCGTGTGGGCCGCAAGAAGCTCGTCCGTCCAGGCCTCGGAGCCGCGCTCGCCTTCCGGGATGTCGAACAGGTAGGCGTCCATGTCGGTGTCGTCGTAGCAGGTCACCGCCGTCGACTCCCCGACCCCGCGGGGGTCGAACCCGATCGTGTGGAACTCCTGGCGCACGGGGTCGCTCACTGCGAAGGCCACCGAGTCCCGCACCAGCGAGACGCCGCTCGCCCCGGGTCCGCCCGGGTTCGTCAGCAGCGAGCCGATCGGCTCGCCCGCGCCCTCGGCGCGGCTGCGGATGATGGCCAGCTCGATCTCGCCCTTCGTGGGGTCCGCCCAGTCCAGCGGCGCCGTCACCGTGGTGCAGTCGAAGTCGTCGCACGCGGTCCAGTCGAGCGTCTGCGAGTAGAAGGGAAGCAGCTCGGGCGCCACCCCGGCGACATCGGGCGACTCGCTGGTCGCCGGCCGCGGCGTCGCATCGGGGATGGTCGCGTAGAGGCAGCCGCTCAGCGCGAGGGCGGCCGCGACGAGGCCGGCGAGGACCGTGGCGCCCTTCGACAGGCTCCGGGACCGAGGGCGGGGGCGGGTGCGGGTCACGGGGTCCTTCCGCTGGCGACGGTGATGAGCATGCTCTCGAGGGCGAGCACGGGGGCGGCGTTGAGTTCGAGGTTCTCCCGCGTCGCCGCGATCCGGTCGACGACGGCGAGCGTGCGCTCCGGCGTCCATGCGGCCGCCAGCGCACGGAGCTCGGATTCGAGCTCGCGGTTGATGAGGTCGCCCTCGCGGCCGAACTGCAGCATGAGGGTGTCGCGGAACATCGATTCGAGGTCGGTGAGGACCCGGTCGATCCCGTCGCGCAGACTGCGTGTCGCGCGGCGCTTCTGCTCGTCCTCGAGGGCCGACAGCTGCGACCGCACCGCAGGCGGCACGGCCGCGCCCTCGGCGATGCCGAGCGTGCGCAGGAGCGTCGCGCGCTCGGCCTCGTTGCGCTCGGCGGTGAGCGCTTTGGCGTCGTCGGCCGCCGCGGCGACGATGGCGCCCGCCACCTCGACGGCGTCGCCCACACCCCGTACGCCCAGCACACCGCGCAGGGTCGCGTCGCGGCGGGCGCGGGCCGCGGCATCCGTCGCCAGACGCTGCGCCATGCCGATGTGCCGCTGCGCATGCCGGGCGGACTGCTCGGCGATCGCGGGATCGGCGCCACTGCGCCGGACGATGAGCTCTGCGACGTCGTCGACGTCGGGTTCGCGCAGGCGCAGCGTGCGCACGCGCGAGCGGATCGTGGGCAGGAGGTCGGCGTCGCTCGGCGCGCACAGCACCCACACCGTGCGCTCGGGCGGCTCTTCGAGGGCCTTCAGCAGCACGTTGGAGGTGCGCTCCGCCATGCGATCGGCGTCTTCCATGACGATGACGCGATAGCGGCCGAGCGAGGGGGCGAAGTACGACCGCTCCACGAGCGCGCGCGCGTCCTTGATCGAGATGATGACGCCCTCGGTGCGCAGTGCGGTGAGGTCGGGGTGCGTGCCCGCGAGGACCTGCTGCATCGCGCGCTCGTCGCCGGGCTCGGCGATGAGGGCGGCGGCGAACGCGTGCGCGAGGATCGAGCGGCCCGAGCCGGGCGGGCCGGTGATGAGCCACGCGTGGGTCATCGATGCGGGGTCGGATGCCGCCTCCCGCAGCGTCGCCACCGCGGCGTCCTGCCCCCACACCTCGCGCCACGGCACGCCCAGGTCCGCGGCGTCGCGCGCATCGGGAGCGCCTGCGGCGGCGGGCTGGGTCGCGGCATCCATCCCGCCCAGCCTAACCGCCGCCTCCGACGCGAAGCCCCGGTCGCCGCGTCCGACGCGGACCTCCGGCACCGAGCCGATGGTCAGTGGAGCAGCGTCTCGACGCGGGTGCGCACGGCGGCGGCCAGGTCGGCCGCGGGCAGCGCGGCGTCGAGCACCAGGAAGCGCGTCGGCTCGGCTGCCGCGAGGGCCAGGAACTCCTCGCGCACGCGGGCGTGGAAGTGCTCCTCCTCGGCCTCCAGGCGGTCGAAGGGCTTGTCGTCGGCGTCCAGGCGCGACCGCGCGGCGGACGGGTCGAGGTCGAGGAGGACCGTCACGTCGGGGAGGAGCCCTTCGGTGGCCCACAGCGACAGCCGGCGGACCTCATCGCGCCCGAGCACACGGCCGGCGCCCTGATACGCCACGGACGAGTCGAGGTAGCGGTCCTGGATGACGACCTCGCCGCGCGCCAGCGCCGGACGGACCAGCGTCTGGACGTGATGGGCGCGGTCCGCCGCGTACAGCAGGGCCTCCGCGCGGGCGGACACCTCGCCGCGATGGTGCAGCACGATGTCGCGGATGAGCACGCCCACCTCGGTGCCCCCCGGCTCGCGGGTGCGCACGACGGTGCGGCCCGCCTGGGTCAGCCACTCCTCCAGGAGCGCCGCCTGCGTGGTCTTGCCGACGCCGTCCCCGCCTTCGAAGGTGACGAACAGCCCCTTCTCCGGTCGGCGACCGGCGGTGGGCGCAGGCGGCGTGTCCGCGTGCTCCGCCGTCACTTCTTGGCCGCGGTCTTGCGCGTGGTCGTGCGTCGCGCGGGACGCTTCGCGGGGCCCTTCGCCCGCTTGTCGGCGAGAAGCTGCACCGCGCGCTCGAACGTGACCTCCATCGCGTCCTCGCCGCGCGGGATCGTCGCGTTCGTCTCGCCGTCGGTGACGTACGGCCCGAAGCGGCCGTCCTTCAGCTTGATCGGCTTGCCGCTGGTCGGGTCGTTCTCGAACTCCTTGAGAGCCGAACTCGCACCGCGGGCGCCGTACTTCGGCTGCGCGTAGACGGCGAGCGCCTCCTCGAGCGTGATGTCGAAGATCTGCTGCTCGCTCTGCAGCGTCCGCGAGTCCGTGCCCTTCTTCAGGTAGGGGCCGTAGCGCCCGTTCTGCGCGGTGATCTCGGCGCCGCTCTCGGGGTCGACTCCCACGACGCGGGGCAGGTCGAGCAGCTGGAGGGCCGCGTCGAGGTCGATGGTGTCGACCGACATCGACTTGAACAGCGATGCCGTGCGGGGCTTCGGCGCCGCCTCCTTCTTCGCGCCGCGCTTCTTGGGCGCGGGCTCCGGCTCGGCGGCGACCACCTCTCCGGTCTCCTCGTCGACCTCTTCGTTC
Source organism: Microbacterium sp. NPDC056736 (assembly GCF_042790415.1). Taxonomy (NCBI): domain Bacteria; kingdom Bacillati; phylum Actinomycetota; class Actinomycetes; order Micrococcales; family Microbacteriaceae; genus Microbacterium; species Microbacterium sp. NPDC056736. The sequence goes on from NZ_JBHTZE010000003.1 coordinate 435,165, forward strand.
GCGGGCGGATCGGTCTCCTGGACGTAGGGGCCGAAGCGCCCGTCCTTCACCACCACGAGCTTGCCGTTGGCCGGGTTCTCCCCCAGCACGCGGTCGCCGGCGACGGGGGCGTCGATGAGCTCCTGCGCCTTGGCGGGGGTCAGCTCGTCGGGTGCGAGGTCTTCGGGGATGTTGACACGGCGGGGCTCGGCATCCGGATTCTCCTTGTCGGGCACCTCCAGGTACGGGCCGTACTTGCCGAACCGCAGCGTGGCGACCTCGCCGATGGGCGTGGAGTTGAGCGCGCGGGCGTCGATCTCGCCGAGGTTGTCGACGATGTTGCGCAGACCCACGTGGTCGGTGGAGCCGAAGTAGAACTCCTTGAGCCAGTCCTCGCGCTTCTGCTCTCCGCGGGCGATCGCGTCGAGGTCGTCCTCGAGGGCCGCGGTGAAGTCGTAGTCGACGAGGTCGGCGAAGTGCTGCTCCAGCAGCCGGACGACGCTGAACGCCAGCCAGCTCGGGATGAGCGCCTGCCCGCGCTTGGTGACGTACCCGCGGTTGAGGATCACGTCGATGATGCTCGCGAACGTCGAGGGCCGCCCGATGCCCTTCTCCTCGAGCGCCTTGACGAGGCTCGCCTCGGTGTAGCGCGGCTTGGGGCTGGTCGCGTGGCCCTTGGGCTCCACGTCGCGCAGCCGCAGCACGTCGCCCACCGACATCGCCGGAAGCGACTGGTCGTCGGACTTGTCGGCGTCGCCGCGCTTCTCGTCGCGGCCCTCCTCGTACGCCTCGAGGAAGCCCTTGAAGGTGTACACGGTTCCGGATGCCGTGAACTCCGCGCGCCGGGCGCCCGCGGCGACGTCGAGGGTCACCGTCGTCGTCTCGTACTTCGCGTCCGACATCTGGCTGGCCATCGTGCGCTTCCAGATGAGGTCGTACAGCCGCAGCTCGTCGCGGTCGAGCTGACCGGACACCTCGGAGGGCGTGCGGAACGTCTCGCCCGACGGACGGATCGCCTCGTGCGCCTCCTGGGCGTTCTTGCTGTTGTTGCGGTACGTGCGGGGGTTGAGCGGCACGGACGCGGCACCGTACATCGCGACCGCCTGCTCACGCGCGGCCTGGATGGCCTGCGTCGACAGCGCGGTGGAGTCGGTGCGCATATAGGTGATGTACCCCTTCTCGTAGAGCCGCTGCGCGACGCCCATGGCGTGCTTGGCGCTCATCGAGAGCTTGCGGCCGGCCTCCTGCTGGAGCGTGGATGTCGTGAAGGGGGGTTTGGGGCTGCGGGTTCCCGGCTTGGACTCGAGGGCGGTGACGGATGCCTCGCCCGCCGCTTCGATCGCGGCGGCGAGCTCGCGCACCTGGGTCTCGTCGAGGACGACGACGGCCTTCTTCAGCTGGCCCTTGTCGTCGAAGTCGGTGCCGCGGGCGAGCACCGCACCGTCCACGCGCGTCAGGCGGGTCGAGAAGGCCTCATCGATGCCCTGGGGGCGGTTGGGTGCGGCGAGCGCCTCGATGTCCCAGTACGACGCCGACACGAACGCCATGCGCTCGCGTTCGCGGTCGACGACCAGGCGCGTGGCCGCGGACTGGACGCGTCCGGCCGAGGTGCCCTGCTGCACCTTGAACCAGAGCACCGGGCTGACGTCCCAGCCGTAGAGACGGTCGAGGATGCGGCGGGTCTCCTGCGCGTCCACGAGCGCGAGGTCGAGTTCCCGGGTGTTGCCGACGGCGGCCTGGATCGCGTCCTTGGTGATCTCGTGGAACACCATCCGCTTGACCGGCACCTTCGGCTTGAGGGTCTGCAGCAGGTGCCACGCGATGGCCTCGCCTTCGCGATCCTCATCGGTGGCGAGCAGGAGCTCGTCCGCCCCCTTCAGCGCTCGCTTGAGCTCGGCGACGGTCTTCTTGCCGCGCTCGCTCTCGACGTAATAGGGGTCGAAGCCGTTGTCGATGTCGATCGAGTACTTCCCGTACGCCTGCTTCTTCTCAGCGGGGATGTCTCTCTTGTCCGCGAGATCGCGGATGTGGCCGACCGAGCTGAGCACCTCGTAGCCATCGCCGAGGTAGCCCTGGATCGACCTCATCTTCGTCGGTGACTCGACGATGACGAGCTTCTTGCCTTCTGCCAACGGGGGCGTCCTTTCTTCGACGCAAACCATACACGCCGCTTCTCGGTGCGAGCGCTGTGAGTCCGGATCACGGCGGCGGCCCGGCCCGGGCGATCGCGTGCGCGGTGAGGGGTCCGATGCGCAGCGAGACCGCCACCGTCGCGACGAGTTCGTCCAGGTCGCAGGTCTCGACGACCGCGCCGAACGTGGCGACGACCTCTGCCGCCCGATCGCACGGCGCACCCGGCACGGCGCCGGAGGCCGAGTCCGCCGCGGCGAGCGCGCCCGCGTCCGCCGCGGCGGCGATCCGCTGGCCGGCCACCGCTGCCGCGCCGACCGCCGCCAGGCCGCCGGTGAGCACGACCGCGCCGGCGGCCACGGCGGCCGCCGCGAGCGCGCCGGGCATCAGCCGCCTCCGTGGGACGCTGGTCCCCGCGCCGCGGCGAGCGCGCCGGTCACAGCCCACCCGCCAGCGCGCATCCCTCGGCGCTCACGCGCAGTCCCAGCAGGGCGGGCGCGGATGCCGCCACGCACACCAGGTCGCCGCGCGGTGAGATGTCGACGGACGCACCCGCGACGACGGCCGCCACGGCGTCCTGCGCGCGCGAGGCCGGCTCGCCGCGCGCGCTCAGGCGCGCGGCATCCGCCACCGCATCCTGCAGCCGCACCTGCCTCGAGGCCGCCGCCAGCGTGCCGACGCCCACGAGGAGCACGACCAGCACAGCGGGGAGTGCGACCGCGAACTCGGCGACGACCGACCCGCGGTCGTCGCCCGACCGCGCTCTCATCAGGCCACCGTGAGGGCTCGCCGCACGAGGTCCGTGAGGATGCCGCGCACTTCGTCGGAGCGCATGATGACGACGAGCAGACCGGCGAACGCCACCGCTGCCATTGTCGCGATGGCGTACTCGGCCGTGGCCGCGCCGGTGTCGTCCACCTCCCGAGGCAGGAACAGTCGCTCGGCTCGACGCCGCGTGAGGCGCGGCACGGTGGGCGTGGTGCGGAAGAGGGACATGGGGTCTCCGTTCGTTGTCGGTTGTGCGGGCACGGTCGGGGTGTCGAGGCCGTCCGGGCTGGGGCGGCAGCGGCCTCACAGCGTCAGCGACATCGTCGACATGACGCTCAGGAGCATCGGCGCGACGCCGAGAAGGAGGAACGCCGGCAGGATGCACACGCCCAGCGGGATCAGCAGCCTCGACGACAGCCGCGCGGCCCGAAGGCGCCCGTCGACGCGTGCCCGATGGCGGGCGTGGGCGGCCGAGGCCCGCAGCAGCTCGACGGCGGGCACGCCCGCCGACCGCGCGAGCGCCAGCACGCGGGCCACGTCCGCCGTCATTCCCGCAGCGGCGCGGTCGCCGGGGCCCTCGGCCCCGGCCGCTTCGACGCGGCTCTCGGACACGGCCGCGCCGACGGGGCGTGACCGGCCGACGGCCCGCGCATCCCGCACGACGGCGTGGGCGCGATCGATCGACACCCCGCCGCTCAGGGCGATGGCCACGAGCTCGGCGTCGAGTCCCGGAATGCCGCCTTCGGCGCGAGCGCGTGCGATCAGGCGGCCCGTCCACCGTCGCGCGAGCCCGAGGAGGATGCCGCCTGCGACGAGGCTCGCGATGCCGAGCGGGTTCGTGATGAGCGTTCCGAGCATGTCGAACCCGAGCAGAGCGCCGAGTCCGAGGGCCACGAGCGGCAGCCAGCCCATGAGCCGTGCCGTCCCGGCGGGTTCGGCGAGCGCGACGCGGACGTCGTCGGCCGCCTCGTGCGCGTCGCGCAGCGCGACGGCGATGCCCCGCAGCGAGTCCGCCAGCGGCGCGCCGACGACCGAGGCGACCTTGTAGGCCGCTGCGATCTCGCGCCACACCGGCGTGCCGATCCCGGCGATGGCCTCCGGCAGCGGCGAACCGTCGCGGTGCGCCGCCACGACGTGGGAGGCTGCGGCGTCGCCCGCCTGAGCGAGGTGCGCCCACGCGCGGGCGGGAGCCAGACCCGCCTGCAGCAGCACCGCCAGCTGGAGCACCGACTCGGCTGCCGCGTCCGCCTCCGCGCCGGGTGGTCCATCGCCGCGGCGGCGCCTCCCGCCCGCTGCCGCTGCCCGCTCGCGGCGGTGCGGCAGGGCGAGGCGAGGTGCCGCCGTCACTCCGCGTCCCATGGCCGCTCCTCGATGGCCAGCCGCCCCGACCGATCCACGACCGGGCGCCCGGTGCCGGCGACGCGGCGCACGCCGTCGGGTCCGCGCTCGACGTGGATGATGAGCCCGATCGCACTGGCGGTCTGCCTCGCCAGTGCGCGGTCGTCGAGCCCGGCCAGGGCGCCCAGCGCCTCCAGTCGCGCCGGGACGTCATGCAGGCTGTTGGCGTGCACGGTGCCGGCGCCGCCGTCGTGACCGGTGTTCAGCGCCGACAGCAGCTCGCGCACCTCCTCGCCGCGGCACTCCCCCACGACCAGGCGGTCGGGCCGCATGCGCAGCGCCTCGCGCACGAGTCTCGCGAGGCCGATGGCGCCGCTTCCCTCGATGTTGGGCTGCCGGGCCTCGAGCCGGACGTGGTGGGGGTGCGCGATGCGCAGCTCGGCGACGTCCTCGATCGTGACGATGCGCTCGTGGTCGGGCGTCTCGCCCAGAAGCGCCGCGAGGAGCGTCGTCTTCCCGGCGCCGGCCGCGCCGGTGACCAGCAGGTTGGTCCTGGCGGCGATCGCGCCCGCGAGGTGCCGCCGCACCTCGTCGCCGAACATCCCGGTGCGTTCCAGGGCATCGAGCGTCGGCAGGCCGACCCGCGGCACCCGTATCGAGATCATCGTCCCGTCAGGGGCGACGGGCGCCAGCACGGCATGCACGCGGATGCCGCCGTCCAGGCGGACGTCGACACACGGTGCAGCGTCGTCGAGGTGACGGCCACCGGCGCCGATGAGGTCGACGGCGAGATCGCGCACCTCTTCTTCTGTGGCGTGCCAGCCGGGCACCGCGACGACGCCGGCGCCGCGGTCGACAAAGAGGCCCGCGGTGCCGTTGACGAAGACGTCGGTGACTTCGGGATCGGCGAGGTGGGTCGCGAACGGCAGGAGGGCCGGGTCCCACGCCTCCCTCGGCGGCATGCTCGCCGGACGCCCGCGCTCCGGCGGTGTCGTCACGGGCCCCGGGCGCTCGGCGGCGTCGCGAGAGTCTCGCCGCTGGGGCACCCACGCCCCGCCCGACGAGCCGGGGGCAGCTTCGGCGTCCTGCGCGGTCTCGCCGACGCGGAACGAGGCCACGGCGGGCACCCGTCCGGCGGGGGCGGCCGGCGCGGAGCGGGTCGCGGCATCCGTCATCCGCCCCGCTGGCTCCCGCGAGGCGGAGCGGGGGCGGACGACGAAAGGAGCCGGCATGCCGTCGACGGTAGGGAACGCGGCGGCGCGCGCACCCGGCGATCACCGCATCGGTGGACGGCGATGCTGCGTGGACGGATGTGGAGGAGACTCCGGCCCGGCGGGGGGAGGCGCCTTCCGACCAGAAAATGAAGGCGGCATCCCATGGGGGGAATGGGATGCCGCCGTGCGCGGGCCCGAATTCGGGGGGTGACGTCGGGCGCCGCAATGCCAGAATCGAATGTTCGGCCACCGGTCAGCATAGGCGAGGCGAGGGGGGCCACCAAACGAAAAGGAGAGGATTCTCACCGATATATCGGTGCGAGTCCGATATCCGCAGCCACCTACTATCGGGGGTAGCCGCCCCCGAGCAGCCTGGGTACATTTCCTGGCAGACTCACCGGCACCCCGCCGGCCTCCCTCAAGCCCGCAAAGGAGCGCGCTCCCATGAGCGAACAGATTCCGGTCACGCACCCCGCCAGCAGCCAGATCGACCACCTGCTGAACGAGGATCGGCGCTTCGCCCCCAGCGCGGAGTTCGCCGGCAACGCCGTCGCGACGGCCGCCCTCTACGAGCGGGCGAAAGCCGACCGGCTGGGCTTCTGGGCCGAGCAGGCCCGCGACCTGCACTGGCACAAGCCGTTCACCCAGGTGCTCGACTGGTCGAACCCCCCGTTCGCCAAGTGGTTCGACGACGGCGAGCTGAACGTGGCCTACAACTGCCTCGACCGTCACGTCGAGGCGGGCAACGGCGACCGTGTCGCGCTGCTGTGGGAGGGCGAGCCCGGCGACGCGCGCCGGGTGACCTACGCCGAGCTGACCGACGAGGTCAAGCGGCTCGCCAACGTTCTGGAGGGCCTCGGCGTCGGCGCCGGCGACCGTGTCGCCATCTACATGCCCATGATCCCCGAGGCGATCGCCTCGATGCTCGCGGTCGCGCGCATCGGCGCCATCCACTCCGTCGTCTTCGGCGGGTTCTCCGCCGACAGCCTGCGCGCCCGCATCGACGACGCCGGCGCGAAGCTCGTCATCACCGCCGACGGAGGCTACCGCAAGGGCAAGGTCTCGCCGCTGAAGCCCGCCGTCGACCTCGCGCTCGGCGACCGCGGCGCGGGCGCGCAGGAGACGGTCGAGCACGTGCTCGTCGTCAAGCGCGGCCAGAACGAGGTGGACTGGACCGAGGGCCGCGACCTGTGGTGGCACGACGTCGTGCCGCAGGCATCGGGCGACCACGAGGCCCAGGCGTTCCCGTCCGAGAATCCGCTGTTCATCCTCTACACCTCGGGGACGACAGGAAAGCCGAAGGGCATCCTCCACACCTCGGGCGGGTACCTGACGCAGTCCGCGTTCACCAACAAGGTCGTGCACGACATCCACCCCGAGTCCGACGTCTTCTGGTGCACCGCCGACATCGGCTGGGTCACCGGGCACAGCTACGTCACGTACGGCCCGCTGGCCAACGGCGCGACGCAGGTGCTGTACGAGGGCACGCCCGACACGCCGCACCCGGGGCGCTGGTGGGAGATCGTGCAGAAGTACGGCGTCACCGTCCTCTACACGGCGCCGACCGCGATCCGCTCCTTCATGAAGCTGGGCCGCGCCATCCCCAAGCAGTACGACCTGTCGTCGCTGCGCCTGCTCGGATCCGTGGGCGAGCCCATCAACCCCGAGGCGTGGATGTGGTACCGCAAGATCATCGGCGGCAAGACGGCGCCGATCGTCGACACGTGGTGGCAGACCGAGACGGGCTCGATCATGATCTCCGCCCTCCCCGGCGTGACCGAGACGAAGCCGGGCTCCGCCCAGGTGCCGCTGCCCGGCATCTCGATCGACGTGGTCGACGAGGACGGCTCGCACGTCGGCAACGGCAACGGCGGGCTGCTGGTCGTCACCGAGCCGTGGCCGTCGATGCTGCGCGGCATCTGGGGCGACCCCGAGCGCTTCGCCGAGACGTACTGGGAGAAGTTCCGCACGCAGGGCTACTACTTCGCCGGCGACGGCGCCCGGCTCGACGACGACGGCGACGTGTGGCTGCTGGGTCGCGTCGACGACGTCATGAACGTGTCGGGCCACCGCCTGTCGACGACCGAGATCGAGTCGGCCCTCGTCGGCAACGAAGCCGTGGCCGAGGCGGCCGTCGTGGGCGCCTCCGACGAAACGACCGGGCAGGCCGTCGTCGCCTTCGTGATCATCAAGCAGTCGTACCTCGCGGAGCACGCGCCGGACGGCCTCGCCCAGAACCTGCGCGTCTGGGTCGGCGAGCAGATCGGCCCGATCGCCCGGCCGCGAGACGTCTACATCGTCGGAGAGCTGCCCAAGACACGCTCCGGCAAGATCATGCGGCGCCTCCTCCGCGACGTCGCGGAGGGCCGCGAGGTCGGCGACACCACGACGCTCGCCGACACGATGGTCATGTCGGTCATCTCGGCGCAGGTCCGGTAGGGGAACGAGAAGAGCGGATGCCGCAGCCCTGGGCTGCGGCATCCGCTCCGTCGTCTCAGGCGTACGAGAAGACGACCTCGACCTCGACGGGGGCATCCAGCGGCAGCACCGGAACGCCGACCGCGGAGCGGGCGTGCTTGCCTGCCTCGCCGAAGATGTCGCCGAGCACCTCGCTGGCGCCGTTGATGACGCCGGGCTGGCCGGTGAACTCGGGGACGGATGCCACGAACCCGGTGACCTTCACCACGCCGGTGAGCCGGTCGACGCCGCCGACCGCCGCGGCGGCCGCGGCGATCGCGTTCAGGGCGCTCTGCCGTGCATAGTCCTTGGCGTCGACCGCCGGCACGAGGCCGTGGCCTTCACCGACCTTCCCGGTCGCCGGCAGCGCGCCCGAGATCATCGGCAGCTGGCCGGCGGTGTAGACGAGGTCGCCGTATGCCTTCGCCGGCACGTAGGCCGCGACGGGCGGCACGACGTCGGGAAGGTCGATGCCCAGCTCGGCGAGGCGGTCGCTCACGCTCATGCTCACGACCCCTCGAACTGCCGGGCGGCCTGGGCCGCGGCATCCAGTCCGGCATTCTGCTGGCCGCCGCCCGAGGGCCGCTTGAAGTAGGCGACGAGGCCGCCCTCGGGGCCGGGCACGACCTGGACGAGCTCCCAGCCCTGCTTGCCCCAGTTGTTGAGGATCGCGGCGGTGTTGTGGATCAGAAGGGGCGTGGTGAGGTATTCCCACGTCGTCATCGCGACTCCTCGGTCAGGGAAAGTGACGGCTGGTGAAGGCTGGGAAACATCTTCGCGGGCGCACGTCCGTCAGGGAATCGCCCAGGTATGTCCCCTACGATCAAGCCTATGCCTGATACCAAACGCACGGCCACCGGTGTGCTCGGCGGACTCGCCGGCCTCGTCGGTCTCAGTGCCGCAGCCGGTGTCCTCATCGCCGCCACGGTCACCCCCGCGGTCGCCATCACGAGCACCGCGGCCGAGCGCGCGATCACGATGTTCGACAATCTCCCGAGCGTGCTCGAGCTCGACAAGCTCATGCTCCCGAGCAACTTCTACTACACCGACCCCAACACGGGCGAGCCGGTGCTGATGACGCAGTTCCTCGAGCAGGACCGCACCCCCGTCGCGTTCGATCAGATCTCCCCGGTGATGTACGACGCGCTCCTCTCCAGTGAGGACCCCCGCTACTACCAGCACGGCGGCATCGACCTCATCGGCACGACGCGCGCCCTCCTCTCCAACGCGCAGGGCGGCGGCGAGACCCAGGGCGGGTCGTCGATCAGCCAGCAGTACGTCAAGAACGTGCTCATCCAGAAGTGCGAGCAGAACGCCGAGACGGAGTACGAGACCGACGAGGCCGGCGAGATCATCGTCGACGAGAACGGCGCGCCGAAGGTCAAGACGAGCCGTGACGACGCGCTGCGCAACTGCTGGGTCGAGGCCACGACCGCCGAAGGCACCGAGGGGTACACCCGCAAGCTGCAGGAGATGCGCTACGCCATCGCGCTGGAGCAGAAGTACTCGAAGAACGACATCCTGCTCGGCTACATGAACATCGCCAACTTCGGCGGCATCACGTACGGCATCGAGGCCGCCGCCCGCTACTACTTCAGCACGAACGCCGCGAGCCTGACGGTCGCACAGGCGGCGACCCTCGCCGGCATGGTGCAGAACCCCAACAACTACCGCATCGACCGCCCCGGCGGCTCCATCTTCGGCTCGGACGGCGCGACCTTCAACAAGGCGCCCGACGGCGTCATCGACGAGGGCGCGAACCTCTCCGCGCTCGACGGTCTGGTCGCCTCGGGCGACATCACCGAGGAGCAGAAGCTGGCGGCCGCTGACGGCTACACCTCCACTAAGGTGCGCCAGCTGTACGTGCTCGACCGCATGCTCGAGGACGGCAAGATCACCCGCGAGCAGTTCGTCGAGGCTGCGGTGTGGCCGATCACCCCGACCATCAACCCGCCGAAGACCGGCTGCGCCGCCGCCGGCCGCGCCGCCTACTTCTGCCAGTACGTCAAGTACGTGATCCTCAACGACCCCGCCTTCGGCGAGTCGACCGAGGACCGGCAGGAGACCCTGCAGCGCGGTGGGCTGAACGTCTACACGACGCTCGACCCGCGCATCCAGACGCCGGCCGAGGATGCCATCGCGACGTACGCTCCGACCTCCATCGAGATGCCGATCTCGCCCGACATCGGGGTCCCGGGCCGGTTCGGCTCGACCACGGTGAGCGTGGAGGCCACGACCGGGCGCATCCTCGCCATGGCGCAGAACACGTCCTTCAGCGAGGATGCGGCCGTCTCGGCCGACCCGAACTTCTCGTCGCTGGTCTTCGCCGGCGACAAGCAGTTCGGCAACTCGACCGGGTTCAACGCCGGATCGACGTTCAAGCTGTTCACGCTCCTCGACTGGCTCGAGAAGGGCAAGTCTGTCAACGAGCGCCTCAACGGCACGCTGCACGTCTTCAAGAAGATGACGAACTCGTGCGACGGCGACTGGTACAACGAGGGCAACACGCTGGTGAACAACTTCGGCAAGAACCGGGGGTACTACGGGACCCCGATGCGGTTCACTGCGGATTCGCTCAACACCGGCTACTTCGCCATGGCCGAGAAGCTCGACCTCTGCGACATCGAAAAGGTCGCCACCAAGATGGGCGTCACCCAGGCGAACGGCACGGAGGTGCAGATGACCAACCTGTCGTCTGTCATCGGCACGGCCGCGGTCTCGCCGCTGGCGATGGCCGAGGCGTACGCCACGGTCGCCAACAACGGCGTCTACTGCCAGCCCCAGGTGATCGACCGCGTGACGGACTCGGACGGCAACGAGCTGCCCAAGCCCGAGCGCGCGTGCAGCCAGGTGCTCGATCCCCGGGTCGCCGCGACCGCCGCGTACGCGCTGCAGGGCGTCATGAACGGTGGTACGGGTGCGCAGGGCAACCCGCGCGACGGCGTGCCGCTCATCGGCAAGACCGGTACCCACGAGTCCATCCAGTCGTGGCTCATCACCTCCAGCACCAAGGTCGCGACCGCCACGTGGGCGGGCAACATCGAGGGCGGCGGCGACATCTTCAAGACCTGGTACAACGACCGGCGGCTGTCCGACATCCGCTACTCGATCGCCCGCTGGGTGCAGGGCGCCGCCAACGCCGCGTACGGCGGTGACCGGTTCGCGAGCCCCGATGCCGAGCTCACGAAGCAGGTGCTGACGGACCTGCCCGACGTGGTCGGCAGGTCGATCGACGAGGCGACCGCGATCCTGGAGAACGCCGGCTTCGGTGTGGTCGTCGGCGATCCGGTGGATTCGGACCAGCCCGAAGGCGTCGTGGCCGGGCAGAACCCCGGTGCCGGCCGAGTGGCGGCAGGCACGGTGGTCACGATCAGCCCGAGCAACGGTCAAGGCATCGCGGTGCCCGATGTGTCGGGTCGCACGCTGGAGGACGCCAAGCGCGCGCTGCGCAGCGCCGGATTCGGCAACGTCAGCGACGGCACCTGCACGCAGGACGCCTCCCTGGGCAATCAGTCGCGCACCGGCGGGACCAACCCCGCCGCGGGCACCGTCGTCAACCGCAATGCCGGCATCACGGTCGATTACAGCGCGGCCGACTGCGGCGGCGGCGGCGGAGGCCGCGGCAACAACGGCAACGGCGACGACTAGTGCCGTCGTCTCCGGCTCGCACCGCCCTCACCGTGCTCGGCACGGTGGGGGCGGTCGCCGCGGGTGCCGCGGTGTGGGGCATCGGCATCGAACGCCACCTGTTCACCGTGCGGTTCCATGAGCTCGCCGTGCTTCCGGCCGGCGCCCGCCCGATGCGGGTGCTCCACGTCTCGGACGCGCACATGGCTCCGTGGCAACGACGCAAGCAGCGGTGGATGGCTGCGCTCGCCGAGCTGCAGCCGGACCTCGTCGTCAACACCGGCGACAACATGGGCCACCCCGACGGGCTGCGGGGGCTGCGCACCGCGTTCGACCCCCTGCGCGGCATCCCGGGCGTCTTCGTCCACGGATCCAACGACCACGCGGCGCCCTCTCCACGCAACCCGCTCCGGTACTTCACCGGGCCCTCGAAGGTCACCCACACGGCCGAGCCGCTCGACACCGACGCGCTGGACGGCTACCTCGCCGACGAGCTGGGCTGGCTGAATCTCAACAACGCCGGCGGGACGCTGGATGCCGGAGACCTGCGCATCGCCGCGTTCGGCGTCAGCGACGCCCACCGCGGGTGGGACGATCTCGAGGTGCTCCCCGGCCTGGTCTCGCAGCTGCGCGCGGACGGCTCCGCGGATCTCACCATCGGCGTGACGCATGCACCCTATCGGCGCGTGCTCGACGACTTCGTCGACCTCGGAGCGGACGCGATCTTCGCAGGGCACACCCACGGCGGACAGGTTCGGGTGCCGGGCTTCGGGGCGCTCGTGGCCAACTGCGACATCCCGCTCCGGCAGGCCCGCGGCCTGAGCGAGTGGACCCATGCCGGCCGGACGGCGCCGCTGAACGTCAGCGCCGGCATCGGACACTCGATCTACGCCCCCGTGCGCTTCGCGTGCCGCCCGGAGGCGTCCCTGCTGACCCTCCTCCCCCGCCCCTGACGGCGGCCGGCCGGCGCTCGACGGCGCTCGCCGTCTCGCGGCACGCGCCTCCTCCCCAGGCCGCACCTGACGCCCCGCTGTCCACCGGTGCTGCCGTCCGTGATCCCGCGCGGCCGCGCGGGCGCCAGGCTCGGGACGTGCTGACGAGAACCGCCCCACGCCGCCCACCGCTTTACGATCCGCGTCCGCCCCGGCCGCCCTTGATCGTGAGGCTGCTGCGTGCGCGTCGTCGCGGCCTTCCGCCCGCCGTCTCGGCGCTCGCCCTGACCATCGCGATCGTGGTCCATCTGCTGGTGGCCCTGCTGGCTCCCCAGCCTGCGCACGCCGCATCGCAGGGCAGCGGCTTCGGCAGCTGGGCGCCGATCTCGCGTTACGGCTGGCACGGCTCGATGCTCGTCGACGGTGTGCACACGTACTGCATCACGCCCGGCGCTCCGGCCCCGACCGGGTCCACCACGGACCTCGGGCTCAGCACGACAGCCGCCGGACTCACGCCCCAGCAGCTCGCCGGCATCAACTTCCTCGTCACCACGTACGGTCAGACCGACGACCCCGTCACCGCGGCCGCCGTCGGCTGGGCGGTCAAGGCGATCGCCGACTGGGACGAGACGCTCCACGCCTTCGGATATCCCGGCGATTCGCTGGCCGGTGCGATCCATTGGACGCTCTCGGCGCTCGCTCCGCAGCACAGCGCGGCGGTGCAGGCGCTCGCCGTGGCCTACTACGACGAGGCCCGCGCCGTGGCCGCGCCGACGACCGCGACCGGGACGATGGTCTTCACCACCGATCCGGGCGATGCCCTGGCCGGCAGCGTGCGCGTCGACGCGACGGTCACGTCCGCCACCGGCTCGCTGTCGCTCGTGAACGCGGTGTTCGCAGACACCGGCGCCGCGACCCGCGACGGGGCCGTCCCCGGCGTCGACTACGCGATCGCGGCCGCCCCTCCCGCGGAGGGTCGCCCCTTCAGCGTCAGCGGCACGGGCCGGTTCACCGCGGGGCTCGTCGCCGCCGTGCGGCATTTCACGACGCCGGGCGGTCAGGACACCGCGGGGCCGGCAGGCGAGGTGTCTTTCGAGGTCAGCGGTGCGGATGCCGCGCCGCGCGCTCTCCCCTTCGCGCCCACCATCACGACCCAGGTGGTCAGCCGCTACGTGCCGGGCGGGCGGTTCGTAGACGACGTGACGTTCCACGCCGAGGAGGGAACATGGCCCCGCGGCGAGGACGGCTCGTACCTGCCCGTGACCGCCGAGGCCGCGGTGTACCGCACCGACACGGAGCCGGTGACGGGGGACGCCCCGCCGGATGCCGAGCCGGTGGCCACGCTCGCGCTGACCAGCGACCCCGCGACAGGACCCACCGCGGCGTACCGGGTGACCTCGGACGAAGAGATGACGGAGGCAGGCTTCTACACCGCTGTCTGGAGCATCTCCGGCGCGCAGCAGACGGAGGAGGTCGCCGAGCGCACCGGCGTGGGCTACCGCTGGAGCGAGGAGTTCGGCGAGCGCAGCCAGATCACCATGGTCCCGGCGATCACGACCACCGCGCTGCCGCTCGCTGCGCCGGGCGATCGCCTCAGCGACACCGTGCACGTCGCGCATCCTCTACCGGCCGACGGGCTGCGCATCACGTCCGCGGTCTATCGCGCGGTCGAGGGCACTCCGGCCGCGGAGACGTGCACCGAGGAGAACCTGGTCTGGCGCAGCGACGAGATCCTGGTGACGGCGACGGGCGGCCACACGGTGACCTCGCCGCCCGTGGATGAGGCCGGAACGTACTACTGGCAGGAGCAGGCGCTCGATGCGGCCGGGCAGATCGTCCACCTCGGGGTGTGCGGCGTCGAGAACGAGACGACGCGCGTCGTCGCGCCATCGCCGACGCCGACGCGGACGGCGACGCCCGCGGCGAACGCCCCGCAGCTTCCGGCGACGGCCGCCGACCCCGACACGCTCCGCGTGCCGACCGCGATCGCGGTGATGCTCCTGTCGGCGGGCGCCGCCGTCGTGGCATCCCGCCGCCCCCGCCGCCCCTGGTTCGGAGCACGGCTCGACATCGGTTAGACTCGGAGGGTTGCAAAACGGGGTGTGGCGCAGCTTGGTAGCGCGCTTCGTTCGGGACGAAGAGGCCGCAGGTTCAAATCCTGTCACCCCGACCACTGAGAGGCTCCGCCGGAAGGCGGGGCCTCTCGCGCGAAAGGACGGACTCGTGACAGACAGCGCCTCGCCCCGCCTCGTCGCCTTCGATCTGGACGACACCCTCGCACCGAGCAAGAGCCGCATCGACCCGCGCATCGGCGACCTGCTCGTGGCGCTCGCCGAGCGCGTCGACGTCGCGATCATCTCCGGCGGTCAGCTCGCGCAGTTCACCAGCCAGGTGGTCGACAGGCTGCCCGACGCGACCGCCGATGCGCGGGGCCGCATGCACCTGCTGCCGACGTGCGGTACCCAGTACTACCGGCTGTCCGACGACGGCGTCGTGACCGTGTACAAGCGCTCGCTGACGGACGACCAGAAGGCCCGCGCCCTCGCCGCCGTGGAGAGCGAGGCCCGCCGCCTGGGCCTCTGGGAGTCCGACACCTGGGGCGACATCCTCGAGGACCGCGGTTCGCAGATCACCTTCTCCGCCCTCGGCCAGGAGGCTCCCGTCGCCGAGAAGATGGCGTGGGACCCGACCGGTGAGAAGAAGAACGCGCTGCGCGCGGCCGTCGCGGCGCTCCTCCCCGACCTCGAGGTGCGCTCCGGCGGCTCCACCTCGGTCGACATCACCGAGCGGGGCATCGACAAGGCCTACGGCATGCGCCGACTGTCGGAGCAGACCGGCATCGCGCTCGACGACATGCTCTTCGTCGGCGACCGCCTCGATCCCGACGGCAACGACTACCCGGTGCTGGCGATGGGGGTCCGGTGCCATGCCGTGGACGGCTGGGAGGACACGGCCGACTACCTCGAAGAGCTCATCCCCACGCTTCCGGTGCGCGTCTGAGGCGCCACCGCACACGACGAGAAGGGGTGCCCGCCGTTCCCGGCGGGCACCCCTTCGTCTCGTGACGTCAGGCCTTGGGGCGTGACGCCGAGGCCTTCGCGGGACGGGATGCCGCGGCATCCGCCTTGCCGTTGGCCGTGCTCTTCGGAGCGCGTGCGGACGCGCCCGACGCGACGCGCACGCGAGGCGCCCCGCCGCCCACGGCCTCGGCCGGGGCGCCGGCGAGGGGCATGAGGCGCGTGAGCTGGGTCACGTGCCGCGGCTCGAGCTCCGCGAGCGTCGACACGCCCAGCAGCTTCATGGTGCGCTCGATCTCGCTGCGCAGGATCGCGATGGTCCGGTCCACGCCTTCGCGTCCGCCGGCCATCAGCCCGTAGAGGTACGCGCGGCCGATGAGGGTGAACTTGGCGCCGAGCGCGACCGACGCGACGATGTCGGCGCCGTTCATGATGCCGGTGTCGATCATGACCGTGGCGTCCTTGCCCACTTCGCGCACGACCTCGGGCAGCAGCCGGAAGGGGATCGGCGCGCGGTCGAGCTGGCGGCCGCCGTGGTTGGACAGGATGATGCCGTCCACCCCGGCGTCGATGAGGCGCTTGGAGTCGTCCACGTTCTGGACACCCTTGACCACGATCTTGCCGGGCCAGATGTCGCGGATGACAGCGAGATCGTCGTAGCTGATCGTCGGGTCCATCGCCGAGTTGAGCAGCTCGCCGACAGTCCCTCCGGTGGTCGACAGCGACGCGAACTCGAGCTTCGGCGTGGTGAGGAAGTCGTACCACCACCACGGCCGCGGGATCGCGTTGATGATCGTGCCCAGCGTGAGCTGGGGCGGGATCGAGAAGCCGTTGCGCTTGTCGCGCAGGCGGGCGCCGGCGACGGGCGTGTCGACCGTGAACTGCAGCGTGTCGAAGCCGGCCGCGGCCGCGCGGCGCGCGAGCCCGTACGAGATCTCCCGATCGCGCATGACGTAGAGCTGGAACCAGTTGCGTCCGTTCGGGTTCGCCTTCTTGACGTCCTCGATCGAGGTCGTGCCGAGCGTCGAGAGCGTGAACGGGATGCCGGCGGCGCCGGCCGCACTCGCCCCCGCGGTCTCGCCCTCGGTCTGCATGAGGCGCGTGAAGCCCGTCGGCGCGATGCCGAAGGGAAGGGCGGACGGGCCGCCGAGGATCTCCGTCGACATGTCGACGTTCTCGGCGGGGCGGAGGATGTCGGGGTGGAACTCGACGTCCTGGAACGCCTGCCGCGCGCGGGTGAGGGAGAGCTCGCCCTCCGCCGCACCGTCGGTGTAGTCGAACGCGGCCTTGGGCGTGCGACGCTTGGCGATCGTGCGCAGGTCGTCGATCGTGAGCGCGGCGTCCAGCCGGCGCTTCTTGGCGTTGAGCTCGGGCTTCTTGAACTGCATGAGCTCGAGCAGCTCGGCGGGGCGCGGAAGCTGACGGGTGACCATGGGGGTCCCTTTCGGTTTCTCTGTGGGGCTCAGTCGTTGGCGCGGGCGAGGCCCGCCTGTGCGTAGTAGCCGGTGATGTGGTCGTGGACGAGGGCGCGGGCGCGGGCACCGTCGCCCGCATCGACGGCCTCGAGGATCGCCCGATGCTCGGCGCGCAGACGGGCGACGGCGGCATCCCAGTCGGGGATCCTCGCCGCCCCGGCCTGCACGTAGGACTCGATCGCCGTGCGCAGACCCGCCATCATCGCGACGATGACGACGTTGCCCGACGCCTCGGCCAGCGCCAGGTGCAGCTGCGCGTCGAGGGCGAGGAACTCGGGGGGCGTGAGGTCGGCGGCCTCCATCGCATCGACGATCGTGCGGCCCTGGGCCGTTGAACGCTCCGGGTCGGCCGCGAGCGTCTCGACGACCGCCGACTCCAGGGCGAGGCGGGTGGCGACGACGTCGTCCAGCGGAAAGCCCTGAGCGGCGACCTGCAGGCGCAGCAGCGCCGACATCCCGCCCTGGGGTGTCGCGATGATGATGGCGCCGGATGTCGGGCCGGAGCCGGTGCCGGTGCGGATGAGGCCCATGACCTCCAGCACCCGCAGCGCCTCGCGCACGCTCGATCGGCCGACGCCGAGGGTCGTGGCGAGCTCCCGCTCTGGAGGGAGGCGATCCCCCGGCCGCAGGGCGCCGTCGAGCAGGTCCGCCTCGATCTTCTCGAGCACCACGCGCCAGGCGCGCGCGGGGGCGATCGCAGCCTGCGGTGTGGGAGTGCCTGCCACGGGTCTCCTCGTCGATGTCGGCCCTCCCCGTTGAAGGGCGCGGTGTGGTCAGACCACGATAACTTGTGGTCGGACCACAGACAACCCGTGTGCCGGCGGATGTCGCGGCCGGAGGCGCCGTGGGCGCTACCCTGACGACATGGATCCCCTCGTCCTGGTCCTCATCGTCGCGGGCATCGCCGCCGCGTTCTGCTGGATCACCTCGCTCATCACCCACGAGACGTCGTGGATCGACCGACTGTGGTCCATCGTCCCGGTCGTCTACGTGTGGATCTTCGCCGGCGCCGCGCTGACGTCCGGCGTCGACGCCACACGCCTCATCGTCATGGCCGTGCTCGTGACGGCCTGGGGCGTGCGTCTCACCTTCAACTTCGCCCGCAAGGGCGGCTACACCGGCATGGAGGACTATCGCTGGGCCGTCCTGCGCAGCCGCATGACATCCTGGCAGTTCCAGCTGTTCAACCTCCTCTTCATCGTGCTCGCGCAGAGCGCCCTGCTGGTGCTCATCACGCTTCCCGCGTACGTCGCGTGGCAGCATCCCGTCCCCTTCACGGGATGGGACGCGGCGTTCGCGGTCCTGTTCGCCGGCTTCCTCGCGGGCGAGACGGTGGCCGACCAGCAGCAGTGGGAGTTCCACCGCGCGAAGAGGCAGGCGGGCGGCACACTCGGACCTGGCTTCCTGTCGACCGGACTCTTCGCCTACAGCCGCCATCCGAACTTCTTCTTCGAGCAGGCGCAGTGGTGGGTGTTCTACGCGCTCGGAGCTGCCGCCCTCGTGGCCGACGGCGGCAGCTGGCTGAACGGCACGATCGCCGGCGCCGTGGGCCTCACCATCCTGTTCATCGGCTCCACGATCTTCACCGAGTCGATCTCCGCCTCGAAGTATCCGGCGTACCGCGACTACCAGCGCAGCACGTCGATGCTCGTCCCGCTCCCCCGCCGGCGGCGCCGCGCGGCCGAGCCCGCGTGAGCGGCCCTTCGCCTACTGCAGGCGGCCGCCCGACGCGCGCAGGTAGTCCTCGGCGCACAGCGACTCGTACGTGACGCGCTCGGCGGTGAGCTCGTCGATCGCGACCTGGTCGCCGTCGAAGACGAATCGTCCGCCGACGAGCCGGGCGTTGAAGAGCGCCTTGCGGCCGCATCGGCAGATCGTCTTGAGCTCTTCGAGACTGTGGGCGAGCTCCAGCAGGCGGGCCGAGCCGGGGAACGCCTGCGTCTGGAAGTCGGTGCGGATCCCGTAGGCGAGCACGGGCACGCCGTCCATCACCACGATCCGCAGCAGATCGTCCACCTGCGTCCTGGTGAGGAACTGCGCCTCATCGATGAGGAGGCACGCGACGTCGACCTCGTGCTCGTCCGACTCCGGCACGAGGGCGGATGCGGCATCCCGCTTCACCCGCGCGCGATGCTCGGCGAACAGCGTGCGCAGATCGGCGTCGGGGGCGATCAGGAAGTCCACCGTGCGCTTGACGCCGAGCCGGCTGTCGATCTGGTCGGCGCCCTTCGTGTCGATCGCCGGCTTCGCCAGCAGCACGTGCTGTCCCCGCTCCTCGTAGTTGTACGCGGCCTGCAGAAGGGACGTCGACTTGCCGGAGTTCATCGCCCCGTAGCGGAAGTACAGCTTTGCCACGGATCGAGCGTAGTCGGTGTCGTCACCGCGCTCCGGGCTCAGCGGCCGCCGAAGCCTCCGCCGCCGCCCCCGCCGCCGGAGAAGCCGCCGCCCGACGAGCCGCCGGATGACGACCAGCTCGAGCCCGACGAGGAGCTCGAGGAGGACCCCGGTCGCGAGACGGGGGTCGCAGCCAGGCGGCCGATCGACGAGGACGCGTCAGCGAGCGAGCGGGAGGTCACCGCGTCGAAGAGCGCCAGGTCCGTCGCCGTCTCGGTCCCCGCCGCCGCGCGGATCACCCGCACCCACTCCCGCTCCATGCCGAACAGCACCGCGTAGGGCAGCAGCCGCTCGTACAGGTTGACCACGTCGGCCCCGCGCCCGCCGGGCGCTTCCCCGTACGGGCGGCGCCCGGACGACACGAGGTCCGCCGTCCGCGGCGACTGCGCGGCGCGCAGGCGGTCCTCCTCGGCGAGGGCGAGGTACTCGCGGATGCCGTCGAGGTAGGTCCGGTGCATCCCTCCGGCGACGGTCAGGGTCGACGTCGGCAGCGACACGAAGGGAAGGCCGATGAACGCGAAGAAGGCGCTCCCGAGGGCCGCGAAGTAGAGCATGTCACCGAGCGTCCCGAGGGGCCCGAGCACCACGAAGGCGCCGTCCGCGAAGAAGATCAGAAGGAGCGCGAGAGGCATCCCCGTCGTCTGGATGAAGCCGCGCGTCCGTCCGATCCAGGCCGGCAGCTTGCTGCGGTAGCCCCGTTGGACGGTGAACTCGTCGATCCGCCGCACGTACGTGACCGCGCGCGGCGGCGGCTTGGCGGCGAACGCTCCGAGGTCGACGTCGGCGCCGGATTCGGCCTTGCGCCCGAACAGGGTGTCGACGATCCTCCGCTCGTCCGCGTCCAGGCCGGCGGTCTCGCGCAGCACCACCTCGAAGTCGTCGGCGTCCTGCCGGTCGCCGCTGGCGCGCAGCTCCACGGCATCCTTGACGGCGAGGTCGACCACGTGCGCGGCCAGCGCACGCTGGGGCACATCCAGCACGCCCGCCGACAGCGTGAGCGACTCGTCGGCAGGCGGCGCGTACTGCACGATCACCGGCGACCGGTCGGGGTTGCGGCGCGCCGCCGCCTTGACCACGAGCAGGAAGGCGAGGCCGCCGACGCCCGAGAGCAGGGCGAGCAGCGGGAGGATCCACAGCCACCACGGGTACGGCGGAGGTGGCGGAGGGCTGGGCGCGGCGAACGTGCCGCGCTCGAAGCCGATCGCCACAGTGACGTTCTCGTCGGGTCCGAGCCCCTCGTCGGCGGCGCGGAACGCGACGGTGCTGGTCGCCGACGAGCCCGACGCCATGGCCCACCACGAGACCTCCTCCGGCAGCGCCTCCGGGGCGTCCGTCCGCTCGATGTCGCACTGCTCGCTGGAGCCCGCCGGCCCGGTGTAGCAGAACACGCGCCCGTCGATGACGGCGGTCGCGGCATCCGTCGCCACATGCACGTCGGCGTGGACGACATCGAACGGCTGGGCGTGGTCGGTGCCCACGGTGTCCCAATAGAACTCGTCGGCCGCGGTGTCCTCGTACCGCAGCACGACGTCGCTCATCTCGTAGGTGATGACGTACGTCTGCGCGCCGTGGACGTACGACTCGTCGCCGGTGAGGACGTAGATCCAATCGCCGTCCCGCTCGGTCCACCACGGGATCGCGACGCCGTCCTCGCCCGTGACGCCGAGCACGACGGTGCCCAGCGGAATGCCGCTGTCGACGACCGGCAGCGCGCGCACCATGCCCTTGTTCTGGTCGAACTCGGGGAACCGGGCGACGATCGTCTCGGTCGTGAGCAGCCGGCTGCGATCTCCGGTGCCCCGGACGAGCCAGTAGTCCGCGTCGAACGAGTCGAACGAGAAGTCGTCGACGGATGCCGCCGCCAGCGCGCCGATCACCGGCGGTCGCTCGGGGCCGCGCGCGGAGAAGGCGGCGGGCGCGCGCTCACCCGTCGCGAGCGCCACAGCCCCCGCCACGAGCACCGCGACGATGGACGCCGCGGCGATCCCCCAGCCGCGCCGTGCGCGTCCTGACACCGGCATGCCCCCACCCTAGGGGTCGGGCACCCCGCGCTCACAGGATCGCAGGGACCACCGCCTCATCGGCGGATCACGCGGTGAGGGCCAGCGTCTCCGCCGTCTCGCCGAGGAGCTCGCGCGCGGTCTCAGGGCGCGCGTTGAGGGTCTCGCCATAGCTCGGGATGAGCTCGCGCAGACGCGGCTCCCACGCCTGGATGCGGTCGGGGAAGCACGTCTTCATCAGGCCCAGCATGATCGACACCGCGGTCGAGGCTCCCGGCGAGGCGCCGAGCAGGCCCGCGATGGTGCCGTCGGCGCCGGTGACGACCTCGGTGCCGAACTGCAGGATGCCGCCCTTCTCGGGATCCTTCTTCATGACCTGCGCGCGCTGCCCGGCCTGCAGCAGCTCCCAGTCCTCATCCTTCGCCGTCGGCATGAAGACACGCAGGCTGTCGACCTTCTTCTTGTGGTTCTTCAGCAGCTCGCCGACGAGATACGAGATGAGGCTGGGGTTGTCCCACGCGACTTTGAGCATCGGTCCCAGGTTGCCCGGACGCACTTGGCCGACGATGTCGAACCAGGAGCCGTTCTTGAGGAACTTGGGGCTGAACGTCGCGAACGGCCCGAACAGCAGGGATGCCTCACCGTCGACGACCCGCGTGTCGAGGTGCGGCACCGACATGGGCGGCGCGCCGACCGACGCCTGCGAGTACACCTTCGCCTTGTGCTGCGACACGATGGCGGGGTTGGTGGTCTTCAGCCACTGACCGCCGATGGGGAACACGCCGTACCCCGAGATCTCGGGGATGCCGGAGCGCTGCAGCAGCTTGAGGGCCCAGCCGCCGGCGCCGACGAAGACGAACTTCGCGCGGATCTCACCGGGCGTGCGTCCGATCGTGCGCCGGTACTTCACGCGCCAGGTGCCGTCGGGAAGACGCTTGAGGCTGCGCACCTCGGTGTTGGTGCGGACGTCGGCGCCGTTCTCGGCGAGGCGGTCGACGAGCTGGCGGGTGAGGGCGCCGAAGTCGACGTCGGTGCCGGCGGGCACGCGGGTCGCGGCGAAGGGCTCGCCCTTCCGGCGCTTCTGCATGAGCAGCGGCGCCCACGTGTTGATGACGCGGGAGTCCTCGCTGTACTCGATGCCGGCGAAGAGCGGCTCATCCTTCAGCGCCTCGTAGCGCTTCTTTAGGTACGCGACATCCTTCTCGCCGCGCACGAACGTCATGTGCGGCGTGGAGTTGATGAACGTCGACGGCGCATCGAGCACGCCCTCGTCGACGAGCGAAGACCAGAGCTGGCGGCTCTGCTGGAACTGCTCGTTGATCGAGATGGCCTTCGCCGGGTCGACCGAGCCGTCCTTGCCCTCGGGCATGTAGTTGAGCTCGCAGAGTGCGGCGTGACCCGTGCCGGCGTTGTTCCACGCGTTCGAACTCTCCATGGCGACGTCGCTGAGCCGCTCGAACAGGGCGATCTTGAGGTCGGGCTGGACCTCCTGCAGCAGGGTGCCGAGGGTCGCGCTCATGATCCCGCCGCCGATCAGCAGGACATCGACCGTGCCGGTGGGGAGGTCGCTGTCGTCGGGGCTGGGCAGGGCGTCGGAGGGCGTTTCGGTCACCAGACGATTCTAGTTCGCCCCGAAAGCGGCCCTGACCGGGGACGGCGGCGCCACCGGAAAATCCGCGCGTTCTTGCCCCGGCGGCAAGCGCGGAGGGTGCCGGCGCTCGGCGTCAGACGCTCGCGCCGAGGTTCGCGGCGACGAGCTCGGCGATCTGCACCGCGTTGAGTGCCGCGCCCTTGCGCAGGTTGTCGTTGGAGATGAAGAGGACGAGCCCCTTGCCCTCCGGCGCGGACTGGTCGGCGCGGATGCGGCCGACGTAGCTGGGGTCGGTACCGGCGGCCTGCAGCGGCGTGGGGACCTCCTCGAGCTTCACGCCGGGTGCGCTCGCGAGCAGCTCGCGCGCACGCTCGGGGGTGATCTCGCGGGCGAACTCGACGTTGATGCTGAGCGAGTGGCCGGTGAAGACCGGGACGCGCACGCACGTTCCGGCGACCCGCAGGTCGGGCAGCTCGAGGATCTTGCGGCTCTCGTTGCGCAGCTTCTTCTCTTCGTCGGTCTCGTTGAGGCCGTCCTCGACGAGGCTGCCGGCGAACGGGATGACGTCGAAGGCGATCGGGGCGATGTACTTCTCCGGCTGGGGGAAGTCCAGCGCGGACCCGTCGCGCGCCAGCCGCTCGACGCCGCCCTGCGCCAGCACGCCCTCGACCTGGCCGAGCAGCTCCTGCACGCCCGCGACGCCGGAGCCGCTCACGGCCTGGTAGGTGCTGACGATCAGCCGCTCGAGTCCCGCCTCGGCGTCGAGCACCTTCAGCACCGGCATCGCGGCCATGGTGGTGCAGTTGGGGTTGGCGATGATGCCCTTGCGCGCCTCGGCGATCGCGTGCGGGTTGACCTCGCTCACGACGAGCGGCACGTCGGGGTCCATGCGCCAGGCGCTGGAGTTGTCGATGACGACGGCGCCCGCCTCGGCGAAGCGGGGCGCGTGCGCGCGGCTGCCGGTCGCTCCGGCCGAGAAGAGGGCGATGTCGATGCCGCCGAGCTCGGCCGTGGCGACATCCTCGACGGTCACGGCCTGGCCGCGGAACACCACGTCCGATCCGGCCGAGCGGGCCGTAGCGAACGCCCGGAGCTCGCGCACCGCGAACCCTCGCTCCTCGAGAATGTCGATCATCGCGCCGCCGACCTGGCCGGTGGCGCCGACGACGGCGACGGAGAGTCCTGAATCGGAGATGCGGGTCATGGGTGGTTCCTCAGCGTGGGCACAAGCGTGGAGCGGACGCGCGGACACCGTCGGACGCGCGGGATGCGCCCGATTCTACCTTTCGCAGCCCTGAGCCCGGGCCGCGGTTACGCGCGGCGGTACTCGTTCATCACGACGCCGGACGCGAAGCTGCGCGAGCGCTCCAGCACGAACGACGACGGCGCATACCCGCCGGCGAACAGCGGAAGGCCGTCGCCGAAGACGATGGGGTTCACTTTGAGGACGAGACGGTCGATGTGCTCCCGCAGCTCCGTGGCGAGCACTCCCCCGCCGCAGAGCCAGATATCGGCGGCCTGCTGCGCCTTCAGCTCGGCGACGACGGCACGCGGGTCCTCGGCGGTGATCCGCACACCGGCGCCGACGTCCGCCGAGGTGCGTGTTCGCGAGAACACGATCTGCTCGAGGTGGGGGTACGGGCTGTCGGTGAACTCCAGCCCTGCGGCGAACGTGTTCCAGCCCATCAGCACGGTCGAGAATCGCCCGCGCGGCGCGCTCATGCCCCGCGCGTCGTACATCGCACCGGGGACGGTGTCAGCCCACTCTGCGTTGATGACGTCGATGTGGTCGCCCTCGACGGGAAAGGCGTCGAAAGCCCCGCGCGGCGACGCGATCCGTCCATCGAGGCTGACGGCGGCGTAGTAGACGAGATCGCGCATGTGGATCCTTTCACGACATGTGTAGTGGATGCCAGACTACGACATCTGTCGTGGATTCGCTACGCTGATCCCGTGGCACGTAACGAGGAGCGACGGCGCCTGCTGGCGGATGCCGGAATCTCCGTGCTGGCGGCGGAGGGCATGCGAGGGCTCACCCATCGGGCGGTCGACGCCCGGGCCGGCGTGCCGACGGGAACGGCGTCGAACTACTTCCGCAGCCGGAACCTGCTGATCTCAGCGCTCGTGGAGCGGATCGGCGAGCGGTTGGCGCCCGACCCGGCCGTGCACGCCAGATGGCAGGACCGCCCCGCCGACCGCGCACTGTTCGCCGACTACACACGCGACATCGTGCGCCGGCTGACGTCGGAGCGGGAGGTGACGCTCGCACTCTTCACCCTCCGCCTGGAGGCTGCGCGTTCCCAGGAGATCGCCGACGCGCTGGGGGCGTGGATGCGCGCCGGCTTCGCCGCCGACGTCGCGTTCAACGAGTCCGCAGGGCTGCCCGGCGGCGCGTTCGAGATCGCCCTCTTCCACTACGCGATCGAGGGACTGATCCTCGATCGGCTGACCGTGTCCATCGACGCGGACACTCCGACCGACGACATCGTCGAAGCGCTCGTCGAGGGTCTGCTCACCGACGGTCGCGACGTCTCGGCGGGCTGACGCCGGAGCGGGGGGATGCCGCGGGTCGCGGCATCCGTCATCCTCTGCCGCTCGCGTCAGCGACCGGTGCCGGCGTAGACCGTCGCCTCGACGTCGCCGTCCAGGTCGTACGCGGTGTGCACAACCCGCGCCGCTTCGGCGAGGTCGTCGCCTCGGACCACGACCGAGATGCGGATCTCGGAGGTCGAGATCATCTCGATGTTGATGCCGGCGACGCTCAGGGCCTCGAAGAGGGTCGCCGAGACGCCGGAGTGCGTGCGCATGCCGGCGCCGACGACCGACAGCTTGCCGATCTGGTCGTCGTGCACGAGGTTCTCGAAGCCGATCTCGGCCTGGTCGCCGGCGAGCGCCTTGAGCGCGATGGCGGCGTCGGTCTTGGGGAGCGTGAACGAGATGTCGGTGCGCCCGGTGGCGGCCGCCGACACGTTCTGCACGATCATGTCGACGTTGGCGCCGGACTTCGCGACGACCTTGAAGATCTCGGCCGCCTTGCCGGGAACGTCGGGGACGCCGATGATCGTGATCTTGGCCTGGCCGAGGTCGGTGGCGACTCCGGCGACGATGGGTTCTTCCATCTCTTCTCCCTCTCCGGCGTCGGGGATGCTCATCCCCGGGCCGAGCACGTAGGTCCCCACGCCCGAGCTGAACGTGGAGCGGGCGTGGATCAGCACGCCGTGGCGGCGGGCGTACTCGACAGCGCGGATGTACAGCACCTTCGCGCCGTTCGCGGCGAGCTCGAGCATCTCCTCGGCGGAGACCGCGCCGAGCTTGCGGGCCTTCGGCACGACGCGGGGGTCGGCGGTGAAGATGCCGTCCACATCGCTGTAGATCTCGCACACGTCGGCCTCGAGCGCCGCGGCGAGCGCGACGGCGGTGGTGTCGGAGCCGCCGCGACCGAGGGTCGTGATGTCGCGGGTGTCGCGGTTGAAGCCCTGGAATCCCGCGACGATGACGATGGCGCCCTCTTCGAGCGCCTCGCGCAGGCGGATCGGGGTGACGTCGACGATCCGCGCGGATCCGTGGTCGGCCGTCGTGATCATGCCGGCCTGGCTGCCGGTGAACGAGCGGGCCTCGAAGCCCATCGAGTGGATGGCCATCGCCAGCAGCGCCATCGAGATGCGCTCACCGCTGGACAGCAGCATGTCCAACTCGCGGGGCGCCGGGATCGGCGCGACCTGGCCGGCGAGGTCGAGGAGCTCGTCGGTCGTGTCGCCCATGGCGCTGACGGCGACGACGACGTCATGACCGGCGCGGCGGGTGTCGACGATGCGCTTCGCGACGCGCTTGATGCTCTCGGCGTCGGCGACCGACGATCCGCCGTACTTCTGGACGATGAGCGCCACGATGAGTCTCCACGCGTGTCTCGAGGGGCGGGCGGGAACGGATGCCGCACCCGACGTTCCATCTTACGGACGCGCCCATGCGCGCCCGGTCATGTGACGGGCCCGCGGCGTCCGCCGGCTCACCGCAGCACAGAATCGGAGAGCTGCGGCGACACGCGGCGCGGGGCGCGCGAGGATCGGCGTGTCGCTGAAAGGTTCCGATTCTGTGCGCCGCGTGGCGGCGCCGCCGCGCGCTAGCATCCGTGCCATGGAGCAGATCGAGGCCTGGTCGGAGTTCAACGTCGCCATGGTGGGCGCGACGGCCGCCCTCGCGGGCCTGGTGATCGTGGCGGCGAGCGTGAACATCGCCGAGATCATCAAGGAGGCCTCGCTCACCGCCCGCCTCGCCGCCGGGATCGCGGGGCTCGTCCTGGCGCTGGCCGGCTCGGCCATCGGGCTCATCCCGGGCATCGGCCCGCAGGGCTACGGCATCGCGATGTGTCTGCTGGCGGTCGGCGCGGCCGCGTTCGCCGTACAGGCTGCGCGACGGATCTTCGAGAACCGGCATCCGCGGAACCGGCTCCGGGCAGGCAAGGCAGCGGTGGGCTTCATCGCACCGCTGGCGTATCTCGTGGGCGGCGCGCTGCTCGCGGCCGGCCAGGGCCACGGGCTGCTGTGGTTCGCCGTCGGCTCGATCGTCGGCATCATGGCCGCGCTGATGGTGTCGTGGATCGTGCTTGTGGAAGTCCTGCGCTGAGCCCGAAGGACCCGATCGCCCGTCACGGCGACGGGATGGGCGGGAACTCCGCCTCGGCCCGCGGCGCTCGCAGCCGCCCTCCCGTGGCGGCGAGCCAGCAGCCCACGATGACCAGGGGGAAGCCGACGAGCAGCCCGGCGGTGAGCGGCTCGCTCAGGACTATCGTGCCGAGCACGATCGCGACGACCGGGTTCACGTACGTGAACAGCGGCGCCCGCACCGGGCCGACGCGCGCGATCAGCGCGAAGAAGGCGATGAAGGCCACGGCTGTGCAGAGCACCGCGAGCAGGACGAGCGACACCGTGCTCTCGACCGTCGGGACCTGATGCTGCGTGAGGAACGCGATGGGGGTGTAGAAGATGCCCACCGCGAGCAGCGCGAGCGTGATCGTGCCGAGCGCAGGCACATCGCGGAGCTTCGTGGCGATGACGAACGGCGCGATGGCGTAGAGCAGAGCCACGAGCAGCACCTCGCCGACGGCGAGGAGTCCGCCTCCGCCCTCGACGGCCAGGCCGGGCCCCGCGACGATGACGAACACGCCGACGAACCCGACGACGAGACCGATCGCCCGGGCGGGGCTCAGCACCGAGCGGTCGCCGCCGCCGAAGGCGATGAGCGCGGCGAACAGCGGCACGGTGGCGACGAGGAGGCCGGTGAGCCCGGAGGGAAGGGTCTGCTCGGCGTGGCCGAGGAGCAGGAACGGGCCCGCCATCTCGATGGCGCCGAACACGAGCACCCAGCCGATCTTCGAGAACGCCGGGCGCAGCGCCTTCTGCTTCAGCGCGAACGGCAGCAGCAGCAGCGCACCGAGCAGCGTGCGGCCCGCCACGACCGCCGCCGGCGAGTACGACTCGACCGCGATGCTGATGAACAGGTACGGGATGCCCCACAGCACCGCCATCGCGGCGAAGAGCAGCCACGCACGCATGTCGAAGCGCTGCGAGGAGTACATGGGGTCCTTCCGTCTCAGATGCCGGCATCCGCGCGGCATCGGACCGTCGTCGACCAAGACTGGACCGACACCGCCGCGCCCGCGAGGCGGACGACCGCCAATATACGGCGGACTTCCGACATCGCGGCTAGACCGAGCGGCGCCCTTCGAACGCCCGCCCGAGGGTGACCTCGTCGGCGTACTCGAGGTCGCCGCCGACGGGGAGCCCGGAGGCGAGACGGGTGACGGCGATCTCGAGGGTGTGCAGCAGACGGCTCAGGTATGTGGCGGTCGCCTCGCCCTCGAGGTTGGGGTTGGTGGCGAGGATGACCTCCTGCACGGTGCCGTCGGCGAGGCGCTGCATGAGCTGCGTGATGCGCAGATCGTCCGGGCCGATGCCGGCGATCGGGCTGATGGCCCCGCCGAGCACGTGGTACAGGCCGCGGAACTCCCTCGTGCGCTCGATGGCGGCGACGTCCTTCGCGTCCTCCACGACGCAGATCAGGGTGTGATTGCGCCGTGGGTCGCGACAGATCGAGCAGCGCTCCTGCTCCGTGACGTTGCCGCACACCTCGCAGAAGCGCACCTTCTCGCGGACTTCGCTGAGCAGCTCGGCGAGGTGGGAGACGTCGAAGTTCGGGGTCTGCAGGATGTGGAAGGCGATGCGCTGCGCGGACTTCGGGCCGATGCCGGGAAGGCGGCCGAACTCGTCGATCAGATCCTGGACGATGCCGTCGTACATGCCTAGCTGAACCTCGTGGGCGGCTCGTAGGGCTCTTCGCGCACGAATCGGGCGCCGAGCACCTGACGGACGACGGCCTCGCCGTACCGCTGCACGCCGCCGTTGCGCGTCCTCACAGAGGGCACCAGCGGCGGCGCCACCGTGGGGGGCACGGGGACGTCGGCGATCGCCGCGCTCTCATCATCGACGTCGTCATCGTCGTCGTCGCGCTCGATCGACGGTGCGACCTCGGAGGGCGGCAGGACCTCGCCCTCGCGCGCGGGCGCGAGCGTCGCGATGCGGACGGGCGCCGCGCCGGCGTCCTCCGGCTCGTCGTCGACGGCGAACTGGCTGGGCATGGCGGCGGGACCGGGGTCGGGCGGGGGCGCGTCGTCGTCGGACGGGATCGGCGCGACGGCCCACTCGGTGACCGGGGCGGCAGCCGCAGGGGCGCCATAGGAGCCGGTGCCCGTCGCCGAGCGCGGCGCGGCGGGCGCGGACGCCCTGGGTGCGGGGCCTGCGGCGTCGCGGGATGGTCCGCTCGCCTGGGACCGCGGCGCGGGAGCCGCCGACGCGGAAGGTGCCGGGCCGGGGTGGCGGGCCGCCGCGGGTGCCGTCTGCGGCGATGCGCCGGTCGGCCGTGCCGGTCGGTCGGGCGCGGGCGCTCGACCCTCGCCTGACGCTCCTGCCGGATCCGGTGCGGCCGGGCCGCCGGTGGCGGCGGGACCACCGGGGGCCGCCGGCCCGCCGGAGCCACCGCCGGCGTCGTGCCGCGCGATGTACTTCACCCGGATGCCGAGCTCGGCGAGGATCGCCTGGCGGAGGTCCTCGCTCGGGCCCTTGCCGGCGGCGAGGTGCTTGAACTTCACGACGTCCGTCTGGCTCCCGAAGCCGAGCGTGAGGACGTCATCGTCCAGCCCGAGGAGCCGTGCGCCGGAGGCGAGCATCCACGAGGACCTGCTGACGTCCTCCAGGCGACCGAGCACCTGCGGCCAGGCGTCCTTCATGCGCTCCAGGGTCACCGGTCCGGCCGGGACCGGCGCCGGCGCGGCGGCGGGGACC
>NZ_JBHTZE010000004.1:0-16610 GCF_042790415.1 Microbacterium sp. NPDC056736
CGGCGGAGGAGCGCACCTCCTCCGCCGCCGGCGCGGCGGTCGCGACGGGAGGTTCCCGCCGTCGCCCGATCGACCGCCTCCGGCCCTGGATGCTCCTCGCGCCCGCGCTCATCGTGCTCGCGGGGCTCCTCCTCTGGCCCCTCATCCGGGTCGTCCTCTTCTCGTTCCAGGACTACGGCCTGCGCGAGATCGTCTCGGGCGAGCCGAACTTCATCGGCGCCGACAACTACGTCGAGGCGCTGACCAGCCCGACGCTGTGGACCGTCGTTCTGCCGAACACGGTCGGCTTCGCCGCGCTCGCCGTCTTCGGCACCGTCGCCTTCGGCACGCTGGTCGCGCTGCTGCTGCAGTCGCTCGGCTCCTTCTGGCGCACCGTCGTGGCGAGCGCCATCATGGCGGCCTGGGCGATGCCCGCCGTCACCGGCACCTACGTGTGGGTGTGGATCTTCGACGCCGACCGCGGCATCGTGAACCAGCTGCTGATGCAGCTCGGGCTCATGGCCGAGCCCTACAACTGGTTCACCAACCGCTGGTCGTTCTACGCCATCGTGCTGCTGAACGTCATCCACCACGGCTTCCCGTTCGTGGCCGTCACGGTGCTCGCGGGGCTCCTCGGGGTGCCGAAGGAGACGCTGGAGGCGGCATCCCTCGACGGCGCCGGCGCGTGGCGCCGCTTCTGGAGCATCACGTTCCCGCAGTTGAATCAGGTGTTCGCGGTCGTCATCATCCTGTCGACCATCTGGGACTTCAAGGTCTTCGCGCAGGTGTACCTCATGCCCGGCGGCGCCGGATCCAACCGCGAGGTGCTGAACCTCGGGGTGTGGTCGTACGTCGAGTCGTTCGGGCAGAACCGCTACGGCTTCGGTTCGGCGATCGCCGTGCTGCTCACGCTCCTGCTGCTCGTCATCACCGTCGTGTACGTGCGGCGCCTGCTCAAGGAGGACCAGCTGTGACCCGGCCCTCGCTCGCGCGACGCGCCCTGAAGGGCGTCGCGGTCTTCCTCCTCCTCGTCTTCACGCTCTTCCCGACGTACTGGATGCTCGTCAGCGCGGTCGACGAGAACCCTTCCGGCGGTGCCGAGCTGGTGCCCCGTCAGTTCACTCTCGACCACTTCGTCTACGTGCTCACCGACGGCGGCTTCGCCACGTTCCTGCGCAACTCCGCGGTCGTCGCGCTCGTCGTCGTGCTGGCGTCGGGGCTGCTCGGCCTCCTCGCGTCGATCGCCGTCGCGCGCTTCCGGTTCCGGCTGCGCACCCAGATCGTCATGATGATCCTCATCGTGCAGATGGTGCCGCTCGAGGCGCTCGTGATCCCGCTGTTCGTGCAGGTGCGCGACCTGCAGCTGCTGGGCACGCTCCTCGGTCTCATCGTCGTGTACACCGCCCTCGCCCTGCCCTTCGGGATCTGGATGCTGCGCGGCTTCGTCGCGGCCGTCCCGGTCGAGCTCGAAGAGGCGGCGTACATCGACGGCGCGTCGTGGTGGCGCATGTTCCGGTCGGTGCTGCTGCCGCTGGTCGCGCCGGGCCTGGTGGCCACGAGCGTGTTCGCCTTCATCACCGCGTGGAACGAGTTCATCTTCGCCATGACTCTCCTCGGTGGCGTGACCGAGAACTACACCGTCTCGATCGGTCTGCGGCAGTTCTTCGGCCTGCACTCCAACGACTGGGGCTCGGTCATGGCGGCGTCGACCATCATCACGATCCCCGTCATGGTGTTCTTCATCATCGTGCAGCGGCGCCTGTCCAGCGGCTTGGTGGCCGGGGCGGTGAAGGGCTGACATGAGCGTCCACGAACTGGTGCCTGGCGTCCTGCTGCCCGGATTCGCCGGTCCGCAGCTCCCGGAGTGGCTGCGCGCCGAGCTCCAGCGCGGGCTCGGCGGCGTGTGCCTCTTCGCCGGCAACGTCGACGCCGGTGATCCCGATGGCACCGCCCGTCTGGCCGCCGCCATCCGCGCGGTGCGCCCCGAGACGCTCGTCGCCGCCGACGAGGAGGGCGGCGTCGTCACGCGGCTTGAGGGCCGGGACGGCTCGACCCTGCCGTCGCCTGCGCAGCTGGGCCTGGTGTCGGCCGCGGTCGCCGAGCGGGTCGGGGCGGTGCTCGGCGAGCGGGTGCGCCGGGCGGGGATCGACCTCCTCCTCGCGCCGAGCGCCGACGTCAACGACAACCCGGCGAACCCCGTGATCGGAGCCCGGTCGTTCGGCGCCGACCCGTACGAGGTCGCCGCGCGGGTCGCGGCGACGGCGCGCGGCATCCGTTCCCGCCAGGGTGTGTCGGCCTGCGTCAAGCACTGGCCCGGCCACGGCGACACCGACGTCGACTCGCACCGCGGCCTGCCGACCGTGCCCGCAGCGACGGTCGCGCGTCATGCCGAGCCCTTCGCCGCCGCGATCCGCGAGGGCGTGCCCGCCGTCATGACCGCGCACATCGTGGTTGCGGAGTGGGGCGCCGAGCCGGTCACCGTCAACCCCGACGCGATCGCCCGGCTGCGGGCCGAGGGCTTCGACGGCGTGGTGATCACGGATGCCGTCGACATGGCCGCCATCGCCGACACGTACGGTCTCGGGGGCGGCGCGGCTCGCGCTCTGGCCGCGGGCGCCGACCTGGTCTGCCTCGGCAATCCCGAGCTCAAGGGCGAGGACGCGGCCGCGCAGTACGCCGAGGTCACCGCGGCCATCGCCGCCGCGCTGGACGACGGTCGCCTCGCGCCGGAGCGGCTGCGCGAGGCGCACGGCCGCGTGGCCCGGCTGGCTGCGCGGATGACCGCCGCGCGCACGGCCGGGGAGGGCGAGACGGATGCCCGGGCTCCGATGTCCGTCGCCCCCGATGACGTCGCGGCGATCGGGGCCGCGCTGGCGGAGGCATCCGATCCGTCCGCCGTCTCGGCGCTCGCCCGCATCGAGCGGATTGTCGACGCGCGCGCCGGTGCCACGCAGGCGGCCGCGACACGGGCCGTCCCCGTCGTCGACACGCTGCGGCAGCTCGCGGGGCCCGCGTCCGGCGGAGGCTCCGGCGTCACCGTCGTCGTGGCCGATCGGCCGAGCGCCGCGCAGCGGGCGGTGATCGAGCGCGTACGCGCCGCGGGGGAGAGCGTCGTGGTCAACGTCGGCGCCATCCCCGGCGGCTTCGACGCCGCGGTCGTGCAGCTCGGCGCCGACTCGCGGCTCTCGTCCGCGATCGTGCGGTCATGGGCGGGGGAGAGCCGGTGAGGGTCCTCGCGCTGCAGTCCGGGACGAGCGCCGACGGAATCGACGCGGCGCTGGTCGTCATCGAGCCGTCCGACGACGGCCTCGACCTGGAGATCGAGCGGTGGGGCACCGAGCCATGGCGTCCCGACGAGCGGAGCCTCGTGCTGCGCGCGGTGCACGGCGGCCGGCTCGATCCGGCCGAGTGGTGCGCGCTGCAGACCGCCGTCGGACGGGCGTTCGCGCGCGCGGCCGTGCGCTTCGCCTCTGACGCCGACCCCGTCGACGTGGTGTGCTCGCACGGGCAGACCGTGTTCCACGGCGTCCAGGGCGGCGCGGTGTGGGGCACGCTGCAGGTCGGCGAGCCGGCCTGGATCGCCCGCGCCACCGGCTGCCCGGTGGTCTTCAACCTCCGCGTCGCCGACGTGGCCGCCGGCGGCCTGGGTGCGCCGCTCATCACCGCGTTCGACGAGCGGTGGCTGGCGGCGTCCGCCGAGGAGACCGGCGTCGCCGTCGCGTCGCTGAACCTCGGCGGCATCGCCAACGTCCAGGTCGTCCAGGCCGACGGGAGCGCGTCCGGCTTCGACACGGGACCCGCGAACGCGCTGCTCGACGCGTGGATCAGCCGGGCCACCGACGGCGCGGAGACCTTCGACCGCGACGGCGCGCACGCACGTGCCGGACGGGTCGACGATGCGCTGCTCGCACGTCTGCGCGCGCATCCGTACTTCGCGCTCACCGCCCCCAAGACCACCGGCCGCGAGACGTTCACGATCGGCACGGTCGACGAGGCCCTCGACGGCCGCCAGCTGCCGCTCGCCGACGTCTGCGCGACGCTTCTCGAGCTCACCGCCACGACGGTGGCCGACGCGCTCGCGGGCACCGCCCCCGATATCGGCCGGGTCGTCGTCTCGGGCGGCGGCGCGCGCAACCCCGTGCTGATGGCACGACTCGGCGAGCACCTCGGCGTCCCGGTCGAGCCGAGCGACGCATGGGGAATCCCGGCCGACGCGCGCGAGGCCGTCATGTTCGCCCTGCTGGCCTACCTGTCGGCGGCCCGCGTCCCCCTCGAGCTTCCCGGCACCCCGGCCGGCCGCGCCGCCGTCGCCGGCCAATGGGACCTGTCAGCCGCACCCCTGCCTGTCCCGCCCACCGTCCCCGCGGCACCGCCGCCGCGCCGCCTGCGCGCGCGCACACGAGAGGAGCGATCGTGAGCATCGTCGCCGTCGATCTCGGAAAGACCGGATGCCGCGTTCGAGCGACCTCCGGCACCACCGTGTCGTCCGCCGCCGGGGCGGGAGTGCCCGGCCTCGCCGACGCCGAAGGCGACGCGCGGGCGTTCACCGCGATCGTCGCCGCCCTGGGCGAGTTGCCCGCGGGGATGCGCGGCAACGTCTCGTCGATGGGCGTGGGTGCGGCCGGTGCCGAAGCCGCGCCCGCGGCGGCGCAGGCGCTCGCCGAGCGCGTCGCCGCGCACGTCGAGGCGCCCGTCGCCGTCACCAGCGACGCCGTCACCGCCCACGCCGGCGCCTTCGCCGGGACCCCGGGCACCATCGTCATCGTCGGCACCGGGACGGTGCTGCTCACCCTCGACGGCGCGGGCGCGCTGTCGCAGGTGGACGGCTGGGGCCCGTGGCTCGGCGACGAGGGGAGCGGCCGCGCGATCGGCCAGGAGGGCCTGCGGGCGGTGCTCGCCGCGCACGACGGGCGCGGGCCGGCCACCGCGCTCACGGCCGCCGCCCTCGAGCTGCACGCACCCCTCAGCACGCTGCCCCGGTGGGTCGCCGACACGGCGGCGCCGGCCCGGCAGCTCGCACGCTTCGCCCCGTTCGTGCTCGAGGCGGCGGCCTCCGGCGACGCCGTCGCCCGGGGCATCGTCGACCGGGGGGTCGAGGCGGTCGTGACGGCCTGCTCCGCGGCATCCAGCCCCTACTGCCTCCTGGGCGGCATCGCGGGATCCGGCGTCTTCGGCGACGCGCTGCGCGCCCGTCTGCGCGATCGAGGGCTCGCCGTGGCCGAACCGTTCGGCGACGCGCTGGCCGGGGCGGAGTACATCGCCCGCACGCCGGGCAGCGTCTATGAGAGGAACGTGGTGCGCCATGGTTGACCTGGACGATCTGCGGCGCCAGCTCGCCTCGCTCACGACCGAGGCGATCGACCCCGACTTCAGCGACCTCGACCTCATGACCACGCCCGAGCTCGTCGCGGCGATGATCGACCACAACCGGCAGGTCACCGACGCGCTGACCGACGCGTCGCACCAGCTCGCCTCGGCCGTCGACGCCGCCGCCGAGCGCATGCAGCGGGGCGGGCGGCTCCTCTACGTCGGCGCCGGGACGCCCGGTCGTCTCGGCATCCTCGACGCCAGTGAGATCCCGCCGACGTTCGGCGAGCCGGCCGAGCGCGTCGTCGGCATCATCGCGGGCGGCGAGCGGGCGATCCAGTGGGCCGTCGAGAATGCTGAGGACGACGTCGCCGCGGGCCGCGCCGACATCGCGCGTGCGGGCGTGGGCCCCGACGACTGCGTGGTGGGGCTCACCGCCTCGGGCCGGACGCCCTACGTGCTCGGCGCGATCGCCGAGGCCAGGGCGCGCGGCGCGGCAACGGTCGGCGTGAGCTGCAACCAGGACTCGGAGCTGTCGGCGGCCGCAGACGTGGGGGTGGAGGTCATCGTCGGGCCCGAGCTCGTGGCCGGGTCGACGCGGCTCAAAGCCGGCACGGCGCAGAAGATCGTGCTCAACACCATCTCGACCTTCGCCATGGTGCGCATCGGCAAGACCTACGGCAACCGCATGGTCGACGTGCGCGCGACGAACGAGAAGCTCCGTGCCCGGGCGGTGCGCACGGTGATGGGAGTGGCCGACGCCGACCCCGTGCTGGCGCGCCGCGCGCTCGCCGACACCGGGTGGGAGGTCAAGCCCGCGATACTGATGTGCATGAGGGGATTGACCGCGGATGCCGCGGCTCGCGCGCTGTCGGACACCCAGGGGCGACTGCGTGAGGCGCTGGACCGCACGCGCGAGGCGGTGTGATGGACGTCCTGCTCCGCGTGCGCCAGTCGCGCGACCGCCTCAGCGCGTCCGAGCGCCGGGTCGCCGACGCGGTGCTGGCCGACCCCGAGGTCGTGCGCACCTCGACGATCATGCGGCTCGCCGATGTCAGCGAGGCGTCCCAGTCGACGGTCGCCCGGTTCTGCCAGAGCCTCGGCTACCCCGGCTACCGCGAGTTCCGCCTCGACGTCATCGCCGCGCTCAGCCGCGATCAGGCGCAGCGGGTCAGCTTCGACATCGCCGAGGGCGAGATCGGCTCCGACGACTCGATCGCCGACACGGTCGCGAAGATCGCGTTCCAGGAGGTCCAGGCGATCCAGGACACCGCCCAGATGCTCGACACGGATGCTGTCGCCCGCGCGGTCGACGCGCTCCGCTCGGCGCGTCGCATCGAGCTCTACGGCGCGGGGGCCTCGTCGCTCAGCGCGCAGGACCTGTTCCAGAAGCTCAGCCGGATCGGCAAGCCGGCCGCCGTGTCGGTCGACATCCACCTCGCCCTCGTGCAGGCCGCCCTGCTCGACCACGCGTCCGTCGCGGTCGGCGTCTCCTTCCGCGGCGAGACCCGCGAGACCCTCGACTTCCTGGCGACGGCGCGGCGCACCGGCGCCCTGACGATCGGCATCACCAACGCGGCCGAGTCGTCGCTCGACGACGTCTGCGACATCGTGCTGCACACCAGCGTCCGCGAGAGCCGCTTCCGCAGCGGCGCCATGGCCAGCCGCATCGCGCAGCTCGCGCTCATCGACATGCTCTTCGTGCTCGTTCTGCGGCAGGACTTCCCGCTCATGACCGAGAGCCTCCGGCGCACCTACGACGCCGTCAGTTCCCGGCGCCCTGACCCCGGAACCGCCGTAAGCTTCTGAGCACCGCACCGATCGGAAAGGGCACCCGATGACTCTCGAAGACATCCCCGTCACCACCATCCGCGGCGAGCAGACCACGTTCGGCGCGCTGGTCGACGGCCGCGTGGCGCTCGTCGTCAACGTGGCGTCGCGGTGCGGGCTGAGCCCCCAGTACGAGCAGCTCGAAGCGCTGCAGAAGGCGTACGCCGACCGCGGCTTCACGGTCGTGGGGTTCCCGAGCAACCAGTTCCTGCAGGAGCTGTCCAGCGACGAGGCTGTCGCCGAGTACTGCTCGACGACGTGGGGCGTGACGTTCCCGATGTCGGAGAAGGTGCGCGTCAACGGCCGCAGCGCGCATCCGCTGTATCAGGAGCTGACCGGCACCCCCGACCTCGACGGCAAGCAGGGCCGCATCACATGGAACTTCGAGAAGTTCCTGGTGAGCCCCACGGGCGAGGTCAAGCGGTTCGCGCCGCAGACCACGCCCGACGCGCCCGAGGTCGTCGAGGCGATCGAGGCCTGGCTGCCGGGCGACTAGCGGATGCGGTGCGCGGCGCCCGGCCACCTCTAGGCTCGGGGCGTGGGCGGTGCGCAGAAGGACCTCGCGATCGGGACGGTGCTCGGCGACATCATGCGCCGCGCGGCGGACGAGGTGGCCCGCACCGAGGCGCCGGCGCTGGCCGACGAGCCGGACGGCGTGCACCAGCACCGCGTACGGGTGCGGCGGCTGCGCAGCGTGCTGGCCGGGTTCGAGGAGTCTTTCGACACCCGCCAGACCGAGCGGCTCCGCGTCGCGTACGCCGAGTGGGGGAGCCAGCTCGGGGTCGTGCGCGACATCGAGGTGCGGGCGAGCGTCGCGGCCGAGACGCTGGAGCTCGCGGGGATCGACGACCCGGCGGTCGTCCGCAGGCTCGTCGACAGCGAGCGCGAGGCGTATCCGGTCGCCCACGCGCGCCTCGTCGAGCTCGCCGCGTCACCCCGGGCGCAGGAGCGCGGCCGGGTGCTGCGCCGCTTCGTCGAGGAGATGCACGTCGTGGCGCACGACAGCCCGGCCACGGCGGTGCTGGCGGAAGTGCTGCGCGCGCAGGTGAAGCGCGTCCGCAAGGCGGAGCGCCGGCTGGACGACTCGGCCGAGCAGTTCCACGACCTGCGCAAGGCCGCCCGACGGGCCAGGTACGTCGCCGAGGCGATCGCGGACGCCGTCCCGGACTTCCTGCCGAAGCCGGTGCAGGCGATCGCCGAGGCGGGCGACGACCTCCACGACGCGCTCGGCGGGCACCGAGACCTCACGCTGCTGGCCCGGCACGCCCGCCAGGAGGGGGCCCGCGCGGCGCACGCCGGGCAGTGGTCCGAGGACTACGAGACACTCGCCGCGCTCGCGGACGACGCCGCCGAGGACCTGCTGAGCGATGTCGGCCCCGCGGTCCGTCAGCTGCGGGCCGCGGCATCCGACCTGCCCTGACGTCCCCGCGCCCGCGGCGGTGTCGGTGTCGGCGCGCGCGCCTAGACTTGACGGGCAATGACCGACGCCAGCACCCCCATCATCGTCGGCAGCGACATCGGTCCGCGCGCGTCGTCCGCGCGCGCGGACGACGACCTGCTGGCAGGCCTCAATCCTCCGCAGCGCGAAGCCGTGACCTACCGCGGTCAGGCGCTGCTCATCGTCGCGGGCGCGGGCTCGGGCAAGACGAGCGTGCTGACCCGGCGCATCGCGTCGCTGCTGCGCAACCGCGAGGCGTGGCCGAGCCAGATCCTCGCGATCACGTTCACCAACAAGGCCGCCGGTGAGATGCGCGAGCGGGTCGAGCAGCTCGTGGGCGACTCGGCCCGCGGCATGTGGATCTCGACGTTCCACTCGGCGTGCGTGCGCATCCTGCGGCGCGAGGCCGAGCAGTTCGGCTTCACGAAGTCCTTCACGATCTACGACTCCGGCGACTCGCGGGCGCTCATCAAGCGCCTGGTGAAAGAGCATGAGGCCGACGCGTTCGGGCTCACGCCGGCTGCGACGCAGTCGAAGATCTCGCGCCTGAAGAACGAGCTGGCCGACGCCGAGTCCTACGCCCGCACCGCGAACATGAACGACCCCGCCGAGCGGGTCTTCGTCGAGCTGTTCGCGGCGTATCAGCGCGAGCTGCAGCGCGCGAACGCGTTCGACTTCGACGACCTCATCGCGCAGACGGTCTTCCTGTTCCGGGCGTTCCCGCAGGTCGCCGATGTGTACCGGCGCCGGTTCCGTCACGTGCTCGTCGACGAGTACCAGGACACCAACCACGCCCAGTACGCGCTGATCCACGAGCTGACCCGGCCGCCGGGATCGGATGCCGCGCCCGTCGCGGCGTCGGGCGGCATGATGATCTTCGAGCCCGAGCCGGCCGCCGAGGACGGCGCCTCGCTCACGGTCGTCGGCGACTCGGACCAGTCGATCTACGCCTTCCGCGGTGCCGACATCCGCAACATAAGCGAGTTCGAGAAGGACTTCCCGGGCGCCAAGGTGGTGCTGCTCGAGCAGAACTACCGCTCGACGCAGAACATCCTGTCGGCCGCGAACGCGGTCATCGGCCACAACTTCGACCGCAAAGACAAGAAGCTGTGGACCGACGTGGGCGCCGGCGAGCAGATCGTCGGCTTCACCGGGTACTCGCAGCACGACGAGGCGCAGTTCGTCGCCGACGAGATCGAGGTGCTGCGGCGCGCGGGCGTGGACTACTCGCAGATGGCGGTGTT
This sequence comes from Microbacterium sp. NPDC056736, assembly GCF_042790415.1. NCBI lineage: Bacteria > Bacillati > Actinomycetota > Actinomycetes > Micrococcales > Microbacteriaceae > Microbacterium > Microbacterium sp. NPDC056736. The sequence goes on from NZ_JBHTZE010000004.1 coordinate 9,799, forward strand.
CTACCGCACCAACTCGCAGTCCCGTGCGCTGGAGGAGATCTTCATCCGCTCGGCGCTGCCCTACAAGATCATGGGCGGCACGAAGTTCTACGAGCGCGCCGAGATCAAGGACGCCCTGGCCTACCTCGTCGCCGTGGCGAACCCCGCCGACGAGATGGCGATGCGCCGCATCATCAACCGGCCGCGGCGCGGCATCGGCGATGTCACCATCGAGACGATCTCGCGCTACGCCGTCGACCAGCAGATCACGTTCCGCGACGCGCTGGCGAACTCGTCCGCGCTGGGCGTCGGCCCCAAGATCCAGGCCGCCATCGCGCATCTGGACGCGGTGCTGGCCGAGGCATCCGAGATCATGCTCCCGTCGTCGGGCGAGCTCGCACCGCCCACGGCGGTCGCCGAGGGGCTCCAGCTGCTGCTGAACAAGAGCGGCTACTACGACGCCCTGCGCGCGAGCAAGGACGCGCAGGACGAGGCGCGCATCGAGAACCTCGACGAGATGGTGGCCGTCGCCCGCGAGTTCGCGCGCAACAACCCCGAGGGCACGCTGCTGGACTTCCTCACCGAGGTCGCGCTGGTGTCCGACGCCGACGACCTCGAAGACGCCTCGGGCTCGGTCTCGCTCATGACGCTGCACACCGCCAAGGGCCTCGAGTACGACGCCGTGTTCGTCACGGGCGTCGAGGAGGACCTCATCCCCCACCGCATCTCGGCGGGGGAGCCCGGCGGCCCGCAGGAGGAGCGGCGACTGTTCTACGTCGGCATCACGCGCGCCCGCAAGCGCCTCTACCTGTCGCTGGCGATGACCCGCGCGCAGTTCGGCGAGGTCACGGTGGCGATGCCGAGCCGCTTTCTGCAGGAGATCCCCGCCGAGCTGCTCAACTGGCGCCAGTCGCCGGGCGACGTCAACTCGCGCGGCGGCACCCAGTCGCGGGCGCTCAACGCGCGGCGCGGCTCGGGTTCGGGGTTCGGCGGCTCCGGCAAGCGGTACGGCGACGACCTGGTGCCGCTGGCCCGGCGCGAGCCGTCGGCGAACCTCGAGCGCTTCGCGAACCGGATCCCGTCGAAGGTGCGCGACAACGGCGACCTCGAGCTGGCGCCGGGCGACCGCATCCGTCACGACGACTTCGGCGATGGACGCGTGGACGCCGTCACCGGCGACGGCGCGAAGCGCGTGGCGCACGTGCGCTTCGACGCCGCGGGCCCGAAGAAGCTGCTGATCAAGATCGCGCCCATCGAGAAGCTCTGACCCGCTTCCGTCGGCCGATCCTCAGTCCGGACCCAGCCGCGACCGCCACCAGGCGACCGAGGCGACCGAGGCCACCAGTGCGCCGAGGGTGTTGAGCAGGATGTCGTCCACCGACGCGACGCGGCCGAGGTCGAGGACGAACTGGAGCACCTCGACGACGAGCGCGAGCCCCGCGACGATGAGCGCGACCACGAGGGGGACCAGCCCCGGACGGGCCAGGCGCAGGCGGATCGGCAGGAAGAAGCCGACGGCGGCGAAGGCGAGCAGGTTGCCCACGATCTGGGCGGCGGCGTCGGAGTCGGAGAGCAGATCGACGAGGTCGTGGAACGGCACCGGGTCGATGCGGCTCCTGCCGGCCCGCGCCGCGAGGATCATCCAGAGCCAGGGCAGCGTGCCGACGACGATGCCGACGTCCGCCACCGTCGCCCGCCACGCCCAGCGGCGCTCCCAGCCCTGGTCGATCCGTCGCTGCGCGAGCACGATGGCCACGATCGCCCCGATGGGGACGCCCGCCAGGACCGCGATGAGCACGACGTCCCCGTACCGCTCCCACGCAGGCATGAGGCGATCCTGTCAGTCCCGGCGCCGCGTGTCTCCGGGTCGTCTCCGGGGTGTCTCCGGGGCGGGGCGTACCGGACGCAGGATGGGCGGGGTTCAGGGGCACTGACGGCCGCGACAGTCCGCCGCTTCGTGGCGGCGCGGGGTCGAGCACGCGGGTTAGGCTCGGGCAATGGCCTTGTTCTCGCGCCGTCCGAAGAAGCCCGCCGAGTCGCCGACGCCGGAGCCGGAGCCGGCCGCGGCGCCGGACGCCGAGGTCGCGCCGGAGCCCGCCGCCGCCGAGGCAGCGAGGCAGCCGGATGCGACGCCGGCCGAGGCGGCCACCGCCGCGGAGACGCCGGCCGGGACCGATGCTCCGGCGCCGCAGCCGGACGCCGGCACGGATGCCGCGGCGTCCGTCCCCATCTCGGTCTCGTCGTTCGGCGGGCTCGGAGTCGGCCCCTCCACATCCCGGCCCGCAGGCCAAGCGACGACACCGACGCCCGCCGCTGCCACCACCACGCCCCCCGCGCAGCGCCCGCGGGTCGGGGTGCGGGAATGGATGCGCACGGCCCCGGAGCAGACCGAGACGATCCCGGGACTGCGCGACAACGCGCTGCTGCACGCCGCGCTCGGCCGCGTCGGCGACGCGCCTCCCGCGCAGGCATTGCTGGACGTCGCGCGCCAGCTGCTGCAGGGCCACGTCTTCCTGCGGGTGAAGGGCGACGCGCGAGCGCTGCTCGCCGAGGGCAAGGGACTGCCGCTGGCCGTCGCGACCGTGGGCGAGCGCACCTTCGCGCTGGTGTACTCCAGCGGTGCGGCGCTGCAGGCGAGCCTGCGCGCCGACGGCGACGGCGACACCTCGGCGATGGCGCAGCCGGTGCTCACCGTGCTCCAGCACGTCGTCTCGAGCTCGCACGACGGGATCATCCTCGACCCGGCGTCGTCGCCCTCGCGGGCCGTGCTGCCCAAGGAGCTGCTGCAGCGGGCGCTCGAGCAGGCCGACCCGAAGCTCACCCTCAAGACGCTGCTCGCCGCCGAGCGGACCCTCGCGGTGACCACGGAGGTCGCCGAGGCGCTCACGCGCGTGCCGCTGTGGGTCGCGGTCGGCACCGCCGAGAGCGGAGCGCGCGGGCTGGCCGAGAGCCGCAGCACCGACGGGACCCGCCACCTCGAGGTGTACTCCCACCCGCTCGAGGTCGCGGTGATGGGACGCGGCGACAGCGCCGCGCCGATCACGCCCTTGCAGCTGTCGCGCGCCCTGCGCACCGACGAGGGCATCACCGGCGTGCTCGTGGATCCCGCCGGTCCGTGGCTGCGTCTCACCCGCGACGAGCTGGCCCCGGTCCTCGCGCTGAGCTGAGGCCGCAACGTCACCGGCGGCGGCGGGGTGACGGATGTCGCGGCTCCCCGCTAGCGTCGGATCCATGGCGTCGCCGCGCATCACCCTCACCGTTCCCGGTCCCGACGGCGATCGCGAGGTGGGGATCTCAAACCCCGACCGCGTGATCTGGCCGAAGCTCGGGATCACCAAGCAGGAGCTGGCCGAGTACCTCATCGCGGTGCGAGAACCGTTCCTGGCGGCCAACGGCGATCGGCCGGTGTCGCTCGAGCGGTTCCCCGAGGGCGTCGAGGGCGAGCGCTTCTACTCGAAGAACCCGCCTAAGGGCGCGCCGGCGTTCGTCGAATCGCGCACGGTGACGTACAACAGCGGGCGGCGGCATCCGCAGATCGTCCTCACCGAGATCGCCGCGGCGGTGTGGGCCGTGCAGATGAACACGATCGTGTTCCACCCGTGGGCCTCGCTCACCGCGAACACCGACAACCCCGTCGAGCTGCGCATCGACCTCGACCCCCAGCCCGGGACGGATTTCGCGGATGCCGCCGCCGTCGCCCCCGCGATGCGCGACGTGCTCGCCGAGGCGGGGCTTACGGCGTTCCTCAAGACCAGCGGCAACCGCGGCATCCACGTCTTCTGTCCCATCGAGCCGCAGTGGGAGTTCCTCGACGTGCGGCACGCGGTCATCGCCGCCGGCCGGGAGCTCGAGCGGCGCCTGCCAGACAAGGTCACGATGAACTGGTGGAAGGAGGAGCGCGGCGAGCGCATCTTCATCGACTTCAACCAGGCCAACCGCGACCGCACGATGGCGGGCGCCTACAGCCCCCGCGCACTCCCCACGGCGACGGTCTCGACCCCGCTGACGTGGGACGAGCTGGAGGCCGGCGTCGACCCGGGCGCCTTCACGGTGCGCAGCGTCCCGCAGCGCATCGCCGACCAGGGCGACCCGTGGGCCGAGCTGCTCGCCAGGCCCGGGCGCATCGACACGCTGCTGGAGTGGTGGCAGCGCGATCTGGACGCCGGGCTCGGCGAGCTGCCCTTCCCGCCGGACTTCCCGAAGATGCCCGGCGAGCCGCCGCGCGTGCAGCCCAGTCGCATCAACCCGGAGAACTGGCAGTAGGACGCGCCCGATTGCACGGCGGTTGCACGGCTCATCGTCCGCCGCGGGGCCGACGACGCTTCCGTAGCTTCGCTGGGAGCCGGAATGACCGGCCCCTGAGCATCGGAGCACACATGTCCATCCCCGGCTTCAAGCCCCATGGCATCACCAACGTCCACGTCAACCACACCGGTCCGCGATCGTCGTTCGCCCTCGCACTGGCAGGAGCCGTCATGGCGGGCGCCTTCGTCCTCACCGCGTGCGCGCCGGCCGCCAGCCCGACGGCCGCCGAGGCCACCGCGGCTTCCGAGCCGTCGCCCGCCCCGAGCGATGCGGGCGCGGCCGGCACGCAGCCCGCCGGGGGCGCGGCATCCGTCCTCGCCATCGAATCCGACGCCGTGCTGGCATGGCAGGACCGCTGGTACGACAACTTCTGCAGCAGTGCGGTCATCGCCCTGGGCGACGAGAACTGCATCGGCATCGCGCTGGAAGGTGTCGAGCAGGCGCGCACGGCGCCCGAGCGCATCGAGGCCGAGGTGCCGTCGGGAGCGCTCGGCGACGAGCTGCGCGCCGCGGCGGCCGAGGTCGCGGCGGCCGGCGAGGCGTTCCTCGCCGCGAGCTGCGACACCGTGCCGACGGAGTGCGTCGCCGAGACCGACGACCTCACCGACGCGGTCCGGATGTACGGCGACGTCGTCGCCGAGGTGGTCGCGGCGAGCTGACCCGCCGTACCCGGGAGCGGGCTGCGATCGACGGATCGCGGCCCGCTCTTCGGCGCCTGCGGGCCCTTCGATTGCACAGCGGTTGCACGGTGCAACGCCCGCCCCGCAGCACCGTTGCACGCCAATAGCTTGCTCAACCATGAACACGACCACACACCGCTCACGCCGCGGCCTCGCTCTCGCGGGTGCCGCCCTCACGGCCACGTCGGCGCTCGCGCTGACCGGCTGCATGTCCTTCACCGTCTCGCCCGGCCAGGGCGCCGCCGGCGGGGCCGGCGGCGCCGGAGGCGTCGGCTTCGACGACATCCAGACCGCCACCATCCAGATCGAGGCCGTCGGCACGTTCGTCTCGCCCGAGATGGGCGGATACGAAGCAGCCGGACGCGGCTCGGGGTTCCTCATCAGCGAGGACGGCCTGGCCGTCACCAACAACCACGTCGTCGTCGGCGCCGGCACTCTCAAGGTGTGGCGCGGCGGCGACACGTCCGAGACGCTCAACGCGAAGGTCCTCGGCTCGTCGGAGTGCCTCGACCTCGCGGTCATCCAGCTGCAGGAGGACGACTACCCGTACTTCTCGTGGCACGAGGGCGACATCACCACGGCCACTGACGTCTACGCGGCCGGGTTCCCGCTGGGGGACCCCGAGTTCACCATGACGCGCGGCATCGTGTCGAAGGCCGACACGGCGGTCGACACCCCGTGGGCGTCGCTGGACCACGTCATCGAGCACGACGCGCGCATCCGCGGCGGCAACTCGGGCGGTCCGCTCGTCGACGCCGACGGAAGGCTCATCGGCGTGAACTACGCCGGCAACGACCTCCACGACCAGAACCTCGCGATCCACCGCGACGAGGTGCAGCAGGTGCTCGACCAGCTGGCCGCCGGCGAGAGCGTGCTCAGCCTCGGCATCAACGGCACCGGCCTCATGACCGAGGAGGGCGAGGGCCTGGGCATCTGGGTGAACTCGGTCGCCTCGGGCTCGGCCGCCGACAAGGCCGGCGTCGAGCCCGGCGACCTCATCACCAAGATGGAGGGTGTCAGCGTCGGCACCGACGGCACGATGGCCGACTACTGCGACGTGCTGCGCACCCACGGCCAGGATGCGACCCTGGGAGTCGAGCTGTACCGCCCCGCGGACGGCATCTACTACACCGGCCAGTTCAACGGCGAGCCCGTCGAGGGCGTCTCGGTCGCGAGCGAGGCGGGCGCGAGCTCGGGCGGCTCCGGCGGCGGCGCCAGCGCCGCGGCGGACTTCGTGTCGGTCGTCGACGACACCGGCAGCGTGACCGTCGACGTGCCCGAGGCGTGGTCGAGCATCGACACCAGCGTCTACACCGACCCTCGCGGCGGTCTGTGGGCCCGAATCGACGCCTCGACCGACGTCGCCGCGTTCGCGAGCGGCTGGTCGGTGCCCGGTGTCTCGGTGGTGGCGGCTCCCGCAGCCACCGCGACGATCCAGCCCGAGGAGTGGCTGCAGATGACCGCCGACTACCTCACCCAGTCCGGCTGCTCGCAGCAGGCGATCGACGAGTACGCCGACGACCTGCACTCGGGGGTCTTCCAGTACTGGACGGGCTGCGGTGAGACGGCCGCGGACTACCTGATGCTCGCCGCGTACTCCAACGACGGCCAGTACCTCATCGTGCTGTCGGTCACGGCGCTGAGCGAGGGCGACTTCACCGCGATCGACCGCGCGCTGGGAAGCTTCCAGGCGGCGTTCTGACACCTGGGCGACACGGAGGAGGGGGGGGGGGCGGGCCCCGCCGGGGGGGGCCCCCCCCCCCCCCGGGGGGGGGGGGGGGGGGGGCCCCCCCCCCCCCCCCCCCCCCCCCACCCCCCCCCAAAAAAACCCGGCACCCCCCCCCCGCG
>NZ_JBHTZE010000004.1:16620-273636 GCF_042790415.1 Microbacterium sp. NPDC056736
GTATGATACCTGGGGGGTTTCTCACACGGGGGCCACAGGTCGTCGGGTAGGCCGCGCCACACTGCGGGCCGCGGCATCCGCTCGCTCGTGGGTGGCGGATTGCAGCGCGCCGCGCCTGCCGACCCGTCCGCGATTGCACCAAGATTGCACCGTGACCCGCGCCCGGCGGCGCGGGCCGCGGCGCGCCTAGCATCCTGAGAGACCACGAACCGGAGGAGACCGACGCGCATGGGGATCGACATCGAACTGCTCGGGGCGTTCGGACTGCGGATCGACGGGAGCGCGGTGCCGGTGCGCGGCGACCTCCCGCGCGCCCTGCTCGCGCGTCTGGCGAGCACGCCGCGCGAGCTCGTCCCGTCGGAGGAGCTCATCGCCGACGTCTGGGCCGATCGTCCCGAGAACGTGGTCTCGACGCTCCGCGCGCACCTGTCGCGACTGCGCAGCGCCGGCCTCGGCGCGTCGATCGTCGGCGCGCGCGGCGGCTACCTCATCGACATCCCGCGGGAGCGGGTCGACCTCACGCGGTTCCGCGACGACCTCGCGCAGGCCGCGCAGATCACCGACGCCGAGCAGCACCTGGCCCGCCTCGTCGAGCTGGCGGGGATCGCGGGGCAGGAGCCGCTCGCCGACCTCGACGGGCATCCGTTCCTGGCGCGGCTGCGCGCCGATCACCTGGAGGAGCGGCGGCTGCTGGACGAGGACCTCGCCGAATCGGCCATCGAGCTGGGCGACGACAGCCTCGCCACCGCCGTGCTGGCCGGAACCGTGGAACGCCACCCGCTGCACGAGCGGCCGGTGCGGCTGCTCGCCCTCGCCCTCGCGCGCTCCGCGCGCTACGCCGACGCGCTGGCCGTGCTGGACGGCTACCGCGAGCGGCTCACCGACCAGGGGCTCGACGCCTCGGCCCGCGTGGACGCGCTGCGGGCCTCGATCGTGCGGCTCGACCCCGCCGTCGTCGCGCCGATCGGCATCGGCGGGACGGTCAACCGCGTCGGCATCGCCATCCCGCTGACCCGCTTCATCGGACGCGGGAGCGACCTGCTCGCCCTGCGCGAGGCCCGGCGCGGGCACCGGCTGGTCACCGTCGTGGGGCCGGCGGGAGTGGGCAAGACCCGGATCGCCGTGGAGCTCGCCCGCGAGGCGACCACCGCCCTGGACGACGACCAGTACATGGTGGACCTCGCCGACATCCGCGACCCCGACGACGTCGTGGCCGCCATCGCCTCCGTCGTCCGGGCGCGCGAGCTCAGCATCGACGGCATCGTGCGCCGCCTCAGCCGCGGTCGCGTGCTCCTGGTGCTCGACAACGCCGACCATGTGATCGGCGCCCTCGCCGTCGCCGTCGACGCCCTGCTGGCCCAGACCGAGCACCTGCGCATCGTCGTGACCAGTCGCGAATCGCTGCGCCTCGCGCAGGAGCACGTCGTCGTGCTGCGTCCGCTCGTCGGCGACGACGCGGAGGACGCCTGGCGGCTGTTCAGCGAGCGGGCCGCGGATGCGCGCGGCGGTCGCGCCTTCCACGACGAGGAGCTCACCGAGGCCCGGCAGCTGTGCGCGCAGCTGGAGGGCATCCCGCTCGCGCTCGAGCTCGCGGCGGCGCGGCTGGACGTGCTGGACGTCGAGCAGGTGCGCGAGGGCATCGGCGGCCGCGGGGCGGGCACCGGCCGGCACGACAGCGTGCGCGCCGCGATCGGCTGGACGTTCGGCGAGCTGAACGACGACCAGCGGGCGCTCCTGGCGGACGTCGCCCGGTTCGCCGGGACCTTCACCGTCGGCGCCGCGGCCGGTACGAGCGGCCTGGACACCGCCCGCACGTCCGAACTCCTGATGCAGCTCGTCGGTCGCTCGCTCGTCGCCGTCGACCGCAGCGGCACCGGCCGGCGGCGATTCCGCGTGCTCGAGTCGACGCGCGAGTTCCTCGCCGATCGCGACGACCCCGCCCGCATCGCCGCGTGGCGGCTGAGGCACCGCTGGTGGTTCGCCGACCTCGCCAGCCGGCTCGGCCCGACCCTGCGCACGTTCGAGGCCCGCGACACCATGGCCGTGCTCGACGGCTTCCGCGCGGATCTCGCCGTCGCGTTCGAAGGCGCCATCGAGGCCGGCGATCGCGAGGCGGCGGTGCGCATCGCGGGCTGGCAGGCGCAGTACTGGTTCCTCCGCGGGCTGCTGCGGGAGGGCCGCACCCGCGTCGAGCGGGCCCTCGCGCTGCCGGGCGACCCGACCGACTCGGACGGGCTGGCCCTCACCGAGCTCGCCAACCTCGCCTACCAGACCGGCGACGCGATGGCCGGGTTCGAGGCGATCGCCCGCGCCCGCGCGGAGGGGGAGCGTCGCTCGGACGCCTCGGTCACCGCGGTCGCGCTGTCGCGCGAGGCGTTCGGGCGGTCGATGTTCGGCGAGCCGGACCTCGGCGAGCAGCTGATGGCGCAGGCGCTGGACCTGCTCCCCGACGCCCAGGCCTGGGCGCGCGCCGAGGTCCACATGTCGCTCGGCCAGCTGCGACGGGCGCAGGGGCGGCCGGACGACGCGCTCGCGGCGCTGAGCGAGTCGCACCGCATCGCATCCTCGGTCGGGTACACGTGGATGATCACGTCGTCGCAGTACATCATGGCCAAGTCGCTCGTCGACGCACGACGGCCACGCGAGGCGATCGCCGTCGCGCGCAGCGCGATCGCGGCTGCGCGTGCGAACGAGGACGCCGCCGGTGCCCTCGCCATCGTGCACGTCGCGGCCGGCGCGTGCGCGTTCGTGGAGCGGCACGAGGTGGGCGCGCGCCTCATGGGCGCGGTGGACGAGCTCGGACGGCGCTACGACTACGACATCGCCGCCGCGGAGGGCGACGATGCGCGCCGCCTGCGGGAGGCCGTCGCGCAGGGTCTCACCCCCGGCGAGTTCGAGCACGAGTACCGCAACGGGCGCCGGCTCGGGTGGGATGAGGTCTCGGCGCTGATCGAGCGTCTTCCGCAGACCGCGCCGCTCCCCGCCGAGGCGACGGCGTGACAGCCGTGCGCATCGCGCTCTTCGGCGCCTTCGAGGTGTCCGGCGACGGTGCGCCCGAGGCGGTGCGGGGCACGATCCCGCAGGCGATCCTCGCGCGGCTCGCCCTCGAGCCCGGACGCGTCTTCTCGGCCGACGAGCTCGTCGAGGCACTGTGGTCGGAGCCGACCGCCGCCGTCGTCAGCAGCCTCCGCGCGCACATCTCCCGCCTGCGCGCCCGCGGGTGGGGCGAGGCGCTCGTCGGCGGCCGCGCGGGCTACCGGCTCGAGCTGCCCCCGCAGGCGGTCGACATCGTCCGCTACCGCGCTCTCGTCGCCGGGAACGGCGCCTCGTCGCGCGCGGCCGAGCTCGAGGACGCCGACCGCCTGTGGCGCGGCGCGCCGCTCAGCGGGTTCGGCGAGTTCCCGTTCGCCCGGCCAGTCGCGGAGGACCTGGCAGCGCTCCGTCGAACCGCGCTCCTCGAGCTGACCAGTCTGCGACTGGAGGCGGGGGATGCCGCGGGGGCGGTCGCCGCGATCTCGCCGCTGGCGCAGGATCTCGGCGACGAAGAGATCGGCGCGCTGTACGCCCGCGCCCTCGACCGCTCGGGGCGGACGGCCGATGCCCTGGCGACGATCGACGCGCGCGCCACCGCGCTGCGTGACACCGGCACCCGCCCGCCGCGGGACCTCGACGCCCTGCGGCTCGCGATCGCCCGGCAGGACGAGGCCGAGCCCGCCGTGGTCGACCGCCCCGTCGACCGTGTCGGGATCCCGGTCCCCGTCACGAGGTTCGTCGGGCGGGAGACGGAGCTCGAGGTCATCCGGCGCGGCCGCGCCGAGTCGCGCCTGGTCACGCTCACCGGCCCCGCGGGGGTCGGCAAGACGCGCCTGGCGATCGAGGTCGCCCGGCGCGCGCGCGCCGACGAGGACGAGCAGCAGCGGCTCATCGACCTCGCGGTCGTCTCGTCGCCCGACCGCGTCGTGGGCGCCGTCGCCGACGCCGTCGGCGCGGCCGCCCACTCCGTCGACGCGATCGCCGACGCGCTCGGCGGCCGGCGGACGCTGATGATCCTCGACAACGCCGAGCACGTGCTGGGCTCCACGGCATCCCTGGCCGCCCGGCTGCTCGAGCGATGCGCCGGGCTCAGCATGCTGGTCACGAGCCGGGAGTCGATGCGGATGCCGGGGGAGCGGGTCATCGTCCTCGATCCGCTCTCGAGCGCGGCCGCCGGTGACGCCGTCGCGCTGTTCCTGCAGCGTGCGAGCGAGTCCAGCGGCATCCGCGACTGGAGCGCCGCCGAGATCGGCGAGGCTCAGCGCCTGTGCACCCAGCTGGACGGACTGCCGCTCGCCATCGAACTCGCCGCCTCGCGCCTGGACGTCCTCACCCTGGAGGAGCTCGCCTCGTCGCTCGACGCGGCACCCACCGGGCCGCGGCGCGGAGGCCGTCATGACTCGATCGACGACGCGATCGCGTGGAGCGTGGCGACGACGTCGCCCGCCGAGCGTGCGCTGCTGGCGCAGCTGGCGGAGTTCTCGGGCTCGTTCACCCTCGACGCCGTCGCCGGCGTGTGCGACGCCGGCGACGGCGACCCCCGAGAGGTCGCGGTCGCCCTCGCGCGCAAGTCGCTCGTCGCCGCGGTCGCGCCGACGCCCGGCGAGCGCCGGTTCCGCGTGCTCGACACCGTCAAGCGCCACATGCGGGCGCGGCATCCGATCGAGGATCTCGAGTCGTGGCACCGGCGGCACGCGGCGTGGATGACCGAGGACGCCGAGCGCCGGGCGCCGCTGCTGCGCACCGCCGACAACCGCCGCGCACGGGCGGCGCTCACCGCCAACCGCGCCGACCTGGACGACGCGTGCCGGCGGCTCATCGAAGGAGGGGACCGCCCCACGGCCGTGCGTCTGGTCGCGGCGCTCGCATGGCACTGGTACGAGCGCGGCAGCGGGCACGAGGCGATCGCGACGATCGACCGGGTGCTCGACCTGCCCGGCCCGACCGCCCCCGACGCGGAGGCGACGGCGCTGTACGCCGCGTCGTTCATGCGGTCGGTCTCGGGTGACGTGCTGGCGACGCTGCGCACCATGGAGAGGTTCGCGCTGGTCGCCGACCAGGCCCAGGACCCCTCGCTGCCCATGATCGCGCACACGATGCAGGCGACGATCGCCGCGCACGGCGAGTCGGTCGAGGCGGCGGAGGCGGAGCTCGCCACGGCCCAGCGGCACCGGGAGCGCCTCGCCGACGACAGAGTATGGGCGGTCGTGGACCACCTGTACATCCGCGGCGACGCACTGCGGGTGATGGGACGGCCCGCGCAGGCGCTGGACTCGCTCGAGCAGGCCTACCGGCTCGCCACCGAGCTCGGGCACACGTGGGCGCTCGCCTCCACCTGCTACATCACGGGCAAGGTGCTGACGCAGGTCGGCCGTCCGCGCGATGCGATGGGGATGCTGCGGACCGCCGCGCACCGCTCCGCCGAGCGGGAGGATGCCACGAGCACGGTCGCCGCCGTCAGCGGGTACGCGATCGCCCTCGTGGAGGCCGGCGAGCATCGCCGCGCCGCCGAGCTCTTCGGCGCGGTGGACGCGCTCGGCCCGCGGTTCGGCTTCCACCCCGTCCTCTCGGACGGCTCCTACGCGGCGCCCTTCCGCGAGCGCGCCGCTGCCGGGCTGGGAGCGGCGGAGTGGGACGAGGCGATCGCGCGCGGGCGGGACCGAGATCTGCGCTGGGCGCTCGCCCAGCTCGCGTGACGCGGCGTCGGCTCGTCAGACCAGCACGTCGGCCAGATCGTACGCTGTCACGACCTCGAGCTGCTCGTACGTGCACGACCGCGGGTCGCGGTCGGGGCGCCAGCGCTCGAACTGCACGGTGTGGCGGAAGCGCCAGCCCTCGAGCTGGTCGTAGCGCACCTCGAGCACCCGCTCCGGGCGCAGCCGCACGAACGAGGAGTCGGCCCGGCCGGACTGGAAGCGCGACTTCTCGCCTTCGCCCCGCAGCACCTCGCCGTCGGCGTCGCGCTCCACGAGCGGGGCGAGCTCGTCGATGAGCTCGAGCCGGCGCTTGTCGCTCCACGCGGCGACCCCGCCGACCGGGTACAGCGTGCCGTCCTCGCCGTAGAGCCCCACGAGGAGGGAGCCGACGCCCTGTCCGGACTTGTGGATGCGATAGCCGAGCGCCACGACGTCGGCGGTGCGGGCGTGCTTGATCTTGAACATCGAGCGCTTGCCCGGGGCGTACGGCTGGTCGAGGGGTTTGGCCACGACGCCGTCGAGGCCCGCCCCCTCGAACTCGGCGAGCCAGCGCCGCGCGAGCTCGGGGTCGTCCGTCGTGCGCGTGACGTGGACGGGATGGGGAACGCCGCGCAGCAGCGTCACGAGCGCCTCGCGCCTCGTGCCGAACGGCTCCGCTTGCAGGTCGCGGTCGCCGACGGCGAGCAGGTCGAACGCGATGAACATCGCCGGCGTCTGCTCGGCGAGCATGTTCACCCGCGACGCCGCGGGATGGATGCGCTGCGACAGCGACTCCCAGTCCAGGCGCCGCCGCCCGTCGCGATCGACCGGCACCACGATCTCGCCGTCGAGCAGGCACGGCTCGGGGAGGACGCCGGCGAACGCCTCGACGAGCTCGGGGAAGTACCGCGTCAGCGGCTTGGCGCCCCGCGACCCGATCTCGACGTCCTCGCCGTCCCACGAGACGAGGGCGCGGAACCCGTCCCACTTCGGCTCGTAGCTGAGACCGCCGGGCGCCTTCGCCGGATCGGGGATGTCGGGCACGGACTTCGCCAGCATCGGCGCGGGGATCTCGTACGGCATGCGCTCCATCCTGCCGCTGCGCGCCGACACCCGACAGTCCCGGCGCGTCCCGCCCCACCTGCCCGGCCCGGCTCGCCCGGCCCGGATGGATGCGCGACGGCGCGGGAGTGGGCAGACTCGGAAAGCGCCCGCGTCAGCCCCGGGCACGGAGGTGAGCATGGACGTGGTCTTCCAGTTCCTGGCCGAACGCCCGATCGTGCTGCTGTTCCTCCTCCTCGGGGTCGGCGCGGCCCTGGGGACGGTTCGCGTCGCGGGCGTCTCGCTCGGTGCCGTCGGCGTGCTCTTCGCCGCGATCGGCATCACCGCGTGGGGTGTGTCGACGGGGGTGACGATCGAGCTTCCGGCAGCGGTCGGCGACCTCGGGCTCGTCGTCTTCGCGTTCTGCACCGGCCTCATCGCGGGGCCCGGGTTCTTCAACGCGCTGCGCACCTCTTACCTGCTGATGCTCGCTGTCGCCGGCGTGCTCGTCGTGGCGGGCGGCCTGGCGTTCTGGGTCGGGTCGGCTCTCGGCATCCCGCCGCTCACCATCGCCGGAACGTTCGCCGGCGCCCTCACGAACACCCCCGCCCTCGCCGCGACCGGCGGCAGCCCGGAAGCGACCGTCGGCTACGCCAGCGCGTACGTGTACGGCGTCATCGCCGCGATGATCGGCGTCGCGCTCGCGCTGCGCTCGCCTGCGCGCGACACCGACGCGCAGGCCCCGATCGTCGGCAAGCCGATCGAGGTCGACACCACCTCGCGCCCGACCGCGGCCGACATCGCGGCCGGGTACGGCGGCCGGGTGGCGTTCTCGCGGCGGCGGCACGCCGACGGCGAGGTGGAGATCGTCGGCCCCGACACGGCGCTGGAGCCGGGTGACATCGTCAACGTCGTCGGGCCGAGCGACGACGTCGAGGCGGTGAAGACCGAGCTCGGCCACACGTCGGCGATCGACCTCACCCGGGACCGCAGCCGTCTCGACTTCCGGCGGATCATCCTGTCGGATGCACGGCTGGCCGGACGCTCGATCGCGAGCCTGCGCCTTCCCGAGCGCTACGGTGCGACGATCGCGCAGGTGCGGCGCGGCGATGTCGACTTCGTCGGCAGCCCCGACTTCGTGCTGCACCAGGGCGATCGCCTGCGCGTGGTCGGGCCCACCGGATCCATGGGGGAGATCACCCGCTTCCTCGGCGACTCCGAGCGCGGTCTCGCCGACATCAACCCGGTCGCCCTCGGCATCGGCGTCCTGCTCGGCATGCTGCTCGGGTCGATCGTCGTCCCGCTCCCCGGCGGCGGGCAGTTCAGCCTGGGCTACGCGGCGGGCGTGCTCGTCGTCGGGCTGATCATGGGGCGCATCGGCCGCATCGGGCGCGTGGTGACGTCGCTGCCCAACACCGCGTCGACCGTGCTCGCCGAGTTCGGGCTGCTCACCTTCCTCGCCTTCGCCGGCACCAAGGCGGGTTCGCTCATCCTCTCGGCGATCGCCTCGGGCGAGGTGGTGCGCCTGCTCGTGCTCGGCGCCGTGCTCTCGACGTTCTTCATGGGCGCGACCTTCGTGCTCGCCCGCGCCGTGTTCCGCCTCGGCGGCACGCGGTCGTCGGGCGTCATCGGCGGTGCGCAGACGAACCCGGCGATCCTCGGCTTCGCCAATTCCCGCACCGACTACGACGTCCGCGTCGCGCTCGGCTACACCTTGGTCTACCCGGCCGCGATGGTCGTCAAGATCCTGATCGCGCAGGTGCTCGTCGAGCTGTGACGACGGATGCCGCTCCCCGCGGCATCCGTCCCGCTCATGCGGACGCCGAGGCCGCGGCGGAGGCGGCGTACAGTGCGGCGGCCTCGGCGCGGTTCGCGGCGCCGATCTTGGCGAGGATCGCCGACACGTGCACCGACGCGGTCTTCGGGCTGATGAAGAGCCGCTGACCGATCTGCGGATTGGTGAGCCCCTCGGCGACCAGCTCGAGCACCTGCAGCTCCCGCGGCGTCAGCGCCGCCGCGCCCTTCGTCTGCCGCGCGCCGGCGCCGGCGAGCCGGGCCTGCGCCGCCAGCTCGGCCGCCCACCGCGCGGCGCGGGCGACGCCCTGCGCCGGCGCCTCGGCGGCGACCTCGTCCAGGACGGAGGCCGCGCCCGAGCGGTCGCCGTCATCGGCGAGCGCCCACGCGAGGCGGATCCGCCCGGCCTGCCGATGCCACACCGGCAGGCCGTCGTCCCCCGGTGCGCCGGACACCTCGCGCCATGCCGCCACCCGGTCGGCCGGGGTGGCGGCGTCGCCGGCGTCGGCGAGGAGCGCCCGCACGAACCGCGCGGCCGCCTGCGCCGCGTCGTGGCGGGACCAGCCCGCCATCGCCCGCTCGAACCGGGCGCGCAGCTCCGGAGCGGCGGGCCTTCCGGCGGGCAGGCTCAGCAGTCCCGCGGTCACGAGCGCGTAGCGGCGCGCGGCGGGCGAGCCGGCCTCGCCCTCGGCGACCGCCAGCACGTCGCCGGCGGCCTCCGTCCCGCCGTCCGTCGCGTGCAGCGTCAGGGCGCGATCCGCCGCCTCGATCACCCACCACCCCTCCTTGTCGGGGTAGCGGCGCTGGGCCTCGTCGATCCGTGAGCGCTCGGCGGCCAGCAGCTCGTCGCGCTCGTCGGGGCGGTCGTCCCACGAGAGGTGGGACGCGAGCAGCCGCACGACGAACGCGCTGTCGACCGGGTTCATGAGCCGGCAGGCGCGCTGCGCGAAGCGGTGGGCCTCGGCAGGCCGGCCCGCAGCGAACAGGGCGAACGCCAGCGAGTGCGCGATCGACGCGCCCGAGCCGCGTTCGATGCCCGCCCGCGCGACGTCGTCGTAGTGCTGGGTCCCGACGACGATGGCCTCGTCGTACCGGCCCACGCGCACCAGCATGTCGGTCAGGGCGTGCCCGGCGTACGCGCGCAGCGGCGGGTCGAGCCGCAGCGTGACGGCCCGCTCGAGCGGTGCCAGCGCGCCGGGCTCGTCGTCGTCCTCGCCCGCGATGCGCCACGCCTCGACCGTCAGCGCGACGGCCAGCGCGGCGTCGTCGCCGGCCTCCTCGGCGAGGGCGATCGCCCGGTGCGCGTGGGCGGCGGCGGCCTCGCCGTGCTCGTCCAGCGCGATGTTGGTGAGCACGCGCGACAGCAGGATGCGGGCACGGGGGTCGTCGATGCCCTCCAGCAGGGCGACGGCCTTCTCGAGGTCCTCGTTGCGGCCGTGGTGCTCGAGGTTGTACGTCTCGACGAACCGCTGGCGCAGCAGTGCCGCGCGCGTGTACGGGTCGTCGGGGCAGACGGCCAGGCCCTCGTTCGCCGACCGCAGCGAGCGCTCGGGGTCGCCGAGGTCGTGCCACGCCTGTGCGGCGTCGAGGTGCAGCTCGGGGAGCGTCGTGCCGGCGCGGGTCGCGGCATCCGGCACCTGATCCCACAGCTCGGTGAGACGCTCGGTGAGCTTCGCGGAGGTGGCGGGCGAGAAGCGCGAACGCGACTGCCGCAGCGCCGCGACCGTGGCATCGAACGCCGCGGTGAGGTCGCGTGCGGCGAGCCAGTGCTCCGCGACGGCCGACGCGTCGTCGGGCGAGTCGCCCCGGTGGTCGCGCAGGTGCTCGGCGTAGCGACGGTGCACCCGCACGCGCTCGCTCGGCAGCATCTCCGCCTCGACGGCCTCGCGCGTCAGCGCATGGCGGAAGGCGTAGCCGGCGCCGTCGGCGAGGATCACCCTGCTGTGGACCGCCTCGCGCACGGCGAGATCGAGCGCCGCCTCGTCCAGCGCGCACACCGCCGCGAGCACGTCGTGGTCCAGGTGCATGCCGCCGGCGGCCATGGTGCGCACCGCCTGCTGCGCATCGTCGCCGAGCCGTGCGTAGCGGGCGAGCACCAGCTCGCGCAGCGTGTCGGGAAGCGGACGGTCGCCGAGATCCACGAGCTCCTCGACGAGGAACGGGATGCCGCCGCTGCGCTCCGCCAGCGCCTCGACGAGCCGGGGGTCGAGCCGTCCGGTGAGCTGCTCGACCTGCTCGGCGACCTCGTCGGGGCTGAGCGGAGTCACCTCCACGCGCACGACCGACCGGGTGCGGTCCAGCTCCGCCAGCACC
Organism: Microbacterium sp. NPDC056736; assembly: GCF_042790415.1. Taxonomy (NCBI): domain Bacteria; kingdom Bacillati; phylum Actinomycetota; class Actinomycetes; order Micrococcales; family Microbacteriaceae; genus Microbacterium; species Microbacterium sp. NPDC056736. The sequence goes on from NZ_JBHTZE010000004.1 coordinate 27,477, forward strand.
GGGCGCAGCGGATGGAACCGGTCGATGTCGTCGGAGCGGTAGGTGGCGACGATCGTGAGGCGCCGCCCGCGGAGCGTACTGGCGAGGGTCTTCAGCAGCGCCATGGTCGCGGCATCCGCCCACTGCAGGTCCTCGAGCACGACCACGATGTGCCGGCGCTGCGACAGCCGCTCGAGCAGCACCTCGATCGCCTCGGCGAACTCGCCCGCTGGCTCATCGTGCTCGGGGGTCTCGGGTGCGATGCCGGGAACGAGCGCGGCCAGGCTCGCGATCGCCGCCGCGGAGCCCGCCGCCTCGCGCAGCGCGTCGGTGCCGACCGCCGTGTGCAGGTCGCGCAGCACACGGCGGATCGGCCCGAACGGCGCGCCGATCGGGCCGAGGTCGACGCACTGCCCGAACGCGACGACGGGGCGTTCGGTGACGGCGGCCGGCTGTCCGGCCTCGAAGGGGTCGGTCGCGACGAGCGCGAGGAACTCCTGGACGAGCCGCGTCTTGCCCACACCCGCCTCGCCGCGCACGACGACGGTGCGGGGGTGGCCGCCGGAGCCCTCGTCGAACGACTCGAGCAGGGTGGCGAGCTCGGCGTGCCGGCCGACCATGCGCGAGCTCGAGGGGAGTGCGGGCATGGTCATATCGTGGCACCTTCCCGGGCTCGGCGGCGGGTCATCGCGCGGCGACGAACGTCGAGCGCCGCACGCGCGTCGCCCCGCGGGACCACGTGGCGAGCGGACGCACGCGCGGGCGGTCCGCCGCCGGGCCGTGCTCACGCTGCCTGCGCACGAGCTCGGCGTCGCGCGCGAGGTCGGACGCGCGGTGCCGGTCGAGGGTGTAGGCGGTGTAGGTGATGTCGTTCATGGGTCGCTCCCGTCTGCTCGCGATCCCCGGTGCGGGGTGCGGACTGCTGACAGGAACGACCTTCCTCCCTGAGGAGGGGGCGCTTCATCGGGCGGATGCCCAGTCTTGGGACGCCCGATGCCTTAGACCGCCGCGACCGGCCCCCTGAGCCGTAAGGCGGTGGAGGACGCGGAGCCGCGCGTCACCCGGCGACGGGATGCTTCGGGCGCGCCCACCGGGCCGCGAGGTTCGGACCGTCCCATACCTGCACGGCTCCCCACGCCGCCGCCGCGATCGGCACGGCCAGCACGGCGCCGACGATGCCGCCCAGCACCGTGCCGATGGTCAGGGCGACCAGGATGACGAAGGCGTGCAGCTTCATCGAGCGACCCATGAGAACCGGCTGGAGGAAGTTGCCCTCCAGCTGGTTCACCAGGACCACGACGCCGACCACGAAGAGCGCGTTGACCCAGCCGTTGGCGACGAGGGCGACGAGGGCGGCGATGATGCCGGCGAGCGTGGCACCCACGATGGGGATGAAGGCGAGGAGGAAGACCAGCACCGCCAGCGGGATCGCCAGCGGCACGCCGAGGATGAGGAGGCCGATCAGGATGCCGACCGCGTCGACGAGCGCCACGAGCGCCGTGCCGCGCACGTACGAGCCGAGCACGCCCACCGTCTTGTCGCCGATGCGGTGCGCCCGCAGGTAGTTCTCGCCGCGGAACGGGCGCAGCATGAACTCCCACATCTGCGGGCCGTCCTTGAGGAAGAAGAAGAGGATCGTGACCATCAGCACGAAGCCGGTCACGAAGTTCGCCACGGCGCTCACGCCCGCGAGGGCCCCCGAGCCGAACTGCGCGCTCGTGATGAAGTCCAGGACGCCCTCGAGCCACTGGTCCAGCTGTTCCTGCGTCGGCGCGAACGGAAGCGTCCGCACCCACGCGATCACCGCCTCGATGCCGTCCACCGCCTGCGCGTACAGCTCGTCCCACTGGTCGCGGATCGCCCATACGATCAGCCAGCCGACGCCGGTGAGCAGCACCGTGACGACCAGGAGCGTGATCACCGTCGCCAGCACCGCCGGGACCCCGCGTCGCACCATCCACCGCATGACCGGTGCGAACGCGCAGGCGAGGATGAGCGCGATCACGAGCGGGATCGTGACGAGGGTGAGGAACTGCAGCGCGAAGACGATGCCCGCGACCAGCAGCACCACGACGATGATCTGGATCGAGCGGATGCCGAGCTTGCCGAAGCCGTCGGCCCACAGGCTCCACGGGGGTCGCGTCGCCTTCGGCTCCACGTCCTGCGTCTCGAGCACGACGCGCTGCGGGTCGTTGCGGAAGAGTCCCATGTGCCGAGAGTAGGCGCACAGGGCCGCGCGACCGGGCGGCTTGCGCGCGAGTCCCGCAGCGGGCTAGGCGAAAGCGCTCAGGCCGGTGATGTCGCGGCCGATGAGCAGAGCCTGGATGCTCTCGGTGCCCTCATAGGTGTGGATCGCCTCGATGTCGGCCATGTGCTGCATGACGCCGTTCTCGAGCAGGATGCCGTTGCCGCCGAGCAGGTCGCGGGCGACGGCGGCGATGCGGCGCGCGGCGCGGGTGTTGTGGTACTTCGCCAGCGACGCCTGCGTCGGGCGCAGCCGGCCGCCCTCCTCGAGGTCGGCCATCCACCGGCAGTACAGCTGCATCGCCGTGAGCTCCTCGAGCATCTGCGCGAGACGCTCCTGCACCATCTGGAACTTGGCGAGCGGCTTGCCGAACTGCACGCGCTGCTGCGAGTAGGCCAGAGCCGCCTCGTAGCAGGCGGTGGCGTGGCCGAGCGCCGACCAGGCGACGCCCGAGCGGGTGGAGTACAGCACCGTCGAGGCGTCCTTGAAGCTGCGCGTGCCCGGAAGGACCGCGTCGGCCGCCACGCGCACGCCGTCCAGGACGATGTGCGCCTGATGGATGCCGCGCAGCGACGCCTTTCCGGAGATCACGGTGCCGGTGTAGCCCGGCGTGGTCTGCTCGACCAGGAAGCAGCGGACGGCGCCGTGGAACTCGTCGCCGGGGGAGTCCACCCGCGCCCAGACGAGGGTGATCCCGCCGGAGGCCCCGTTGCCGATCCACTTCTTGGCGCCGTCGAGCACCCACTCGCCGCCGTCGGCACGGGCGACCGTCTCGAGCGACACCGAGTCCGAGCCGTGGTCGGGTTCGGTGAGTGCGAAGGATGCCGCGACCTCGCCGCGTGCCACGGGCACCAGCCACCTCGACTGCTGCTCGTCGCTGCCGAACAGGGCGAGCGTGCGAAGCGCCAGGCCGCCCTGGACGGCGAGCACCGTGCCGAGTGAGCCGTCGCCGCGGGAGATCTCCATGTTCACCAGCCCCGCCGCGAGCGGGGAGAAGCGCGTGAGCGCGGGGTGGACGACGCCGTCGTTGAAGAGGTCCAGCTCGCCGGCGCGCATCGCGATGTCGAGGGGGTAGTCGCCGGTGTCCCAGGCATCCTGCATGCGGCTGCCGACCTCGTCGATGTACGCCTTGGCGCGATCCCACGCCGCGCGGTCGGCGTCGGGGATGTCGGCGAAGACGGCGTAGTAGTCCGTGTCCTGGCGCGAGGTCACGTCGTAGCCGGCGACGCTCTGACCGGGGCGGGGCTGGAAATCGGTCACGGGGGACTCCTGACGCGGGTGCGACGATGCGGCGGGTGGAACTGAATGCCAGCATCAATAGTACTCAGTGTCACCTCCGGCTGTCGTCGGCGGCGTCAGGTGCGCGCTTCGTGGCGGCGGGGCTTGAGCCGTGCGGGGGCGTCGTGCGCCGGCATCCACTCGCACCGGAACGAGCCGCGGTACCCGAAGAGGAAGCCGAAACGGCGGTTGTGCACCTCCAGGTCCACGTGGAAGAGCCCGTCGGCGTCGTCGAAGTACTCGTGCAGGCGCGCGCGGCCGCTGAAGAGCATCGGGAAGCGGAAGGCGACAGGTCCCTCGTAGAACCGCTGCGCGTCGGAGGTGAGCACGAGCCCGCCGCGGTCGTCGACGCGCAGATCGAGATCGACCGCGAGGTGCTGGTGGGTGCCCAGGTAGTCCACGATCCTGTGGCCGTCGAGGATCATGGTGGCGTCGAATCGCCGATGACGCCGCCCGATCGTGTACTCGCGGACGAAGGTGACCGTCTCGCGCCCCAGCGGGTCGCGGTACGGGAAGTTCTCGATCGTGAACGGCACGTCGGTGCCGGAGTCGGGGACGAGGATGTTCCGAAGCCGCCCGATCTGCAGGAACGGCACCGTCCACCACGGGCCGCGACGGACCGAGGTCATGACACCGCGGCCGACGCAGGCCTCACCGGACCGCAGGCCGACGCCGAACCGGCGCTGCATCATCGGGTGCAGGCGCTCGAACTCGGCGCCGAGCGCCTCGCGGAAGATCGACGTCATCGCACGCGCTCCGGATCGGGAAGCGCCGCGAGGGATGCCGGAGCCGCGGCGAGGTGGTCCGCCCGGCGCGAACCGCCCGCGGGTGCCCGGCGGCAGCGGGCGGCGCGCGGCCGGTCGCTGCGCCACCACCACAGCACGCTCCACAGCGGCCAGCGCTCGGGCGGAGTCCCGGTCTCGAGCCAGATCCGCAGCCGGTCGAAGCTCCATGCCGTCGCCCAGCCCAGGACCGGGCGGACGACGGCATCCAGCACGCCCCATCCGGGCGTGTAGTCGTAGCCGGTGATGAACACCGTGCCGCCGGGGCCGGGCACGTACCGCCAGTAGCCGCGACCGGCGCTGATGGGCGACATCCGGTCGCTCGTGTGGAAGCGCAGCGCAGACGTGCGGGCGCCGCCGGCGCCGTGCCGCTCGCCGATGCTCACGCCGGTGCCGTGCACGGTGTGGAAGGGCACGCGGCGCTCGTACGTGAACGCGGTGGCGCCGCCCTCGGCCGTGCCGGTCGGCGTGATGCGCGTGAAGCGCACGTCCCACCGCACGTGTTCGGCGGGGTCCTGCGTCGCGTTCCAGACGGCGTCGGGAGGGGCGGCGATCGACGTCTCCACGTAGATGCCGCTGCGCCTCACACCACGACGTTACGACACGCGCGTGCGCGGACGGCGCGGCGCACCGGCGCTACCGCGTGGTGAGACCGGCCCGCCAGCGGCGCTGCTCGCGCGCGAAGAGCACGGCGAAGACCGCCCACACGCCGACGTCGTCGGCGAAGCCCAGCGGGCCCAGCACGAGCTCGGGGATGAGGTCGATCGGGACGACCGTGTAGACGACGGCGGCGACGGCCGCGACCCATGTCGTCGGCGCGACACGGTGCTCGCGGCGCGTGATCGCCTTGAGGAACCTGAACCACATGCCATCCAGTGTGCGCCACGCCGGGGGGAGGAGGGCGCGGTTCGCACAACGAACTGGTCACGGCCGCGCGGGCGGTAGCATCCGGGGAAACGACCGGAGGCGTCATGAAGGCCAGCTGGACCCCGCTCGCGATCGTCTACCTCGTGCTGGCGATCATCGGCCTCGTCGGGACGTTCTTCTTCAATGCGTGGACCGTCGTCGCCGGTCGGGACTTCCTCGGCGACGTGTTCGGAGGGGGCCCGGCTGTCTCCTCGATCGGCGTCGACCTGCTCGTGGTCGCCGTCGCCGGCGCCGTGTTCATCGTCGTCGAAGCGAGGCGGCTGGGGATGAAGCGCGCGTGGCTCTACATCGTCCTGTCGCTGGTCACCGCCTTCGCGTTCACCTTCCCGCTGTTCCTCGCGATGCGAGAGCGCAGGCTGCGGTCGCCCGCGGCGGACCGGTCATGATCGCACTTCCGGTCCGCCGCGGCGTGCGCGGCTAATCGCGCTCGACGGGCAGCCACAGCTCGCAGGTCGCGGTGCTGAAGTCGTCCGCGCGATCGAGCACGGCGACGATCGATGGTCCGGGCCGCAGTCGCCATGGGTTCGACGGGAACCAGTCGGTCGCCGTCGCGGCCCACGCCGCCTGCAGCGCCGACGGGTACGGGCCCTCGCTGCGGAAGACCGCCCAGGTGCCCGCCGGCACCTCGATCGCGTCGAGATCGTCGGGAGCCGGGGTGTCGTGGCCGACCGCGACGCCGTGCAGGTAGGTCAGCTCGCTGCCCTCGGCGTAGTCGGGGTCGACGTCGGCGCTCACCTGGAGCAGTCCGTGCGGCTCGATGTCGCTCAGCTCCTTCAGCCGGGCGTGCTCGGCGGCCGGGAGCCCGGCGATGTGAGCCTGGATGTGCGGATTGACGCCGTCGTGGATGAGGGGGACGCGGGTCGCGTGCCCGATCAGGCGGAAGGCGGGTCGGTCGGCGATACGGGTGTCCATGGGGGAGCTCCCTTCTACGGTCAGGCGGAACCTGAGCTGCGGTTGTGTGCGAAGGGGGCCGCCGTCGCGACGCACGTCGCCGGGGCTCGCGCCGTGCACCGCCCGGAACGCCCGGCCGAACGCCTCGGTCGACCCGTAGCCGTAGCGGACCGCGACGCCGAGCAGGTCGCCGCCGCCGAGCACCTCGGCCGCGGCGACGGTCATGCGCCGCCGCCGGATGTACTCCGACAGCGGCATGCCCGCCAGCGACGAGAACATGCGCCGCACGTGGTACTCCGTCGTGCCCAGGCCCGCGGCCAGGGTGCCGAGGTCGATGTCGCCCTCGAGGTTGTCGTCGACGTACTCCACGACGCGGTTCAGGATCGCGATCACGGTTCCTCCTTCGACATCCAGCCTTCCGGTCGACGCGCGCCCGCACCCGATCATCCCGGTCCGATCCGATCGGGTCACCCCTGGTCTCGTTCGGCAACACCACGTTTCGTTCGACACACCACGGCGGGGCGTGGCGTCTCGTCGCGGATACGGTGTTCACCCGCTCCGGCTGTCGGCATGCACCACGTTGCCCGCGAGACACCACGGGCGGAGCGGGGGTCAGTCGACGGCGGCGAGGGTGAGACGGTTCTTGCCGGCGCGCTTGGAGCTGTACATCGCGGCATCCGCTCTCACCAGCAGCTGCTGCGCGTCGGGACGCTCGTCGATCCCGGGCAGGTACAGGGAGATGCCGAGGCTCACGGACGCCGAGACCACGCCGCCCGCGACGGTGATGGGCGCGCGGGTGACGGAGAGGATCCGCTCGGCGATCGCCTCGGCCGCCAGCGCGTCGGCCCCCGGGCAGATCGCGACGAACTCGTCGCCGCCGATGCGCCCGACCAGGTCACCGGTGCGCACGGATGCCGTCAGCCGGGTGGCGATCTCGAGCAGCACCATGTCGCCGGACGCGTGGCCGAAGGCGTCGTTGATGCTCTTGAAGTCGTCGACGTCCAGGAAGAGGACGGCGAGCGGCTCCCCCGAGGCGGTGGACGCCTCGATCTCGTCATCCAGGCTCAGCTGCAGCAGCTGGCGGTTGGCGACGCCGGTGAGCTGGTCGTGGAGGGCCAGGAACGCCAGGCGGCGCTGCAGCCGCACACGCGTGAGGGTCTGGGATGCCTGCCGCCCGAGCGCCTGCTGCAGCTCGAAGTACTGCGCGTCGAAGTCGGTGCGCCGTGCGAAGAAGCACGCGAGATTGCCGAGCCGCCGGCCCTCGGCGAGCAGCGGGGTGACGGTGATCGACGACAGGCGCTCGGCGCGCATCGCCGTGGCGAGCTCGGGGTGCACGTCGTCGATGTCGTCGGCGTTGACGACGGTCACCTCGGGGGTGTTGCGCAGCGACGGGATGGGGGCGACCTTGCCCGCGAGCGGATTCGTGCCGCCCCTGAGCACGAGTTCGCCGTCGTCCTCCCGGAGGTAGACGGCGGCCTCGCGCGCGGCGAACGCATCGCGCGCGGCGGCGGCGAACGACTCGGCGACCTCGTCGTCGGTGGCGCTGACGTCGAAGCTGCTGGAGACGTCCTGCAGGACGCGCACCCGCTGCTCCGAGGTCTCGGCGGTCCGCCGTGCGGCCAGGAGCTCCCGCTCGTACTGCGCGCGTTCGGTGGCCTTGAAGATCGCCATGCGGACGAGGCCGGTTTCGTCGTCGCGCACCGCGTTGACCAGCGTCGGCAGCGGCGTCCCGTCGGCCGCGACGAGGGTCAGGGCGACCTCCTCCACCGCGCCCACGAGGTGCATCAGCGGGGTGTGGCGGGTCTCGTAGAAGATGCGGCTCCCCCCGTCGAGCAGCGACGCGAACGGCCGGCCCACGACGTCCTCCCGCGCGCGGGCGGTCCACGCCAGGAAGGTGTCGTTCGCCTCGACGACGTCCCCGCCCGGCGTGGTCGCGACCAGCCCGCACGGCGCGAGCTGGAACCAGCCCCGATCGTGCAGGCTCATGCGACGAACGCGAGGATCTGGTCTGCCACCTCGTCGGGCGCGGAGAGGTTGGGCACGTGGCCGGTCGCGTTCAGCAGCGTGAAGCGGCTCTCCTTGATGGCGGCGTGCACATAGCGGCCGACCTCCTCGGGCGCGATGGCGTCGTCACGACACTGCAGCACCAGGGTCGGCACGGAGACGAGCGGAAGGTCGGCCCGGTTGTCGGAGAGGAATGTCACGCGCGCGAAGTGCCGGGCGATCGTCGGGTCGATGCTGCAGAAGCTGTCGGTGAGGCGCTCGCCGAGGGCGGGGCGATCGGGGTTGGCCACGATCGCCGGCGCGATGACCCGCGACCACCCGAGGTAGTTCGCGTCGAGGGCGTCCATCATCGCGTCGATGTCGCTGCGCCGGAAGCCGCCTCGATAGCCGTTCTCGTCGGTGTACCGCGGCGAGGGGGAGACGAGCACGAGCGCCTTGAAGCGGGACGGATCGCGGTTGGCGGCCAGCACGCCGATCATCGCGCTCACCGAGTGGCCGACGAAGACGACGTCCGTCGCGTCGAGCGCCTCCAGGATCTCGAGCACGTCCGTCGCGTACCCGTCGAGCGAGTCGTACTTGCTGGGGACGTACGCGGACGAGTCCGAGCCGCCGGCGCCGACGTGGTCGAACAGGACGACGCGGTGGCCGGCCTCGAACCGGGGTGCGACCAGGTTCCACGCTTCCTGGCTGCAGCCGAAGCCGTGGGCGAACATCACCATCGGGCGACCGGATTCGCCCGTGACCCTCACATTGTTTCGGCGCAGCGCGTCGGTCATGGCGTTCCTATCCTCGGCGCAGGGGGACGCCTCAAGTGATCGTATGCGACGGCGCCGACGCCGGCGCCCACGGGCCCGCGCCGCCGCCCGTGCCCGTCATGCGACCGCCGCCCGGCGGCGGAGGCGGCTGCGGCGGATCCACTTCTCCAGCTCGATCAGCACGGGCACCAGCAGCGCCAGCCCGAGTGCCGTGAGCCACTCGTCGCCCGACAGGCTCGTCGTTCCGATGAGCCGCTGCATGAAGCCGACCTCGACGGCCGCCACCGTGAGCACGAGCGGGATGGAGAGCCACTTCACCGCGATGATGATGGGCGGTGCGAGGCCGGACTCGGGATCGCGGCGCATCACCAGGCCGCCGAAGATCGAGCCGAGGGCGCACACGACGAATGCCATGGTCACGGGCACGTTCGGCTGGGTGGAGCTGAGCTGGTCGGGGTAGATCAGCAGCGGGATCAGCGTCGTGAGGAAGATGAGGCCGCCGTAGATGAACCACAGCGTCACCGCCGCGGGATTGGCGATGGTCTTCTTCGGGTCGCGCGGCGGCTTGAGCATGATGCCCTCGGGAGCCGGGTCGAGGAGGATCACGATGACGGGGAAGATCGCCACGAAGAAGTTCAGGAACAGCACCATGATGGGCGTCAGCGGCACGCCGTCGTTGATGCCGAAGATGCTCGCCACGAGGAACAGCAGCACGAGCGAGAACAGCTGCGACATCTGGAACCGGACGTAGCTGACGATCTTCTCGTAGATCGAGCGCCCGAGGCGGACGGCCGTGACGAGGGTCCCGAAGTTGTCGTCGACGAGGATCATCTTCCCCGCCTGCTTGGTCACGTCGCTTCCCGACCCCATGGCGACGCCGATGTCGGCCTGCTTGAGCGCGGCGGCGTCGTTCACGGCGTCGCCGGTCATCGCGACGACGGCGCCCTGCTCCTGCATGAGGCGGGCCAGGCGCAGCTTGTCCTCGGGCGTGACCCGGCCGAACATGTGGAGTCGGGGGAGGGCGGCCTTGAGCTCGTCGTCGCTCATCGCCTGGATCTCGGCGCCGCTGGCGGCGCCCTCGCCGAGACCGAGCTTGGAGCCGATCGCGGCGGCCGTGATCGCGTGGTCGCCGGTGATCATGCGCACCTCGATGCCCGCCTCCCGGGCGATCCGCACCGCCTCCTTCGACGACGGGCGCAGCGGGTCGATGATCCCGACCAGCCCGACGAAGATGAGGTCGGACACGGCCGCCATCGGATCCTCCGCCACCGCCGCGTCCGGCGCGTAGCGTCGGAACGCGAAGGCCAGCACGCGCAGCCCCTGCTCGGAGAGCGAGCGGTTGGCTTCCAGGATCTGCTCGCGGCGGTCGGCGATCGGCACGACGCCGTCCATGGTCGCCACCGCGCTGCAGCGGTCCAGCACGACGTCGGGGCCGCCCTTGACGTAGCCGACGAGCGTCTCGGTGCCCTCCACCGGGATGCGGTGGAAGGTCGCCATGAACTTGTACGCCGAGTCGAACGGCACCTCGGCCACCCGCGGGAACTTCGCGCGCGTGAGCTCCGCCTCGGCGCCCAGCTTCGCCGCCAGCACCACCAGGGCGGCCTCGGTCGGGTCGCCGATGACCGCGCCGTCGTCCGACACGGTGGCGTCGCTGCAGAGCGTGAGCCCGAGGGCGAGCTGGGTGAACTGCGGCACGGGGAGTCCGGCGGCGTGGCGGACCTCGCCGGTCTTCTCGTAGCCGGAGCCCGCCACCGTGAACCACTCGCCGCGGTAGTACAGCGACTCCACCGTCATCTCGTTCATGGTGAGCGTGCCGGTCTTGTCGGAGTTGATGGCGCTCGTCGCGCCGAGCGTCTCGACGTCGGTGAGGTTCTTGACCACCGCCTTGTGCTCCGCGAGCTGGCGGGACCCGTACGAGAGCATCGCCTGCACGAACGACGGCATGCCCGTCGGGATCGCCGAGATCGCCATCGAGATGCCGAGCAGGATCACCGAGGCGATCTCCTGCCCGCGCAGCAGGCCCGTCACGATGATGACGGCGACGGCCCCCCACGCGATCCAGCCGAGCACGCCGGTGAGCGAGTCGAGCTCACGCTGCAGGGGCGACTTGGCGGGCTTGACGGACGAGAGCATCGACGCGATGCGACCCATCTGCGTCTGCATGCCGGTGTCGGTGACGACGATCGCCGCCGTGCCGCGGGTGACCTGGGTGTTCTGGAAGACCATGTCGGTGCGGTCGCCCAGCGTGGTCTCGGGATCGGCGAGGGTCGAGGCATCCTTCGCGATCGGCGCGCTCTCGCCGGTGAGCGCCGCCTCCTGCGTCTCGAGCGTCGCCGACCGGAGGATCCGCCCGTCGGCGGGGACCAGGTCGCCCGCCTCGAGGTTCACGATGTCGCCGGGGACGAGGGCCGTCGCGTCCAGCTGGACCAGCGTGCCGTCGCGGACGACCTTCGCCTGCGGGATCTGCATCTTCGACAGCGCGTCGACGGATGCCTTCGCCTTCATCTCCTGCCGCGTGCCGAGCACGATGTTGAGCACGACGAGGGCACCGACGAGGATTCCGACGCTCACCTGGTTGATGAAGAGGCTGATGACCGCGACGGCCACCAGCATGATGTTCATGGGGTCGGCCAGCTGCTGCAGCGCCACCTGCCATGTCGACGGGGGCTTCTCGGCGGCGATCGAGTTGGGGCCGTGCTCCGCCAGCCGCTGCGCGGCGTCGGCGGAGGTCAGTCCGCGCTCGCGGTCGCTGCGCAGGGCGGCGACGACGGCGTCGGGATCCTGGGCGAACCAGGGGGCGGGCGTTGCCGTGTCTTGCGAGGCGTCCACGGTGCTCATGGCTTGAACATACAGCCGGGCATCGCCCGCGGAACAGGAAATTTCCTCGTCGCCGGGCGGGTCAGGCGTCGAGCTGCTCGCGGAGCCTGCGGGTGAGCTCCGCGGTCGGCGTGCCCCGGCGGAACACCGCGACGACCACGTCGTCGGCGGCCGCATCCGACTCGCCGTCCGGAAGGACGCCGAACCGGCGGCGCGCGTCGTCGAGCGCCGCGCGCAGCACCGAGACCGGGACCTTCTTCGGCCCGCGGATCAGGCGCCGGAGCACGTGGTTGTGCACCGCGGTAACGAGCGCGGCGAATCCCACGGCGTCGAGGGGGTCGAGCCCCGGCAGCGACGCGCGCAGGTACTCGTCGAAGAGCCGCTCGTAGCGGAAGACGGTCACGATCTCGCGGTCCCGCAGCGCCGGCACGCCGCGCACCACCGCGTAGCGGCGGCGGGCGAGCTCGGGGTCGGCGGCGAAGTGGGAGTAGACGAGGACGGATGCCTCGCACACCGCGGCCCACGGGTCGCGGTGCGCCTGCCCCAGGAATTCCCGCAGGCGGTCGAGCAGCACCTCGTGGTCGGTGAACACCACGTCGTCCTTGCCGCCGAACTGCCGGAAGAAGGTCGATCGCGACACCCCGGCCGCCTGGGCGATCTGCTCCACGGAGGTCTGGTCGAAGCCCTGCTCGTCGAAGAGCTCCAGCGCGGCGGCCACCACGGCCGCGCGCGAAGCGGCCTGAGCGGCGGAGGCGGCGGTGTCGGACATCTCGGGGAGAGCCTAGTCCGTGCGTTCCGCGCCCGCCGCGACGCTCCGCCGCGCGCCGAGGACGCACGGACCCGCCGCTGTCAACGGGGCTCGACGCGGCGTCGATCGTGCACTTCACTTGCTCCATGACGCCGATCTGGAAGCGGGGGGCGCCACGGGTCGCCGGAACCCCCTTCGAACCGGGACGACACCGCGACGTGGTGGTCGTCGGCGCGGGGCTGACGGGCCTGGCGACCGCCCTGATGCTGGTGCGCCAGGGGCGCGAGGTCGCCGTGATCGAGGCGGGCGAGGTCGGGGAGCTCGCGTCCGGTGCGAATACCGGCAAGCTCACCGTGCTGCAGGGGTCGGTGCTGTCCGCGCTGCGCCGCCACCATTCCGCGCGCCTGGGCCGCGCCTACGTCGACGCCAACCTCGACGGCGCCCGATGGCTGACCGCGACCGCCGACGAGCTCGGCGTGCCGTACTCCCGCCGCGCCGCCTACTCGTACGCCCAGACGCCCGAGGGCGTGCACCGGGTGGACGCGGAGCTCGAGGCGGCACTCGACGCCGGACTGCCGGCGCGACGCGTCGAGCCGGACCAGCTCGCGCAGTCGCCGTTCCCGATCCTCGGCGCGGTGGCACTGGACTCCCAGGTGGCGATCGACCCGTACCGGCTCCTCGTCGCGCTCGCCGAGGCCTTCGTCCGCGAGGGCGGGACGCTGCACACCGGCGTGCGCGTCACGTGCGCGCACGTCGTCCCGCGCGCGGCCGTCGACACGACCGCCGGCTACGCCGAGGCCGATCACGTCGTGCTCGCGACCGCCACGCCCATCGTCGATCGCGGACTGTACTTCGCCAAGGTGCGCGGGCTTCGCTCCTCGTGCGTGGCGTTCGCGACGGACGGGCCGCTTCCCGAGGGGCTGTACGTCACGGTCGACGGCGAGACGAAGTCGGTCCGATCCATCACGGCCGAGGACGGGCCCGTCGACCAGGCGCAGCTCGTCGTCGGCGGCAACGGGTTCCCCACCGGACGCTCGTCCTCGCCGCGCACGCGGATCGACGCGCTCGTCGCGTGGACCCAGCGCCACTTCCCCGGGGCGGAGCCGGTCGCGGCGTGGTCCGCGCAGGACTACGAGTCGCACAACCTGGTGCCGTTCGTCGGGGCGATGCCCCGGTCCCTCGGACGCATCCGGTTCGCCACCGGCTACGCGAAGTGGGGCCTGTCCAACCCGCCCGCCGCCGCGCTGCGCCTGGCCGCCGAGATCGACCGGGTGCCTCGGCGAGATCGTCCGGACTGGATGAACGTCCTCTCGACGCGCTTCACCGTCCCGGCCGACCTCGCACGCGGCGGCGTGCAGAATCTGCGGGTCGGCTGGGAGGCGACATCCGGCTGGATCGGCGCCCAGAGCGTTCCCACGCCGATACGTCGCCCCGCCGAGGGGTGCGGCGTCGTCGCGAGCCGTGCAGGACAGCCTGTCGGCATCTCGACGGTCGACGGGCGCACCAGGGCGGTGAGCGCCGTCTGCACCCACATGGGCGGCGTCCTGCGGTGGAACGACGCAGAGTGTACGTGGGACTGTCCGCTGCACGCGTCCCGGTTCACCGCGGAAGGGCGCCGCCTGGAGGGCCCTGCGCTGCACGACCTGTCCGGACTGCCGCGGGTGCCGGGCGAGGAGGTCGAGGAACCGCCCGGCGCGTCGCTGCGGTCAGAACCGGACGACGACCGGTAGTAGGCTGGGGCACTGGTCGATATCTCGACATCAAGACGCTTTCCCCGCGTCATCCCGCCCGTTCGCCCCAGCGAAGGAATCACTGTGGATCTGTACGAGTACCAGGCACGAGACCTTTTCGAGAAGTACGAGGTGCCGGTGCTCCCGGGCATCGTCGCCGACACCCCCGAGGAGGCGAAGGCAGCGGCCGAGAAGCTCGGCGGCGGCGTCGTCGTCGTGAAGGCCCAGGTCAAGACGGGCGGCCGCGGGAAGGCGGGCGGCGTCAAGGTCGCCAAGAGCCCCGACGAGGCCTACGAGGCGGCCAAGGCCATCCTCGGCCTCGACATCAAGGGCCACGTCGTCAAGCGGGTCATGGTCGCCGCGGGCGCCCGCATCGCCGAGGAGTACTACTTCTCGGTGCTGCTGGACCGCGCCAACCGCTCCTACCTGTCGCTCGCCTCCGTCGAGGGCGGCATGGAGATCGAGCAGCTCGCGGTCGAGAAGCCCGAGGCGCTCGCCCGCATCGACGTCAACCCGGGCACGGGCATCGACAAGGCCAAGGCCGTCGAGATCGCCGAGGCCGCCGGCTTCGACGCGGGCCTCGTCGACAAGGTGAGCGACGTCTTCGTCAAGCTCTACAACGTCTACAAGGGCGAGGACGCCACCCTCGTCGAGGTCAACCCGCTCATCCTGTCGGAGGACGGCGAGGTCATCGCCCTCGACGGCAAGGTGACGCTCGACGACAACGCCGAGTTCCGTCACGCCGCGCACGCGCTCCTCGAGGACAAGGCCGCCGCCGACCCGCTGGAGGCCAAGGCCAAGGAGAACGACCTCAACTACGTCAAGCTCGACGGCGAGGTCGGCATCATCGGCAACGGCGCGGGCCTGGTCATGTCGACCCTCGACGTGGTCGCGTACGCCGGTGAGAACCACGGCGGGGTCAAGCCCGCCAACTTCCTCGACATCGGCGGCGGCGCCTCGGCCGAGGTCATGGCCGCGGGCCTGGACGTCATCCTCGGCGACCCGCAGGTCAAGTCGGTGTTCGTGAACGTCTTCGGCGGCATCACGGCGTGCGACGCCGTCGCCAAGGGCATCGTCGGTGCGCTCGCGGAGCTCGGCGCCACCGCGTCGAAGCCCCTCGTGGTGCGCCTGGACGGCAACCGCGTCGAGGAGGGCCGCAAGATCCTCCAGGATGCCAACCACCCGCTGGTGACCCTGGCCGCCACGATGGACGAGGGCGCCGACAAGGCCGCCGAGCTCGCCAACGCCTGACCGCCGCTTCGACAAGCTCAGCGACCCACATAAGGAACAACAGACATGTCGATCTTTCTTGACAAGGACTCCAAGGTCATCGTCCAGGGCATCACCGGCGGCGAGGGCACCAAGCACACCGCGCTCATGCTCAAGGCCGGCACCAACGTCGTCGGCGGCGTGAACGCGCGCAAGGCCGGCACCACGGTGCTGCACAAAGACAAGGACGGCGGCAGCGTCGAGCTGCCGGTGTTCGGCTCGGTGGCCGAGGCCATCGAGAAGACCGGTGCGGACGTCTCGATCGCGTTCGTCCCCGCCGCGTTCACGAAGGCCGCGATGATCGAGGCGATCGACGCCGAGATCCCGCTGCTGGTCGTCATCACCGAGGGCGTCCCCGTCGGCGACTCGGCCGAGGCGTGGGCGTACGCGTCGGCCAAGGGCAACAAGACCCGCATCATCGGCCCCAACTGCCCGGGCATCATCACGCCGGACGAGTCGCTCGTGGGCATCACGCCCGCCAACATCACCGGCAAGGGACCGATCGGCCTGGTCTCGAAGTCGGGCACGCTCACGTACCAGATGATGTTCGAGCTGCGCGACATCGGCTTCTCCACCGCCATCGGCATCGGCGGCGACCCGATCATCGGCACCACCCACATCGACGCGCTCGAGGCGTTCGAGGCCGACCCCGAGACCAAGGCGATCGTCATGATCGGCGAGATCGGCGGCGACGCCGAGGAGCGCGCGGCCGACTTCATCAAGGCCAACGTCACCAAGCCGGTCGTCGGCTACGTCGCCGGCTTCACCGCCCCCGAGGGCAAGACGATGGGCCACGCCGGCGCCATCGTGTCGGGTTCGGCCGGCACCGCGCAGGCGAAGAAGGAGGCCCTCGAGGCCGCCGGCGTCAAGGTCGGCAAGACGCCGTCCGAGACCGCCGCGCTGATGCGCGAGATCATCGAGTCGCTCTAAGGGGTACAGCTCGACAAGCGATGGCGGATGCCGCGACCCCGGGTCGCGGCATCCGCCATCGTCGTCTCAGCCGGCGACCGGCGAGCCGCCGAAACGCGACACCTGGCCCGCGCGGTCGGCGTCTTCGCTGGCGAGGACACCGCCGTTGGCCACGAAGTCGGCGGCGACCTCTTCGAACATGATGCGGACGTCCTGCCTGCGCGCCCCGAGCGCCTCGACGGCGGCGCGGGTGACCTCCTCGGCGAAGCGGCGGCGCTGGTCCACGGTGCGTCCGGGAAGGAGTTCGACTCTGATGTTGGGCATGACTCGAACATAGAGGGCGCGCGGCCCGCCCCTGCGCAGGCCGAATACGCTGGTGGCATGCCGTTGACCGGAGAGTACAAGCCGTCCACGTCCGACTGGGCGCGCAAGCAGGCGGAGGTCTTCGAGGCCTCCAACGGAGAGAAGGCGAACACGCTGCGCGGCGTGCCGATCATCGTGCTGACGACCGTCGGCGCGAAGTCCGGAGCGCTGCGCAAGACCGCGCTCATGCGCGTCGAGCACGACGGCCGCTACGCCGTCGTCGCGTCGAAGGGCGGCGCGCCGGACGAGCCGAAGTGGGCCGAGAACATGCGTCGCCACCCGCTCGTGGAGCTGCAGGACGCCGATGTGAAGCGCGACTACCTCGCGCGGGAGCTGGACGGCGACGAGCGCGCGCAGTGGTGGGAGCGCGCGTGCGCGGTGTGGCCCGACTACGACGCGTACCAGACTCGCACCGACCGGCAGATCGCCGTGTTCGTCTTGGAGCCGCAGGACGGCTGAGCCGGCCCGCATGACCGACATCGAGCTGGCGTCGATCGGCGCCGGGACGGTCACCCTCCACGACGCCCGCCGCAAGGCGCGCTGGAGCGTCGAGCTCGAGCCGTTCGAGATCGGCGTGCTCCCCGTCACCCAGGAGCAGCTCGCCGAGCTTCTCGGCGAGCCGTCGACCCACCCTCGGCGGCCGGCGACCGACGTGAGCTGGCTGCGGGCCATCCGCTTCTGCAACGCCGCGTCCGAGTGGGAGGGACTGGACCCCGCCTACACGTTCGACGGCGAGGTGGTCACGTGGCACGTCGATGCCGACGGCTTCCGCCTGCCGACCGAGGCCGAGTGGGAGCACGCGTGCCGCGCGGGGTCGGCCGGCCCGCACTACGGACCGCTCGCCGACATCGCGTGGACGAGCGCGGACGGCGTCACGTCGCCGCAGGACGTCGGCGGGAAGCATCCGAATCTCAACGGGCTCTTCGACACCCTCGGCAACGTGTGGGAGTGGTGCTGGGACCTGCTCGACCCCGCGCGCTACGCCGACTACCGGGTGTTCCGGGGCGGCGGCTTCGCCGACGACGCGTGGAGCGTGCGCGCGTCGACGCGCCGGGGTGGCGCGCCGCGCATGCACCACGACGATGTCGGCTTCCGGGTCGCGCGCGGCGGCTTCGACGCCGTCGGGGCCGCCCAGGGCTGGTCGGCCGCGGTCGACCGCGAGCGCGCCGACCTCGACGGTCCGCTCCCGCCCGGCTGGACGCCGTTGCGCTGAACCCCCGGTTCCCGGGTTTGGGGCGCGTCCCGCTCGTCCGGGGCGCGTCGCGTGCGCCCCGGATGCACGTCGCGCGCCCCGAACCCGAGGCGCGCCGGGCCGGGAGATGCCGAAGGGGACGGATGCCGCAGCACCCGTCCCCTTCGCGGTGAGACTCAGCCGAGCACGGCCTCCAGCGGCCCGCGGGCGAAGTAGAGCACGAAGCCGGCCGCGACGACCCACAGCAGCGGGCTGATCTCGCGCGCCTTGCCCGACAGCGAGCGCACCACGACCCACGCGATGAAGCCCGCCCCGATGCCGTTGGCGATCGAGTAGGTGAGGGGCATGACGGTGACGGCGAGGAAGACCGGCAGCAGGATCGAGAAGTCAGTGAAGTCGATGAAGCGGATCTGCGACATCATCAGGGCGCCGACGATCACCAGCGCGGCGGCGGCGACCTCGGTGGGCACGATCGACACCAGCGGCGTGAAGAACATCGCGATGAGGAACAGCGCACCGGTGACGACGTTCGCGAAGCCGGTCCGCGCCCCCTCGCCGATGCCTGCGCCGGACTCGATGAACACCGTGTTGGACGAGCTCGACGTGAATCCACCGGCGACCGCGCCGACGCCCTCGACGATCAGCGCCGACTTGATGCGGGGGAAGTCGCCCTTCTCGTCGGCGAGCCCCGCCTCCTTCGACAGGCCCGTCATGGTGCCCATGGCGTCGAAGAAGTTCGTGAAGACGAGCGTGAAGACGAGCATGAGGGCCGCGAGCACGCCGATCCGCTCGAACGAGCCGAACGAGATCTGACCGACGAGCGAGAGGTCGGGGACGCTCACGAGCGACGCCGGCAGCTCCGGCACCGACAGGCCCCAGCCGCCCGGGTTGACCTCGTCGCCAGCGAACTTCGGCCCGATGTTCCAGATCGCCTCGACGACGACCGCGACGACGGTGCCGGTGACGAGGCCGATCAGGATGCCGCCCTTGACCTTGCGCGCCACCAGGACGCCGGTCAGCAGCAGCGTGAACACGAAGATGAGGGTGGGGACCGTCGCGACAGAACCGTCGACGCCCAGGCCGACCGGGGGAGAGGACGCTCCCGTCGAGGTGACCAGGCCCGCGTCGACGAATCCGATGAAG
The DNA here is from genome assembly GCF_042790415.1 of Microbacterium sp. NPDC056736. Taxonomy (NCBI): domain Bacteria; kingdom Bacillati; phylum Actinomycetota; class Actinomycetes; order Micrococcales; family Microbacteriaceae; genus Microbacterium; species Microbacterium sp. NPDC056736. The sequence goes on from NZ_JBHTZE010000004.1 coordinate 46,509, forward strand.
GCGATGAACAGGCCGATGCCGACCGTGATGGCGATCTTCAGCTGGATCGGCACGGCGTCGAAGATCATGCGCCGCAGCCCGGTCGCCGCCAGCAGCACGATGATCAGACCGTTGATGACGACGAGACCCATCGCTTCGGCCCACGTCACCTGGCCGACGACCGAGACCGCGAGGAACGAGTTGATGCCGAGCCCGGCCGCGAACGCGAACGGCAGACGGGTCACGAGGCCGAACAGCACGGTCATGACACCGGCGGTGAGTGCGGTGGTCGCCGCCACCTGGGTGAAGCCGAGGGAGTCCCCGGCGACGTCGACGCCGCCGGAGAGGATGATCGGGTTGAGGATGACGATGTAGGCCATCGTCACGAACGTCACCACACCGCCGCGCACCTCGGTGCCGATGGTCGATCCTCGCCGGGTGATCTCGAAGAACCTGTCCAAGCCGTTCTTCGGCGGGGGTGTCTCGCTGCCGTCGAGTGCCTCGGGTGCGTTCGACGTCGTGGACGGGGCTGCGCTCATGTGTGGTTGACCTCCGTCAGAGAACGTTAGTCGCTCCGGCGGCCGGCAGATTCCGCAGAACGGATGCCGCGCCTCCGCGGCGCGGGCGACCGGGAGGCGGACGCGGCGCGAAGTAGGGTCTATGGCGCATGCATCGCCTCATCGTCGCCCTCCTGTCATCCGTCGACGCCGCCATCGCGGTCGCCGTCGGGATCGCGGCGACCCTCGCGCCGCTGACGCTGCTGTGGGTCTTCGGGTTCGGCGGTGGCGCCGACTGGGGGGTGCTGTGGCCGGCGGCCGTGGCGGTGTGGCAGCTGGGCAACCTCGTGCCGCTGCACATCATGCTCCCGCCCGAGTACCTCGCCGCGACCGGCATCCCCGCCGACGCGGCATCCTTCGCCCTCTCGCTCGCCCCGCTGGCGTTCGCCGTCTTCACCGCCGTCTTCGCCGCCCGGTCGGGCGTGCGCGCGTCGCGCGCCGACGCGTGGATCACCGGGGTGGCCTCGTCGATCGTCGTGTTCGCGGCGCTCGCGACCGGCGCGGCGCTCACGGGAGTGAACGGCGTCGCGGTCGCGGTGACCTGGCAGGCGATCCTGGTGCCCACGCTGGTCTTCGCGCTGCCCGCGCTCACGGCCGCCGTGGTGACGGAGTGGATCGAGGCTGGATCGGGTGCGATCGCGCGGCTCCGCGACCGGGTCGAGTCGATGCCCCACGGCTGGGCCGAGACCCCGGCGCTCATCGCGCGGGGATCCGCCGTCGTGGTGGTGGGGCTCGTCGGCCTCGGCGCGGCCGTCGCCGCCGTCGCGGTGTTCGCGCGGGCGGGTCGGATCGTGGCCCTCTTCCAGGCGGGCGACGCCGACGTGCTCGGCGCGACCCTGCTCACGCTCGCGCAGCTGGCGTACGTCCCGACCCTCGCCGTGTGGGGCCTCAGCTTCGTGGCCGGACCGGGTTTCGCGGTGGGCGAGGGCACCTCCGTCTCGCCGGCCGGCACGCAGGTGGGCATCGTGCCGGGTCTTCCCGCGCTGGGCGCCGTGCCGGAGTCGACGACCTCGTGGCTGCTCCTGCTGGCGCTCCTCCCCGTCGCGCTCGGCGCGCTCGCGGGGTGGATCGCCCGCTCCCGTCTGGTGCACGCCGGCGCGCCGACGCCCGGGCGCGCGGAGGACGCCGTCGCGGCGCGGCTCACGATCACCGCGGGCATCGCGCTCGTGTCCGGCGCCGCCGCCGCGCTCCTCTGCGTCGCCGCGTCCGGATCCGTCGGACCGGGGCGCCTGGCGCACTTCGGCCCGGACGCAGGGCCCGTGGCCCTCGCTGTGGGGCTCGAGGTGCTCGTCGGCGCGGCCATCCTGCTGCTTTCCCCCCGCGGCTCGCACGATCCGGCCGCGCCCGAACCGCCCGCACCCGCCGCCGCCGCGGAGGCGACCACCGAGCCCATCGAGCTGCCGCGGCTCACGTCGCACGGTCCGAGCCGGGTTCCGGACTAAACTGAGTCGGTGCTCACGGTCGCCGTCCTCATCTCGGGCACAGGGTCGAATCTGCGTGCTCTGCTCGACGCGGCGGCCGAACCCGAGTTCCCCGCCCGCATCGTCGTCGTCGGCGGCGACCGCGAGGCCGACGGCTTCGCGCACGCGGAGGACTACGGCATCCCGACCTTCATGGTGCCGTTCGCGCGATTCGGCACCCGTGAGGAATGGGGCGCCGAGCTGGGTGCGCAGCTGGCCGTGTGGAAGCCCGACCTCGTCGTGCTCAGCGGCCTCATGCGCCTGCTGCCGGCCGACCTCGTCGACGCGTGGTCGCCCCGCATCATCAACACCCACCCGGCGTACCTGCCGGAGTTCCCCGGCGCGCACGGCGTGCGCGACGCGCTGGCCGCCGGCGTCGCGCAGACCGGAGCCAGCGTCATCATCGTCGACAGCGGCGTCGACTCGGGGCCGATCCTCGCCCAGGAGCGCGTGCCCGTGCTCCCCGGCGACGACGAGCACGCCCTGCACGAGCGCATCAAGCCCGTCGAGCGCCGCCTGCTCATCGACGTCGTGCGCCGCATCGCGACCGGCGACCTCGACCTCGCGGCGGCCTCCGCACGCGCCCAGCTCTGACCCACCCCACCGAGGAGAACCCGCCATGGCCGGACCGAGCCACGACCCCGCCCTCTACCGCTCCCGCGACGTCGTCCCGGTGCGCCGGGCGCTGGTGTCGGTGAGCGACAAGACCGACCTCCTGACGCTCGGGGCCGCCCTCGCGGAGGCGGGCGTCGAGATCGTCTCGACCGGCGGCTCGGCGACGCTGCTGCGCGAGGCGGGGTACGAGGTGACCGACGTCTCGCGCGTCACCGGGTTCCCCGAATCCCTCGACGGCCGCGTCAAGACGCTGCACCCGAGCGTGCACGCGGGCCTGCTCGCCGACCTCCGCCTCGAGGACCACGAGCGGCAGCTCGCCGATCTCGACATCGCCCCGTTCGAGCTCGTCGTGGTGAACCTCTACCCCTTCGTCGAGACCGTGCGCTCCGGCGCGCAGGGCGACGACGTCGTCGAGCAGATCGACATCGGCGGGCCCGCCATGGTGCGCGCGTCGGCGAAGAACTACGCCAACGTCGCCATCGTCGTCTCGCCGTCGTCCTACCCGGCCGTCATCGAGGCCGTGCGGTCCGGCGGCACCTCGCTCGTGCAGCGCCGCGAGCTCGCCGCGCGCGCGTTCGCGCACACCGCGGAGTACGACCGCGCCGTGGCGACCTGGTTCTCGGAGGGCACGCTCCTCGAGGACGACCTGCCCGCGCACCTCACGATCAAGGCCGAGCGCCTCGCCACACTGCGCTACGGCGAGAACTCGCACCAGCGTGCGGCGATCTACACCCGCAACGGCGGCCACGGCATCGCCCAGGCCACGCAGCTGCAGGGCAAGGGGATGTCGTACAACAACTACGTCGACGCCGACGCCGCCCTCCGCGCCGCGTTCGACATGGTCAAGCCCGCCGTCGCGATCATCAAGCACGCCAACCCGTGCGGCATCGCCGTGGCGGCTCCGAAGTCGCCGGACCCCATCGCCAGCGCCCACCTGCGCGCGCACGAGTGCGACCCGGTGTCGGCCTTCGGCGGCGTCATCGCGGCCAACCGCACCGTGACGCTGAAGATGGCCGAGAACCTCCGCGACATCTTCACCGAGGTCATCGTCGCGCCCGACTTCGAGCCCGAGGCGCTGGAGGTGTTCCGCCTCAAGAAGAACCTGCGCGTGCTCCAGCTGCCGGCCGACTGGCAGCAGGAGCGGATGGACGTGCGCCTGGTGTCGGGCGGCCTGCTGCTGCAGGACGCCGACCGGTTCCCCGACGACATCGAGTCGGTCGCCAAGGACTGGCAGCTCGTCTCGGGCGAGCGTCCGTCGGACGACGAGATGACGAACCTCATCTTCGCGTGGAAGTCGTGCCGCGCCGTGAAGTCCAACGCCATCGTGCTGGCCAAGAACTCGGCGACGGTCGGCATCGGCATGGGGCAGGTCAACCGCGTCGACTCGTGCCGGCTCGCCGTCGAGCGCGCCGGGGACCGCGCGGCGGGGTCGGTGGCGGCATCCGACGCGTTCTTCCCCTTCGCCGACGGCCCGCAGGTGCTGCTCGACGCCGGCATCTCGGCGATCATCCAGCCCGGCGGCTCCGTGCGCGACGACGAGGTGATCGCTGCCGCGCAGGCTGCGAACGTCACGATGTTCTTCACGGGCGAGCGCCACTTCTTCCACTGACGCCGTGTTCCGATGACGGCGCCCGCCGGGCGCCCGGGTTAGGGTCGATGCGGAGTTTTGGCCAGGAGGACCGCGTGATCTGGGAGATCGACGAGTCGACCCGTGGTATCGAGGGTCTCGACGACGACGGGCGACCGCGGCCGGAGTACGCCGCGTCACTCGGCCTCGTGCGCGCGCCCTTCGGTCGCCGCGCGCTGTCGGCGACCATCGAGGCGGTCGTCTACGTCCTGCTGCAGCTGCCGCTGCTGCTGGGCGCGCTGCCGGCGCTGCTCGCCGCGTCGGCGGAGGCGGATCCCGCCGAGGCGCTGCAGGGGCGGCTCGTGCTCGTCGTGGTGCTCACCGCGATCTCGACCGTGCTCACCACCGTCTACCTCATCGTTCAGCTGGTGCTGCACGGCCGGCGCGGCATCACGCTCGGCAAGGCGCTCACCGGCCTGCGGTCGGTGAACGTCCGCACGCTCGAGCGCCCCGGCTTCTGGCGCGGCGCGGTCGTGCGCGGGCTCGTGCTGTGGGCGAGCTTCGCGGTGCCGCTCCTGGGGCCGCTGCTGGTGATCGCGCTGTCGCCGTTGTTCGACCCGGAGCGCCGGGGCCGGGGCTGGGCGGACCTCGCGGGCGCCACCTGGCTCGTCGACGCCCGGCACGGCCTCAACCCGTATGACGACAAGCGCATGCGCATCGCGCGCAAGACGGTCGCGACGGATCTGGCGGACGTCCGCAGCGAGCTGCCCTCGCTCGCGACGGCCGCCGGCCCGCGTCCGCCTGCCGCCTACGTCCCGGCCCCGCGCAGCAGCGGCGGCGTCCTCGGGGCGGCACGCGGCGAGGCGGCATCCGGCATCGCGACACCCGCTCCCGCTCCGGAGCACGGGGCGCCCGCGCCCGCGACGACGCCGTTCGACGCGCCGGATCCCGTCGCGGCGCCCGCCGGTCCCACGGCCTCGGGATGGGTCCCGCCCCAGCTGCTGCCCGACGGGAGCGCCGCGTCCCCGGTGCGCGAGGCCCCGGCCGTCACGGGCGCGCAGGGCGGCCCCGCAGCCCCCTCCCGTCCGGGTGCGTCCGCCGCGCGCTTCGTGCTGGATACCGGCCGGGTCGTCGACGTCGGCAGCGGCATCCTGATCGGCCGCGATCCCGCCCCGGTCACCGGCGACGACGGCGTCGCCCCGGTCGCGATCGACGACCCGACGATGTCGGTCTCCAAGACGCACCTCGCGGTGCTGCCGCACGGAACCGACACCGTCGTGGTCGATCGCGGGTCGACCAACGGCAGCGCCGTCGTGCGCGGCGGGGCGGAGCATCCGCTCGTCCCCGGTGCCCCGGTCGCGCTGCGGCCCGGCGATACGATTCGGTTCGGGGACCGCCACGCAATGATCCGCATCGGCTGAGGCCGATGCTCGACCGGGACAGCGAATGAGACTCAAACTGACGCTCCAGCGTCGCGACGGCCATCACACCGACATCGTGGTCACCTCCGACACGACCGCGACCGTGCAGGACGTGGCGCGCCGGATCGCCGAGGCCGATCCCGCCCGCAGCTTCGTCTCGTCGCCGCGCGACGTGCTCACCCTCCAGGTGGCGCCGCCGACCTCGTCGACGTTCCAGCTGCTCGAGCCCGACATGCTGATCAGCGACGCGCCGGTGGGGTCGGGCTTCGTCGCGACGATCGCGAACCTCGGGGCGGACTACGTCTCGGGCCGCCGCGCGGGCGCGCCGCCGGCGGCGATCCTGTCGGTCGTGGCCGGCCCGTTCGCGGGGCGGGAGTTCCAGCTGCCGCGCGGCCACTTCACGATCGGCCGGGCGGCGGGCGCCGACGTCGTCCTCGACGATCCGCTGGTGTCCAAGCGGCACGCCCGCATCGAGGTGGGATCCTCCGTCGAGCTCGTCGACCTCAACTCGGCGAACGGCATCGTCGTGGACGGCGGCCTGGTGCAGCGCCTGAAGGTCATCCCGGGGCAGCGGTTCGCGCTGGGCGACACCGAGCTGGTCGTGCGCATGGTGCAGGACTTCGCACCGCTGGACCAGGACCCGGTGCTGGAGCGCGGCGGATCGCTGCTGTTCAACCGCAGCCCCCGCGTCGAGCCGCGGTACGTGGGGGAGGAGCTGCCGGAGCCCCGTCTCCCCAAGGATCCGATCAGCCGCCTGTTCCCGTGGCCCATGCTGGTGGCGCCGGTCATCCTGGGCGCCTCGATCTTCGCGATGACAGGCAACCCGCGCTCGCTGCTGGTGGTGCTCCTGTCGCCCCTCATGCTGCTCGGCAACTTCATCTCGCAGCGCACCCAGGTGGGTCAGCGGGTGCGCAAGGAGGCCGAGATCTTCGAGCGCACGTTCGAGGAGCTCGAAGAGACGCTGTACCGCGAACGGCCGCGCGAACGCGAGGTGCGCAACGCCGAGGTGCCGCCGGTGGCCGTGGTGTTCGACGAGGCGATGCGGCTGGGGCCCATGCTGTGGACCAGGCGCCCCGAGCACTGGAACTTCCTCTCGGTGCGGCTGGGGACGTCCGAGGCGCCCTCGCGCACGACGATCAAGCGCGCCGAGAACCCCGACGCGCTCCAGGAGTACGTCGACCGCGTCGATCGGCTGCGCGAGCGCTACCGCATCATCGACGGCGTGCCGGTGCTGGAGTCGCTGCAGAGCGTGGGCGTCATCGGCGTCGCGGGGCCCCCGCGCGAGGCGGCGGACGCGCTGCGCGGCCTGTGCGTGCAGCTGTTCGGCCTGCACTCGCCCAACGAGCTCGTCGCCGTCGCGCTGACCGAGCCGCAGTGGGCGACGCAACTGGAATGGCTCAAGTGGCTTCCGCACACCACGAGCGAGCGCAGCCCGTTCCGCGACATGCCCCTGTCGGACTCCGCGTCGACCGGCGCGGCGCTGCTCTCGGCGCTCGAGGAGCTCGTGATGCGCCGCTCCAAGGCGGCCTCGTCGCCGCGTCTGCCGCTGGACGACGACTGGGACCCGATGCGCTACGGCACCGACGTGCGCCGCGCCGCCGAGGATGCGACCTTCCCGGGGCAGACGGCGGTCGTGGTGATCGTGACGGCGGATGCCCCGGTGGACCGTGCCCGGCTCACCCAGGTGCTCGAGCGCGGCGCCGACGTCGGCGTGTACGGACTGTTCGTCGCGCCGGTCGTCGAGGCGCTGCCGGCCGTATGCCGCAGCTTCGTCGACGTGGCGGGGGGTCTCGAGGCGGCGCGGGCGGGGACGGTCCGCAGCGGCGTCGAGTACCCGGCCACCGTCGTGGAGGGCGTCTCCAACGAGCTCATGACCGTGCTCGCCAAGCGCCTCGCGCCCGTCGCCGACTCCAGCACCGTCATCGAGGACTCCTCCGACATCCCGAACTCGGTCATGTTCCTCTCGGTCGTCGGACCCGAGATCGCGACCGACCCGTCGTTCGCCGTGGAGCGCTGGCGCGAGAACAACACCATCGTCGACCGGTCGGGGGCGGCGCTGCCGCGGCTGAAGAAGGCCGGCAACCTGCGCGCCATCGTCGGGCAGGGCGCGACCGACGCGATGACGCTCGACCTGCGCACGCAGGGACCCCACGCCCTGGTGGGCGGCACCACCGGCGCGGGCAAGTCGGAGTTCCTGCAGGCGTGGGTCCTCGGCATGGCCGCCGCCCACAGCCCCGACCGCGTCACGTTCCTCTTCGTCGATTACAAGGGCGGTTCCGCCTTCGCCGACTGCGTCGAGCTGCCGCACTGCGTGGGCCTGGTGACCGACCTCAGCCCCCACCTCGTGCGGCGCGCCCTCACCAGCCTCCGCGCCGAGCTGCACCACCGCGAGCACCTCTTCAACCGCAAGAAGGCCAAGGACCTGCTCGAGCTCGAGAAGCGCCGCGATCCCGACGTGCCCCCGGCGCTGGTCATCGTCATCGACGAGTTCGCCGCGCTCGCCGGCGAGGTGCCCGAGTTCGTGGACGGCGTCGTCGACATCGCCCAGCGCGGCCGGTCCCTCGGCATCCACCTCATCATGGCGACCCAGCGTCCGGCGGGCGTCATCAAGGACAACCTGCGCGCCAACACCAACCTGCGGGTCGCGCTGCGCATGGCCGACGAGTCCGACTCGAAGGACGTCGTCGACGACCCGGTCGCCGCGCGGTTCGACCCCGGCATCCCCGGGCGCGGCATCGCCAAGACCGGGCCGGGGCGACTGGTCCCGTTCCAGTCCGCGTACGCGGGCGGCTGGAGCACCGACGAGGTGCCGGTGGCCGACGTGAGCGTCGCGGAGCTGCGGTTCGGGTCGGTGCAGAGGTGGGAGCTCGAGGATCCGGGCGACGCCGCCGACGACACCGCCGACCCCGGCCCCAACGACCAGAAGCGCATCGTCGCGACGCTGGTGGCGGCGGCCGCGCAGGCTCGCATCCCGGCTCCCCGGCGCCCGTGGCTGGACGACCTCGAGACGACGGTCGACATCCGGGCGCTCCGCGCCGGCCGCCCCGGCAGCATCCTGCTCGGCAAGCGCGACGTCCCCGAGCGACAGCTGCAGGAGCCCGTGTACTTCGAGCCGGACCGCGACGGGTCGCTCCTCGTCTACGGCACGAGCGGCTCGGGGAAATCCACCGTGCTGCGCACCGCCGCCATCGCGGCCGCGATGGGGCGTCGCCCCGAGAACGTCGCGGTCTACGGGCTCGACTTCGGAGCGGGCGCGCTCAAGAGCCTCGAGGTGCTGCCGCACGTCGGCTCGATCATCCCGGGCGACGACGCCGAGCGCGTGCAGCGCATCCTCCGGTCGCTGGGCGCGGTGCTCGACGACCGCGGCAAGCGGTTCAGCGCGGCCAACGCCTCCAGCATCGCCGAGTACCGTGACCTCACCGGCCGGGACGAGGCCCGCATCATCCTGCTGCTGGACGGCCTGCCGCAGTTCCGGGCGGAGTGGGAGACGACGACGGCGCGGATGCCGTTCTATCAGGCGTTCATGCGGATCCTGGGCGAGGGGCGCCCGCTGGGCGTGCACGTCGTGGCCACCGCGGACCGCTCGGGGTCCGTTCCGACCGCGGTGAGCTCGAACATCTCGCGCCGCGTCGTCCTGCGCCTGGCCGACGAGAGCGCGTACTCGCTGCTGAACGCCCCGAAGGACGTCCTGGACGAGCGGTCCGCGCCCGGCCGCGCGATCATCGACGGGTTCGAGACGCAGATCGCGGTGCTGGGCGGGACGCCCAACGTGGCGGAGCAGACCAAGCTGCTCGTGCAGTGGGCGCAGGAGCTGCGCGCGCTCGGTGCCCGTGAGGTCGACGAGATCGGCTCGCTGCCGACCCGCCTGGCGTGGTCGGCGCTGCCCGACCGCGTCGGCGAGTTCCCGGCGCTCGGCATCGCCGAGGACACGCTCGCGCCGCGCGACTTCGACCCGGTCGGCACGTTCGTCGTGGCGGGCCCGCCGCTGGCGGGCAAGACCAACGCGATGAAGGCGCTCGTGACGGCGATGGTGCGCTTCGACCCGGGCGTGAGGCTGTTCCACTTCGGCGGCCGCCGCTCGCAGCTGAAGGAGTTCGCGCCCTGGATGCGCAGCGCCACGACGCCCGACGAGGCCAAGGAGCTCGCGACCGAGCTCGCCGAGCTGGTCGCCGACGAGTCCATCGACACCCGTCTGATGATCGTGATCGAGGACGTGCCGCAGTTCGCCGATTCGCCCGCCGAGCGCCCGCTGAAGGCGCTGTTCCAGGCGGTCAACCGCAGCGAGCACTTCCTCATCGGCGACGCCGACGTGACGCAGGTCACGAGCGGCTTCGGGCTCGTCGGGGACTTCAAGGGCGGTCGCAAGGGCGTCATCCTCAAGCCCGACGCGTTCGACGGCGATGCGGTGTTCAAGGTGCCGTTCCCCAAGGTCAAGCGCGCCGACTTCCCCGACGGACGCGGCATCTTCGTGCAGGCGGGCCGCCAGGTCACCGTGCAGCTGCCGCTGGTCGAGGCATCCGCCCTGCCCGTCGCCCAGGCCGCCGCGCAGCACTGACCGCGGCGAGAGGCCATGGGTCATGCCATGGGGAATGGTCCCCATCGCGTGGCGTCGTGGGCGTCGGTTAGGTTTCTGAGTGTCCCGCCCGGGGTGGGTCGGGTTACCTGAGTGAGGGAGTTGACGATGGCGGATTTCGGTGCCTCGTATGCGGAGATGGAGCAGGTGGCGTCGTCGCTGTCGCAGGCTCGTGATGACATCCAGGGTCAGCTGGACGCGCTGAAGAGCCAGGTGGACACGCTGCTGGGTGAGGACTTCAAGACGCAGCACGCGTCGGGGAAGTTCGGTGAGGGCTATTCCGAGCTGACGACGGGTCTGAAGGGTGCGGTGGACGGCATCAACGACATGTCGGAGGCTCTGCTGGGCATGATGCGTGCCATCCAGGACCTCGACCAGCAGCTCGCCGGCGGCTGAACCGACTGACTTCACGCGTGGGGAACCACGGTTCCCCACGCGTCCTCGTTCGATCACGGCCTTGGGAGTGAACACACGTGTCGGTGAAGATCTCATACGACGAGCTCGGTGCGCTGTACACCAACCTGCTCGCGACGCAGACGGAGTTCGAGTCGGCGTCCAAGCGGCGGAGCGACCTCAGCCATGACATCGGGTCGCCGTACGGTCGCAGCGACCTCCGCGACAAGACCGACGACTTCGAGGAGCGCTGGGACGACCGGCGCAACAAGCTCAACGAGGGCCTGAAGGCGGTCACCGAGCAGGCCAAGACGGTCCTCGAGGGCTTCGGCGACTTCGACACCCAGGTGGCCGCAGAGCTCGCGGCGCAGATGCAGGAAGTGGGCGAGTAGATGGCGATCCATCAATCCCCGAAGGGACGCCCGATCGAGGTCGTGTCGGGCAACGGCGACGACGTCCGCGAACGCGGCCAGCAGATCATCAACCTCGGCGCGGCCATGTCGGAGGCCGAGACGCTGCTCACGCGGCTCGTCGACGACGGCGCCGACATGGAGGGCAAGGCGGTCGACAAGCTCCGCGAGCTGAGCGGGGAGGTCAACGTCGAGCTCGGCCGGGCGGCGGAGCTGTACCAGGCGGTCGGTCCGTTCGTGCGGGACTACGGCTCGGAGCTGGCCGCGGTCAAGGCGCTCATGAAGGTGACCGTGCCCGACGCCGACACCTACTGGCAGAACTACCAGCAGGCCCTCAGCGAGTGGCAGAGCGCGCAGATGGCGCCGGTGCCCTACCCCGAGGGATCCGGCGACGACGACTCCGCCCGCACCGAGGCGGAGCGCACCCACGACAACGCCGTGGAGTCCGCCGAGGGCGACAAGGACGCCGCCTACGCACTGTGGAAGGGCGCCGCCGACGACTTCGACGAGCAGTACGACCGGTGGGAGACCGCGTTCGATGCGGCCGTCGAAGGCGTGCGGTCCTCGAACGCCAACGCGATCAAGGACGGCTGGCGCGACAACCTCGACGGCTTCGTCGACTTCGCGCTGGACGTGCTCGCGGTCGCGGGCGTCGTGCTCGCCGTGCTCGCGATGGTGGTCGGCGGACCCATCGTCGCCCTGCTGGCGCTCGCCGTCGGCGTGCTCACGCTCGCGGGAACGCTCTGGCAGTACTCGCGCGGCGATGCCGCGCTCTGGGAGGTCGGCCTCGCGGTGCTCGGCGTGCTCCCGTTCGGCGCGTTCGGCGAGTTCGCCAGTGGCGGCTTCGGGGCCGGCATGCGGGCGTGGGCGGGCCTTCCCACGGGCGGCATGTCGTACGGCGACGACTTCGCCCGGTGGACGCTGAGCATGGGATCGCGCAGCCCGGGTCAGTGGATCTCGAACATGCGCTCGCTGGGCCCGGAGGCCGGGTACGTGGTGAACTCCTTCGACGACATCCTGAGCACGGTGATGACCGGACAGGATCCCTTCATGTGGGAGGTCATCGGAGCCCTCGGCACCACGGGCGAGCAGCTCACCTACGCCTTCAGCGGCCTGGGTGCCCACTACAACAACATCGCCACGCTCGCCGGCGGCCTGCAGGGCACCGTGGAGCTGGCGACGGGCATGGACCGCATCGCCTACCCGACGTGGTGACCGGGTCGACTGTGGCAGGGTGGAGCGGGTGAGTTCACTGCGCGATCAGCTCGCCGGCGGGCGTCCGGGAGTCCCCGAGTTCCGGATGACGCTGCCCGAGGGCTGGACCATGTACGACACCTCCGGCGCGACCGAGCGTGCGCTGCTGGACCGGGCGAAGGCGCGGCTGCGCGAGGCGCACCGGCCCGACGTGTACGCCGCGCTGGAGACCCACGTCACCGGCGCGCTCGGGGCGGCGCGGCGTCAGGGGGCGTTCGTGATGATCATGGCGGGTGAGGATGCCCCGCAGTGGTCGACGGTCCCCATCAGCGTGCTCGGCACGATCACCGAGGGAGCGCCCGGCGTGTCCCTGGACGCCATGGTCGCCGACGCCGTCGAGCGGCGCGGCGCCCGCGCGCTCGAGGGCAGCCGGCAGTTCCTCCGCTGGACGGATCGTCGCACCGTGGAGCTGTCGGGGGAGTCGGCCGGCGCCTACACGATCGTGTACCTCACGCCCCTGCCGGGATCCCGCCGCACCAAGGCCCTCCAGCTCACGGCGACGCTGGTCCACCCGACGGACGTCGACCCCGACGAGGACCCGTACATGAAGAACTGGCTGTCCCTGATGGACGCGCACGTGCTGACGTTCGCGTGGACCGGGCGATGACGCGCGTCGACTTCGGCTTCGACGCCGCGACCGTCGTCCCGCTGCCCGGAGCCGACCTCGGCTCCGGTGACGTCGAGGCCTGGGCCGCCGAGGCGGCGGCGCGGATGGCCGGGCTCCACGACCTCCCCCCGCAGGAGACGGAGGTCCTGGCCCGGGCTCTCGCGCGTGCGCAGCGGTCGGCGGCATCCGATCCCGGCACCAACCTGCTCACCTTCGAGCCGGCCACGTGGTCGTGGGCGCCACTGCGCCTCACCCTGGCCGACTGGGAGCCGGATGCCGACGAGCAGCGGCGGTACCTCTGGCCGCCGTCGGTCCTCGCTCCCCGGATCCGGCCTGCCCGCTCGGCCGGTCTCGGCGAGGGCTGCTCGGTCACCCTCATGGACGAGGACGGCCGCGGCGTGGTCCGCTGGCTCTTCATGACCACCGGCGCGTCGTTCTTCGCTGTCCTGGGACCGCTCGACCCGGCGGCGATCGCGCTGTCCGCCGCGCGGGTGGAGGACCTGCTCGACACCGTGCGCATCGACGGCGCGCCCTGGACGCCGTCCGGCCTGCTCGACGTGCCCGCCCTCGTCCAGTCCGCGCAGGACCCGGAAGGACTGTGGCGGGTATGACCGACGCGCCCGCGACGGCGTACGCGCGCACGGTGAGCGCGTGGACGCCGCTGGACTGGTGGAAGCTCGAGGCCCGCGCCCTGCACCACGTGCCCGACGCGCGCCGCGCGCTGGCCTTCTTCGCGCCGCCGGCGGCGTGGAAGGACCTCGCGAAGAACGTCGCGCCCGCCTGGGGGTGCCTGCTCACCCTGTCGCACATCGCGAGTTTCACGCTGCCCGTGGTGGCGCTGCTGATGCTGCTGCCCTGGCTCTTCGACCGCACAGAGACCGCGCTGGTCGGGTGGGCCGGCATGCTCGCCGGGATCGCCGCCCTCCTCGGCGCGAACGGCATCCTCACCGAGATGCGCGAATCGCTCGGCACCGAGCCCGGCATCCACCGGCTGCTGGGGGCGCTCCACCTCGTCCCGTCCGCAATCGCCACCGCCGTCGCCGCGCTGGCGATCGCACAGGGCGCCGCCGACGCCCCGATCGGCATCGTGGGCCTCGCGGCAGACGTGGCCGTGGGCGTGCTGCATCTCGTACTGTTCCGCGGTCCCGCGCACACCGGCACGGATCGATGGCGGCGGAGCCTCACGGCCCTCGAGAAGGCCGTCGAGGGGATGCCTCCCGACGAGCGCGCCCGCATCTACGCGGACGTCCAGGGTGCGCTGGCCGTCCTCGCGGAGCGGGGGCTCATCACCGAGCCGGAGCTCGTGCGCGCCCGGGACGTGCGCATCGGACTGCTCGGCATCACCATGGCGCCCCGTGAGGACCTCACGCCCCGAGGCGGACGAACGGCGTGAGCGCCGGATGGGGAATGGTCCCCATGGGCCCCGGCGCCGGCCCGGGTTAGCGTGGAGGGCATCGGCCGGCTGGGTCGGGTTACCTGAGTGAGGGAGTTGACGATGGCGGATTTCGGTGCCTCGTATGCGGAGATGGAGCAGGTGGCGTCGTCGCTGTCGCAGGCTCGTGATGACATCCAGGGTCAGCTGGACGCGCTGAAGAGCCAGGTGGACACGCTGCTGGGTGAGGACTTCAAGACGCAGCACGCGTCGGGGAAGTTCGGTGAGGGCTATTCCGAGCTGACGACGGGTCTGAAGGGTGCGGTGGACGGCATCAACGACATGTCGGAGGCTCTGCTGGGCATGATGCGTGCCATCCAGGACCTCGACCAGCAGCTCGCCGGCGGCTGAACCGACGGACTTCGGCGGCCGGTCGTCGCCCCGCGTCGCGGCGGGGCCGCGACCGGCCGCTTCGTCGTCTGCGGGCGGCGCGCGGCCTGCCTCGCGGGGCGTCACCGTCGTGTCCGATTTCCGCGAGCCGATGTCGGGGGAGCGTGTCAGGCTAGGGACATGAGCCTGGCGATGACGTTCGACGAGAGGTACCGCGCGATCGACTCGCGCGATGCGCGCTTCGACGGCCAGTTCGTCACGGCGGTGCGGTCGACCGGCATCTACTGCCGTCCCAGCTGCCCCGCGCGCACGCCGAAGGCGTCGAACGTCACGTTCTACCCCACGAGCGCCGCCGCCCACGAGGCCGGCTACCGCGCGTGCAAGCGGTGCCTGCCCGAGGCCGCGCCGGGGTCGCCGCAGTGGAATCTCCGCGGCGACACCGCCGGCCGCGCGATGCGGCTCATCGCCGACGGCGTCGTCGAGCGCGAGGGCGTGCCGGGCCTCGCCCGGCGGCTGGGCTACTCGCCGCGCCACCTGTCGCGCCTGCTCACCGCCGAGCTCGGCGCCGGTCCGCTCGCGCTCAGCCGCGCGCACCGGGCGCAGACGGCCCGCATGCTCCTGGTGGGCACCGACCTGCCCGCGGCGGACGTCGCGTTCTCGTCGGGGTTCGCGAGCGTGCGGCAGTTCAACGACACCGTCCGTGAGGTGTTCGGCCTGTCGCCGCTCGAGCTGCGCGCCCGGCGCCGCCTGCCGCGCCCCTCCAGCGCGCCGGAGGACGCGATGCTCGGCGCGATCGACCTCGTGCTGCCGCATCGCGGGCCGCTCGATGCCGACGGGCTCTTCGCGTGGATGGCGGCCCGCGCCGTGCCGGGCGCCGAGGTGGCGACCTCGACGTCGTTCGCCCGCACGCTGCGGCTGCCGCACGGGCCGGCGTGGTTCGAGCTGCGTGTCGACGATGGCGGACGCGTGCGGCTTCGGGCCCGCCTGACGAACCTCGCCGACCTCTCGACCCTCGTCACGCGGGCCCGGCGGCTGTTCGACCTCGACGCCGATCCCGTCGCGGTCGACGAGGCGCTCGGTGAGCATCCCGAGCTCGCGCCGCTGGTGGCGGACCTTCCCGGCATCCGGGTGCCGGGGGCCGCCGATCCGCACGAGATGCTCGTCCGCGCGATGGTCGGGCAGCAGATCACGGTGGCGGCGGCGCGCACTGCGCTCACGCAGCTCACGACGGCGCTCGGCGACGACGTGGACGGGGCCGAGGGCACGGTGAAGCTGTTCCCGACGATGGCGGCCATCGCCGACCGCGGCCACGAGGTGCTGCGCGGGCCCGCCGCCCGCATCCGCGCGATCACCGGGGCGGCGGCGGCCCTCGCCGACGGCTCCCTCACGCTGACGACCGGCGACGACGCCGTCGAGCAGCGGGCCGCGCTCCTGGCCATGCCCGGCATCGGCCCGTGGACCGCCGACTACGTGCGCATGCGCGTCCTCGCCGACCCCGACGTGTTCCTCCCCGGCGACGTCGCCGTGCGCACCGGCGCCGCGGCCGCGGGACTCCCGTCCGAGCCGCGCGCCCTCACCGGCTGGGCGGCGCGCACGGCGCCATGGCGCAGCTACCTCACCGCGCACCTGTGGCGCGCCGTCCCGCCGAAGGGCCCCGCGCAGCGCAGGGGCGCCGCATCCGTCCTCTCCGTCCCGCCCGTCCCGACCACCGGAGGCATGCCATGACCACCGCGACCATCCAGACCATCGACACCCCCGACGGGGCGTTCACGATCCTCACCGACGACGAGGGGCGCGTGCTCGCATCGGGCTGGACCTCCGAGGCCGGCCGCATCCTCGAGCGTCTGCGGGCATCGGACCGCCCGTCCTCCGTGGCGGAAGGGCGAACGGATGCCGCCGCCGCCGTCTCGGCCTACTACGACGGCGACCTCGCCGCCATCGACGGCATCCCCGTCGTGCAGCACGGCACGGTCATGCAGCTGACCGGGTGGAGCGCTCTGCGGCGCATCGCCCCCGGCCGGCCGCTGACGTACGCGGAGTTCGCCGCGGAGCTCGGGTCGCCGAGCGCGGTGCGGGCCGCGGCCTCGATCTGCGCGCGCAACGCGCCCGCGCTGTTCGTCCCCTGCCACCGGGTGCTGCGCACCGGGGGCGCGCTCGGCGGCTTCGCGTGGGGGCTCGACGTGAAGCAGCGGCTGCTCGACCGCGAGGCCGGTGTGCCCGCCCTCGTGGTCTGACACCGCTCGCCGACAACCGCTTTCCGGGGGACCGGAAAGCGGTTGTTGCGTTCAGTCAACTCCCAGGTATAGGCTGGTCGGCTGTCGCACCGCGAGGAAACCCGCGGTGCCGACATGCCCATTCCGCTCATCCCAAGGAGGAAGAAATGTCTCAGGCCGCCGTCGCTGCGAACGCCGCTCTCGTCCTCCGCTCCGCGGGACCCCGCACCGCCATCCGGCTGCCGCGTCCCCGCATTCAGGGGTAGCAGCCTCCTCCGCACGCCCCGGCTCGGCCGGCTTCGGCATATCGCCGCCCGGCGAAGCGTTTCCCCACTCGGAGCCTTCGCACGACGACGCCCGCCCATGGGCGCCGTTCAGACACGACCCGACGACGGGTCACCGCATCACCGCCACCCACAAGGATCATGACCTCCACCGCCACCCCTGAGCGATCAGAACCGCAACGGTCCGAACTGTCCACCTTCCAAGCCCTCGGCCGGCTGACGCCCTTCGTCAAGCCGGTGCTTCCGCGTCTCGCGCTCGGCGGCGCCAGCGCGCTCGTCGCGAGCCTGCTCGCCCTCGGCATCCCGCTCGTGCTCGAGCAGGTCGTCCGCGGCCCGATCTCGTCGGGCGACATCGCCGCCATCGGGTGGGGCGCCGCCGCCATCCTCGCCCTGGGCCTCGCCGAGGCCGCCATGGTGTGGCTGCGCCGCTGGTTCGTGCTGGGGCCCGCCACGCTCGTCGAGTACGACCTGCGCCAGACGTTCTACTCGCGGCTGCAGCGGCTCCCGGTCGCGTTCCACGACCGCTGGCAGTCCGGCCAGCTGCTCAGCCGCATGATGCAGGACATGAGCATGCTCCGCCGCTGGCTCGCCTTCGGCCTGGTGCTGCTCGTCGTGAACGCGATCACCATCGCCGTCGGAACCGCGCTGCTGTTCCGCTGGCACTGGCTCCTCGGCACGATCTTCCTCATCACCTCGGCGCCCCTCTGGTACGCCGGCTACCGGTTCGAGAAGACCTACGGCACCCTCGCCCGGCAGTCGCAGGACCAGGCGGGCGACCTCGCCACCTCGGTCGAGGAGAGCGTGCACGGCATCCGCGTGCTCAAGGCGTTCGGTCGCGGCAAGCACGCGCTGCAGAAGTTCGCGCGGCAGGCCGAGACGCTGCGCCAGACCGAGCTCAGCAAGGCCCGCGCCATCGGCTGGATCTGGTTCTGGCTGGTGCTGCTGCCCGACGTCGCGTTCGCGCTGTGCCTCGGCGCCGGCATCTACCTGACCGCGATGGGTCAGCTGCAGGGCGCCGAGCTGATCGCGTTCTTCGCGATGGCGACCGTGCTGCGCTGGCCGATGGAGTCCATCGGGTTCCTGTTCTCGTTCCTGCTCGACGCCCGCACGGCGACCGACCGCATCTTCGAGGTCTTCGACGAGGAGAACACGATCGTCGACCCCGAGAACCCCGTGTCGATCGCGAAGCCGCGCGGCGAGCTGGCGTTCGAGGACGTCCACTTCCGGTATCAGGACGCCGCGTCCCGCGAGCGCGATCTGCTGGACGGCGTCGACCTCGTGCTGCGCCCCGGCGAGACCATGGCGCTGGTCGGGCTCACCGGCTCGGGCAAGACGACGCTCACCACGCTCCCGACGCGCCTGTACGACGTGACGGGCGGCCGCGTGACGCTGGACGGCGTCGACGTGCGCGACCTCACCCTCGCCGAGCTGCGCCGGCACATCGGCATGGCGTTCGAGGACGCGACGCTCTTCTCGCAGTCTGTGCGCGACAACGTGCTGCTCGGTCGTGAGGACCTCGAGCCCGGCAGCGCCGAGGCCGAGCGCGTGCTGCGCGAGGCGCTCGGCGTCGCGCAGGCCTCGTTCGTCGACGACCTGCCCGACGGCGTCGACACGGTCATCGGCGAAGAGGGACTCTCGCTCTCGGGCGGGCAGCGGCAGCGGCTCGCGCTCGCCCGCGCGGTCGCCGCGCGCCCCGCGGTGCTCGTGCTCGACGACCCGCTGTCGGCGCTCGACGTCGACACCGAGGCGCTCGTGGAGGACGCCCTGCGCGAGGTGCTCCACGAGACGACGGCGCTCGTCGTCGCCCACCGTCCGTCGACCGTCATGCTCGCCGACCGGGTCGCGCTGCTCGAGGCGGGCCGCGTGACGGCGGTCGGCCGCCACTCCGAGCTGCTGCGCACCAGCGAGCACTACCGGCACGTGATCTCCAGTCTCGAGATCGAAGAAGCCCGCATGCGGGAGAGGGAGGTGACCCTGTGAGCACCACCGTCGTCGGAACGAGCGGGGAGGACCGCTCCGACTACACGCGCGACGAGAGCAGGGCGATCCGCAAGCGGTCGCTGCGCCTGCTCGGGTCGCTCATCACCCCGGTGCGCGGTCAGCTGATCCTGGCTGCGGTCGTGCTCGTGGTCTCGACGGCGCTGCGCGTCGCCGGCCCCTGGCTCATCGGCATCGGGATCAACAACGCGCTGCCGGCGGTCATCGAGCGGAACGACTGGATGCCGACGATCGTGGTCGTCGCCGTCTACCTCGTCGCCGCGATCGGCGGCGCCGCCCTCATCGGGTGGTACGTCGTCGTCGCCGCGCGCCTCACCCAGGCGATCATGCTGGACCTGCGCAAGCGCATCTTCCTGCACACGCAGCGGCTGAGCCTGGAGTTCCACGAGTCGTACACGTCCGGCCGCATCATCTCGCGCCAGACGAGCGACCTCGACACCATCCGGGAGCTCCTGGACGGCGGTCTGAACGAGCTGGTGTCCGGCATCCTGTACGGCGCGTTCACGCTGGTGGCGCTGTTCCTCGTGGACTGGCAGTCCGGGCTGATCCTGACGGTCATGGGCATCCCGCTGTTCCTGCTGATGCGGTGGTTCTACACCCGCTCGCAGCGGGTGTACCGCGAGTCGCGCGTCATCAGCGCCGGCGTCATCGTCAAGTTCGTCGAGACCATGACCGGCATCCGCGCCGTGAAGGCCTTCCGCAAGGAGGTCCGCAACGACGAGGAGTTCGGCGTGCAGGCGATGAACTACCGCGACGTCAACATGCGTTCGATCCGCCTCTTCGGCACGTTCGAGCCGGGACTCATGGCCGTGGCATCCGTCACCCTCGCGGTCGTCATCGCCTGGGGCGGCATCCGCGTCGCCGGCGGCGTGATGGAGATCGGCTTCCTGCTTTCGGCGGTGCTGTACGTGCGCAACTTCTTCTCGCCGCTGCAGGAGGTGGCGTTCTTCCTGAACTCCTACCAGTCCGCGACGGCGGCGCTGGAGAAGGTGTCGGGCGTGCTCGAGGAGCAGCCGACCGTCCCCGACCCCCGCGACCCGGTCGATCTGTGGGAGGCGAAGGGCCACATCCGGTTCGACGACGTGGTGTTCGGGTACTCCCGCGACCGCGTCATCCTGCCGGACTTCTCGCTGGACATCCCCGCGGGGCAGACGATCGCGCTCGTCGGCACGACCGGAGCCGGCAAGTCCACGCTCGCCAAGCTGGTGTCGCGCTTCTACGACCCGACCGAGGGGGCCGTGACGCTCGACGGCGTGGACCTGCGCCGCATGCACCCGAAGGACCTCCGGCGGGCGATCGTCATGGTCACGCAGGAGGCGTACCTGTTCAGCGGCACGGTCGCCGACAACATCGCGCTCGGCAAGCCCGACGCGACGCTCGACGAGATCAAGGCGGCGGCGCGGGCGGTGGGGGCGGATGCCTTCATCGAGCGCCTGCCCGACGGCTACGACACCGACGTCAACAAGCGCGGCGGCCGCGTGTCGGCGGGGCAGCGGCAGCTGATCTCGTTCGCGCGGGCGTTCCTCGCCGACCCGGCGGTGCTCATCCTCGACGAGGCCACGGCCTCGCTCGACATCCCGTCGGAGCGGCAGATCCAGGACGCGCTGCAGACGCTGCTCGCCGACCGCACCGCGATCATCATCGCGCACCGCCTCTCGACGGTCGCGATCGCCGACCGCGTGCTGGTCATGGAGCACGGCCGCATCATCGAGGACGACACCCCCGAGACGCTCATCGGCGGCACGGGCAAGTTCGCCCAGCTGCACGCCGCCTGGCGGGAGTCGCTCGTCTAGCCCGCGAACCCGGATGCCCCGGCCCCGCCTGTCCACGCGGGGCCGGGGCATCCGCCGTCTCCGGGCTCCCGCTGTCCGCGCCCGCCCAATCGGATCCGGAATTCGGACTTCACGCCACTTTCCGGATCCTCCAACGTGGAACGCTCCGGAAACGGAGCGATTGTCCGAATTCCGGATCCGCCGACGCGGCGCCCGCGACGATTCAGCGAGCGAGGTGCGCGCCGGCGGCGATCGAGCGCGCGATCGTCCGCTCGACGGCGTCCCAGTCGTGCATGACCTGTGCGTAGGTGAACCGGATCACCGTGTACCCCTGGAGCGTGAGTTCCGCGTCGAAGGCGACGTCCTTCGAGCGCTGCGCGGAGGACGAGTGATGGGCGAAGCCGTCGACCTGGATCACGAGGCGCTCACCGATCAGGAGGTCGACAGGTCGTCCGAGCAGGACGACCTGCTGACGCATCGGGATGCCCCAGGCACCGAGCCGCACGGCGATGATCGTCTCGAGACCGGAGTCGGACTGGTCCGACGCCCGGTCGGCGCAGTCTCGCGCCCGACGGTGGGGCCAGCGGACGCGGCGGATCGCGATCGGGGTGATCTGCTCGATCTGGAGTGCGGAGTTCCAGAGGATCTGCGCGTTCTCGGGCGACAGGCAGACGGCGATGTGGGCGAGAGTGTCTTCGATCGACTCGACCAGCCCGTGGCCCGGGGCCGGTGCGATCCGCTGCGTCCAGTGCGCGGTGACGGGGGATGTCGGCGACGTCGCATGGGGCTCGAGGCGAACATGCACGGAGTCGTCCATCCCATCGGGTATCCACCATCCCCGGCGCCGCGCAGCCGAGACGCACGTGAGGCTGCCGCCGTTCTCGGCGGCAGTGAGGAGATCGGCGGGTGCGGCATCCGTCGCCAGCCAGTCCCGACGGACACGACGGACGGCACCGCACCGCACCGCCGCGCGACGCACGGCCACACCGAATCCCGCGTTCGCGGCGGCATCCCGGTGGGCGATGCCGCCCGCCGCGTCCACCCACTCCGCCAATCGGCCGACCTCGCGCGCCATCCGCTGGACAGGACTCACTCGGTGGACGACGCTCACACGAGCATCCTGCTGCGCGGCACGCTCCGCACCGCGCCGTCCACAGCCCGCGCGCGCCACGCCGCGTGAATCCTGCCCTGGGGAGGAGGGGGCTTTGTGCGTCGCCCCGCAGATTGCCTCGTCAAGCCCTACTTTCGCGGATCCGGAAATCGGACTTCGCGCCGTTTTCCGGACTTCCCGAGGCGAGCGGATCCGGAAACGGTGCCGTTGTCCGAATTCCGGATCCGCGCGCACAGCGAAGGAACGCGACGACCCTCAGGCGTGGGCGAACGACACGGCGTGGGCGAGCGGATGCCGCGCCTCGAGGCCCGCGAGCGCGACGGCGCCGTCGATGCCGTGGCCGCGGGGCTCCACGAGGGCGACGTCGAGCTCGCTCGCGGCGATGTGCGAGGCGAAGGCCTCGCGCAGCTGCGGCGAGCGGAAGACGCCGCCGATCGCGCACACCGAGAAGTGCTCGCGATCGTCGGAGCGCACCCGCCGCAGCGCCGTCTCGACGCTGTGGGCGAGCTCGCCGCCGGCGCGGACGGTGATGTTCTGCGACACCGCGTCGCCCTCGGCGGCCAGCCGGGCGACGTGCTCGGCGAACGACGCGACGAGGCGCACGCGGTCGGGGTCGGACTGGATGTGGATGTACGCCTGGCTGAGGTCGGGCCAGCGCTCCTCGGCCACGGCGCGCAGCGACGTCGCGGGGCCGCGGCCGTCGAACTCGCGCATGACCGCGTCCAGCGCCTCGCGCCCGATCCAGTAGCCGCTGCCGGCGTCGCCGATGAGGTAGCCCCACCCGTCGACGCGGGCCACGCGCTCGGCTCCGACGGCGAGGGTGACCACCCCGGTGCCGGCGGCGACGACCGCGCCCCGCTCGTCGCCCAGCGCGCCGAGGAACGACGTGGTCGAGTCGTGGGCGAGGATCACCTCGTGCACCGCGGGGTCGTCGATGCGGGCGAGGAGGGCCGCGGCATCCGCTTCCCGCGTCGTCAGTCCGGAGACCCCGGCGGTCACGACCGAGACATCGGCGCCGATGCGCACGATGGTCGCGTCGGCGACGGCCGCCAGCTGGGGGAGCAGCGGCTCGTCGGTGCGGATGCCGGGGAACACCAGGTCCTGCTCGCGCACCCGCACCTTGATCCCGGTCTGCCCGGCGTCGATCGCCAGGACGTCGGCGGTCACCGCGTCACCGCCGCGGTCAGCGCGGTGTACCGCTCGCGCAGGAGGTCGCCCGCGGGCTTGCCGTACGGGCAGTAGTCGTCGTTGCGCGCGGCATCCGCCACGTCGTAGAGCCGAGCGGGCCAATCCCACATCATGAATCCCCCCAACCACGGGCGCTGCGCGCACGCGTCGAACATGACTCTGTAATACCGCAGCTGCTCCTCGGCCGAGGGGGCTCCGGGCAGCGACCAGTCGTTCGGACGCTCCGCCGACCCCTCGCGCGAGGGGCACCCCGCCTCCATGAAGAAGAACGGCTTGCCCGTCGCGGCGACGGCGCGCTCGATGCGGTCGAGCTCGGCGTCCCACCGGTCGATGGGGTAGTACCCGCTCGACGTGACGACGTCCACGGCGTCCCACCAGGTCAGGCGGTCCTCCTGGTACTTGTCGCAGTTGTACGTGACGATGCCGGAGTACTCGGCTCGGACCGCCGCGATCAGCTCGCGCCACTCGGCCTCGCGCGCGTCGGCACGCACCGTCTCGCAGCCGACGCAGAGCATCTCGCAGCCCTCGGCCTCGGCGATGCGGGCGGCGTGGACGACGAACGCACGGTACGACGCGAACCACTGCGCCCACGTCGGCTCGCCGGGGACGTCCTGGTCGAAGAAGCCGATGTGCGCGCGCCACGTGCCGTCGGCCACGTTGACGACGGGCTTGAGGCACACCTTGAGCCCGAGCGCCTTCGCCTCACGGATCGCCCACACGATCTCGTCGTCCGTGACGGTCGGCTCGTCGCCGAACCGCACGTCGGTCGACTGCGCGGTGTCCTGCAGGGCCGAGTACGCCAGCGCCGTCCAGTTCACGCCGTGGTCGGCCATCGCCCGGAGGGACGCGGATGCCTCTGCGGTGCGCCACGTGCCGCGCACGCCGGTCCACCCCCACGTCATCCCGGCCACGTACGGCTCGAGCGCGCGGGCCGTCTCGGCGCTCACGAGGCGACCAGTTCGTTCGCGGTGCGGAGCACGCGCGGATCGGACAGAGCGGATGCCTCGAGCGCGGCGCCGTCGTGCCGCACGAGGATCGTCGTGCTCTCGCCGGGCAGCAGCGTCAGGAGGGCGTCGGAGGCCACGGCATCCGGGTCGACCTTGTCGACGAGCAGCGTGAGGTCGCGCACGAGGCCGGCGCTCGTGAGCGTCACGCGGGTGCCGCCGTCGGCGGGCTCGGTGCTCACCGCGACCGCTGCCGCCTCGAGCGCCGAGTCGCGCGGTTCGGCGAAGTACCAGAACCCGCGCGTCTCGCCGACTCCCGCGACCACGAGCTCGCGCGCCGCGTCGGCCGGCGTCGCCACGTCGGCCGGCAGGGCCACGGTCACGGTCTCGCGCGGCGCGAGCGACACCGGCGACGTGAAGCGGGCGAGCGCGTCCCCGGCGACGTCGAGGCGGCGGGCGACGAGCTCTCCCGTCCACGGCTCGGCGGTGTCGTTGACCAGCACCGCGGCCAGGCCGCCGTCGCGCGGCTGGATCGTCGCCAGACGCGGCGCGAAGGCGTGCTTCAGCCCGTAGTACAGCGGCTTCGGCCGCTCGTCGCCGTCGATCGCGGCCCACGACGTCACCGGCCAGCAGTCGTTGAGCTGCCAGACGACGGCGCCCTGCGTGTGCGGCGCCCACGAGCGGAAGTGCTCGAGCGCGGTGCGCACCGCGAGGGCCTGGTTGAGCTGCATCGCCCAGTGCCAGTCCTCCATGGCCTCAGGCATCCGGAAATGCGGGATCAGCCCGTTCGTGAGCTTGGTGTTCCCCTCCATCGCCTTCTGGTGCACGATCATCCCCGGCGACTCCGGTGTGAGCGGGTCGTCCGAGACCGATCGCGTGAGCGTCGTCCACGTGGGCGGGCCCTGCCAGCCGAATTCGGCGACGAACCGCGGCCGGTGGTCGAGGTAGGTCGCCCAGTCCTGACGGTTCCACTGCTCCCACAGGTGCATCGACCCGTGCTGCTCGTCGTTGGGGTGGGGGCCGGTCTGGCGCTCGCCGTCCCAGCCCATCCCCGGGCTGAACGGGCTGCCCGGCGCATACGGGACGTGCGGGGCGAGCTCGGCGACCAGCCCGGGGAACAGCTCGTAATAGTAGTGCGCGCCCCAGCTCTTGCCGTCCAGGCGCAGCTTCCAGCCCCAGTCCTCGTAGCCCCACAGGTTCTCGTTGTTGCCGGTGAGCAGCACGAGCGAGGCGTGGTGGGCGAGTCGCACGATGTTCTCGCGCGCCTCCGCCTCGACCTCGGACCGCAGCGGCTCCTCCTCGGCGTACGCGGCGCACGCGAACAGGAAGTCCTGCCACACCAGCAGCCCGAGCTCGTCGGCCAGTTCGTAGAAGTCGTCGGACTCGTACAGCCCGCCGCCCCACACCCTGATCAGATTCAGGTTGGCGTCCAGGGCCTGCGCGAACCGGCGCCGAAGCCGGTCGCGCGTGACGCGGACGGTGAGGGCATCGTCGGGGATCCAGTTGACGCCCTTGACGAAGACCGGCTGGTCGTTGACGACGAGGGTGAACGGCGTGCCGTCCGCGTCGGGCGTCGTGTCCCACCGGACGTCGCGGAATCCCACGGACCGGTGCGTCGCGTCCAGCGGCTGCGGCGCGTCGCCGTGCAGGCGCACGTCCACCACGTACAGCGGCTGGTCGCCGTACCCCGCCGGCCACCAGCGCCAGGCGGCGGGCAGGTCGACGCGCACCTGCGCGCGGTCGCCGACCACGTCCACGACCGTGCCCGGCAGGTCGTCGCCGAGTCCCGGACCGTTCACGACGACGCTGACCGAGAGGGGGACGGATGCCGCACCCGCCGCCCGCTCGAGCTCCACATCGACCGTGATCGTCCCGCCGTCGCCTGCGGGCGTCGCGACCACCCTCGTCTGCGCGAAGCGGGCGACCGACCAGGACTCGAGGCCGACGGGCTTCACGATCCCGCTCGTGTAGGTGGCGATGCCCCAGTCCCACCCGAAGCTGCAGGCGGACTTGCGGATGGCGTCGTACGGCAGTGGGTAGGGCCGCTGGCGCACGCCGAGCGCCACGCTCTGCTCGTTCGCGTACTTCACGGGGGAGCGGAAGCGCACCACGAGCTCGTTCTCGCCGGCGACGAGCGCGTCGCGTACGGCGAACCGGTAGGAGCGGTGCTGGTTGGCGGTAGACCCGAGCACCCGGCCGTTGAGGGCGACGGATGCGACGGTGTCGAGCCCCTCGAACACGAGGTCCGTGCGGTCCGAGCCGTCGGGCTCCCACGCGAACGACGTCGCGTACGTCCAGTCCACGAGGCCGATCCACGCGAGCGCCGACTCGTTGTCATCGAGGAACGGATCCGGGATGAGGTCTGCGGCGAGCAGGTCGGTGTGCACGCATCCCGGGACCGCGGCCGGGACGGGGCCCTCCAAGCCGGCCGCCGCGGGCCCCCTCTCGGCGCGGAGGGTCCAGCCCGAGTCGAGTGGTCGGAAGGTGCGGGTGAGGGTCACTTGACGGCTCCTGAGGTGAGGCCCTTGTAGATCCAGCGCTGAAGCAGGAGGAAGGCGATGAGGGTGGGGATGATGACCAGGACGGTGCCGGCCGCGATGACCTCCCACTGCGCGCCGAACGGTCCCTTGAACCGGAACAGCGACGTCGAGATGAGGCCCTCCGACGGCAGGTAGAGGAAGGGTGCGTAGAACTCGTTGTACACCGCGATGCCCTTGATGATCACGACGGTCGCGATGGCGGGCTTGAGGAGCGGCAGCACGATGCGCCAGTAGATGGTCCAGCGGTTCGCGCCGTCGATCATCGCCGCTTCGTCGAGCGACACCGGGATCGACTGCATGAACTGGATGAACAGGTAGATGGCGATGATGTCGGTGCCCATGAAGAGCAGGATCAGGGCGGCCTTCGTGTCGTACAGGCCCAGGCCGTTGATGAGCTGGAAGGTCGCGACCTGACTCGTCACGCTGGGGATGAGCGTGGCGACCAGGAACAGGCCGAAGACGAGCTTCTTCCCGCGGAAGGCGAAGCGGTCCAGCGCGTAGGCGGCCATGGTGCCGATGAAGATCGTGCCGGCCAGCGACACCACGAGCACGATCGTCGTGTTGACGAAGCCCTCCAGCATCTCGCCGCTGGTGAACGCCGTGACGAAGTTGTCGAAGTTGAGCCAGTTCGACGGCGGGTCGAAGGGACCCGTCTGCGCATACTCGGGCGCCGTCTTCAGGCTCGCGAACAGCAGCACCGACAGCGGCAGCAGCGTCACGACGGACGCGATGACGAGGCTCAGGTACTTGGCCGTCGTCGCGCTGATCCCGCGCAGTCGCTCGAGAGGGGAACGGCCCCGGATGCTGCGTGCCGGCGCAGCCGGGGTCGTGGCGGTGCGCGGCGATTCGGTGATGGTCATGTCAGGTCGACCTTCTCGTCGGGGAACACCTTTCGCTGGATCCAGGTGACGACCAGCACGATCGCCAGGAGCACGACGGCCATGGCGGAGGCGAGGCCCACCTGCCGGAAGGTGAACGCGGTCTGGAGCGTCTGGATCACGAAGGTCGCCGATCCGTTGGCGCCGCCAGTCATGATGAAAGGGATCTCGAAGACGCTGAGGCTGCCGGCGATCGCGAGGATGAACGACAGGCCGACCACGCGCCGGATGCCGGGGAAGATGATCGCCCAGAACTGCTGCCAGCGGCTCGCCCCATCGAGCTCGGCCGCCTCGTACAGCTCGTGCGGGATGGACTGGATGGCACCCAGGAACAGCACGAAGTTCATGCCCGTGTAGCGCCACACCGACGTGCCCGCCAGCGACCAGTTGACGACGTCGGGGTTGCCGAGCCACTGCGGCGGGTCGCTGACGCCGAACCAGCTGAGGACGGTGTCGAGCGTCCCGCCGGGCTGGAAGAGGTAGAGGAACACGAAGCCGATCGCGACGCCGTTGATGAGGTAGGGGAAGAACAGGATGCCGCGGAAGAGGTTGGAGAAGCGCGTCGAGAAGCTGAGGATCGTCGCGAAGTAGAGCGCGATCGCCATCTGTGCGAAGGACGCGAAGAAGTAGTAGAGGCTCACGCCGAAGACGGAGAAGATCCGCGGGTCGGTGAACACCTGCACGTAGTTGTCGAGCCCGACGAAGTCCTTCTCGAGGTCGATGCCGTCCCAGTCGGTGACGCTGAAGTAGAAGAGGTTCACCGCCGGCCAGTAGGTGAACAGCAGCAGGAAGCCCACCGCCGCGGCGAGGAAGAGCCACGGGGTGAGGTGCTGCAGGATGCTCCGCCCGGCGGAGCCGCCGCGCGGGCGGCCGATCCGGCGGATTCCTCCGCCGAATCGCCGCGCCCGCGCGGGCGCGGAGAGGACGGCAGGGGCATCCGCCGGTGCCGCACCAGGTGTCGCGATGGCCATGAGTGCCGTCCCCGTCCGCTCAGCCCGCGAGCTTCTCGACCGACGCGCCCCAGCGCTCGTTCAGCTCGGCGAAGTAGCTCTCTTTGTCGCCGTCGGCCGCGCCGCGGGCGATGTCGACGAGCTTCTGCCGGTAGATCGGGCCGTACAGGTCGATCTGGGAGTCATCGGCGATGTTGTTGATGAGTCCCTCCTTGCCGGCCGGGGCGGGGTTGATCTCCATCAGCTCGACGCCCGCCTCCTCGAAGCCCTGCAGGTTCTCGGGGAGCGGCTTGTCGAGCACCGGCGAGATCATGCCCTGCGCCTCGGTGTAGCCGGAGTCCTCGACCACCCACTGGATCCAGGCCCACGCCGCCGCCTTGGCCTTGGAGTGCTTGCTGACCGCGAGGTTGTAGTCCCCGCCGATCACCGCGAGCTGCCGGCCGTCGACGTTCGCCGGGAACGCCATGTAGCCGATGTCGTCGGCGGATGCGCCGTTGTCCTCGGCGGCCGCCTGCATCTGCGAGATCGCCCACGATCCGAGCGTCATCGCGGCGATCTTTCCGGTGCCGAGGTCGACCTTGGACTGCTCCCAGTTGGTGGTGAGCGGGTCGTCCTCGGTCAGGCCTGCCGCCACCGATTCGTACAGCAGCGAGTCGATCGCGTAGACGTCGGTGCCCTCGGTCCACGGCGCGGGATCCTCCGCCATGGTGATCGGCGCGTCGGCATCGTCGGTGACGACACCGAGGTTGCCGAAGCTCTGCGTCAGCGGCCAGCCGTCCTTGTAGTTCGTGTACAGCGGGATCGCGTCGGTGTCGTCCTTCACCTGCTGCAGGGCATCCAGCCACTCCGCCTCGGAGGTCGGCAGCTCGGTGACGCCGGCCTCTTCGAAGATGCGCTTGTTGTAGACGACGCCGTTGGCGTTGCCTCCCCAGGCGATGCCGTACTGGGTGCCGTCGTAGCTCGCGGCGGGGAGGAAGCGGTACGTGTCCTCGAAGTCCGACGTCTCGCCGAGGGGCTCGAGGAACTGCTCGTACTGCTCCGGCTTGATCGCGGGGATCCCGATGACGTCCCCGTAGTTGGTCGTGCTCATGCGCGTGAGCATCTCGCCGGCGTAGTCGGTGATGCCCTCGAACGTCACGTTCACGTCCGGGTACTTCTTGTTGAACTCCTCCGCGTACTTCTCGAACGTGCCGTCCTCGACGAGGTCGGTGCGCCAGGTGACGACCTTGATGTCGCCCTTCACCTCGCCGTCGATCGTGTTGTCGGCGTCGTCGCCCGCCCCGCCGCCGGCGCAGCCGCTCAGCGCGACCGCGGCGGTGGCCGCGAGCGCGATGCCCGCGAGTGCCTTCTTGGCCATGTGATGCTCCTTGTCAGGTTCGCCCTTGAACTTTCCGGTGCGGCTGTTCGCACCGTTGCGTGGTTCGTCGCGCCGTCAGGCTAAAGGCATTCGAAGCGGTTTCGCAACCGTCGGATGTCAGCGCTGTCTAAGCCTGTCCGCGATGTGAAGCGTGAGAAAAAAAGCATCATAACCCGGCATATTTCCTCCATCGCTCGCGCGGGGGCCGTCCGAATGTCTGTGAAATGTCCTACGTGGACATCAGTTGCAGGACGGTGCTAGCGTGGTGGCGTCGGCGAGGAGGCCACACCGATGACCGTTCAGCAGCGCGCAACGCTCGAAGACGTCGCCCGTCTGGCGGGCGTGAGTTCCAAGACGGTGTCGCGGGTGTTCACGCATCGCGACCTCGTCGCCCCCGACACGGTGGATCGCGTGCTCGTCGCCGCCAAACGGCTGCGCTTCCGTCCCAACCCGCTCGCCCGCAATCTGCGGCGGGGCGGCCCGACGAACACGATCGGGTTCATCATGGGCGAGCTGAACAACCCCTTCTACTACAAGGTCGCGGCGGGCATCGAGCGCGAGCTGTCCGCGAACGGGTTCTCCCTCGTGGTGGCGACCACCGACGACACCGCCGAAGGGGAGGAGCGGGTCGCCGAGACGCTGCTGGGTCAGCGACTGGGGGCGCTGCTGCTGATCCCCGTCGCCGAGGACCAGTCCTACCTCGAGGGGGAGCGCCACCTCGGGACCCCGGTCATCGCGATCGACCGACCGGCACGCAACCTCGTCGCCGACTGCCTCGTCCTGGAGAACCACCGCGGCGTCTTCGACGCCACGACGCGTCTGCTGGAGCGCGGGCATCGGCGCATCGGCTACATCTGCAATCCGGCATCCGTCTACACCCAGGCCGAGCGGCTGCGCGGCTACCGGGACGCGCTGGCCGCCTACGGCATCCACGACTCATCCCGATGGGAGCGGCTCGCCGACGACCTGTCGGTGCCGGCCGACGGCTTCATCGCCGACCTGCTCGACCAGCCCGACGCGCCGACGGCGATCATCACCGGCAACAACCGGGTCACGGTCGGCGCGCTCCGCGTGCTGCGCGACCGCCACGACGACGGCCGCACCGCCCTCATCGGCTTCGACGACTTCGACACCGCCGACGTGCTCGGCGTGTCGGTGGTCACCTACGACCCGCTGGCGCTCGGACGCGCCGCGGCGACGCTCGCGATCGAGCGGATGCAGGACCCCGCCGGGTTCACGCGCCGACTGGAGCTGCCGACGTGGGTGGTCGAGCGTGGCACGGGCGAGCGCCCGCCCGCCGACCGGGCTCCGGCCTGACGAGGGCCGGGGTGCGTCAGAGGAGTCCGGCGAGGAAGCGGGCCTGCTTCGGGAACTGGAACGCCTGGCCGCCTTCGTGGCCGTTGTGCGTGTAGACCTCGATCCGCTTCGTGGCGGCGGTGTGGCGGTTGAACGCCGCGTACACCGTCGACGGCGGGCAGATGGTGTCCATGAGCGCGACGGAGTACAGGGCCGCGGCATCCGCCCGCTTCGCCATGTTGACCCCGTCGAAGTAGGACAGCGTCTCGAACACCCGGTCGT
Organism: Microbacterium sp. NPDC056736; assembly: GCF_042790415.1. Lineage (NCBI taxonomy): Bacteria > Bacillati > Actinomycetota > Actinomycetes > Micrococcales > Microbacteriaceae > Microbacterium > Microbacterium sp. NPDC056736. Next base: position 77,920 of record NZ_JBHTZE010000004.1, read on the forward strand.
CGGCGCCGCGGTGGACGGCCAGATACCGGACCACCTCCTGATACGGGTCGTCGCCGGTCAGCCCGACCGCGCGCTCGAAGTGGCACAGGAACGGCACGTCGGGCATGACCGCGACCAGGCCCTCCGACAGTCCGGCCGCGGCGATCGCGATGCCGCCTCCCTGGCTCGCGCCGCAGACCGCGACGCGCTCCGCGTCGACCTGGGGGAGCGAGCGCACCGCGTCGACGGCGCGGACCGCGTCGGTGTAGACGCGGCGGTAGTAGTACGCGGCGGGGTCCTCGATGCCGCGGGTCATGAACCCGGACGAGGAGGGACCCGTGCCGTGGGGGTCGAGCGTGTCGCCGCCGGAGCCCCACATGGACCCCTGGCCGCGCGTGTCCATGAACAGGTGGGCATAGCCCGCGACCGCCCAGTTGACCCGCTCGCCCGCGACCCCGCGGCCGCCGCCGTAGCCCTGGAACTCCACGACGGCCGGCAGCGGGCCCTCCGCACCCGCCGGGAGGGTGAGCCAGGCGCGCACCGGGTCACCGGCGAAGCCCGGGAAGGTGACGTCGTAGACGTCGACCAGGGTGAGCGCCGTGTCGACACGGGTGAGGACGGGCGCGGCATCCGCTCGGCGTGACTCGGCGAGGGTGTCGGCCCAGAAGGCGTCGAAGTCGGCGGGTTCGCGGACCTCCGGGGCGAAGGTCTCGAGCTCGGCGGGGGACAGATCGAATCTCGGCACGGGCATACCCTAGCGCGTTCGCGACGAAGCGTTTCGACGGTGCCGCAGAGGGCGACGAGGCCTCGATGGGGGAGGGGTATTCGAGGCCCCGCCGCCGGTCTCGGAAGCCCCAGTCCGGGCGGCGTCGTGGCAGAGCGAGTGTCGCGCCCGCGTCTTACAGGCGCATCTCCGCGATCACTTCACCGTACTCGGTCTCCCCGACCGGTGTGAAGCCCACGCGCTCGAAGAATGCCTGCGGGCCGCCCTCGCCCGCCTCGTAGATGACGTTGACGTGGTCCATGCCCCGGTTGCGGGCCTCCTCCAGGAGTCCTGCGACCGCGAACCGGCCGACGCCGCGGCCCTGGTCGTCGGCGTCGACGTTGATGCGCCACAGGACCGAGCGGAAGTGCTCCTGCGGGGCGTCGGGGTCGAAGTTGCCGCTCACGAAGGCGACGACCTCCTCGCCGTCGAGCACGACGCGCTGCCAGGTCGTCTGCGGATTGACCACCGTCGCGGCGATGCCGTAGCTGACGGGGGACAGGTACTCCTCCTGCCCGGGCTTCAGCGACATATTGTTGACCGCCACGATGGTGGCGGCGGACAGTTCGACGAGTCGCAGGTCACCCATAACGCACAGGCTAGCGGGGATGGACGCATCCGGCACCGCCGGGATGTCGGATTAACACGGTGTTCATACGCGGAGATATCTTGACGTCGAGATATCTCCGGGCCTGTTGCGATAGGCTGACAGCCGACCCGCAAGAAGGACGTGACAGGTGACCGACTCCACCATCATCTACACCTACACCGACGAGGCCCCGGCTCTCGCGACCGCATCGTTCCTGCCGATCGTGCAGGCCGTCACCCGCCAGGCGGGTGTGGACGTCGAGACGCGCGACATCTCACTGGCCGGCCGCATCCTCGCGGCATTCCCCCAGAACCTCACCCCCGAACAGCAGGTGGGCGACGCGCTCGCCGAGCTCGGCGGCCTCGCCACCCTCCCCGAGGCGAACATCATCAAGCTGCCGAACATCTCGGCGTCGATCCCGCAGCTCAAGGCCGCCATCGCCGAGCTGCGGTCGCAGGGCTACGACATCCCCGACTACCCGGACGAGGCCGAGACGCTCGAGCAGAAGGACGTCCGCGCCCGCTACGACCGCATCAAGGGCTCCGCGGTCAACCCGGTGCTGCGCGAGGGCAACAGCGACCGGCGCGCACCGCTCTCGGTGAAGAACTACGCGCGCAAGCACCCGCACCGCAACAAGGCGTTCGCCGAGGGCTCGAAGACCCGCGTCGCCACGATGGGCCACGACGACTTCCGCTCGAACGAGAAGTCCTTCGTCTCCCCCGCCGACGACGTGCTGACCATCCAGCACGTGGCCGCCGACGGCACGGTCACCGAGCTCAAGACCGGCCTGAAGGTGCTGCCGGGCGAGATCATCGACGCGACCTTCCTCTCGGCGTCCGAGCTCGACGCCTTCCTGGCGCAGACGCTCAAGGATGCCGCAGCCGACGACGTGCTCTACTCGGTGCACCTCAAGGCGACCATGATGAAGGTCAGCGACCCGATCATCTTCGGCCATGTCGTCAAGGCCTACTTCGCCGACGTGTTCGCCACCTACGGCGACAAGATCGCCGAGGCGGGCCTGACCCCGAACGACGGCCTCGGCGCGATCCTCGCCGGCCTTCCGTCGGTCGAGGGCGGTGACGAGATCGCGGCGGCCATCGCGGCCGACCTCGAGCGCGGTCCTCGCCTGTCGTACACCAACTCGGACAAGGGCCTGACGAACCTGCACGTTCCCTCCGACGTGATCGTGGACGCCTCGATGCCGGCGCTCATCCGCAACGGTGGCAAGCTCTGGGGCGTCGACGGCGGCGAGGACGACACGCTCGCCGTGATCCCCGACTCGTCGTACGCCGGCGTGTTCCAGACCGTGATCGACGACGTGAATGCCCACGGCCCGCTCGACCCCGCCACGATCGGCTCGGTGCCGAACGTCGGTCTCATGGCGCAAGCGGCCGAGGAGTACGGCAGCCACGACAAGACCTTCGAAATCGCGGCTCCCGGCGTCGTCCAGGTCGTCGGCGGTTCCGGCGACGTGCTCCTCGAGCACGCCGTGCAGCGGGGCGACATCTGGCGGGCGACCCAGACCAAGGACGTCGCGATCCGCGACTGGGTCAAGCTCGCCGTCACGCGAGCTCGCGCGAGCGCCACTCCCGCGGTGTTCTGGCTCGATGAGACCCGCGCCCACGACGCCGAACTGATCGGCAAGGTGAAGACGTACCTGGCCGACCACGACACCGAGGGCCTCACGATCGAGATCCTCGCTCCGGCGGCGGCGACGCAGTACTCGCTCGACCGGCTTCGCAAGGGTGAGGACACCATCTCGGTCACCGGCAACGTGCTGCGCGACTACAACACCGACCTGTTCCCGATCCTCGAGGTCGGCACCAGCGCCAAGATGCTCTCGATCGTGCCGCTGCTCTCGGGCGGTGGGCTCTTCGAGACCGGCGCCGGCGGTTCGGCTCCGAAGCACGTGCAGCAGCTCGTCTCGGAGAACTACCTGCGCTGGGATTCGCTCGGCGAATTCTTCGCGCTCGCCGCGTCGCTGGAGCACCTCGCGGACTTCACCGGCAACGTCAAGGCGCAGGTCCTGGCCGACACGCTGGATGCCGCGACCGGAACGTTCCTCGAGAACGACAAGTCGCCCGGCCGTGCGCTCGGGACGATCGACAACCGCGGAAGCCACTTCTACCTCGCGCTGTACTGGGCGCAGGAGCTCGCCGCGCAGCAGGCGGATCCCGAGCTGGCAGCGGTCTTCGCGCCGGTGGCCGAGGCGCTCGCGGCCGACGAGCAGAAGATCGTCGAGGAGCTGAACGCCGTCCAGGGCTCGCCGGCCGAGATCGGCGGCTACTACCGTCCCGACGCCGAGCTCGTGGCGGGAATCATGCGTCCGTCGGCGACCTTCAACGCCGTGATCGACGCGCTCTGAAACCCCGAGAGCAGGAAGGGCGGATGCTGCGGCATCCGCCCTTCCTCGTTCTCAGGTCGTCGCCGAGCAGGTCAGTGGTGAACCCACACCTCGGTGCCTCGGGCGGTCCAGTCGTAGACGAACTTGGCGGCCGACTCGGTCATGTTCACGCAGCCGTGGCTCATCGGCGTACCGAAGTTGTTGTGCCAATACGTGCCGTGGAAGGCGATGTCCGGCGCGAACCACGTGATCCAGGGCACGTCCTCCGTGCAGTAGCTGTTCTGTGCCTCCGGGTTGTAGCAGAGCGCCCCCAGGTCCTGGATGCGGGTGTACGCGTTCACGGTGAAGTGTCCCGTCGGGGTCGGGGTGGCGGCCCGCCCTGACGAGATCGCGTACGTGCCGACGACGTTGCCGTTCTCGAAGAGATACGCCGTCTGGCTGGACAGGTTCACCTCGACCGTGCGAGCCAGAGTCCTCATCTCAGGTGCAGTCTCGGTCACGGGCGCCGCGAACACCGCGTTTCCGGTGGCGAGCTGCTCGGCGAAGTCGGAGGCCACGTTCGAGGTGTCGCCGAGCTCCCGCCCGGACACTCCCGCAGCCTCCTCGCGGAGCACGGTGCCCGCCGAGTTGGTGATGACCGCGCCGTTCTCGACCGGCCGGTTGATGGCCGCCGCAAGGCCGTCCACCGTGGTCTGGATCGCCGCGCTGTCGGCGGTGATCTCGAAGCCGCCGCTCTCGGTGTCGGGCGCCACGTTCAACCACCCCGCCAGGGTGGCGCGATCGATCGGCACCGTGCGCTCCTCGCCGACGTAGAAGCCGGCCGTGTCGAGCATCCCGTTCAGCTGTGCCACCGTGGCGTCCGCCGTCTCGGTCGAGATGCCGGCCGGGATCTCGACCGCCACGGGCTCGACGTCGGCGCTCCGGGCGCCGGTCATCAGGGCGTCCTGCAGGGCGGCCTGCACGGTGGCGAGGTCGATCCCGGTGCCCGGAACAGCCGGCGTCACCGCATACGAGGCCGACGCCGGATCGAAGGCCAGCGTCGCGTCGACCGGATCGGTGTACAGCTGGGGGACCGCCTCGCTGAGTGCTGCGGTCGCGGTGGCGGCGTCGAGCGCGACCTCTGCGTCGGTGCTCTGGAACCACGACGTCACGTTCCACATCGGGTGCTGCGCGAACGCGGCGTCGGCGAGAGCCTGCGCGTCGACGGTCGCTCCGAGCTCGGCGCCCGTCAGTTCGACGTCACCGTCCTCGCCGGCGATGACGACCGTGGTCTCGGCGAGGCTGCCGTCGATCGCGTCGGCGGCGGCGCCGGGCGTCAGCCATCCGACCGGAACCCCGGCGACCGTGGTGCCGGGGGCGATCAGCACGAGCGATGACACCACCAGTCCGACGACGGCGACGCCGGCGGCCGCGGTGATCCAGAGCCCGGTGCGCCTCTTCTTGGCCTTGGGCTCGGCGGGCGCCCACGCGTAGACGGCGGCGTCGGCAGAGATCGAGGGGAGCGGCGGCACCGGAGTCGTGGCCGCCGGCGTGGCGAGCGCGGCTGTCGCGGCGGCCTCCGGCTCGGGCTCGTCGGCCGGCTCGGGCTCGTCGGCCGGCTCCGCTTCGTCGGCCGGAGCGGGCTCGTCGACCGGCTCCGCCTCGACGGCCTCCTCGGCGTCGACGGCCCCCTCCGGCTCGTCGGCCGGCTCCGTCTCGACCGCGGTCTCGTCGCTTTCGACGGCCTGCTGGGCCCGGTCGTCGTCTTCTGAAGACGCCTCACCGGCCTGCGACTGGGTCGCCAGATCTGTCACGCCAACACCCCCGACTGTGATAAACGCTTCCCCCATGGTAGGTGACGGAGGCCACCCATGAGGTTACGGCCTGATCACGCATGAATCGCCGGTCACGCTGCGAAACGTGCGTGGACGCGTTTCGGACCGCCTGCGCGGGAGGTCACGGTTTTGTAAAGCCTCCGCGCAAATAGGCTCTGAGGGTTGCGGAAAGTTAGTTCGTAAGCTCTACTAACAAACATGCCGAACACGGAAACGCAGCGCAGCGCCTCTGTCGCGGACGCCCCACCGGTGTCCGGGTCCGGCGCGTTCACCCCCGGACGCACGCTGCGCCAGGGGCGCAAGGTGCTGCCGGAGCACGCTCGCGGCCACAACCGGTCGCTGGTGCTGCAGACCCTGTTCCACCAGGGCGCCATGAGCCGCGCCGACCTGTCAAGGGAGACCGGGCTCACGCGCGTCACGATCTCCGACCTCGTCGCCGAGCTCATCGCCGACGGCTTCGTCTCGGAGCGGGGCGTGCGCGAGGCGTCAGGCCCGGGCAAGCCCGCCATCCTCGTCGACCTCGACCACGACGGCCACCGCATCGTCGGCCTGGATCTGTCCGGCAGCGACACCTTCATCGGCGCGGTGCTGACCCTCGACGGCAGCATCGTCGCGCGGCGCGAGGTCCCGCTGCCGGCCGACGAGGACGTCGTGACGACGGTCGTCGACCTCGCCCGCGCGCTCGTGGCCGACTCGCACGCCCCGGTGCTCGGCATCGGCGTCGGCACGCCCGGCGTCGTGGACGACCGCGGCGTGATCCTCACGGCCCCGAACTTCGGCTGGGCGGGCTTCGACCTCGAGGGCGCGCTGCGCGGCGCGCTCGGGCTCCCCGTGCTGGTCGCCAACGACGCGAACGCCGCGGTGCTGGCCGAGTACACCTTCGGCGGCGCACCCGACGACGTGCTGCTCGTCAAGGTCGGCCGAGGCGTGGGCTCTGGGCTGCTGCTGGCCGGTCAGCCCATGCGCGGCAGCCGCTTCGCTGCGGGCGAGATCGGCCATGTGACGGTCGGGACCGACGGCGGTCCCCGCTGCGCGTGCGGTCGGGTCGGATGCCTCGAGGCCTGGCTGTCGGTGCCCTCGCTGTCGTCGCGGCTGGCCGCGGCATCCGATCCCGATGCCCGCGAGGGCGTCCTCCGCGATGCGGGGGAGCGACTCGGGATCGCGCTCGCACCGGTCGTCGGCACCCTCGACGTGTCGGAGATCGTCCTCTCCGGCCCCCCTGAACTCCTCGGCGGGTCCCTCGCGGACCAGACCGTCGAGACCCTCCGTGCGCGCACGCTCGCGTCGTCCGACGACGAGGGCGTGCGGGTGCGGATGACGGAGCAAGGCCAGGACATCGTCCTGCGCGGCGCGGCCGTCATGGTCCTGTCAGGTCAACTCGGGGTGTCCTGACGGCGCTGTCTGTCCGGGTTCGTCCCGGAAACCCCGATTCCCCCCGGATGGGCCACCCGGCCCACCCGAACCAAGAGAACACCGAACAGAACACGAAGGAAGACACCATGAAGAAGACGCTCGGAGCTGTGGCGCTCATCGGCGCCTCGGCACTGGTGCTCGCCGGCTGCGCCGGCAGCAGCGACGAGGGCGGCTCCTCGTCGGAGGAGGGCGCCGAGATCCGCGTGTGGCTCGTCGGCACCGACACGCCGCAGGACGCGCGGGACTACCTGAAGGAGACCTTCGAGGAGGAGAACCCGGGGTCGACGCTGGTCATCGAGGAGCAGCAGTGGACGGGCCTCGTCGACAAGCTGACCACCAGCCTGTCGTCCAACGACAGCCCGGACATCGTCGAGATGGGCAACACGCAGGCTCCGGCCTTCACCTCCAGCGGCGCGCTGCTGAGCCTCGACGACATCGAGGGCGACCTCGGCGGCGACGACCTGCTCCCCGGCTTCGTCGAGGCGGGCAGCTGGGACGACACGCTGTTCGCGGCCCCGTACTACTCCGGCGCGCGGGTCGTGTTCTACAACACCGCCATGTACGAGCAGGCGGGCGTCGCGGTACCCACGACCCTCGACGAGTACGTGTCGAACGGCGTGACCCTGGCCGGGGCGCTGCCGGGGGTGTCGGGCGTGTACTTCCCGGGCAAGGACTGGTACAACGCGCTGCCCTTCATCTGGGAGAACGGCGGAGAGATCGCCGTCCAGGACGGCGACGAGTGGGATGCGCAGCTGTCCAGCGACGAGTCCCTCGCCGGTCTCGCGCAGGTGCAGCAGCTGATGACCGAGGCCTCCCTCGCGCCGAAGGACGGCGACGAGGCCGAGGGCTGGGTCCCCTTCCGCACCGAGCAGTCGGCCACCTACTCCGCGCCGAGCTGGGCGTACTGGTCGATCGTCGCCGATGAGGACAAGCAGCCCACCCCGGTCGCAGACCTCACGGGCTACTTCGCCCTCCCTGGCATGGACGGCGGCGCTGCGCAGGTCTTCGCGGGCGGATCCAACATCGGCATCGCGGCCAAGTCGCAGAACCCGGACCTGGCCAAGAGCGCGCTGCAGATCATGCTGAGCGAGGAGTACCAGACGATCCTCGCCGAGAACGGTCTGGTCCCCGCCCTCGTCTCGCTCGGCGACAAGGTGGCCGCGGCCACCCCCGAGCTCGCGACCGTCATCGCCGAGGCGGCTGCCGACGCGAAGCTCACGCCGGCATCGCCCAACTGGGCCGACGTCGAGGCGCAGGGCATCATGCAGGACCTGTTCGTCAACATCGCGAACGGCGGCGACATCGAAGAGCTCGCCACCGCGGCCGATGAGCAGATCGAAGAGATCCTGAACGGCTGATCCTCGGGAGCGGGGTGCCTCGTGCCGCGGGGCACCCCGTTCCATGCCCGCCCCCAGGGCTCGCACGATCTTGAGAGGAGGTTCGCCATGACGACCATTCCCGCGGAGGCATCCGCACCGCCGGCCTCGCCGTCGGCGTCACGGCCCGAACCCGAACAGCCGCGACGGCGCGGCTTCCCGTGGGCGCCGCTCGCGCTGCTCACACCCGCGCTCATCATGCTCGTCGTCTTCATCGGCTGGCCCCTGGTGCAGCTCGTGATCATGTCGTTCCAGGAGTTCGGGCGTGCGCAGATCTTCGGCGCCGCACCGGAGTTCATCGGCATCGACAACTACGTCTCCGTGCTGACCGACCCCGAGTTCTGGGCCGTGCTCGGACGCAGCGTCGCCCTCTGCGTCGTGAGCGTCGTGGCCACCATGCTCCTCGGCGTCGCGATCGCGGTGATGATGACCAGGCTCGGCGCGGTGATGCGCACCGCGGTGTCGATCTCGCTGCTCCTGGCCTGGGCGATGCCGGCGCTGACCGCCACCATCGTGTGGGGCTGGATCTTCGACACCCAGTACGGACTCGTGAACTGGCTGCTGACCCAGCTCACGGGTGAGAACTGGATCGGCCACAGCTGGCTGATCGACCCCACGAGCTTCTACGCCGTCGCGGCGATCATCATCACGTGGGGAGCGATCCCGTTCGTCGCGTTCAGCACCTACGCCGCGCTCATGCAGGTCCCGGACGAGGTGCTGGAGGCGGCCTCCCTCGACGGCGCCGGCGGCTTCGCCCGGTTCCGCCTCATCGTCATGCCCTACCTGCGGTCCGTGCTGCTGGTGCTGCTGGTCCTCCAGATCATCTGGGACCTCCGCGTGTTCGCCCAGATCTACGCGCTGCAGTCGATCGGCGGCGTCCGCGCCGAGACCAACACCATCGGCGTCTACATCTACAGCGTCTCGATGGCCTCCGGCGACCTCGGCGCGGGGGGAGCGATCTCGGTGATCCTCGTCATCCTCCTGCTGGTCATCTCGGGCTACTGGATCCGCACCATGCTGAAGGAGGAGTCATGACAGGCCGCCCCCGCCGCGCCGTGGCACGGGTGTCGCTGAACGCCGCCGCCCTCGTCGTCATCGTCGCCTCGCTCTTCCCCGTCTACTGGATGGTGAACACGTCGCTGCTGCCGGCATCCGCGGTGCGCTCGACCACGCCGCACTGGTGGCCCGACGAGTTCACCCTGAGCAACTATCAGGAGGCGCTCGGCGACGACAGCCTGGTGAACGCGCTCTTCAACTCGATGGCGGTGACCGGCATCACGCTCGTGGTGGCGCTCGCCTTCGCCTTCCTCGGGGCTGTCGCGGTGTCGCGCTACCGTTTCCGCACGCGGACGTCCTTCATCGTCGCGATCCTCGTGATCCAGATGATCCCCGCGGAGGCCATGATCGTCTCGGTGTTCCGCGTGCTGGACGGCTGGTACCTGCTCAACACGATCATCGGCCTGAGCTTCGTCTACATCGCGTTCGTGCTGCCGTTCACGATCTGGACGCTGCGCGGCTTCGTCAACGGCGTGCCCGCCGACCTCGAAGAGGCTGCGATGATCGACGGATGCAGTCGCTCGGGCGCCTTCTGGCGCATCACGTTCCCGCTGCTCGCGCCGGGACTGATCGCGACCGGGGTGTTCGCCTTCATCCAGGCCTGGAACGAGTTCGTCTTCGCCCTCGTCATCATGACGCGCCCGGAGTCGCTCACGCTGCCCATCTGGCTGCGGGCCTTCGTGCAGGCGACGAAGGCGACCGACTGGGCGGTCGTCATGGCCGCCTCCACGATCATGGCAGTGCCTGTCATCGTCTTCTTCCTCATCGTCCAGCACCGCATGACCAGCGGTCTGGTGTCCGGGGCGGTCAAGGGCTGATGCGCGGGGGTTCTGGGCCGGCGTCCCGCGGGGAGGCCGGCGGATGAGGATCGGGCTGGACGTCGGCGGAACCAAGACCGACGTCGTCGCGGTGGACGATGCCGGTGCCGTCATCGGTCGTCTGCGGGTGGCCACGGGATGGGGACCGGATGCCGTCGTCGACACGGTGGTGGACGCCGTGCGGGCCCTCGGCGCCGAGACCGGTGTCGACCTCGGCGCGGTGCGGTCGGTGGGGGTCGGCATCCCCGGCCAGGTCGAGCCGGGGACCGGACGCGTCGTGCATGCGGTCAACCTCGGCGTCGACGAGCTGGACCTCGCCGCGGCGGTCTCGCCCCGGCTCGGCGTGCCCGTGCGGGTGGAGAACGACGTCAAGGCGGCCGCTCTCGGCGCCCACGCGCTGCATGCGGTCTCGGGACCGCCGCCGCGGTCGATGGCGTATCTGAACCTCGGCACCGGCGTCGCGGCCGGCATCGTGTCGGAGGGAACGCTGTGGCGAGGGGCGCGCGGTGCCGCCGGCGAGGTGGGTCACATCTCCATCGACCCGAACGGGCCGGTCTGCCGCTGCGGGCAGCGGGGGTGCATCGAGGCCTTCGCGGGCGGCGGGGCCATCGCCGAGCGATGGGGGCGGCGCTCGGCCCTCCCCGTGCGCGACGTGTTCGACGCCGCCGACGCGGGCGATCCGTCGGCGCAGCGGCTGCGCGCGGGTCTCGCCCGCGGCGTGGCGGCCGCCGTGCGGGTACTGGTGCTCACCGCCGACGTCGATATCGTGGTCCTCGGAGGGGGTGTGACAGCGCTGGGCGATCGGCTGATGACGGATGTCGCAGCCGAGCTGTCGGCCAGCGCCGAGGCATCCCCGTTCATGCGCTCCCTGCACCTCGCCGAGCGCGTCGAGCTGCTGCCGCCGGGTTCGCCCGCGGCGGCGCTGGGCGCCGCGCTCGTGGGTGCGGAGGGCGATGCCACACACGACACCGAGGAGGCTCTGGTCCATGGCTGAGATCGTCATCGTCCGCGACAAGGAGGCCGCGGGGGCGCTCGTCGCCGATCACATCGCGGCGCTCGTGCGAGAGAATCCCGAGACGGTCCTGGGTCTTGCGACCGGGTCGACCCCGCTTCCGGTGTACGAGGCCCTGAAGCCGCGGCTGGAGGGTCTGGACGTGTCACGCGTGCGCGGCTTCGCGCTGGACGAGTACGTCGGGATCGACCCGGCCCACCCCGAGAGCTACCGCTCGGTCATCACGCGGGAGGTCGTGGAGCCGCTGGGCCTCGACCCCGAGCTGATCCGCACGCCCGACGGCACGCCGGAGGGCATCGAGTTCCACGGCGACGAGTACGAGGCGGCGATCCTGGACGCCGGCGGCATCGACCTGCAGATCCTCGGCATCGGCACCGACGGCCACATCGGCTTCAACGAGCCCGGCTCGTCGTTCGCCTCCCAGACGCGCGTGAAGACGCTCACCGAGCAGACCCGGCGCGACAACGCGCGGTTCTTCGACTCGATCGACGACGTGCCGATGCACTGCATCACGCAGGGGCTGGGCACGATCCTGCGGGCGCGTCACCTGCTGCTCCTGGCCTTCGGCGAGGGGAAGGCGGCGGCTGTCGCCGGCGCGGTCGAGGGGCCGCTGAGCGCGTCGCTGCCCGGGTCGGCCATCCAGCTGCACGCCCGCGCGACGGTGGTCGTCGACGAGGCGGCCGCATCGCAGCTGCGTCGCGCCGACTACTACCGCTACGCGTTCGACAACAAGCCCGACTGGCAGGGCATCTGAGCCCGGCTTCGGACGCGTGACGGATGCCGCGGCTCAGCGCCAGGCGTAGCGGATGAGCTGGTTCCTTGAGAGCGGTGCGAGGGGCGTCGCCTCGACCTCGTGCTCGCCGATCCACCGCAGCTCGGCGATCTCGGCCGCCGGGATCGCCGTGCCCGAGCCCGCCGCAACCCTGAGGACGTAGGCGTCGGCCACGACGAGGTGACCCGGCTCGTTGGCGGCGGCATCCGTGAACCGTCCGAGCGGCTCGAACGCGGCGCGGTCGGCCACGATGCCGGTCTCCTCGGCCACCTCGCGCACGACCGCGTCGAGGGCGGTCTCGCCGGGGTCGGGCTTGCCGCCGGGCTGCTGGAACACCGTCGCGCCGTGCTTGCGGACGACGAGCGCCCGGCCGGCGTCGTCGACCACGACGGCGGCGCTGACGTGCACCGTGGCGGTCACGGCGCGAACACCTTGCCCGGGTTCAGGATGCCCTGCGGATCGAACAGGCGGGTGATCTGCCGCTGCAGCTCCCACTGGTCCTCGCCCAGCTCGTCGGCGAGCCACCGGCGCTTGAGCACGCCGACGCCGTGCTCGCCGGTGAGCGTGCCGCCCAGCCGCAGCGCGGCGCGGAACAGGTCGTCGGCCGCGCGCCAGATGTACTCGGGAGCCTCGACGACGCCGAACTCGTCGGGCACGCCCTCGAAGATGAAGTTGGGGTGCAGATTGCCGTCGCCGGCGTGGGCGACCGTGGGGATGACGACGCCGTGCTCGCGCTCGACGCGGGCGATCTCGTCGAACATCGCCGGGAGCGCGCTGCGCGGCACCGAGACGTCCTCGATGAGCGCGGTGCCGAGCGTCTCCATCGCGGGGTGCATCGATCGGCGGACCGTCAGCAGCCGCTCGCCCTCCTCGCGATCGTGCGAGACCGCGACCGTGCCGCCGGCGCGGCGCAGCACCGCGGCGATCGCCTCGGCCTCCGCGATGGCCGCGGGACCGTCGGTCTGGATGGTCAGCTGGGCGGCGCCCGGGGTGGGTGGGCCCAGCGACAGCAGGGCGTGCACCGCGGCGAGGGACGCGGCATCCATGAGCTCCATGATCGCCGGCTGCGTCCCGGACGCCGTGACGGCGGCGGATGCCTCGGCGGCCGTCCGCACGTCGGGGAAGGTCGCGGCGATCGTGCACACCTCGCCGGGCATGAGCCGGCGCAGCTTCAGGGTCGCGCCCACGATCACCCCGAGCGTGCCCTCGGACCCGATGACCAGCGACGTGAGGTCGAGGCCGGTCACCCCCTTGACGGTGCGGTGGCCGAGCGTGAGCAGCCGTCCGTCGGCCAGGACGATGTCGACGCCCAGCACCGCGTCGCGTACCACGCCGTACTTGGCGCACAGCAGTCCGCCGGCGCCGGTCGCGATGTTGCCGCCCACGGTCGAGATCGCCCGGCTCGCGGGGTCGGGCGCCCACCAGAGGCCGTGCGGGGCGAGCGCGGCGTTGAGGTCGGCGTTGAGGATGCCGGGCTCCACGACGGCGAGGAGGTCGTCCGGACGCACCTCGAGGATGCGGTCCATGGCGCGCACCGAGAGGGCGATCTCGCCGGCGCCCGCGTTGGCGCCGCCCGCGAGGCCGGTGCCCGCGCCGCGGGTGACGACCGGCGTGCCTGTCTCGCTCGCGATGCGGAGGGTGCGCTGGACGTCTTCGACGCTGCGGGCGTGCACGACGGCGATCGGGTGACCGGATGCCGCATGCCCCGACTTGTCGGCGCGCGCGGCGGCCAGCGACGCGGGTGAGGTGTCGACCCGGTCGCCGAGCTCGGCGCGCAGGAGGGTGAGCGCGTCCGCGCCCGTGGTCACGAGAGGCGCCGGCGGCCGACGATCACGCCGGCGGTGACGGCGATGACGCCGTAGGCGAGGCCGATCCAGGCGTTGCCCATGCTCCACCACGCGATCGTCGCCGACGCGTACACCAGGAGCTCGACGACGGCGCGCACGAACGGATGCACGGCGAGCACGGCGCGCGGTGAGACGAAGAGCGCCCAGGCGAGGATGGCGACGACCGGAGCCGCGATGCCCGCCACGATGTTCCACGGGAACGGCCACATCGTGAAGCCCCACAGCGCCAGGGTGGCGAAGGCGAAGAGCTCGCACAGGAACGCCACGATGTCGATCGCCGAGAGCGGCGGGCGGGTGCCCGGTGCCGGTTCGGACGCCTGCGGCGCAGCCTTGCTCGTGGGCGCAGGCGTGGCGCCGGTCGTGTCGGACATGGCCTCCAGTCTACGGCGGGATGCCGCACCCGCCGGCCGGGTCAGTCTCCGGCGGGCGCCGCCCCACGCGCGTCCGCGGCGGCGTCGGCGCGTGCCGCAGGCCCCCGGCTGTCCGTGGCGTCGGCAGCCGCCTGGGCTGCCTCGGCGGCAGGCGCCGCCGGGGTCTCGCGGGCGGGGGTTTCGCGCCCGGTGGCGGTCGGAGTCGGGCGCTCCGGCGTGGCGGGCGTGCCGGGCTCGGCGGCGGGCGCCGCCGGGGTTGCGCGCTCCTCGGGCTCCGCAGCAGCCGGCGAGTGCGGTGTCGAGCCCCTCGTCGCCGTCGGGCTGGTCTCCGCCGGTCGATTCCCGGGGGCCTGGCCTGGGCGGGCGTCTGCCGCCTGCTCGGCGCCGGTCGCGTCCTGGCCGCGTGCATCCGCGGCCGGCGACGCCGCCCGCTTCTCCTCGGCCGGGGAGCCGGCGGCGGTCGGTCGCGTCGGGGCTGCGGCCTCCGGCGTCTCCGGCGCTGCTGTCTCGGTCTTGCCGGGCCGCGTGCTGTTGTTCGGCGCGCCGCTCGGCTTCTTCTCGTCCACGCCGGCCGCATCGTCGTCGCCGGCCGGCTCCTCGCTGACCGCGGCGCCGCCGTTGCCGCGGCCGGGGGTCTGAACCGGCGTGCCGGGCGTGGTCGCCTCGTCGCCGCGTCCGCTTCCGTACGCATTGCCGTTGCCGGTGCCGTACGCATTGCCGTTGCCGGTGCCGTACGCATTGCCGTTGCCGGTGCCGTACGCGTTGCCGTTGCCGTTCTTCGTCGGGCCGTCGGGGGCGTCGCCCGCCTCATCGCCGGCCTCGTCGCCGTCTTCGGCGGCGCTGCCGTCGGCCTCGTCGTCGGTGGCGTCGCCCCGGCTGGGGCGCTCGCCGTCCGCGCCCTGACCGCCGGTGTCGCGCCTGCCCCGCACCACGTCGTCCGACGGTCCGTGCTCGGCGATCACGGAGATGTCCGCGGGATCCGGGCCCGGCTCGTCCGAGAGCTGCAGCGCGGGTTCGTCCTCATCGACGATGCCGGGCAGCGCGTCGAGGAGGCCGGGCTCGGACGCCGTCACGGCCGGTGTCGGCGCAGGGTCGGGTGCTGCGGCCGGCAGCGCCACCGCCGCCACCACACTGCTGACCACCACGAGGCCCGCAGCCGCCAGGCCCGAGGCGGCGCCGATCCCGGCCAGGGTCGACCCGCCGACGGCGCCGGCGACGATGCCCGTCGTCGTCCCCGCCGCGACCGCGCTGCCCACGGCGCCGGCGCTCGAGGTGACCGCGACGGCGCTCGCCCCGACCCCGGTGCCGGTGCTCGCGATCGCACTCGTCGAACCGGCGAGCGTCCCGCCGGTGGTCGCGGCGGCGCCGCTGCCGGCGCCTGTGGAGGTCCCGGCGCCGATCGCGAGGTCGGCCGCGCGGGGGAGGACCGCGGCGGCGCCTTCCACGACGGCGGACGGCATCTCGGCCATCGCGACCAGTGTCGTGCCGCCGCCCTGGACCGTCGCCAGGTACCCCGCGGTGCCGGAGGCCCCGATCGCGAGTGGAAGCAGCACCAGGGCGAGGCGGCTCGAGACCTCCTTGGCCTCGCTCGCGACGATCGAGCACCGCACGCAGCTGGACAGGTGGCGCTCGACCTTGGCGTGGTCGCGGCGTCCGAGGTTGCGCCGGGCGTAGGCGCCCAGGCGCTCGATCGTCCACTGGCACTCGGACCCGTCGGCGACCGAGCGCAGGTGCGCCTGGATCCACGCCTCGCGCAGCCCCTCACGCGCGCGGAACGTCAGCTGCGCCACCGCCGTCGGCTTCATGCCGAGGAGGGGCGCGATCTCGGCCGGCTTCATCTGCTCGATCTCGGAGTACCAGAGCACCTCCTGCCAGCGCGTGGGCAGGCTGCGGAACGCCTGGTGCGTGAGGCCGCGGTCGAGCGCGGCCTCGCTCTCGTGCTCGCCGGCCGCCGGGTCCTCGACGCCGTCGAGCTCGTCGTACGCCGTCTCGCGGCGCGCGCGTCCCCACGCCGCTGCGGTGTTGCGGATGCTCGTGAACAGGTACGCGCGGAAGGATCCGGTGGGGCCGCCGCCGGACACGATGGAGTGGTAGATGCGGGTGTACGCCTCCTGCACCAGGTCGTCCGCGTCCAGGCTCGACGTCATGTTGCGCGCCACCGTGACGCCCGCCCGGTAGTGGCGGCGCCACAGCTCTCCGAAGGCGCCGGAGTCGCCCGAGCGGGTGCGGGTCACGAGGTCGGAGTCGGCGACGACGTCGGCATCGACCGCGTCGTGTTCGCGTACCTCGTCGTGTTCCATGAATCCCCAGACTCCACAGCGCCACGATCGCGCACGCCTCGGTGCGCGGCGCGTCTCGCGTCGCGACTGGGTCCATTGTCGCGGCCCTGCCTCGATTTGACCAGTGGTCTGCGCAGCCCGCCGGCGCAGCGGCGCGATGCGCGCTCCTCGCCTTGCTCCGCGAGCCCGAAGAAAATCTTCGCGAAGTCGCGTAATAGATGCCGGGACCCGCGGTCTCTCTGGTCAGAGTGGCAGGCCGCCCTTGTGTGGGGCACGACGGCGGCGGCCCCCCGCGGGATCATCCCGCGGATATGGCGGGGCTCGAAGGTATCTCGGGGGAGGGACCTTCGGCCCCGCCTTCATCGTGCCTGCGTCAGTCGGAGCTGCCCGCGACCCACACCCGGCGCACGGCGAGGTCGTCGTCCAGCAGCACCGCGTCGGCGAGGGAGCCTTCGTCCAGCCGTCCCAGGTCGGGTCGGCCGATCGCCTGCGCGGGGGTCTGCGTCGCGGCGCGCACCGCGTCGTCGAGAGCGACTCCGGCCGCGACGACGTTGCGCACTGCGGCATCCTGCGTGAGCGTCGACCCGGCGATCGCGCCGCCGTCCTCCAGGCGCGCCACTCCTCCGTCCACCCGTACGGCGAGCCCGCCGAGCACGTAGCGCCCGTCCGCCGCGCCCGCCGCCGCCATCGCGTCGGTGACCAGCGCCATGCGGTCGCCGTCGGCGGCGAAGAGCGTCGCGATCAGGGCGAGGTCGACGTGCACCCCGTCGGCGATGATCTCGACGGTCACGCGGTCGTCGCGCAACGCCGCGACGACCGGTCCCGGTGCGCGATGATGGATGCCGTTCATCGCGTTGAAGGCGTGCGTGAGGATGGTCGCGCCGGCGTCGAACGCGCGACGGGCGACGGCGGCGTCCGCGTCGGTGTGCCCGACCGCGACGGCCACGCCCGCGTCGACGAAGCGGCTGATGGCCTCGAAGGCGCCCGGGAGCTCGGGAGCGAGGGTGACCTGCCTGATCGAGCCGCGTCCGGCCTCGAGCAGGCGGTCGACGGATGCCGCGTCCGGGGCGCGCAGCAGCGCCTCTGCGTGCGCGCCCTTGTGACCGGGGTCGAGGAACGGTCCCTCCAGGTGGGAGCCCAGGATCGTCGGGTCGGATTCGGTCAGGTCGGCGACCATCGCGACCCGCGCGGCCAGCTCGTCGATCGGCGCGGTGATCAGCGACAGCACGGCGCGTGTCGTGCCGTGGGCCCGGTGCACTGCGCGCGCTGCGCGGATCGCCTCCGGGCCGTCGTCGAAGCCGGCACCGCCCCCGCCATGCCCGTGGATGTCGACGAAGCCGGGGACGAGGCATCCGCCCCTGCCGTCCACGACGTCCTGGGCAGCAGGGAGGTCGCCGCCCGCCCCGGCGCCCGAGACCCGGCCGTCCTCGAACAGGACCCAGCCGTCGCCGCGGCCGGAGTCGACGCCTGCCGACCCGAGCAGGCGGACGGTGTGGACGAGCGTGCTCATGCGGTGCGTCCTTCCTCGGCGGCCGTCACTCGGCGGCCCACGGGATCTCGTCGGAGGGGTGGAAGCCGATGCCCATCGCGGTCCACAGCGGACCCAGCGCGCCGACGCGCTCGCGGAAAGACGCCCACGTGCGGAGCTCGCTGTCGCCGGTCGCCGGCGACCACCCGGCCTCGGCCGCCGCGGCGATGCGGGGGAAGGCCATGGTGTCGATGTCGGCGGCGGTGCAGACCGTCTCGGTCCACAGCGCGGCCTCGATCCCGAGGATGGCGGCCTCGTCGACGCCGGGCACGACGTCGGACGGCTCCCACGAGTACGCGCGCTCGACGCTCGTCGGTCCGTCGGCCCACGTCAGCCCGAGCGCGGGACCGGACGGGTACTTCATGTCGAGGTAGATCGCGTCGGCGGGGGAGAGGATGAGCCCGCCGCCGTTGTCGACGAACGCCCTCGCCTTCTCGCCGGAATCGCCCTGCGGCCTCACGAAGCCCCAGTACTGGCCGATCGTCGTGTCCGCGATGTCCTTCGCGGCGCCCGCCTCGTGCCACGCGACCGGCGTCTTGCCGAGGTCGGCGATGATCGCGCTGACGCGGGTGACGAACTCGTCGAAGTCCGCGGCGCTGGTCGACAGCGATTCGTCGCCCCCGAAGTGGAGATAGGGCCCGGGCGTCATGGCCGTCAGCTCGCCGAAGACGTCGGCCACGAAGTCGTAGGTCGCCTCCTCGTGGATCTTCAGCGAGGAGAACCCCACCGCCATGCCGTCGTACGGCACGCCGGCGACGGGCGCGTCGCCGCCGTACTCGGCGAGCGTCTCGAGGATGTGGTCGCCGACCACCGGCTCCTCCGCCAGCTCGGGGTACGCGAGCCCGACCGCGTGAGTGTGACCGGGCATGTCGATCTCGGGCACGACGATCATGTGCCGCGACGCGGCGTACCGGACGATGTCGCGGTAGTCGTCCTTCGTGTAGAACCCGCCCGGGTCGCCGCCGACCGAGGCGGCGCTCGCACGCTCCACGAGCTCGGGACGCGAGTCGAGCTGGATGCGCCACGCCTGGTCGTCGGTCAGATGGAGGTGGAGCGCGTTCATCTTCAGCGAGGCGGCGCGGTCGATGCAGCCCTTCACCGCCTCGACGGGGTGGAAGTGCCGGGCGACGTCGAGCATCAGCCCGCGGTAGGCGAACCGCGGTGCGTCGTCGATGCTCACGGCGGGCAGGCTCCAGCCCGCCCCGTCGCGTGCGATCAGCTGCCCGAGGGTCTGCACGCCGTAGAACAGTCCGGCCGCGTGGGCTCCGGTGACGACGACGGATGCCTCCGCCACGTCGATCCGGTAGGACTCCGGCGCGCCGCCCGGCGTCACGCGCAGCTCGACGTCGGCGGCGCCCTCGGCGGCGCCCAGGCTCAGCCCGGTCCGCGCCAGGACGATGGCGGCGAGGGCGGCCGTGGCATCCGCGTCCCCCGCCAGCGAGGTGGTCTCGGAGAGCCGGAAGGGCGCACCGCTGCCCGCCTCGATCGACGACGGTGCAGGGACGACGGCGGGAAGCGACGCGGCATGCATGTAAAGAGTCCTAACAAATCGGTCGGGCATCAGCCTAGCGGTTCGTCTTCGGTTATGCTCGGGATGTCGCGACTGGCGTTGAGGTGGGCCACCACCGGGGAGCGACCGACTACGGCATTCGACCGCACGCCTGGGCCGATGTGGGACACCCCTATCTGGAAGCCGTGAGTCAGGAGATCGCATGACCGATCAGTTCTTCAACGCCCCGCTCGCCGAGGTCGATCCCGAGATCGCCCAGGTGCTCGACCGCGAGCTGGACCGGCAGCGCGGATTCCTCGAGATGATCGCGTCCGAGAACTTCGTCCCCGTGTCGGTCCTGCAGTCTCAGGGCTCGGTGCTGACGAACAAGTACGCCGAGGGCTATCCCGGCCGCCGCTACTACGGCGGCTGCGAGGAGGTCGACGTCGCGGAGGAGCTTGCGATCCACCGCGCGAAGAAGCTCTTCGGCGCCGAGTTCGCCAACGTGCAACCCCATTCGGGCGCCACCGCGAACGCCGCGGTGCTCCACGCGATCGCGCGCCCCGGCGACACGCTGCTCGGTCTGTCGCTCGACCAGGGCGGCCACCTCACGCACGGCATGAAGATCAACTTCTCGGGCCGGCTGTACAACATCGTCGCGTACGGCGTCGACCCCGAGACCTCGACCATCGACATGGACGAGGTCGCGCGGCTCGCGCGCGAGCACCGGCCGAAGGTGATCATCGCCGGCTGGTCGGCCTACCCCCGTCAGCTGGACTTCGCGCGCTTCCGCGCGATCGCCGACGAGGTCGGCGCCACGCTGTGGGTCGACATGGCGCACTTCGCGGGACTCGTCGCGGCGGGCGTGCACCCGAACCCCGTGCCGCACGCGCACGTGGTGTCCTCGACGGTGCACAAGACCATCGGCGGCCCGCGCTCGGGTTTCATCCTCACCAACGACGCCGAGATCGCCAAGAAGATCAACACCGCGGTCTTCCCTGGCCAGCAGGGCGGCCCGCTCATGCACGTGATCGCGGCCAAGGCCACCGCGTTCAAGCTCGCGGCCACGCCCGAGTTCAAGGAGCGGCAGGAGCGCGTCCTGCGCGGCGCCCGCATCATCGCCGAGCGCCTGTCGCAGCAGGACGTGAAGGATGCCGGCATCACGGTGCGCTCCGGCGGCACCGACGTCCACCTCGTGCTGGTCGACCTGCGCAACGCCGAGCTCGACGGCAAGCAGGCCGAGGACCGCCTCCATGAGATCCGCATCACCGTCAACCGCAACGCGGTCCCCAACGACCCCCGCCCCCCGATGGTCACGTCCGGTCTGCGCATCGGCACGCCGGCGCTCGCCACCCGCGGGTTCGGCGACGCCGAGTTCACCGAGGTCGCCGACGTCATCGCCCTCGCCCTCCAGCCGGGCGCCGACCTCGAGGAGCTGCGCCTGCGGGTGTCGGCCCTGACCGCCGCGTTCCCGCTGTACCCCGACTTCCGCCATTGAGCGGAAGCGGGCGCCGCAGCGGGGGCGCTCGTCTGGTATCACTATCGAGATAGGGATTTCGGATGCCGCGGGTACGGCATCCGTCGACGGAGGCACGACATGACGGCACAGAAGCTCGACGGCAAGGCGGCCGCGGCCGAGATCAAGGACGAGCTGCGCGGGCGCATCGCCGCGCTGAAGGAGAAGGGCATCACGCCGGGCATCGCGACCGTGCTCGTCGGCGCCGACCCCGCGTCGCAGCTGTACGTGGGGATGAAGCACCGCGAGTCCGAGGCGATCGGGATGAACTCCATCCAGCGGGAGCTTCCGGCCGACGCCACGCAGGAGCAGGTCGAGGCGCTGATCGACGAGCTCAACGCCGATCCGGAGTGCCACGGCTACATCGTGCAGCTGCCGCTCCCGAAGCACCTCGACACCGACGCGATCCTGGAGCGCATCGATCCGGCCAAGGACGCCGACGGCCTGCATCCGACGAACCTCGGACGCCTCGTGCTCAACGTCAACGCGCCGATCACGACGCCGCTGCCGTGCACGCCCCGCGGTGTCATCGAGCTGCTCCTGCGCAACGGCTACGACCTGAAGGGCAAGGACGTCGTGGTGGTCGGCCGCGGAGTCACCATCGGCCGCTCGATCGGCCTGCTGCTCACCCGCCGCGAGATCAACGCCACGGTGACCCTCACGCACACCGGCACCACCGACCTCGGCCACCACCTGCGCCAGGCCGACGTCATCGTCGCCGCCGCCGGCGTGAAGCACATCGTGCGCGCGGAGGACGTCAAGCCCGGCGCGGCCGTGCTCGACGTCGGCGTGACGCGCGAGGAGGACCCCGAGACCGGCAAGTCCCGCGTGTACGGCGACGTCGCCCCCGATGTCGCCGAGGTCGCGGGCTACCTGTCGCCGAACCCCGGCGGCGTGGGGCCGATGACCGTCGCGCTGCTCATGACGAACGTGGTCGAGGCCGCCGAGCGCGCCGCCGGCTGACGCCGGGCGGGCTAGCCCGCCCGGCTCGTCGGCGGGCTCAGCGCAGCCGCGCCTCGGCGGCGGCGAGGGCCGCCCGGGCCCCGTCGGTCGGGGCGATCGCCACCAGTCCGCGGTAGAGCTTCACGAGAGCCTCGACGTCCAGCTCGCCGGTGCGGGCGCGGTCGCAGTGCACGGCCTGGATCGCCGCCTCGAGCTGGAAGCGACCGAGCGGACGACCGAGCGCGGAGGCGCGGCGCAGCAGCGCGGCGCCCTCGGCGATGAGCGAGCGGTCCCACAGCGCCGGGTCCTGTTCGTCCAGTGGCGGCCACGGCGCGGCCGCGCGTGCCGCGGCACGCGACTGGGCATACGTCAGCAGCGCGGCCAGGCCCCACGCCTCGGGCTCGTCGTCGAGGAGGGCGGCCGTCAGCACCGCGAGCCAGCGCGCCTCGTCGGCGAGCGACTCCCGCGGCTCGTCGCCCTGGTCGAGCCACGCGATCGCGTACGCGCCGTACACGGCCTCGAGCACGGCGGGCAGCCGGGCCGGCATGTCGGCCCGCAACGGCACCCGGAACGGGATCCCGGCGTCGCGGATGCGGCGCTTCGCGCGCACGAGCCGCTGCGCCATCGTCGCCGGTGCCACGCCGAACGCGCCGGCGATCTGCGCGGCGTCGAACCCCAGCACCGTCTGCAGCATGAGCGGCGTGCGGGCGGCGGGATCGATCGCGGGGTGCGCGCAGGCGAACAGCAGCTCGAGCCGCCGGTCGGGGATGACCTCGCGTCGCGCGACGGCCGTCGCCGCGTCGCCGTCGTCGGCGAGCGTCGCCAGGAGTGCCTCATCGAGTGGCACGCCCGTGCGGCGCGCGGCGGAGCCCAGTGCGTCGCGGATGCGGTTTCGGGCCACGGTGACGAGCCACCCTTCGGGATTGGCGGGGATGCCGGCATCCGGCCACGTCCGCAGCGCCTTCTCGAACGCGTCGGCGAGGGCGTCCTCGACCAGCGCGATGTCCGGGCCGACGTGCCCGGAGGCTCCGCGCGACGCGCCGGCGGCGCGGGGAGGAGGCGAGGGGAGCGTCGAGGCGGCGACGACGGCGAGCAGCCGGCCGTACGACGTCCTCGCGGCGTGCTCGGCGGCCGCAGCAGCGGCGCCGGGCGCCACGCCCCCGGTCGATCCGCCCGGAACGACGGGCCGGTCGGGAGGGGGCACGGCGGCCGGCGGCATCAGCTCGCGAACGGGGTCCAGGCGCCGTCGCGGAAGTGCGTGGCGCTCGGGCGCACCTCGATGGCGCCCCAGCCGACCGAGGGCGCCTTGCCGGCCCACGCGATGGCGGCGTCGAGGTCGTCGACCTCGATCACGAAGGTGCCGCCGAGCTGCTCCGTCGTGTCGGCGAACGGGCCGTCCTGCACGCGCAGCGCACCGTCCGGCGCCGTGACGGTCGTGGTCACCGCGGACGGCTGGAGCACCTCGGCCGACACGAGCACGCCGGCGTCATCGAGCGCCTTGGCGTACTCGTCGAACTCGCGCATGCCCTCGGCCCACGCATCGGGGCCCATGTCGTCGGCGGTCATCTCGGGGTAGTGGAGGAGGAGTGCGTAGCGCATGGCGTCGTCCTTTCTGGAGGGGTGTGACACCTCTATGACGATCGGGGTCGACGCCGATCGACAGATCGGGCCCGATCAGCCCTTGCCGAGTTCGTCGAGCATGCGGCGCTGCTCGTCGGTGAGGCCGTCGTTCAGCTCGCGCCGGCCCGCGGCGGCCTCGGGGCTCCGCACCGGCGGGGCGGAGGCATCCGGCCCCGGCACACTGCGCGTACCGGTCGCCCGGTCGTAGAGGGTGCCGGCGTGCGTCTCGACCCGGTCATCGATCGCGGCGTAGATCGCCCAGGCGATGAGGAGGAAAACCGGGGGCATCACCCACCCCCAGAATGCGCCGAAGATCCCGCCGCCGATCGACACGCCGGTGAAGACCACGGTGGCGATCCAGACGAGGAAGGCGACGGCGAAGGCGAGGAGGAACTCGACGAGCTTCTCGCCTGCCCGGGTGCGCTGGTGGGACGACCGGGCCGCCATCGAGCGGAACCACTTCTCGACGAGGGGCTTGATCCAGATCACGAGCGCGGTCAGGACGATGCCCGCCCACAATGCCGCCCAGCCGACGCGCGCGGGAGTGAGCCAGCCCACGACCAGCAGCACGACGATGTTGAACACGAGCAGCGACGCGAACCGCACGACCCACTTCTTCATGCCTCTCACTGTGCCATGTCCGCTCGGGCGCGGGTGGCCGATGCCACCGCCCGCCGTCCGGCCGGTGGGGACGCTCAGGCGATCGAGACGAGCCTGTCGAGGTCGTCGTCCGGCAGCACGTCGGCCGTCGCGCCCACGGTGACGTCGACGAGGTCGGCGCGGCCCGACACCACCGTGAGGAACGCCGTGTCGGCGGCATCCCTCCCCGTCGCGATGCGGACGAGACTCGAGCGCGGGGCGAGCGTGGTGGCGTCGACGGCCCGCCACGCGTCGTCGATCCACGCCTCGGCGACCGCGTGGAAGTCCATCGGGTGCAGTCCAGGCGCGTAGACGGCCACCATGCGGGCCGGGATGCCGAGCCCGCGCAGCAGCGCGATGCACAGGTGGGCGTAGTCGCGGCACACGCCCTGACGTGCGAGGAGGGTGCGGGTGGCGCCGTCCGTCGGGAGCGACGAGCCGGGGACGTACGCCAGGCGCGTGCCGACCCACGACGACACGGCGGCGAGGAGCTGGGTGGCGCCCTCGATGCCGGCGAACTCCGCGGCCGCTGTGGGGGCCATCGCATCGGACTCGGCGTAGCGGCTCTGACGGAGGTACACGAGCCGCTCGACGTCGCCGCCGCCGGCCGGGTCGCCCTCGTCGAGCGCGGCGGCGTACTCCATCGCGAACGCGCCGACCGGGGCGAGCACGCGGTGCAGACGCGTCCCGTGGGCGTCGAGGAGCTCCTCGATCTCGAGGGACCGGCCGTCGACGGTCGCCGAGATGCGCTCGGACGCGGGGGAGTAGTGGCGGGAGGCCGCGATGGCGAACACCAGTTCGGCGGGCTCGGTGATGTTCAGGGCGATGCGGCTGGAGACGTCGCGCTTCATGGGCCCAGCGTGTCACGCCCGCGCTGCGGGTGGGGGGCCCTTGACAGGGTTCGCCCGGCGCCTGTCGCCGGGAGCAGCAGCGCTCGTGCGCCTCAGTACGACGCGCGGTCGCCGTCGCCGGATGCCACGACCCAGCGCGCCGCGAGGGCCTCGGACCCGCGCGCGAGCAGCGCGACGTCGGCGCCGACGAGGATGAAGGATGCTCCGGCGCCGAGGTACGCGTCGGCGGCGGCCGGATCGAACGCGTTGACGCCCACCGGCTTGCCGGCGGCGCGCACGGCGTCGAAGGCGCGGTGGACGGCGGCCACGACGTCCGGATGCGTCTGCTGACCGAGGACTCCCATCGAGGCGGCGAGGTCGGACGGCCCGACGAACACCCCGTCGACCCCGTCGACCGCGGCGATCTCGGCGGCCGCCTCGACGCCCGCGGCCGTCTCGATCTGGACGAACAGCGACACGTGGTCGTCGGCGTCCCGCAGGTATCCGTCGACGCGGTTCCACCGCGCCGACCGGGCGAGCGCCGAGCCCACCCCGCGGTTCCCCCGCGGGGGATAGCGCACGGCGGCGACGGCGGCCTCGGCATCCGTCCTGGACGACACCATCGGCACGAGCAGGTTCTGGGCGCCGAGGTCGAGCACCTGCTTGATCGTCACGACGTCGCCGATGGGCACGCGAACGACGGGCGTCACCGGGTAGGCGGCGACCGCCTGCAGCTGCGCGAGCACGGACTCGAGGCCGTTGGGCGAGTGCTCCATGTCGATCAGCACCCAGTCCAGGCCCGAGCCCGCGCAGATCTCGGCCACCAGCGGCGATCCCGTGCACACCCACATCCCGGCCAGCGGGCGATCGGCGCCCGCGAGGGCGGCGCTCAAGGTCGGGCTCAGACGAAGCGGCATTCGATGACTCCCATTGGTCCGTAGTCGCACCTGACGCTATCTCCCCGCGAGACCCACATGGGGCGCGTGAAGGACCCGGCGAGGATGATCTCGCCCGCCTCCAGTCGTGCGCCGTGCTGGTGGAACTTGTTCGCGAGCCACGCGACACCGGTGGCGGGGTGGCCCAGCACGCCGGCGGCGACCCCGGTCTCCTCGATCTCGCCGTTGCGGCTGAGCACGCCCGGGACCCACCGCAGGTCGATCTCGTCGGGCCGCTTGCGCATATCGCCGAGCACCATCGCACCGTACGCGGCGTTGTCGGCGATCGTGTCGACGATCGTGCGGCCCTCCAGCTCGATGTGCGAGTTGAGGATCTCAAGGGCCGGCACGGCGTCCTCGATCGCGGCGAGGGCGTCCTCGAGCGTGCAGTCCGGACCCTCGAGGGGCTTCGCGAGCACGAAGGCGAGCTCGACCTCGATGCGCACGTTCGAGAAGAGGTCGACCGGGATCTCGGCGCCCGACTCGTAGACGGTGTCGTCGAACATCACGCCGTAGTCCGGCTCGGTGATGCCCGTCGCCTGCTGCATCGCCTTGGAGGTGAGCCCGATCTTGCGGCCGACGAGCCGGCGCCCGGCGGCGATGTTCTGGTCGCGCCACACCCCCTGGATCGCGTACGAGTCCTCGACCGTCGCGTCGGGATACCGTGCCGTGATCCGGGGGATGACCCCGTGCGTGCGGTCGGCCTCGGCGAGCTCCGCCGCGATGGCCGCGATGTCGTCGGGATGCAGCATCCGTCTCTCCTTCCGGGTCTAGAGCTGGTGGCCGAGCTTGTACTCGCCCTGCTTCCAGCTCGGCAGCTCCTCGGCCCGCTCGTCCGGGCGCGTGTACGAGAAGCCGTCCGCGCCGATCGTGACGGCCATCTCGGACGAGTCGGTGCGGGCGACGACCGGCTGCGGGTTGCCGTCGAGGTCGAGCACGAGCGAGGCCTCGGTGTACCAGGAGGGCACGACGGGGTTTCCCCACCAGTCGCGGCGCTGGTTGTCGTGCACGTCCCACGTGACGACGGGGTTGTCGGGGTCGCCGGTGTAGTAGTCCTGCGTGTAGATCTCGACGCGGTGCCCGTCGGGGTCGCGCAGGTAGAGGTAGAACGCGTTGGAGACGCCGTGCCGCCCCGGCCCGCGCTCGATCGCATCGGAGCGGCGGAGCGCGCCGAGCTTGTCGCAGATCGCGAGGATGTTGTGCTTCTCGTGCGTGGCGAACGCCACGTGGTGCATGCGCGGGCCGTCGCCGCCGGTCATGGCGGTGTCGTGCACGGTGGGCTTGCGGCGCATCCATGCGGCGTAGACGGTGCCCTCCTCGTCCTGGATGTCCTCGGTGACGCGGAAGCCCAGCGACTGCATGAAGTTCACCGCGCGGGGCACGTCGGGGGTCACCTGGTTGAAGTGGTCCAGGCGCACCAGCTCGCCGGGGGTGTGCAGGTCGTAGCGCCACGACAGGCGCTCCACGTGCTCGGTGGCGTAGAAGAACTCGTACGGGAAGCCGAGCGGGTCGGTGACGCGCACCGCGTCGCCGATGCCCTTGACGAAGCCGTCCGGGCGGCGCTCGACACGGCAGCCGAGCTCCTCGTAGAAGGCGACGGCCCGGTCGAGGTCCTCGGGGGAGCGCACTCGGTACGAGAACGCCGCGACAGCGGCCAGCGGCCCCTGGCGCAGCACGAGGTTGTGGTGGATGAACTCCTCCGTCGAGCGGAGGTAGATCGCCTCATCGTCCTCCTCGGTGACGTACAGACCCAGCACGTCGACGTAGAACGTGCGGGAGGCGGCGAGGTCGGTGACCACGAGCTCCATGTACGCGCAGCGCAGGATGTCCGGCGCCGGAGCCGTCGGCGTCGGGATCGGGTCGTCGGAGAGGATGGGCGCCTCCTGGCTCACGAAGAAGCCGGATGAGGTCAGGGTCTTGTCGTGGGTCATATCAGGCTCCCTTGCCGAAGGTCGGGTTGTGGGCGGGGCCGAGCGTGATGTGCACGGCCTGCTGGTCGGTGTAGAAGTCGATCGAGCGGTAGCCGCCCTCGTGACCGAGGCCCGACGCCTTGACGCCGCCGAACGGGGTGCGCAGGTCCCGCACGTTGTTCGAGTTCAGCCACACCATGCCGGCCTCGATCGCCTGCGAGAAGTTGTGCGCACGCTTCAGATCGTTCGTCCACACGTACGCGGCGAGGCCGTAGCGCACGCCGTTGGCGAGCTCGAGCGCCTCTTCGTCGGTGTCGAAGGGCGTGATCGCGACGACCGGGCCGAAGATCTCCTCCTGGAAGATCCGCGCGTCGGGGGCGACGTCGGCGAAGACGGTCGGGCGCACGAAGTTGCCCCCGTCGAACCCGTCGGGGCGGCCGCCGCCGGCGACGAGGCGCGCCTCGCCCTTGCCGATCTCGATGTAGCCCATCACCTTGTCGTAGTGCTCGGGGTGCACGAGCGCGCCGACCTCGGTGGCGGGATCGTGCGGGTAGCCGACCACGACGCGCTCGGCCTGGGCCGCGTAGCGCTCGACGAACTCGTCGTACACCGATCGCTCGACGAGGATGCGCGAGCCGGCGGTGCAGCGCTCGCCGTTCAGTGAGAAGACCCCGAAGATCGTCGCGTCGATCGCGGCCTCCAGGTCGGCGTCGGCGAAGACGACGGCCGGGCTCTTGCCTCCGAGCTCCATCGACAGGCCCTTGAGGAACGGTGCGGCGTTGCCGAAGATGATCTGCCCCGTGCGGCTCTCGCCGGTGAAGGAGATGAGCGGCACATCCGGATGCTTCACCAGCGCGTCGCCCGCGTCCTCGCCGAGCCCGTTGACGAGGTTGAACACACCCTGCGGGAGCCCCGCCTCCTCGAAGATGCCGGCCCACAGCGATGCCGACAGCGGGGTGAACTCGGCGGGCTTGAGCACCACGGTGTTGCCGGTGGCCAGGGCGGGGCCGAGCTTCCACGACTCGAGCATGAACGGCGTGTTCCACGGGGTGATGAGCCCGGCGACGCCGATCGGCTTGCGGTTGACGTAGTTCATCTGGCGGCCCGGCACCTTGTAGGCGTCGTCGGCCTGCGCGACGATCAGGTCGGCGAAGAACCGGAAGTTCTCGGCCGCGCGGCGGGCCTGACCGAGCGCCTGCGTGATCGGCAGGCCCGAGTCGAACGACTCGAGTTCGGCCAGGCGGGCGTCGCGGGACTCCACGATGTCGGCGATGCGGTGCAGCACGCGCGAGCGCTCGCGCGGCAGCATCCGCGGCCAGGGTCCTTCGGTGAAGGCGCGCCGCGCGGCGGCGACCGCCCGGTCGATGTCCGCCTTCTTGCCGGCGGCCGCCTGGACATAGGTCTCGTTGGTGACGGGGTCGAGCACGTCGAACGTGTCGCCGTCCAGCGAGTCGACGAACGCGCCGTCGATGTAGTGCTGGATGCGGTCCGGCAGGCCCTCGGGCACGTGCCGCGTCGCGAGAACGGTCTGGGTGTCGGTCATTTCGCTCCTTCGTCGGAGATTCGTGACGGGTGCGGGTCGGGCAGCCGTCGAGGTGTCAGAACGCGGGGAGGCCGAGCGCCTCGTCGGGGTGCTCGTGGATCATGTACGCGTCGAGGGTGGCGGCGCGGTGGCGGCGGGCGGCCTTCTCGATCTCGCCGAGCGGGGCGCCGACCTCGATGAGCCGGACGATGTTCTCGTGCTCGTGCACCGACTCCTGCGCGCGCCCGGGCACGAAGCTGAACGTCGAGTCGCGCAGGTGGCCGAGGCGCGCCCACTCCGCGTTGACGAGCTCGAGCATGCGGGGGTTGGCGCACTTGGAGTACAGCGCCGAGTGGAACTCGTGGTTCAGCGACGTGAAGGCCCGCGGGTCGAAGTGGTTGAGCGTCTCGATCATCAGCTCGTTGATGCGGCGTGCGGCGCGGAGGTCGTCGGCGGTGAGCCGGCGCGCGGCGAGGGCGGTGGCGGTGCCCTCGAGGATCGACAGCGCCTGCATGCTGTGCCGGTACTGCGAGTCGTCGACCATCGACACCCGGGCGCCCACGTTGCGCTCGAACGTGACCAGGCCCTCCGCCTCCAGCTGGCGGATCGCCTCGCGCACCGGCACGACGCTCATGTCGAGGTCGCCCGCGATCGAGCCGAGCACGAGGCGGTAGCCGGGGGTGAACTCCTGCCGCGCGATGCGCTCCTTGATCCAGTGGTAGGCGATCTGCGACTTGCTACGGCTCGGCGTGTCGACGCCGGTCTCGACCTCGGTCATCGCTCCCGTCCTTTCTGCGCCTCGTACCGCTCGCGCCACTGCGCGTTCATCGGGAAGAGGCCGTCGACGGGATGCCCCTCCGCGACGCGTTCGGCGATCCAGGCGTCCTCCACCTCCTGCGCGAGGGCCGCGTCCGCGACCTCCTCGACGATTCCGGGCGGGATGACGATGACGCCGTCGGCGTCGCCGACGATCACATCGCCGGGCTGCACCGTGGCGCCGCCGCACGCGATGGTGAGGTCGTGGTCCCACGGGACGTGCCTGCGGCCGAGCACGGCCGGGTGGGCGCCGGAGGTGTACACCGGGATGCCGACGGCCGCGACGGCTGCGGCATCGCGCACCCCGCCGTCGGTGACGATGCCGGCGGCGCCACGGGCGTGGGCGCGGATGGCGAGGATGTCGCCGAGCGTGCCGGAGCCGGCTTCGCCGCGCGCCTCGATGACGACGACCTCGCCCTCGCCGACGGCGTCGAACGCGCGCTTCTGCGCGTTGTAGCCGCCGCCGTGCGAGGCGAACAGGTCCTCGCGGTTGGGTACGAAGCGCAGCGTCCGGGCGGTGCCGACGAGCTTGGCCCCCGGATGCAGCGGCACGACGCCGTCGATGTGCACGTTGTCCAGGCCGCGCTTGCGCAGCTGCGCCGAGAGGCCGGCGACCGGCACGGCGTCGAGCTTCGCCCGCAGCGCGTCGCTGAGCACGGGTGCGGCGGAGGCTTCGGGCTCCTCGGGCGGAAGCCCGGCCGCCTCGCGGGAGCCCCACGCCTCGGAGCGCTGCAGGTCGTCGGCGGCGGGGAGCGACCCGAGCGCGCCGTCGAAGCCGACAGTGCCCTGCACGACCGTCGTGACCAGGCGTCCCGAGGTGGGGCCGCCGGGGACGTCGACCTCGACCTCGACGACGTCGCCGGGGACGGCGACCGAGGAGCCGGCCGGCGTGCCGGTGAGGATGACGTCGCCGCGCTCGAGGGTGAAGTGCTGAGAGAGGTCGGCGACGAGCTGGGGGAGCGCGAAGATCATGCCGGCGGCGGTGTCGTCCTGCACCGGCGTGCCGTTGAGCCACGTGCGCACCCGCAGGTCGCGAGGCTCGATGGTGCGCGCGTCGATGAGGGAGGGGCCGATCGGCGTGTAGCCGTCGCCGCCCTTCGACCGCACATTCGAGCCCTTGTCATTGGCGCGCAGGTCGTAGAGCCCGAAGTCGTCGGCCGCCGTGACCCAGCCGACGTGGTTCCACGCGTCTTCGAGGGAGACCCGTCGTGCGGGCTCGCCGATCACGAGGGCGATCTCGCCCTCGAACGCCAGCAGCTCGGTGCCCGCCGGCCGCTCGATCGTGCCGCCGGAGGCGGCGACCGAGCTCGAGGGCTTGAAGAAGTACGACGGATGCTGCGGCCGACGCCCGCGCTGGTCGGCGCGCGACGCGTAGCTGAGGTGGATCGCGACGATCTTGCCGGGGCGCGAGGGCAGCGCCGCGAATCGCGGGTCTGCGGCGTCGGGGGTGTCTGCCATGAGCTTCCTCACTCGGTGGGCTGTTGCGTCGTATCCGAAATCGTATATGATCATCCCGCATCCGGCAAGCGTCCCGAATCGTTCGCCGGTGACGACGACGTCAGCCCCGACACAGGAGTCAGAATGAGCTCATCGAAAGCCCCGCAGGGGTTCACCCCCACCGGCACCATCGCCACTTCGGCCGATCGGCGCCGGGTCGTCTTCGCCACGGTCGTCGGCACGACCGTCGAGTGGTACGACTTCTTCATCTACGCGTTCGCGGCCGGCCTCGTCTTCGCCGAGCTGTTCTTCGCGCCCGCCGGTGAGGGGTTCGCCCAGATCCTCTCGTTCATCACGGTCGGCATCAGCTTCCTGTTCCGCCCGCTCGGCGCGTTCCTGGCCGGGCACTTCGGCGACAAGTACGGCCGCAAGGTCGTGCTGATGTGGACGCTGATCCTCATGGGCGCCGCCACGACCCTCGTCGGTCTGCTGCCGACGTATGCCGCGATCGGCATCGCCGCACCGATCCTGCTCATCCTGCTGCGCGTGCTGCAGGGCGTCTCGGCCGGCGGCGAGTGGGGCGGCGCGGTGCTGATGGCCGTCGAGCACGCGCCCAAGGCGCGCCGCGGCATCTTCGGGGCCTCGCCGCAGGTCGGCGTGCCCATCGGCCTGCTGCTGGCCTCGGGCGTCATGGCCCTGGTCGCGATCCCCGGCGACGAGTGGTTCAAGGAGTGGGGATGGCGCATCCCGTTCCTGCTGAGCGTCGTGCTGATCCTCGTCGGCTACTACGTCCGCCGTCGCGTCGAGGAGAGCCCGGTCTTCGCCGAGCTCGCCGAGCGCAAGGAGGAGGCGCGCATGCCGATCGTGCAGCTGTTCAAGAAGCACACGCTCCTGGTGATCATCGCCGCGCTCGTCTTCGCCGGCAACAACGCGGTCGGCTACATGACCACCGGCGGCTACATCCAGCGCTACGCCACCGACCCCGAGGGTCCGGTCGGCCTGGCCACCGCGCCGGTGCTGTGGGCGGTGACGGGATCGGCTGTGACGTGGCTGATCGCGACCTTCGTCGCCGGCTGGCTCAGCGACAAGATCGGCCGCCGCACGACGTACATCATCGGCTGGATCGTGCAGCTGGCGGGTGTCTTCCTCCTCTTCCCGCTGGTGAACACCGCCGACGTCGGCCTGCTGTTCTCGGGGCTCGCGTTCCTCACGATCGGCCTGGGCTTCACCTACGGTCCGCAGGCGGCGCTGTACAGCGAGCTGTTCCCCGCCTCGATCCGGTTCTCGGGCGTCTCGATCTCGTACGCGATCGGCGCGATCGTGGGTGGTGCGTTCGCCCCGACCATCGCGCAGGCTCTGGTGCAGACGACCGGCTCCACCGACGCCGTGACCTGGTACCTCGCCGGCATGACGCTCATCGGCCTCATCGCCACGCTCCTCCTCCGCGACCGTTCGGGCATCCCGCTCGGCCCCGACCACGAGGCCGAGCAGGCGAAGAGCCCGATCTACGGCCTGTCCCGGGCCTGACGCCTCGACGGCGGATGCCGCGACCCCGCCCCCTCACGGGCGGCGGGTCGCGGCATCCGTCGTCCGTCAGCGCGTGCGCATGCCGTCGAGGGCGACCGCCACGACGTCGTGCGCCAACTGCTCGCGGCCCGTGGGACCGCCGGGTCGGTACCACTCGACGATCGAGTTGACCATGCCGAACACGAGGCGGGTCGCGACGGCGCCGTCGACGTCGGCGCGGACCTGACCGGCCCGCTGCGCCTCGCTCACCAGCGCGGCCACGCGGTGGTCGAAGGCGCGACGGCGCTCCAGCGCGGAGCGCTCGACGGCGCTGTTGCCGCGCACGCGCAGCAGCAGCGTGACGTACGGCAGCTTGTCGACCAGCACCCGCACGGCGCCGCGCAGCACGGTCGCCAGGCGCTCGGCCGGGTCGCCGATCGCGGCGGAGGGATCGTCGAGCACGCCCTCCAGGCCGTCGAGCGCCTCGTCGAGCGCCAGCGCGAGCAGCTGCTCCTTGGAGTCGAAGTGGTGGTACAGCGCCGATTTCGTCAGGCCCAGCCGCTCGGCGAGGCCGGCGACCGAGGTGGCGTCGTACCCCTGCTCGTTGAACAGCATCACGGCGACGGCGAGCACCTGGTCGCGGTCGTACCCAGGGCGCCCGCGCCGCACGGCGGCCTGCGCGGGCTCGGACGGCAGCGGCATGCGCCCCAGTCTGGCACGGGAAGGGGTATTACTGAACGATCGGTCACGTAATATGGAGGCGACCGCGACGGAGCGGATCGAGAGGATGCCGATGCCCGAGCCGCTGCAGCTCCAGCGCCGCACAGACCGCGTCATCGCCACGCTGTCGCGGCCCGAGGTGCGCAACGCCATCGACCAGGACATGATCGACCGGCTGCACGAGCTGTGCCGTGAGCTCGAGAGCGAGCCCCGCACGCTGATCCTCATCGGCGCGGACGGCGTGTTCGCCTCCGGCGCCGACATCGCCCAGCTGCGCGAGCGGCGGGCCGCCGACGCGCGCATGGGCATCAACACCCGGGCGTTCCAGCGGATCCGCAACCTGCCCATGCCCGTCATCGCCGCCGTCGACGGATACGCCCTCGGCGGGGGCGCCGAGCTCGCCTACGCCGCCGACATCCGCATCGGCACGCCGCGTCTGCAGATCGGCAACCCCGAGACCGGCCTCGGCATCATCGCCGCCGCGGGGGCGACGTGGCGGCTGCCGCAGCTGGTCGGCGAGGCCCGCGCCGCCGAGATGCTGCTGACCGGACGGATCCTGGATGCCGAGACCGCCGTCGCGTGGGGCCTCGTGTCGTCGCTGTACGAGCCGGACGAGCTCCTCGCCGCCGCGAACGCGCTCGCCGACCGCATCGCCCGCAACGATGCGCTGGCCACGAGGCACACCAAGACCGCGCTGCTCGCGCCGCCCGCGGCGCACCCGGAGGTGGAGCTGGAGCTGCAGGCCCAGCTCTTCGAGAGCCCAGAGAAGGACCGGCGCATGGCCGCCTTCCTCGAGAGGCGCACGCGATGAGCGCGGGCGTCCCCGCGCGCGTCGGCGTCATCGGCGGAGGCCGCATGGGGGCCGGCATCGCACACGCCTTCGTGCTGGCCGGCGCCGCGGTGACCGTCGTCGAGCGGGACGCGGATGCCGCGGCCGCGGCATCCGCTCGCCTCCTCGAGAGCCTGCGGCGCAGCGTCGAGCGCGATGCGACCGAGCGCCGGTTCGAGGCGCTCGCGGCCGCGGTGGAGACGACGGCGGATGCCGCCGCCCTCGGCGGCTGCGGCCTCGTCGTCGAGGCCGTCCCCGAGGAGCGTGGGCTCAAGCTCGAGGCGCTCCGGCGGGCCGAGGGGACCCTCGGGCCTGAGGCGGCGCTGGCGACCAACACGTCATCGATCTCGATCGACGACCTGGCGTCCGGGCTGGAGCGTCCGGAGCGGTTCCTGGGCCTGCACTTCTTCAACCCCGTGCCGGCCTCGCAGCTGGTCGAGGTCGTCACGGGCTCGGCGACCGGCCCGGGCCTGGTCGACGACGCGCGCGGCTGGGTCGAGGCGCTCGGCAAGGCGGCCGTGGTCGTACGCGACAGCCCGGGCTTCGCGTCGAGCCGGCTGGGGGTGGCGCTGGGGCTCGAGGCGATCCGCATGCTCGAGGAGGGCGTCGCATCGGCGGCCGACATCGACGCGGCGATGGAGCTCGGGTACCGGCATCCGCTCGGCCCGCTGCGCACGACAGACCTCGTCGGCCTCGACGTGCGGCTCGGCATCGCCGAGGAGCTGCACGCGAAGCTCGGCGACCGCTTCGCGCCCCCCGACCTGCTGCGACGGCTCGTCGCCGACGGACATCTCGGCCGCAAGACCGGCCGCGGCTTCTACGAATGGAGTGACCAGTGATCGACGATCGGACCGAGGACGGCATCCTCCCCAGCTACCTCCAGGACCGGTGGTGGGCTCCCGAGCCCGGCGCCGAGGCGGCCGAGGTGCTCGACGCGTCGACGGGCGAGGTCGTGACCCGCGTGAGCACCGCCGGCATCGACCTCGCGGGCGCGATCGCCTGCGCGCGCACGACGGGGCAGGCGAGCCTCGGTGCGCTGACGTTCCACCAGCGGGCGCTGCTGCTCAAGGAGTTCGCCATCGCGCTCACCGCGCGCAAGGACGAGCTGTACGAGCTCTCCAAGCGCGCCGGCGCGACGGTGCGCGACTCCCTCAGCGACGTCGACGGCGGCATCGGCGTGCTCTTCACGTACTCGTCGAAGGGGCGTCGCGAGCTGCCGAACGCGCAGGTGTACCTCGACGGCCCGGCCGAGCCGCTCTCCAAGGACGGATCGTTCCTCGGCCGCCACGTCTACACGCGCCTTCCCGGCGTCGCCGTGCAGATCAACGCCTTCAACTTCCCGATGTGGGGGGCGCTGGAGAAGTTCGCGCCGGCGTTCCTCGCGGGCGTCCCGACGATCGTGAAGCCCGCGACCCCCACGGCGTACGTGGCCGAGGCCTGGGTGCGCATCCTCGTCGAGACGGGGAGGCTCCCGGCAGGATCGCTGCAGCTGGTGAGCGGCGGCGTGCCGGGTCTTTTCGACCATCTCGGACTCGGAGACCTCGTCGGCTTCACCGGCAGCGCCTCGACCGCCGAGCGGCTGCGGGCCCAGGCGGCCGCGGGCGTGCGGTTCACCAGCGAGACCGACTCCATCAACGCCTCGGTGCTCGGCCCCGACGCGGTGCCGGGCACGCCGGAGTTCGACGCGTACGTCACGCAGCTCATGGTCGAGCTCACCACGAAGGCCGGGCAGAAGTGCACGGCCATCCGCCGCGCGATCGTGCCCGTCGCGTCCGTCGAGCCGCTCGTGGCGGCGCTGCGGGCGAAGATCGTCGAGCGCGTGGTCATCGGCGATCCGCGCGCCGACGGCGTCACGATGGGGCCCGTCGTCTCGCGCGCCCAGCGCGAGGAGGTGCTCCGGGCGGTCGGCGAGCTGCAGGCGGCGGGCGGCCGGCTGCTGATCGGAACGACGGATGCCCCCGACGTCACGCACGCGGACGGCTCGACCGGACCCGCGCCCGACGGCGCGTTCGTCGCGCCGATCGTGGTCGGCTTCGACGGCGACCCGGCGTCGCTGCCGGACGCCGTGCACGAGGTCGAGGCGTTCGGGCCCGTCGCGAGCATCCTGGCGTACCGCACGGTCGACGAGGCCGCCGACCTCGTGGAGCGCGGCGGCGGGTCGCTCGTGACCAGCGTCGCCACCTCCGACCCCGCGGTCGCCGCGACGCTGCTCGCCCGTACCGCGGCCTACAACGGGCGCCTGCTGTTCCTCGACCGCGACGACGCCCGCTCGTCGACCGGCCACGGCGCGCCCGTGCCGCACCTCGTCCACGGCGGACCCGGCCGCGCCGGCGGGGGAGAGGAGCTCGGCGGCATCCGCGCCGTCCTGCACCAC
The DNA here is from genome assembly GCF_042790415.1 of Microbacterium sp. NPDC056736. NCBI lineage: Bacteria > Bacillati > Actinomycetota > Actinomycetes > Micrococcales > Microbacteriaceae > Microbacterium > Microbacterium sp. NPDC056736. The sequence continues at coordinate 114,966 of NZ_JBHTZE010000004.1, forward strand.
ATGCAGCGCACCGCCGTGCAGGGATCGCCGCAGATGCTCACGGCCCTGACCGGCGTGTGGCACCAGGGCGCGGCATCCCGCTCCGACCGCCACCCGTTCCGCAAGTCGCTCGCCGAGCTCGCCGTCGGCGACCAGGTGGCCTCACCCACGCGCCCGGTCACGCTCGACGACATCGAGACGTTCGCGAACTTCACCGGCGACCTCTTCTACGCGCACATGGACGAGGCGGCCGCCGCCGCCAACCCGTTCTTCCCGGGGCGGGTCGCGCACGGCTACCTGCTCGTCTCGTGGGCCGCGGGCCTGTTCGTCGACCCCGAGCCGGGCCCGGTGCTCGCCAACTACGGGCTCGAGAACCTGCGCTTCATGACCCCGGTGTCGCCGGGCGACGAGATCCGCGTCGTGCTCACGGCGAAGCAGATCACGCCGCGCGAGACCGACGCGTACGGCGAGGTGCGGTGGGATGCCGTGATCCTCAACCAGGACGATGAGATCGTGGCGACCTACGACGTGCTCACCCTCGTCGCGAAGACGGCGGAGGCGACGGATGCCCTCCCGTCCGGCTCTCCCGCCGCCCAGGTGCCGGTGTGACCGACCCGGCCGAGCACTTCGCGGGGCAGCGGCCCATGCTCCGGCGCGACCGGGCGTCGGCGGCGCTCGGCATGGTCGTCGAGCGCGACGAGCCGGGGGAGGCGGTGGTGTCGATGCGGGTGCGCGACGACATGACCAACGGCTTCGCGATCACCCACGGCGGGATGGTGTTCGCGCTCGCCGACACCGCGTTCGCGATGGCGTGCAACGGTGCGGATCCGGGCTCCGCGGGCGACCCCGCCGTCACGGTGGCGGCCGGGGCCGACATCTCGTTCCTCAAGGCGACGCGCGCGGGGCAGACGCTCACCGCACACGCGCGCCGCGTGGCGGTGACCGGCCGCAGCGGGCTCTACGACGTGACGGTCGCCGACGAGACGGGCGACGTCGTGGCGGAGTTCCGCGGGCGCTCCTTCACCACGCGCCGGGCCGGACCCGAGGAGTCGGTGTGAGGTCGTGGCGAGGCATCCGTCGCCGTACTACACTTTTACTGAACGAACGGTCTGTAATCCTTTCGACAGGCTCAGGAACCGAACGGAGTCGACGATGACGACCGATGCGACGTCCGCCGAGACCGCCGAGCAGGCGGCCTTCGACGCGATCATCGAAGCCGACTCGCGCATCGAGCCGCGCGACTGGATGCCGGCTGCGTACCGGAAGACGCTGATCCGCCAGATCTCGCAGCACGCGCACTCCGAGATCATCGGCATGCAGCCGGAGGGCAACTGGATCACCCGGGCGCCGAGCCTCAAGCGCAAGGCCATCCTGATGGCCAAGGTGCAGGACGAGGCGGGCCACGGCCTGTACCTCTACTCCGCCGCGCAGACCCTCGGCATCACCCGCGACGAGATGACCGAGCAGCTCATCGAAGGCCGCGCGAAGTACTCGTCGATCTTCAACTACCCGACACCCACGTGGGCCGACATGGGCGCGATCGGCTGGCTCGTGGACGGCGCGGCGATCTGCAACCAGGTGCCGCTGTGCCGCGCCTCGTACGGCCCCTACGGCCGGGCGATGGTGCGCATCTGCAAGGAGGAGTCGTTCCACCAGCGCCAGGGCTTCGAGATCCTGCTGACGCTGATGCAGGGCACCGAGGCGCAGCGGACGATGGCGCAGGATGCCGTCGACCGCTGGTACTGGCCGTCGCTGATGATGTTCGGGCCGCCCGACGACGCCTCGCCCAACTCGGCGCAGTCGATGGCGTGGAACATCAAGCGGTTCTCCAACGACGAGCTGCGGCAGCGGTTCATCGGGATGCTGGTGCCGCAGGCCGAGGTGCTCGGGGTCACGCTCCCCGACCCCGAACTGCGCTGGGACGACGAGGCCGGACGCTGGCACACCAGCGAGATCGACTGGAGCGAGCTGCAGGAGGTGATCGCCGGTCGCGGCGCGATGAACGCCGAGCGCATCCGCAACCGACGCAACGCCCACGAGGAGGGCGCGTGGGTGCGCGAGGCCGCCGCCGAGTACGCCCGCAAGCAGGCGCTCGACGCGCAGAAGGCGGTGGCATGATGCCGACCCCCGGATTCTCCGACCGCGAATCGTGGCCGCTGTGGGAGGTGTTCGTCCGCGCCGGCCGCGGCCTGTCGCACGTGCACGCCGGGTCGCTCCACGCGCCCGATGCGGACTTCGCGCTGCGCAACGCGCGGGACCTCTACACCCGGCGCGGCGAGGGCACGTCGATCTGGGTCGTGCCCGCCGACGCCATCACGACCAGCGACCCCGCCTCCAAGGGCGCGTTCTTCGAGAGCCCCGCCGGCAAGAACTACCGGCACGCGACCTACTACACGGCCTCGGAGGGGGTGCCGCACCTGTGACCCTCCGACACGCCCAGGCACCGGATCTCGGCGGCGACGCTCACGGCGACGTCACTGTCGAGCGGATCGCGCTCTCGGCCGAGCTCGCCGGCGGCGAAGGCCGCGCGCCGTCGGCCGACGTCGCGGAGTACGCGCTGTGGCTCGGCGACGACGCGCTGATCCTGTCGCAGCAGCTCGGCGCCTGGATCGCGCGGGCGCCCGAGCTCGAAGAGGACGTCGCGCTGGCGAACATCGCACTCGACCTCCTGGGCCACGCGCGGTCGCTGCTGCACTACGCCGGCTCGTTCGACGGACGCACCGAGGACGACCTGGCCTACTGGCGCGACGAGCCGGAGTTCCGGTGCGCCTGGCTCTTCCAGCAGCCCAACGGCGACTTCGCGCAGACGATCGCGCGCCAGCTGGTGGCATCCGTGTACCTCTTCGAGCTGTACACCGCGCTGCAGGGATCGTCCGACGAGACCCTCGCGGCCATCGCCGGCAAGGCGGTCAAGGAGGTCGAGTACCACCGCGACCACGCCGTGCAGTGGACGCTGCGCCTGGCCGGCGGCACCGACGAGTCGCGGCGGCGCATCGTGCGCGCCGTCGGCGACGTGTGGCCGTACGTCGGCGAGCTGTTCCGCGACGAGCCGCTCATCGACCGGCTCGGCGACGTCGCGGTGCGCCCGTCGGCGCTGCAGGCGGGGTTCGACGCCGTCATCGCGGCGGTCTTCGCGGAAGCGGAGATCGAGGTCCCGGCCGGCCCGGTGTCTTCGGCCGGCGGACGCCGCGGGGCCCACTTCTCGACGCTGGGGTACCTGCTCGCCGAGATGCAGGTGCTCGCGCGAGCGCATCCGGGGGCGACATGGTGACCGGGGCGGTTCCCTCGCTGGCAGCTTCCGCCGGCCGCTCTGTGCCGATTGCAGGATCGGGCGGCTCGGCGGCGGGCACGCCCGCGGATTCCCGCGGGCGCGCGTCGGCGCGGGACGAGACGCTCCTGCGAACAGTACGTGTCGAGGCTGCGACCGGAGACGGGGTACCAGAACGCACCCGCGCCTGGGCGGTGGCGGCCTCCGTCCTCGACCCGGAGGTGCCGGTCCTCACCATCGAGGATCTCGGCGTCCTGCGTGACGTCGTGGTCGAGGGCGGCCGCGTCACGGTCACCATCACCCCCACCTACTCGGGCTGCCCCGCCATGGACGCGATACGCGACGACGTCGTGCTCGCGCTGACCGCGGCCGGGTTCGAGCACGTCGACGTGCGGCTCGTGCTGGCGCCCGCGTGGACGACGGACTGGATGACGGATGCCGGCAAGCGCAAGCTCGTCGACTACGGCATCGCCCCGCCCACCGGCCGGGCGGCGGTGCGCGGCCCGATCCCGGTGCGGCTGTCGGTGCGGTGCCCGCGGTGCGGGTCGCTCGACACCCGCGAAGTCGCCCGGTTCGGGTCGACCGCGTGCAAGGCGCTCTACGAGTGCCGCGCATGCCTCGAGCCCTTCGACCACTTCAAGGCGCACTGATGCGGCCCGACGACCTCGCCGACGCCGAGCGCCGGCGCATCGCCGAGACGCTGCTGACGACAGCGGTGGGCGGTCCCCGCGGCGCGAGGCACCGCGCGCGGTTCCACACGCTCCGCGTCGCCGCGGTGCGGCCGCTGACGGATGCCGCCGTCGAGGTGACCTTCGCCATCCCCGAGGAGGCGCGCGGCGACTTCGACTACCTCGCCGGTCAGCACGTCGCGCTGCGGAAGGTGATCGACGGGCACGAGCTGCGCCGGTCGTACTCGCTGTGCCGGGCGGCGGACTCGGGCGGCGGGGGCGACGGCCCCCGCACGATCAGCGTCGCGATCAAGCGCGATTCGGGCGGCCTGTTCTCGACGTGGGCGCAGACCGAGCTGCGGGTGGGCGACCAGATCGACGTCATGAGCCCGCAGGGTACGTTCACCTCGAAGCTGGCCGACCTGGACGACGCGCACGTCGCCGGCATCGCGGCGGGGTCCGGCATCACGCCGCTGATGGCGCTCGCCGCGACGGTGCTCGCGCGCTCCGCCACCTCGCGGTTCACCCTGGTCTACACGAACCGCTCGAGCCTCGATGTGATGTTCCTCGACGAGCTCTCCGACCTCAAGGACCGCTACCCGACGCGCCTCGCGCTGCACCACGTGCTCTCGCGCGAGCAGCGCACGGCGCCGCTGCTGTCGGGGCGCATCGACGAGCCGCGCCTGCGGCGCATCCTCGGCGACCTCGTGCTCCCCGACACCGTCGACGAGTGGTTCCTCTGCGGGCCGTTCGAGCTGGTGCAGCTGTGCCGCGACACCCTCGCCGACATCGGCGTCGACCCGGCGCACGTGCGCTACGAGCTGTTCACCACCGGCGAGGGCGAGCGGGCCGAGCCGGCCGCGGGCCGGCCCGTCGCCGTGGCCGCGGACGAGCCGGTGCGCCGCATCGAGTTCACGCTGGACGGGCAGTCGCAGGCCGTCGACAGCCCGGTCTCGGCGCGCGAGTCGATCCTCAACGCCGCGCTGCGCGTGCGCCCCGACGTGCCCTTCGCCTGCGCGGGCGGCGTGTGCGGCACCTGTCGTGCCCGGCTGCTGGAGGGCTCCGTCACGATGACCGAGAACTACGCGCTCGAGCCCGACGAGCTCGAGCGCGGCTACGTGCTCACCTGCCAATCCCACCCGACGACCGACACCGTGGTCGTCGACTACGACGTCTGAGGAGGAACGCATGATCGAACTGTCCATCACCGGCGACGTGGCCGACGTCGTCCTCAACGCGCCGGAGAAGCTCAACGCCCTCTCGCTGCGGGCGCTGGGGGAGATGGATGCCGCCTATCGCAGTGCCGAAGAGGCCGGCGTGCGGGCGCTCGTGCTGCGGGCCGAGGGCCGCGCGTTCTGCGCGGGCCGCGACATCGCCGGCGTCGACCCCCTGACCGACGACGTGCCCCAGTACCTCGCGGGCGTGGAGACGCTCATGCGGAGGATCGCCGCGTTCCCCGCGCCGACCTTCGCGGCCGTCCACGGCGCATGCCTCGGGGTGGGGCTCGGCCTCGCGATCGCGACCGACGTCGTCTACGTCGCCGACGACGCCAAGATCGGCTCGCCGTTCGCGAGCCTCGGCGCGATGCTGGACTCCGGCGGCCACGCCCTGCTCTACGAGCGGCTCGGCGCCCACCGGGCGCTCGACCTCATCTACACCGGCGAGCTCATGACCGGCGCGGAAGCCGTCGCAGCGGGCCTGTTCAGCCGGGCGATGCCCGTCGAGGACGTGTTCGACTTCACCCAGCAGCGTGCCACGGTCGCGGCATCCGGACCGACGGCGGCATTCGTCGCCTCCAAGCGCCTGATCGCCCGGCTGCGCGGGGAGCGGCTGTGGGATGCCGTCGCCGAGGAGGCGCGCGCCCAGGAGGCGCTGCGCACCACCGCCGACTACCGCGAGGGCTTCGCCGCGTTCCAGCAGAAGCGCCGCCCCGACTTCAAGGGGGAGTAGCCCGGCTCGGCCCGTCAGGAGTTCACGCGGATGATCTCGCGCTGATACGGCGCGACGACCGCGCCCGAGATGCGGCAGTCCAGGACCAGGAAGCGGCGGGATGCCTCGGGCTCGGCCGCCCAGGTCGCGAGACGGTCCAGATCCTCGAGCGTCCGCACGACGACGCCCTCGGCGCCCACGCCCGCGGCGAGGGCTGCGAAGTCGACCTCGGGGATGAGCATCGGCTCCTTCGCGAGCCCCTTCAGGCCGTACAGGTTCACCTCGGCGCCGTAGGCGGCGTCGTTCCAGACGACGGCCAGTCCTCGACCGCGTGCGACCCGCACGGCGCTCTCGAGATCGGCGAGCGCCATGAGTCCGCCGCCGTCGCCGGTCGTCAGCACGACCGTCGCCGAGGGCTTCGCGAGCGCCGCGCCCGGCACGGACGGCCAGCCCAGCCCGATCGACTGGAATGCCGTGCCGACCATGCTCATGCGGTCGGGGGAGGCGACCGGCCAGTACATGTTCGCCCAGCCGATGAAGTGCCCGCCGTCCGACACGACCACGCGGTCGTCGGGCAGCAGTTCGCCGATGCGCGCCGCCACCGAGCGGGGGTCCAGGCGTCCGTCGGGGGCGGCGCGGTCGCCCGGCTCGTAGGTGCGCAGCGCCGCCACGTCGATCGACTCGCGCCAGCCGCTCGGCGCCGCGCCTCGCGCGCGCAGGCCTTCCGCGACGGCACGCGCCACGACGGCGGCGTCCCCGCGCACGAAGCCGCCGACGTGCGGGTGGGTCGCCGCGCCCGTCACGTCCACCTGGAAGACCCGGGTCCCCGGCGCGAACAGGTCGCCGAAGCGCATCGTGAACTGGTTGAGGGATGCCCCGAAGACGACGGCCACATCGGCCGTGCGCACGAGCTCCATGGCACCCTCGGCTCCGAAGCCGCCGGTCACGCCCAGGTCGAACTCGCCGCGCGGGAACACGCCCCGCCCGAGCGCGGTGGAGGCCGTCACGGCGCCGACCGCGTCGGCGATGTCGCCGAGCGCCTCCCCGGCGCGAGAGATCCAGGCTCCCCGGCCGGCGAGCAGGAAGGGACGCGCCGCCGACGCCAGTGCATCCACGATGCCCTCGACCGCGCCCTCGGCGAACGGCCCGGCGGGCACCAGCGGTCCGGGAAGCCGGGGCTCCGGAGCCTCCGGCACCGGCCCGGCGTCGCGCGCCGCGACGTCGTAGGGGATCGCCAGCACCGTCGGCACCCGGTAGGTGAGGGCGTGCTCGATGGCGATGACGGTCGTGGCCGCGGCATCCGCCCGCCCCACGGTGTAGGTGCGGGCGCCGACCGCCGACGCGAGCGCGATCTGGTCCACGTCCCACGGGCGCGGTCCCGACGTGGGCTCGTCGCCCACGACGAGCACGAGTGGCACGTGCGCCTGCACGGCCTCGGCGAGAGCGGTGATCGTGTTGGTGAACCCCGCACCGTAGGTCGCGGTCGCCGCGGCCAGGCGTCCGGAGGCGCGGTGGTACGCGTCGGCGGCGACCACGCCGCCCGCCTCGTGGCGCACGGCCGTGAAGTGCACGTCGGTGGAGCGCTCGAGCGCGTCGAGGAAGTACGCGTTGCCGTTGCCCATCACCCCGAAGACGTGGTCGATGTGGCGGGCGAGGGTGAGCGCGACGTGCGCGGAGACGGTGGGCATGGCGGAGCCTTTCGAGACGGAACGGAGGATCAGGCCGTATGTGTCTCGCGCTTCGCGCTGCGTGCCCATTTTTCGAGCACCGGCGGGCTTCGGTGCCGCCGGACGAGTCGAGTATATGACTTCGGCCAAGATGGGTTCATGAAGACGATCCAGCTGCGCCGGTACACGCTCGTCGAAGGGGAGTACGACGCGTTCGTCGCGTGGTGGACCGAATGGATGCCGAGGGTCCGGCCCGCCGCCGGCTTCACGGTCGAGTTCGCCTACGGCCTGCCCGAGACGAACGAGTTCGTATGGGCCGTCAGCGCGCCCGGCGACGAGGACGCGTTCGCCGCCCTCGAGAAGGAGTACATGGCGTCCGAGGCGCGGGCCGAGGCGTTCGCGGGCGTCCCGCAGCGGGTCGCCGAGTACAACATCCGCTTCGTGTCGGACTTCCCGACGACGGCCTGACCCCCCCAGAACGGGTCAGCCGCCGAGCGCGTCCCTGATGGCGGAGGCCGAGCGCGACAGCCGCTGCGCGATGGCGTCGTCGCCGTGCGCGCTGGCCACGAACACCACGGCGATCGCCGCCGGTCCGCGCCCCCGCACGGCCAGGGGGACCGCGACCGCGCGCAGGCTCGGGATGACCTCGTCGTGGCTCGTCGCCCAGCCGCGGGCCGCGGCATCGCGGATCTCGCCGGCGAGGTCGTCGCCGACGCCGTCGGGCCACGATCGCTCGGGCACCAGCGACAGGATCGCCTTGCCGGGCGCGCCGCGGGTGACCGGATGCCGCGTGCCCGGCCGTTGCGCGACCGGGTTCACGGCGTGCCGCGGCTCGACGCTGGAGAGCGTGACGCACTCGTCGTGGTCGAGCACTGAGAGGAAGCAGGTCACGCCGAGGTCTCCGGCCACGGCGGTGAGCTCGGGGAGGGCCTCGGCCTGCAGGTCGTGCGCGACGCCCGCCGCGAGGGCGGCCATGCGCGCGCCGAGCTCGACGCGTCCCGCGGAGTCGCGCTCGATCAGGCCGTGGTCCTCGAGCGTCCGCAGCAGCCGGTAGGCGACCGAGCGGTGCACCTCGAGGCGGCGCGCGATCTCGTCGATCGTGAGAGGCCCGCGCGCGTCGGCGAGCACTTCGAGGATCCGGATGCCGCGACTCAGCGTCTGCGACGCCGGCGCCGGACTGCTGCGCGGAGGGGTCATGTGTGCTCGCAGTCTTGCCGCTGCGCGGCAGGTCGTATACGATCTGTTCAATAGTAGAACGATGTGTTCGAATATAGAACACATCGTCCAGGCTCACAAGCCCTCGACACCGTCGTCCGAGGAGGACACGATGCAGTTCCACCACCACGGCTACGTCTCGGGCGACCCCCGCGTGCAGGACGCCGCCGGCACCGGCATCGACCGCCCCGCCGAGCTGCCCGACGAGATGGACGTGCTCATCGTCGGCTCCGGGCCGGCGGGCATGCTGCTCGCCGCGCAGATGTCGCAGTTCCCCGGCGTCACCACGCGGATCATCGAACGGCGCGACGGTCGCCTCGTGCTGGGGCAGGCCGACGGCATCCAGCCCCGCAGCGTCGAGACCTTCCAGGCGTTCGGCTTCGCGGAGCCGATCATCGCCGAGGCGTACAACATCGCCTACATGAACTTCTGGGGTCCCGACCCCGAGAACCCCCGCGACATCGTGCGCACCGCCCGCACCGAGGACTACGCCTTCAAGATCAGCGAGTTCCCTCACCTGATCGTGAACCAGGCCCGGGTGCTCGACTACTTCGCCGACGCCGCCGCGAAGGGTCCCGGCCGCATCGTCCCCGACTACGGCATCGAGTTCGTCGGCCTGACCGTCCACGGCGAGGGCGAGCACCCCGTCGAGGTGCGCCTGCGCCACGTCGCGGGGGAGCGGGCCGGCGAGGAGCGCACGGTGCGCGCCAAGTACGTGGTCGGCTCCGACGGCGCCCGCAGCGGTGTGCGCGAGGCGATCGGGCGCAAGCACGTCGGCGAGTTCGCGGCCCACGCGTGGGGCGTCATGGACGTGCTCGTCAACACCGACTTCCCGGACTGGCGCACCAAGTGCGCGATCAACTCCAGTGCCGGCAACATCCTCCACATCCCCCGCGAGGGCGGCTACCTCAGCCGCATGTACATCGACCTGGGCGAAGTGGCAGCGGACGACGAGCACCGCGTGCGCCGGACGCCGATCGAAGAGATCATCCGCCGCGCGAACGAGATCCTCCACCCGTACACGATCGACGTGAAGCAGGTCGCGTGGCACAGCGTGTACGAGGTCGGCCACCGCGTGACCGACAAGTTCGACGACGTCGACGTCGACCAGGGGCACGCCCCGCGGGTCTTCCTCACCGGTGACGCGTGCCACACGCACAGCGCGAAGGCGGGCCAGGGCATGAACGTCTCGATGCAGGACGGCTTCAACCTCGGCTGGAAGCTGGGGCACGTCCTCACCGGGCTGAGTCCCGCCTCGCTGCTGGAGACCTACTCGGCCGAGCGGCAGCCGGTCGCGCAGCAGCTCATCGACTTCGACCGGGAGTGGTCCTCTCTCATGGCGCGCAAGCCGGAGGAGATCTCCGACCCGCAGGAGCTCGCGAACTACTACCTCGGCACCGCCGAGTTCCCCTCGGGCTTCATGACGCAGTACGGCCCGTCGATGATCGTGACGGATGCCGCGCACCAGGCGCTGGCCGAGGGCTTCCCGCTGGGCAAGCGCTTCAAGTCTGCGGAGGTCGTGCGCGTGTGCGACGGCAACGCGGTGCACCTCGGCCACCACGCCAAGGCCGACGGGCGGTGGCGCGTGTACGCATTCGCCGACGCGCCGGCTGCGGGAGAGGCATCCGCCCTCTCCGCCTGGGCGGAGTTCATCGCCTCGCCGGACTCGCCCGTGCGTCGCTTCACCCCTGCGGGCGCCGACGTCGACGCGGTCTTCGACGTCAAGGTGATCTACCAGCAGCGCTACGAGGACGTCGACCTCGCGCGCGTGCCCGAGGCGTTCCTCCCGAAGACGGGACCGCTCGGGCTCACCGACTGGGAGAAGGTCTACGCCGCCGCGCCGAGCGCGTGGACGACCGACGACATCTTCGCCGAGCGCGGGCTGTCGCGCGACGGCGTCGTCGTCGTCGTGCGGCCCGACCAGTACGTCGCCGCGGTGCTGCCCCTGCAGGCGCACGACGAACTCGCCGCGTTCTTCGCGCAGTCCTTCCTGCCGCAGCAGGAGCCTGCGGTCCTGGCCGGCTGATTGCGTCCAGGCCGGCGAAACAACCATCCCCGGTATACAGCGCGTACATCGGCCGCCCCGGCGGCGGCGGGCAGAATTGGCCCGGTAGACATCGAATGAGCGGATGCCGCGACGGGCGGCATCCGGAACCGACGAGGGAGTCCCCGTGAGCACGACGATCACCGAAACCCGTGAGTCCGAGCTGCTGGCGTCCGTGCCCGACGGGCTGTTCATCGGCGGGCGGTGGCGTGCGGCATCCGGCGACAGGACGCTGAAGGTCTACGACCCGTCCAACGGCGAAACGGTCAAGGAGATCGCCGACGCGTCGCCCGAGGACGGCAAGGCCGCGCTCGATGCGGCCGTCGAGGCGTTCCCCGGATGGGCGGCGACGCCGGCGCGGGAGCGGGCCGAGATCCTGCGTCGCGCGTTCGATCTGCTGCAGGAGCGCAAGGAGGACTTCGCCCTGCTGATGACGATCGAGATGGGCAAGCCGCTGGCCGAGGCGCGCGGCGAGGTCGCGTACGGCGGCGAGTTCCTGCGCTGGTTCAGCGAGGAGACCTCCCGCGTGCAGGGCCGCTACGGCGCGAACCCGGAGGGCACCGGCCGCATGATCGTGTCGCAGCATCCCGTCGGGCCGTGCTTCCTGATCACGCCGTGGAACTTCCCGCTCGCGATGGCGACCCGCAAGATCGCGCCGGCGCTGGCCGCCGGCTGCACCGTGGTGATCAAGCCGGCTGAGCTGACGCCGCTGACCACCCTCTACTTCGCGAAGCTGCTCGAAGACGCCGGCGTGCCCGCGGGTGTGGTGAACGTGTTCACCACCTCGACGTCGGGGGCGGTGTCGGAGCCGATCATCCGTGACCCGCGGCTGCGGAAGCTGTCGTTCACCGGGTCGACGCAGGTCGGTCAGCGGCTGCTCGAGCAGGCCGCGCAGGGCGTGCTGCGCACGTCGATGGAGCTCGGCGGCAACGCCCCCTTCGTCGTGTTCGACGACGCCGACCTCGACAAGGCGGTCGACGGGGCGATCGCGGCGAAGTTCCGCAACATCGGCCAGGCGTGCACCGCGGCGAACCGGTTCATCGTGCACCGCTCGGTCGCCGACGAGTTCGCCCGCCGCGTCACCGAGCGCGTGAACGGCTTCAAGGTCGGCCGCGGCACCGAGGAGGGCGTGACGATCGGGCCGCTCATCGACGACCGTGCGGTCGCGAAGGCGTCGCAGCTGGTGCAGGACGCCGTGAAGCGCGGAGCGAAGGTGGCCACCGGCGGCAGCGAGGTCGAGGGGCCCGGCACGTTCTACGAGCCCACCGTCGTCACCGACGTGCAGCCCGGCTCGGACATCCTGCGCGAGGAGATCTTCGGACCGGTGCTCGCCATCGTCCCCTTCGACACCGAGGATGACGCGGTGCGTCTGGCCAACGACACCGAGTACGGCCTGGTCTCCTACGTCTTCACCGAGAGCCTCGCCCGCGGCCAGCGCATGATCGAGCGCCTCGAGACCGGCATGATGGGCCTGAACATGGGCGTCGTCTCCAACGCCGCCGCGCCGTTCGGCGGCTGGAAGATGTCGGGCCTGGGCCGCGAGGGCGGCGCCGAGGGCATCCACGAGTACCTGCAGACCAAGTACACGCTGACCCCGAACCCGTTTTGACGCGACACGGATCGGAGAGCGATCCGCGCCCTGCGGGGCGCGGATCGCCCGCACGGGATAATGGACGCATGACCTCCTCCGTCGAACGCCGCTCCAACCCGACGGCCTGGGCCGCGTTCTGGTTCGCGCTGGCCGGCCTCGTGCTCATGCCCATCCCGCTGTTCATCGGTCTGATCCTCGGCGGCGGCCTCTCCATCGTCGCCGCGGTGCTCGCCGTGATCGCGCTCCTCAAGGGCCTCGCACGCAACGGCAAGGGCATCGCACCGGTCGTGTTCGCCGCGATCTTCATCGCGCTCACGTGGGGCGGCATCTCGCTCGGCGGCGGCACGATCTGGTAGCTCACACCGGCACGCGCACGCCGGTGAGCTGTTCGGAGAGGTCCCAGATTCGTCGCCCGTCCTCCTCGCTCGCGAGGCGCGAGTACACCGGCTGCTCGGCGGGGAGTCCGCCCAGGTGGCGGAAGCCCTTCGGCCCGTACAGTCGGCCCCCGAGCGCATCCGCGCTGGTCGCCGCGTAGACGGCGGAGAGCGCCGCCGAGGAGGGAGTGCCGACCAGGATGCCCAGGCGCGACAGCGTCCGGATCACCTTGACCGCCGTCGTGTCTTCGGGGCGACCCATGCCGGGCTGGGCCGAGAGCAGATTGGTGGGCGTGATGCCGGGGTGCGAGAGGTTGCTCCGGATGCCCCATCCGGCCGCCTGCGAACGCCGATGCAGCTCCATCGCGAACAGTCCGAACGCGATCTTCGACGAGCTGTACGCCTTCATCGGGTCGTAGTGGCGGCTCCAGTTCGGGTCGTCCCAGTTCACCGTGCCCTGATCCGCGGCGATGCTCACCTGGCTCGTCACGTGGGCACGACCCTCGCGCAGAAGCGGCATCAGCCCGGCGATCAGGGCGAAGTGCCCGAGGTGGTTCGTCGCGAGCTGCAGCTCGAAGCCGTCGGCGGTGAGTCGACGCGTCAGCGGGTTCATGACGCCGGCATTCAGGATGAGGATGTCGATCGGCCGTTCGTCGCGGAGCAGGCCGTCGGCGAACGCCGACACCGAGTCGAGCGACGACAGGTCGAGCGAGCGGACGACGGTGGTGGCATCCGTCGTCCGCTCCCGGATGCGCCCGGCTGCCGCCTCTCCCTTCTGCCGGTTGCGGACGGGAAGGACGATGTCGGCGCCGGCGCGGGCAAGACGCGAGGCGATCTCGAATCCGACGCCGTCGCTCGCGCCGGTGACGACCGCCAGCTTTCCGGCGAGATCCGGGACGGAGATGTCGAGGGAGGTGGGCATGAGGTGGCTCCTGTTCGGTCGGTGACCTCCATGCTGGAGGTCTCGTCCCGACGGATTCAGGGCGCGCTTGTCCAGGGACTGCGGGTCCCTGGCAGCGAGATCAACCCGCGACGTCGGCCGAGCGACCGGCGGGGCTCGCCGGTGCCGGCGCCCCGGGCTCCCACCGGAGGAGGTCGCCGGGCTGGCATTCGAGCACCTCGCACAGGGCGTCGAGCGTGGTGAAGCGGACGGCCTTCGCCCTGCCGTTCTTGAGCACGGCCAGGTTCGCCGGTGTGATGCCGACCCGCTCGGCCAGGGTGCCCACCGACATCTTCCGTCGTGCGAGCATCACATCCACATCGATGACGATCGGCATGTCAGACCACCTCGTCCAGCTCGGAGCGCAGGGCCGTGGCCTCGGTCTCGCGGTCGATGGCCTGCCGCAGCAGCGTCTTCATGACCACGACGAGCAGGGCCATCCCGCCGAGCACGAGCGTCGCCCCGCAGGAGAGCCCGACCACACCCGGCGCGGCCTCGCCGCTGGCGAGCAGGACGGCGATGGCGAACGTGATGACGGCCGCCGCCGCGATCGACCAGATGACCACGTCGACGTACCGGAAGGACGACTCCGAGAACACCGACCCCTTGCGCACCTTCGTCAGCAGCTGCCAGACGCAGACGGCGAAGACCTGCATGGTCACGACGCCGAGCACGAGGAGCGTGACGAAGGTGATCCGGGGCACCGGGGGAGCGCCGTCGAGGTCCACCCAGACCGCCGGGACGATGAAGGTCTGCACGATGAGCGACCCGGCCAGTGCCAGCGCGATGACGACCTGCAGCACGAGAGTTGTCGACTTGGCCACGGCATCCGTCCTTTCTTCAGCTAACGACAGAAAACTATCGTTCCTCGATAGATATCGCAATACTGTCGATAGATCAGTGGGGATCGGATGCCGCGCAGCGATGACGGGACCCCGGGCGCGGGCGCCCGGGGTCCCGACGATGATCGCTAGAGCGCGGCCGTGTAGATCGTGCCCAGGTTGGTGCCGAAGTAGAACACCCCGTCCTTCACGGCGATGCTCGCGGCGGTCCCGCGCATCTCGGTCGTGATCTCGCCGTTGTGCCAGGTGTGGAGCCAGTTGTCGACGGGGATGTCGATGTTCATCACCGGGGTCCACGTGAGGCCGTCCTTCGACGAGTACAGGGTGTCGTCGGCGGTCACCGCGTCCGCGCGGACGAGGCCGTAGATAGTCGAGCCGTCCACGTAGAGATCGACCAGCACGCCGCCGCTCGTCCCGAGGGTCGCCCCCTGGATGGTGGCCTTCTTCGCCGCGGTGTCGAAGACGAACACCGAGTTGTTGATCGACTTCGCCACGATCTTCGTGCCGAAGGTCGTGAGGTGGTGCGCCTCGAGCACGCTCGCCGGGCTGGACGACGGGAGGGTGACCGTCGACCAGGTGCCCGCGGCGTACACGTCGATGATCTTGTTGCGGTACCCGTTCGCGTCGGCGACGGTGGCGGCGGCGTAGACCTTGCCGTTGACGGACGCGAGCCAGTAGTAGCGGTCGTTGTCGTTGCTGCCGCGCAGCGACGAGCGCGTCTTCTCGATGGTCCAGGTCTTTCCGCCGTCCGCGGACTTCTTGATCGCGGCGAGGTACGGCGCGGGGCCGTAGGTGGCGGTGTCGGGGTTGACGATGCTGCCGGCCAGGAAGATCTCGCTTCCGGCGACGGCGACGTCGAAGACATGGATGAAGGGGGTCGCCGCGTTGTATTTCCACGCGCCGCCCGCGTTCGTGGCATACCCGGCGTTGGACTGCCAGCCCACCTTGGGGTCGATGTCCGCGGTGTAGACGCTCCCGTTGACCACGCGCAGCGCGTTGAGCTCCTCCCCGTTGACGGTGAGGTGGTGGGTCTGCGCGCCGGTCGCCAGGTTGTGCGAGTTCAGCGCGATCGGGCCGATGTTGCCGTTGTAGTCGCCCCATGACGAGTACAGCTCACCGCCTGCGATCGCGAGGTCGGTGAGCGACCGGTGCCAGTGGTCGGAGAGGGCGTTGGCATCGGTGTTCGTGGCGAACAGCGTGCCGGAGACCGTCGGGGTGGGTGCGGCGGTCGTCGTGGGGACGGGGCCGGGCTTGCCGGGACCTCCCGGCTTGGCGGCGAAGGCGGGGCTCGCGCCGAGCACGGCGGTCGCGATGAGGGCGGCGGTGGCGAGGGACGCGACGGTCCGACGCGGTCGGGGGTGGGACAACTGACCTCCAAGGTTCGGTCGACCGTCCCCAGGTGCACGCGGAACTCGTGCCCTGTGGGGTGGGAACAGGCCGACAACAGCACCGTATTGGCAAGCGTTTCCGCGATTCTGTAGACCTTTCGGGGGACATGCCGCCGCGCCTCGCCGCTCCGGGCGCCGGCACTACGCCTCTCGCGCGCGTCCGTCCACCCCTTTCTTCCGCATGCGGATGCGGGTCAAGGTGGGGTGGTGCATTTCACGGATGAGATCGGCGCCTGGGTGGCGCAGCAGCGATGGCACGCGGGGAAGGGGCACGAGCCCAGATTCCGGCTCCTCGACGCCCGACCGGTCACGGGGGCCACCCGCTATCTGCTCATGGACGACGCGGGGACGCTGCCGGCCCTGTACCACGTGCCCCTCGCGCTGGTCGCCGAGCCGATCGAGCCGCCGGACGCCGTCGTCAGCCGCGGCGAGGGCGGATGCCTCGTCGATGCGGCCCGGCATCCGGAGTTCGCCGTCGGCATCCTCGCGGAGATGGGCGTCGACGTCAGCCGTGTGACGGGTTCGCGGGTGCTCACGGGGGAGCAGTCGAACACGTCGATCGTGTTCGACGAGGACGGTGAGCCGACGATCATCCTCAAGCTCTTCCGCACCCTCCACCACGGCGAGAATCCCGACGTCACGGTGCAGCGCGTGCTGAGCGGCGAGGGCTCGCCGTTCGTGCCCCGCTTCTTCGGCAGCGTGGACGCCGAGTGGCCGGATGTCGGGCGCGAGGCCGGCGTCGCGCACGGCACCCTCGGCTTCGCGCAGGAGTTCCTCCCCGGCGTGCGGGACGGGTGGGCGGTCGCGCTGGAGGAGGCGCGCGAGGGGCGGGACTTCACCGCCGCGGCGCATGACCTCGGAACCGCGGTCGCCGGCGTACACGGCGCCCTCGGAGCGGCGCTGGAGACGGCGGATGCCGGACCCGACGAGGTGGCGTCCACGGCGACCGCCTGGCGGCGGCGCCTGCGGATCGCGTCGGCCGAGGTGCCCGCCGTCGCCGAGCGGCTCCCCGCGATCGACGCCGTCTACCGTGCCGCACTCGAGCGCGCGTGGCCGCGGCTGCAGCGGATCCACGGGGACCTGCATCTCGGTCAGGTGCTCGCGGTGCCCGACGGCGGGTGGCGCATCGTCGACTTCGAGGGCGAGCCCCTCCGCCCGATGAGGGAGCGTGCCATCCCCGACCTCCCGCCGCGGGACGTCGCGGGCATGCTCCGGTCCTTCGACTACGCGGGTGCGGTGGCCGCCGGCCCCGACGGCGCCGGGTGGGCGGCGGCGTGCCAGGCCGCGTTCGTCGAGGCCTACGCCGGCGCGCCCGGCGCCGTGGCGCTGGACCCCGTTCTGCTGCGGGCGCTCGTCCTCGACAAGGCGGTGTACGAGTCGATCTACGAAGCGCGCAACCGCCCCGCCTGGCTGCCCGTGCCGCTCGCGGGGATCGACGCAGCGCTCGCCTGACCCGCCCGCCGGTGCGGGCCGGGGCCGGGCCCGGCGGCGACGTGCGCCCGAGGCATCCGACCTCCGGCGCGCGGGCTGGGGCCTACTCGGCGGATTCCGCAGGCCGGAGCACCAGGAACAGTGCTCCGTAGGCGGGGAGCGAGACCGAGAAGCTCTGCAGGTCGTCGACGCGCCCGACCGACTCGCCCGAGGCCGCGTCCACGACCTCGCTGCCGGGAGCGAGCTGCTCCGATCGCACGGTGCCCTCGGTGGGGTCCTGCGAGAAGTTCAGCACCGTCACCTGCATCGGGGCCTCGGCGTGCGGGTCGCCGTCGTCGAGGCGGTGCACGAGCACGAGCATGCCCGCGTGGGCGACCTCGGGGATGTCGATCTGCGACGCCGTCGCGATGCCGTGCTCCCGGCGCAGGGCGAGGATGTCGGCGAGACGCGACGCGAACGACTCCCGGTCGGCCAGCTGCGCCGGCAGCGCGCCGTACAGCGCGCGCCCGCGGGGCATGCCCGCCGCCGACCGCGTGGCGCTGCCGTCGACGTCGAGCAGATCGTGGGCGCCCCGCTCGATCCACCGCGTGTCGCCCGCGGCGACGAGATCGGCGACCTGGTCCGCCGGCACGGTGAGCATGCCGGTGAGGTCCCAGCCCGAGAGCGCGAAGACGCCCGGCTGCCACGCGTTGTAGGCGCACAGCAGCAGGTGCGCGTCGCGGATGGCCGGCAGGTCGTCGTCGGTGATGTCATCGAGCCTGGCCAGTCCGCGGGTCGCCGCGATGAGCGACGCCGTCGTGCAGGCGATGCCGTTCTGCGTGAAGACGCGGTTGTAGTCCGCCGTGCCGGTGAGCCGCTCGGTGAGGTCCGCGCGCACCTCCTCGGCGAGCTGGCTGCCCGGGATCTCGCGCCCCCGGAAGGGGAACGTGTCGTCGCCGTGCCGCGTCGCCCAGTGCACGAGCTCGTAGGTGAGCTCGTCGTGATTCTGCAGGCCGTGGACGAGCTGCACCGGCTGCACGCCCAGCCGCAGCGACGTGGTCAGCGCGAGCCGGAGGAATTCGGTCTGCCCGGTCGCCAGCGCGTGGTGGTAGCCCGGGCGACCGATGAAGTCGTACGACAGGTCGGCGCCGACGGCGCCCGTGTCGCGGATGTCCTCGATCGTGAGGTTGAGCTCCTGGAAGGTGAAGCCGCCGACCTTGCGGACCATGCCGGCGATGATGTGGTTGGCGGCGTGCGAGAGCGGATGCCCCTCCGACCACGCCGGAAGACCCTCGGCGCTCTTCTCCACGCCGAGGAATCCGTTCGCGTCCAGGCGCAGCGCACTCGTGCCGAGCTCCCCGAGCGAGTGCAGCGCGTCGCCGATGACAAGGCGCATCCCCGCGAACGTCGGGTCGAGCCAGTTGATCGACGGCTGGCCCTGCTTGAAGTAGTGGAGGTACACCCACCGGCGGGTCACGCCGTCGGGTCCGATCACCGGGGCGGTCGCGCTCCAGTTCGTCTCCTTCACGCCGGGCGTGTAGAAGATGACGCGCTGCAAAGCGCCGATGATGTACCCGTGCCCGGCGAGCTCATGCTCGGTCGCGGCGTCCAGGTTGACGCTGTCGACGCCGTCGGGCACCTCGGGCAGCAGCTCCCAGTCCTCCGGCGGGATCTCGATCATGTGGTAGATCCCCGGGTAGTCCTTGAAGCCCATCTCGGCGAGGCGGAAGTCGGCGCCCTTGCCCGTGTGCCCGGGCACGATGTCGTCGATGATGCTCCCGCCGTGCGTGTCGGCGACGTCGCACAGGGCGCGGAACTCGTCCTCGGTGCCGAAGGCGGGGTCGATCTGCGTGCTGATGCGGTCGAAGTGCCCGTCGACGCTCGGGGTGTCCAGCCACCCGGCGATGCCGCCCGCCCGCTTCACCGGCCCGGTGTGGATGGCGGTGATCCCGATGCGCTCGAAGGCCGACCAGAGCGCGTCGTCGCCGAGCGAGGCCAGGAACGACTGCCCCGGCCGGGTGATGAGGGAGATCGGATACGCCGTGAACCACACGTCGCTCGTCGCGATGGCCCGCCGGGCGTCCGGACGCGCGTAGGCATGACGCCACATCGTCGGCTGCCCCGACAGCTGGCGGGCCAGGACGTCGGCGTCCTTGAGCATCGACTGCCGCACGAGCCACTCGACGTACGACGGGTTGGTGCCGTTCGCCGTGCGCGGGTCGGTCCGGATGCGCCGCACGCTGCTGCCCCGCAGATGGTCGCGGGGGCGCAGTCGCCGCGGACGGGCAGGGTAGCGCTGCTCGTCGTAGCTGATCTCGGGCGTCTCGGCCTCGGGCTCCGCCCCCTCGATCGCCTCGATCCCGGCCAGGTCGATGGGTCCGGTGTACAGGGCCTCCGGCCATTGCTCGTCGCGCGCCATCCCTCCACGCTAGAGATCCCGGCTCCCCGGCACGAGGGACTGGTGCGCACCCTCCGCCAGGGGTTATAGGGGACACCGGCTGTCCGCGGGCTGGGCCATGATGGGCGGATGGATGCCTCGACCGTGCGTCACGAGCGGCTCCGGTCGCATCGCCTGACCGCTCCCGCGGCGTCGGTCGCCGACGCCGCACGGCACATGCTCGCGACGCAGAGCCAGGAGTTCTGGGGCGGCCGCTGGGCGCTCGCGGCACGCACCCGCGGGCGCATCACGGTGCGCGACGTCGACGCCGCGTACGGGCGCGGCGAGATCGTGCGCACGTGGACGATGCGCGGGACGATCCACACGATCCCGGCCGCCGACGTCGCGTGGGTGCTCTCGGTGACCGCCCAGCGGCAGCTCCGTCAGGCCGCCGCCGTCCATCGTGCCGAGGGGATCGACGCCGACGAGGCCGATCGGGCCGAGCGCCTCGCCCGTGCGGCGCTCGCCGGCGGCGGTCGCCTCACCCGCAGGGAGCTGCTGGCGGTGTGGGAGCAGGGCGGCGTGTCGACGCTGCGCCAGCGCGGCTACCACCTCCTCGTCGCGCTGTCGCTGCGGTCCGTGCTGTGCCAGGGCCCCGTCGTCCCGCGCGAGAGCGGGCCGACCCGCGAGCAGTACTGGGTGCTCGCCGACGAGTGGATCACGGATGCCGCCGCCCCCGCCGATCCGCTCGCCGAGTTCTTCGTCCGCTACATCGCCTCGCACGGACCGGCCGGGCCGCGGGACTTCGCGTGGTGGACCGGGCTGCCGCTGGGGGTGTCGCGGGCCGCGGCGGAAGCGGCATCCGACCGGCTCGTCGTCGTCGCCGACGAGCCCGAGCCGCAGTATCTGGTCGCCGGCGCGGCGCCGCGACGCAGCGCGGCCGCACCCGAGGTCGTGGCCCTCCCGCCGTTCGAGGAGTACTACCTGTCGTACGTGGACCGCACCGTGCCGTGCGCGCCGGAGTTCCTGAGCGCGATCGGGCCGAGCATGAACGGCATCGTCCGGCCCATCCTCGTCGCCCGCGGCGAGGCCGTCGGCGTGTGGACCCACTCGGTCGCGGTGGGCCGGCATGCCGATGCGCCGGTGCCCGAGCTGTTCACGCCGGGGGCGGCGACGGATGCCGAGATCGCGGCCGCGCTCGACCGCTACCGGGACTTCATCACGGCGTAGGCGGGCGGCACGCGCTCAGGCGTGGCGGTCGAGGAAGTCGTAGACCTCGTTGTCGTCGACGCCGGGGAAGGTGCCGCGGGGGAGCGGCGAGAACATCTGCATGTGCACGCGCGCGCTCGGCCAGGCCTTCCCCGACCAGCGCTCGAGCACGTCGGGTGCCGCCCGGCGGCAGCAGGACTCGTCGGGGCACGTCGACGTGGCGCGCTTCTGGGTCTCGCGTCCGCGGAACCAGCGGGCGTCGTCGAAGGGCACACCGACGGTGATCGAGAACTCGCCCGCCGAGGTGGTGCCGGTCTGCGTCGAGCACCAGTACGTGCCGGCCGGAGTGTCGGTGTACTGGTAGTGCTCCGTCGTGCGGTTCTGCTCCGAGAACGCGGCGCGCGCCGAGAACTTGCGGCAGGCGATCTGGCCGTCCACCGCGCCGGTGACGTCCATCGGCAGGGGGAGGTCGTCGTTCTCGTAGACGCGCGAGATCGCCCCCGAGCCGTCGACGCGCAGGAAGTGCAGCTTGATGCCGAGGTGGTGGGTCGCGAGGTTGGTCAGGCGCATGCCCGCGGCCTCGTGCGTCACGCCGAAGGCGTCGCGGAAGTCCTCCACCGCGAGGTTGCGGTCCTTCTTGGCCTGCTGGAGGAACGCCACCGACGCCGTCTCGGGCATGAGGCAGCACGCGGCGTAGTAGTTGATCTCCAGTCGCTGCTGCAGGAAGTCGGCGTAGTCGGTGGGGCGCTCGTGCCCGAGCAGGCGGTGGGCCATCGCCTGCAGCGCCATCGAGCGCAGGCCGTGGCCGCCGGGGATCGAGGCGGGCGGCAGGTAGATGCGGCCGTGCTCGAGGTCGGTCACCGAGCGGGTCGAGTGGGGCAGGTCGTTGACGTAGATCAGCTCGAATCCGAGCTTCTCCGCCATGATGCTCACGGTGCGGTGGGTCAGCGCCCCGGTCGTGTGGCCCGCGGCCTTCAGCTGCTTCTCGGCGAGCTTCTCGATCTCGGGGAGGTAGTTGTCGCGCTCGCGCATCATGAGCCGCAGCTCGGTGTTCGCGCGGCGGGCCTCCTCGGGTGTCGCGATCGCCTCCTTCTCGCGGCGCTGCAACTCGCGGTGCAGCCCGAGGATCGACTCGATCGTCTCGTCGCTCATGCCCTTGGACACCTTGACGGGGGCGATCCCCAGCTGGCGGAAGACGGAGCTCGACTGCGCCCGGTCGAGCTCGATCTCGAGGGCCGCGCGCCGGTTGGGAGGCTCGGCCGACAGCAGGTCGGCGACCTCGACGCCGGTCGACGACGCGATCGCCTGCAGCAGCGAGAGCTTCGGCTCGCGCTTGCCGTTCTCGATGAGGCTCAGCTGGCTGCCGGCGACGCCGACGAGGGCGCCGAGCTCGTCCAGCGTGTAGCCGTGGGCGAGGCGCTGATGACGGATGCGGTGACCCAGGGTCGAGAGTTCGAGCGCGGTGGCGGGCATTCTTTGATGCTAGCGAAAGAATCAAGACTCTTGACGCCATGTTGCGTGGGAAAACAAGCTCAAGGGCATCCAAAGTAGAGGAAGAGCACGAATCTGAATCGTCTATCCGACGGTCGAATCAACGAGGAGCGACACTATGGCCCTTGCCGACATCTTCACCCGGACCGAAGGCTCCACCCCCGCCCGTCATGCCGCGACCCGGTCGTACGGCGCGGTGCCCACCGTCCAGGGTGAGGGCATGGCCGCCCTCACGCAGTGGGTCGACGAGATCGCCGCGCTGACGAAGCCGGCCCGCATCCACTGGGTGGACGGCTCGCGCGCCGAGAACGACGCGCTGCTGCGCGAGATGGTCGACGAGGGCAAGCTCATCAAGCTCAACCCCGAGTGGCGGCCGGGTTCGTACCTCGCCCGCTCGCACCCCAGCGACGTCGCCCGCACCGAGGCGCGCACCTTCATCGCCTCCGAGCGCGAGCAGGACGCGGGGCCGACGAACAACTGGGCCGCGCCCGACGAGATCCGGGCCACCATCACCCCGCTGTTCGAGGGCTCGATGGCCGGCCGCACGATGTACGTCGTGCCGTTCTCGATGGGGCCGGTCGGCGGGCCGCTGTCGCACATCGGCGTGCAGGTGACCGACAGCGCCTACGCCGTCACCTCGATCGGCATCATGACGCGCGTGGGCACCGAGGTGCTGCGCGAGATCGCCGGCGGTGCGCCGTGGGTCAAGACCGTGCACTCGGTGGGGGCCCCGCTGCAGCCTGGCCAGCAGGACGTCGCGTGGCCGTGCAACGACGAGAAGTACATCGTGCACTTCCCCGACACCCTCGAGGTGTGGTCGTTCGGCTCGGGCTACGGCGGCAACGCGATCCTGGCCAAGAAGTGCTTCGCGCTGCGCATCGCGTCGGTGATCGGCCGCGACGAGGGCTGGCTCGCAGAGCACATGCTGCTCATCCGCGTGATCGACCCGGCCGGCCGCGCCTACCACCTCGCGGCCGCGTTCCCCTCGGCGTGCGGCAAGACGAACCTCGCGATGCTGCGGCCGACCATCCCCGGCTGGCGCGTCGAGACCCTCGGCGACGACATCGCGTGGCTCCGCCCCGGCGAGGACGGGCGCCTGTGGGCGATCAATCCCGAGGCCGGCTTCTTCGGCGTCGCCCCGGGCACCGGCGAGTCCACGAACGTCACGGCCGTCGAGACGCTGTGGGGCAACACGATCTTCACCAACGTCGCGCTGCGCCCCGACGGCGACGTGTGGTGGGAGGGTCTCACCGACGAGCCGCCGGCGGAGCTCACCGACTGGGAGGGGAACCCCTGGACCCCGGCATCCGGTCGTCCCGCCGCGCACCCGAACTCGCGCTTCACCGTCGCCGCTGCCCAGTGCCCGCAGATCGCCGACGACTGGGACGCCCCGCAGGGCGTGCCGCTGGACGCGATCCTGTTCGGCGGGCGCCGGGCGACGAACGTGCCGCTCGTCGTGGAGGCCACCGACTGGACCCACGGCGTCTTCATGGGCTCGAACATCTCGTCCGAGCGCACCGCCGCCGCCGAGGGCACGGTCGGCGAGCTGCGCCGCGACCCGTTCGCGATGCTGCCCTTCTGCGGTTACAACATGGCCGACTACTTCGGGCACTGGCTCAAGGTCGGGCAGAAGCTGCGCTTCGACCGCGCCCCGCGCGTGTTCCAGGTGAACTGGTTCCGCAAGGGCGCCGACGGCCGCTTCCTGTGGCCGGGCTTCGGCGACAACTCGCGCGTCATCGACTGGATCATCCGGCGCATCGAGGGCGAGGTCGGCGCGATCGACAGCCCGATCGGACGCCTCCCGCGCAACGAGGACCTCGACCTCGACGGCATCGAGGTGTCGCAGGCCGACCTCGACGAGCTGTTCGCCATCGACCGCGACCTGTGGCTGCACGAGGCCGACCTCACCGAGGAGTTCTACCGCACCTTCGACGGCCGCGTGCCCGCCCCCCTCTGGGCCGAGCTCGCCGCCCTGCGGTACCGGCTCCAGCGCGCCTGACGCGCCCCCGACCGGCGCCCGGCCCCTCTTCTTCGCAGAGGGTCCGGGCGCCTCATCACGGGCGCCGCGTCAGACGAGCAGCTGGTGCTTGGCCAGCTCGCGGTACAGCGGCGTCGACTGCACGAGCTCGGAGTGCGTGCCCTGGCCGACCACCCGGCCGTGCTCCATGACGACGATGTGGTCGCTGTCGACGACGGTCGACAGGCGGTGCGCGATCACGATGAGCGTGCGGCCGGCCGCGACGGCGTCGATCGCCTCGCGCATGCGCTGCTCATTCAGCCCGTCGAGCGACGAGGTCGACTCGTCGAGCAGCAGGATCGGGGGAGCGGCCAGCAGCGCCCGGGCGATCGCCAGGCGCTGGCGCTCGCCGCCCGAGAGCATGACGCCCGACTCGCCCACGGGCGCGTCGACGCCGAGCGGGTTGCGATCGAGCACCTCGCCGAGATTCACGGCGCGCAGCACGGCCTCGCATTCGGAATCGGATGCCTCGGGCGAGGCCAGCCGAAGGTTGTCGCCGATGGTCCCGGCCAGGGTCGGGGCGTCCTGTTCGACGTAGCCGAGCTGCGCGCGCAGCTCGACGCGGTCGAGCGTGCGCACGTCCGTGCCGTCGAGCAGGATCGCGCCGCCGGTGGGGTCGTAGAAGCGCTCGATGAGCGCGAGGGTCGTGCTCTTGCCCGCACCCGAAGGGCCGACGAGCGCGACGCGCGCGCCGCGCGGGACCGAGAACGACACCCCCCGCAGCACCTCGGCATCGCCCGAGACGGATGCAGCGGCATCCGTCCGTCCGTCCGTGCTGCCGGAGACGGACTCGTCGCCGAGCGCGATCGCCGAGGTGTCGACGTGAGCGCTCTCGAGCACCGCCCGCGCCTCGGACTCGGCCTTGCGGCGCGCCTCGACGACGTTCTCGGGGTATCGGAACCGCACGTCGCGGAACTCGATGGCCGGCGCTTCGGCACGCTCAGCGACCGGGTCCGGTCCCTGAGCCTGTCGGAGGGCCCGTGCCGCGATGGCGGCGTCGTCCTGCGACTCGGTGGGAAGGTCGAGCACCTCCTGGATGCGGCCGAGGGCGCCGAGCGCCTGGCTCACCGACGTGATGGCGCCGAAGAACGAGCCCAGCGGTGCGATCAGCATGAACAGGAACATGATGAACGTCACGAGGCTCGCGATCGACAGCGCGCCGGTCGCGACGCGGAAGCCGCCCAGGCCGATGACTACCAGCAGTGACACCTGCAGTGCGACGCTGGCGATGGGCACCACCAGCGCCGACACCTTCGCGATGCGCACGCCGACGGTGTAGGCATCCGTCGCCTGCGCGGTGACCGCGTCGATCTCACGAGCGGTCGCGCCGGACGCGCGGACGGTGCGGATCGATCCGACGGCGCGCTCGACGCCCGACGCGAGCGCGCCGACCTTCTCCTGCTGCTCGGTCGAGGCGGTGCGGATGCGGCCGCTCAGTGCGGTGACGCCGAGCACCGAGATGCCGATCACGACCACGATGATCGCGAGCAGCACCGGGTCGATGATCGCCATGGCGACGAGCGCGCCCACGAACAGCAGCGCGTTGCCGATCGAGTCTGCGAGCCCCTGCGTGAGCGCGGAGTAGAGGAGTGTCGTGTCGCTGCCGACGCGCGAGACGAGGTCGCCGGTGCGGCGCGCGTCGAACTCGCTGACGGGCAGGTGCAGGATGCGCGCGATGAGCCGGCGGCGGCTCGAGTAGACGACGGCCGTGCCCGTGCGCTGCAGCAGGTAGTGCTGCCACCCCGAGATGAGCGAGGCCAAGAGGACGAAGCCGACGAGCGCCCAGACCAGCAGGCCCAGGTCGAGCCCCTCCTGCACGCGCGTGATGACCTGGCCGACCAGAAGCGGCTGCACGAGGGATGCGGCGGCGCTCAGGATGCTGAGCACCACCACGACGGCGAGGGTGCGCTTGTGCTCGAAGAGGTAGGGGAGCAGCTGCCCGAAAGAGGCACGGGGGCCGTCGTCCTGCTTGCCGCGGCGCGAGCGGCCGCGCGGCGCGCGAGGGGAGGGGGACGCCGTGGGCGGTGCGACGGCGGGGGCTTCGTCGAGTTCGGCGGAGGGCATGGGTGTACCTCGTTCGTGAAAAGGGCTTACCTTCGACCGTACTTCTTGTGGACGGCCTGTCGGCTCACGCCCAGGGCGCTCGCGATCGCCTGCCACGAGAAGCCGAGGTTGCGGGCCTTGCGCACCTGCACCTCTTCGGCGCGGGCGAGCTCGCGGCGCACCTCGGCGAGGCGGTGCAGCTCGGCCAGGGGTTCGCGCGCGCCGGCCGCCCCGATCAGGGTGCTCAGGTCGTCGCCGCTCATCGTGCGCCTCTCGTGCGGGCCGCCCATCGGTCGATGAGCTGTCGGATCACGGATGCCGCAGGCCGCGGCATCCGTCGTCAACCATAGTTGACACGCCGCGGCGCCGTCAACTCGCGTTGACGCTGCAGCCGCCAACTCGACCGAGGAAGGGTGCGGGCAGGGGAGCGCCGTGGGCGCATGACGGCGCTGGGCGGTGTCGGAGCGGGGCGTTAGGGTGGTCCGGTGCCCGCCCCCGTGATCGAAGCTGCGAACCTCGTCAAGGCCTACAAGGTCAAGGGCAAGCCCGACTTCCTCGCCGTCGACGGCCTCTCGTTCGAGGTCGCGCCCGGCGAGTCGTTCGGCCTGCTCGGCCCGAACGGCGCAGGCAAGTCGACGACGATGAAGATGATCGGCGCCGTCTCGACCCGCACCGCCGGCGACCTCGAGATCCTCGGGCTCGACCCCGACCGCTACGGGCCGGAGATCCGCTCGCGCCTCGGCGTCGTGCCCCAGCAGGACAACCTCGACGGCGAGCTCAACGCGCGCGAGAACCTCTACATCTACGGCCGCTACTTCGGCCTGCCCGGCCGGGTGTGCGCCGAGAAGGCCGACGAGCTGCTGGCCTTCGCCGCGCTGGAAGACAAGGCCAAGTCGAAGGTCGACCAGCTCTCGGGCGGGATGAAGCGACGGCTGACGATCGCCCGCGGCCTCATCAACGACCCGCGCATCCTGCTCCTCGACGAGCCGACCACGGGCCTGGACCCGCAGGCGCGGCACGTGCTGTGGGACCGGCTGTTCCGCCTCAAGGAGCGCGGCACGACGCTCGTGCTGACGACGCACTACATGGACGAGGCCGAGCAGCTGTGCGACCGCCTCATCGTCGTGGACAAGGGCCGCATCATGGCCGAGGGCACGCCGGCGTCACTCATCCGCGACCACTCCAGCCGCGAGGTGCTCGAGGTGCGGTTCGGCTCCGACCGCAACGAGCAGGTCGCGCCGCTGCTCGAAGGCATCGGCGACCGCGTCGAGGTGCTGCCCGACCGCGTGCTCGTCTACGCGCGCAACGGCGAAGAGGCCCTCGAGGCCGTCACGCACCGCGGTCTCCGCCCGATCACGAGCCTCGTGCGCCGCTCGAGCCTCGAGGACGTCTTCCTGCGCCTGACCGGAAGGTCGCTGATCGAATGACCGCGCGACCCGAAGACGCCGGCGCCGCCGCGACGACCGCGGCGCCGTCGCTCGACGAGCTGCGTGCCGAGGCGCTGCAGTGGGGGCGCAAGCCCCGCCTGTTCGGCACCTGGTACGTCACCGAGCACATGGTGCGTGCCATGCGCGCCTACGGCTGGACGATCATCGTCGGCGCGCTGGGCCAGCCGATCCTCTACCTCCTGGGCCTGGCGGTGGGGCTCGCGGCGCTCATCGACGCGCCGATCGTCGAGAACGGCGTGGAGGTGTCGTACCTCGTGTTCGTCGCCCCCGCCCTTCTCATGACCGCCGCGATCTCGGTCGCGTCCGAGGAGTTCTCCTACCCGGTGATGGCCGGCTTCAAGTGGCGGCGCTACTTCTTCGGCTTCAGCGCCTCGGCGCTCTCCCCCGGTCAGATCGCCGGCGGTGTGGTCGCCGGCGCCTCTGCGCGCATCATCTTCGTCGTCGTCGCCTACTACGCCTTCCTCTGGATCTTCGGCGCCGTGCCCGACCCGGCGACCGGCTGGCTCACCATCCCCATCGGCCTGCTCGCGGGGCTCGCGTTCGGAATCCCGTACATGGCGTACGCCGCCTCGATCACGGAGGACAAAGGGCAGATCGCGCTGGTCCAGCGCTTCATCTTCATGCCCATGTTCCTGTTCTCGGGCACGTTCTATCCGCTGGCCACGCTTCCGCTGTGGCTGCAGTGGATCGGATGGGTCTCGCCCCTCTGGCACGCCACCGAGCTCGGCCGCATCGTCACCTACGGCAAACCCGCCGAACCCTTCATGATCGTCGTGCACGTCGGCTACCTGCTCGTGCTGTCCATCGGCGGCTACCTCGTCGGCAGGCGTCTGTTCGGCAGGAGGCTGGCCGCATGACCACCGTCCGACAGTCCTCCGGACCGGAGGAGACGCAGGCGCAGGTCCGCCGTGGCGGCGTGCGGGCGCTGTGGGCGGGCAACCCGCAGGCCGTGGTGCAGCGCGGGCTCCTCGCCGCCCGCTCGTCGAGCTGGGCCGTCGTGCTCTCGGGCTTTTTCGAGCCCGTGTTCTACCTCGCCTCGATGGGCATCGGGCTCGGTGCCCTCATCGGCGATGTCCAGACCTCCAGCGGCGTCGAGGTGCCCTACGCGGCCTTCATCGCCCCGGCGCTCCTGGCGGTGTCGGCGATGAACGGCGCCATCTACGACTCGACGTGGAACGTCTTCTTCAAGCTCAACTACGGCAAGCTCTACGAGGGGATGCTGGCGACCTCCATGGGGCCGCTCGACGTGGCGCTCGGCGAGATCCTCTACGCGCTGCTGCGCGGGCTGCTCTACGCCACCGGCTTCATGGTGATCATGCAGCTGCTCGGGCTGAATCTGGCCTGGACCGCGATCCTCGCGCTGCCGGCGGTGCTGCTCATCGCCTTCGGTTTCGCCAGCCTCGGCATGGCGGTCACCAGCTACATGAAGACCTTCCAGCAGATGGACTGGATCAACTTCGTGCTGCTGCCGATGTTCCTCTTCTCGGCGACGCTGTACCCCATCACCATCTACCCCGAGTGGATCCAGGGCATCATCATGGCCTTCCCGCTGTGGCACGGTGTCGAGCTGGTCCGCGGCCTCACCACCGGCATCCTCACGCCCGACATGTGGTGGCACGTCCTGTACTACGTCGTCATGATCGCCGTGGGCCTGGTCTTCACCACGAAGCGGCTGCGCGCGCTGTTCCTGGACTGAGGTCACAGACGACGGATGCCCCGACCCGGCCGGGTCGGGGCATCCGTCGTCCGATGCGATATCGCTAGAGCGAACCGGTCGCACCGACGCCCAGGTCGGCGTCGTAGTCCACGTCCTTCGTCTCGGGCGCGAGGAGCAGCGCGATGAACGTCAGCACCGCCATCGCCGACAGGTACACCCCGACCAGCACGGGGCTGCCGCCGGCGGACGCCCACAGCCAGACCGCGACGATCGGCGCGAGGGCCGCCCCGAGGATCGACGACACGTTGTACGAGATGGCCGATCCCGAGTACCGGACGTTGGTCGGGAACAGCTCCGGCAGCACGGCGCCCATCGGCCCGAACGTGGAGCCCATCAGCATGAACCCGAAGACGAGGAACGCCTGCGTGAGGGCTCCGGTGAACTTCGGGTCGGCCTGCGGGAGCAGGAAGATGTTGAAGGTGAGGCCGAACACGATGATCAGACCCGTCACCCACAGCAGCAGGCGGCGGCGGCCGATCGCGTCGGCGATCGGACCGGACAGCAGCGTGAAGATGCCGAAGAACACCACGCCGATGATCTGCATCAGCACGAAGTCGGTGTAGCCGAAGCCCAGACCCGGGTAGAACTGCGCCGCGAAGGCGTCGGCGTCGAACGGGTTGCCCGCGGCCTCGGCGGCCGCCTGCGCGGCGGCCGATGCCGTCTCGAGGTCCGCCGCCTTCGTGCCGTACGAGAGGGTGAAGTTCGTCATCAGGTAGAACAGCACGTACGTCGCCAGCATGATGAACGTGCCGAGGATCAGGTGCCACCAGTGGTGACGCAGGACCGTCGCCAGCGGGAACTTGCGGATCGCGCCCTTGGCCTCCGCCTTGACGAAGGTGTCGGACTCGACGAGGCGCAGGCGCACCCACAGGCCGATGATCACCATGACCGCCGAGAACAGGAACGGCACGCGCCATCCCCACGCGAGGAAGTCGTCCGAGCGCTGTCCTGCGCCGTCCGGGTGCGGGAGCAGGTAGTTGATCGCGAGGAACACCGAGTTGGCGATGATGAAGCCCAGCGGGGCACCCAGCTGCGGGAACGTGCCGTACCAGGCGCGCTTGCCCTTCGGGGCGTTCTCGGTCGCGACGAGCGCCGCGCCCGACCACTCGCCGCCGAGCGCGAAGCCCTGGGCGAGGCGGAGCACCAGCAGCAATACGGCCGCCCACACGCCGATCTCGTTGAAGGTCGGGAGGCATCCGATCAGGAAGGTCGCGATGCCCATCGTGAGGAGCGAGGCGACGAGGGTCGCCTTGCGCCCGAAGCGGTCGCCGAAGTGGCCGAACACCACCGCGCCGAGCGGCCGGGCGATCATGGCGGCGCCGAACACGCTGAACGAGAGCAGGAGCGACGTGGTGTCGTTGCCGGTGGGGAAGAAGAGGATGGGGAAGACCAGGACGGCGGCGGTCGCGTAGACGTAGAAGTCGTAGAACTCGATCGTCGTGCCGACGAGGCTCGCGGTGATGACGCGGGAACGGGGATTGGCGGGGGCCGCGGGCGTGGCGGCGGACGTGCGGGAAGTCATTGTCACCTGGGGGAGTGCGGAGCGAAGCATCCGGGTCGGATGCGGCGGTGGGCGTCCGCACGGCGCAGGGTGATGCGTCAGGCGGCACTGCACTGGATCACCGTGAGCACGGGCGGGGTCGCCCGGCACGAGGATCGAGTCTACCCCCGGCTGCGGATGCCGCGACGCGGGGTCGCGGCATCCGCTCGTTCCCGCTGGATCAGCGCCAGAGCACCGCGATCGCGGCGTTGGCGAAGGTGAGGATGCCGATCGACCAGAAGATCGCCGGCGGCACCGAGCCGGACTTGCGCTGGCGGCCGGCGCCGATGCCCAGCAGCGCGCCGATGATCAGGAGGATGACCAGCTTCACGCCGATCTTGGCGTAATCGAGGTCGTACTCGATGCCCCAGGGGGCGGCGAGGATGAGGCCGGCGACACCCGCGATGCCGAGACCCCAGTGCATGAGACGCGTGATGTGGTGCTTCCCGTTGACCAGTTCGACGACCCAGGCTCCGAAGAGGATGGCGAAGCCGACGAGGTGGACGAGCACGACGACGTGGCGGAGGATTTCCATGCCATCAGCCTACCTGAAGGTTGCCTCGCCTCCAGGGCCGATCGCGGCGGCGCGGCGCGGCCCGCGCCACCCGGTCACCGAGCCTGTCGGAGCTCCCGCAGCACGAGCGCGGTGCGCAGCGCGGCGTCCGCCGCCTCGTACCCCTTGTCCTCCTTCGACCCCTCGAGTCCGGCGCGGTCGATGCCCTGCGCCTCGTCGTCGAGCGTGAGCACACCGAAGCCCACCGGCTTGCCGGTGTCCAGCGCCACGCGCGTGAGGCCGTCGGTGGCCGCGTTCGAGACGAAGTCGAAGTGAGGCGTGCCACCGCGGATGATCACCCCGAGCGCGACCGCCGCATCGGCGCCGGCGTCCAGCGCCGCCTTCGCGACGACCGGCAGCTCGAACGAGCCCGGTACGCGGACGAGGCGCCAGGAGGCGCCCGACGCCTCGAGGGCGCGCTCGGCGCCGGCGATGAGGCCGTCGGTGATCGTGTCGTGCCACGTGCCGGCGACGACGACCACGTCCAGGCCCGCGCCGTCGATCCGGTCGGTGGCCTGGGGAGCGCCCTTGCCGCTCATCGCTCTGCTCCTTCGTGCATCTGGGCCAGCGCGTCGGCGAGATCCGCCTCGGCGATGATGTGGCCCATGCGGTCGCGCTTGGTCGCGAGGTACTGGTGGTTGTTCGGGCCGACGCCCACGAGGAGCGGAACCTGCTCGACGATGTCGAGTCCGAGGGCTCGCAGCTGCGCCACCTTGTCGGTGTTGTTGGTCAGCAGGCGCACCTTCTCGATGCCGAGGTCGGTGAGGATCCCCGCCGCCGCCGCGTAGTCGCGCGCATCGGCCGGGAGGCCGAGCGCCAGGTTCGCATCGACGGTGTCGAGTCCGCGCTCCTGCAGCGAGTACGCGCGCAGCTTGTTGATGAGCCCGATGCCGCGCCCCTCGTGGCCGCGCATGTAGATGACGACCCCGCCGTCCTGCTCGATGGCGTCCAGCGCCGCATCGAGCTGGGGGCCGCACTCGCACTTGAGCGACCCGAAGGCTTCGCCGGTCAGGCACTCGGAGTGCACGCGCACCAGCGGCGCGTCGGAGAGCTCGCCCGAGACGACCGCGATGTGGTCGGTGCCGGTGACGCGGTCCTTGTACGCGAGGAAGCGGAAGTCGCCGTGCGAGGTGGGCACGCGCGCCTCGGCGCGCAGGCTCACGCGGCGCTTGTGCGCGCCGTGGGTCGCCGGGTCGCACGGCGCGGTCTCGTCGAGGTGGGCGATGAGCTGCTCGATCGTGATCACCGGGATGTCGTGCTCGGCGCCGAGCTCCTGGAGACCCGGCAGTCGCATCATGCTGCCGTCGTCGGCCACGACCTCGCCGATGACACCGACCGGCGTGAGCTCGGCGAGGCGCATGAGCTCCACCGCGGCCTCGGTGTGGCCGGCCCGCTCGCGGACGCCGCCGTCGACGGCGCGCAGGGGCAGGATGTGGCCGGGGCGGATGAGGCTGGCAGGCGTCGACTCGGGGTCGGCCAGCACGTTGAGCGTGTGCGCGCGGTCGGATGCGCTGATGCCCGTCGACGAGCGGTCGGCCGCGTCGACGCTGACGGTGTACGCGGTGCCGCGGGCGTCCTCGTTGACCTCCACCATCGGGGGGAGGTCGAGACGGTCGGCCCAGTCGGCGGGCATCGGGGCGCACAGGAAGCCGCTGGTCCAGCGGACGGTCCAGGCGACCCACTCGGGCGTCGCGAGCTGTGCCGACAGCACGACGTCGCCCTCGTTCTCGCGGTTCTCATCGTCGGCGACGATGACCGGCCGGCCGGCGCGCAGCGCCGCCAGGGCCTCGGGGATCGTGGAAAGGCTCATGCGGAGCCTCCTTCCGTGGGTGCGGACGTCGCCGCGGAGACTGCTGAGGCGGCCGGGGCCGTGGAGGCGAAGGAGAGGAGGCGCTGCACGTGCCGCGCCAGGATGTCGGTCTCGAGGTTGACGCGGTCGCCCGGGACGCGGGCGCCGAGGGTCGTCGCGGCGAGGGTCTCGGGAATGAGCGAGACCTCGAACCAGCCGTCGCCGGGGGAGGCGGGGCTGGCGGCGCTGACCGTGAGCGAGACGCCGTCGACGGCGATCGAGCCCTTGTCGACGACAAGGGGCGCGAGCGGTGCCGGCAGCGAGATGCGCAGCACCTGCCACTGCGCGCCGGGGCGCACCTCGAGCACCTCGCCGGTGCCGTCGATGTGACCCTGCACGATGTGCCCGCCCAGTCGTCCGTGCGCGGCCGTGGCGCGCTCGAGGTTCACGCGGCGTCCCGCTGCGACCCCGGCGAGGGTCGACATGTCCAGAGTCTGCTTCATCACGTCCGCGGTGAACCAGTCCGCGCCCTGGTCGACGACGGTGAGGCACACGCCGCTGACCGAGATCGAGTCGCCGTGCGCGGCATCCGACACCGCCTTCGGGGCGGTGACCGTCACGCGCACGCCGTCGCCCGACGGCTCGACGGCGGCGATCTCGCCGATCTCCTCGACGATTCCGGTGAACATCACTCGTCTCCTTCCGACGACGGGCGGGCGACGATGAGCAGATCATCGCCGAGGGGGGTGACGGATGCCACGGCCAGGCGTCGCGCCTCGGTGATCGTTGTCACGCCGATGTCCTGGAGCGCGAGGCGGTCGCCGCCGAGCAGCACGGGGGCGACGTACACGAGGAGCTCGTCGGCGAGCCCGTCGCGAAGGAAGGAGGCGGCGACGGAGGGCCCGCCCTCGACGAACACGCGCTGCACGCCGCGACGGCGGAGGTCTTCGAGCAGCGCCGGGAGGCCGCCGGACGCGGGGTCGCCGGGGAACTGCAGGAATGCGTGCGGGTGCCGGCGCAGCGCCGCGGTCTCGGGCACCGCGCGGGCGCCCACGACGACGGGGACAGGCTGTCGCGACAGGAGCGAGCCGTCCTCGGCGCGCGCGGTGAGGGCCGGGTCGTCGGCGAGGACCGTGCCGGTGCCGGCCACGATCGCGTCCGCCTGCGCCCGGCGAACGTGGACGTCGGCGCGCGCCACCGGTCCGGTGATCCACTGGCTGGTGCCGTCGGATGCCGCAGCCCGCCCGTCGAGGCTCTGGGCCCACTTCACCGTCACGTGAGGGCGACCGAGGCGCTGCACCGTGAGCCACGCGTCGAGCAGCGCGGCCGCCTCCGGCGCGAACAGGCCGGACTCGACGTCCACGCCGGCAGCGCGGAGCCGGTCGGCGCCGCCGGAGGAGTGGTCGCCGGGGTCGGCGACGGCGTACACCACGCGGGCGACCCCGGCGGCGATGAGCGCCTGGGCGCACGGGCCGGTGCGTCCGGTGTGGTTGCAGGGTTCGAGGGTGACGACGGCGGTCGCACCGCGGGCTGCGCCCGGCGCCAGCTGCGACAGGGCATCGACCTCGGCGTGCGGCGTCCCGGCGCCGCGGTGCCAGCCCTCGGCGAGGATCTCGCCGTCGGGCGAGAGCAGCACGGCACCGACCTGCGGGTTCACGCCCCGCGGGCCGCGCACGGCGAGCTCCAGCGCGCGACGCATCGCGTCGTGTTCCGCTGCGCTTGCCATCCGGCCCCTCGTCTCGTCGTCGTCTACGACGCTCCGGGGCACGGGAAGCCGCGGCGCGCAGGGCGCCGCTCGTGCTGCCTCCCATCCGGACTAGCGACGGATACCCGTCGCATCACCGTCGGTTCCGGAGTTCCACCGGATCGGCCGTGGCGGCATCCGATCGGATGCTGATGCCTCGGCTCGCGGACTGTCACCGCCGGTTCGGATTCTCACCGACCCCGGAGCACGTTGATGCTCACGAGTGTAGTCAACGCGGCATCCGTTCATTCATTCCATGTCTTCGCATGTACTTCGTCGCGAGGCGGGCGCGGCATGCGGCCGTCACTCCAGCAGCGCGCGCGCGGTGGCCTCGTCCACGACCAGGTCGGTGGCGATGCGCGCGGCCAGCGCCCCGCGCAGGCTCGCGAGCTTCGAGACGCCCGAGACGATGCACAGGCGCCGGGGGATCCGCCGCAGCAGGTCGAGGCTCGGGCCCGTCGCGCGGGCGTTGAGCGTGATGCCGTCGCTCGAGCCGTCGGCGCGGTAGAAGACCGTCGCGACGTCGCCGACCACGCCCTCGTCGGCGAGCTCGTCGAGCTCGCCCGCCTCGAGGTAGCCGCCGCTGTACACGTGGCTGGGCACCTGCGAGCCCGCCGAGCCGGTGCTGAAGACGACGAGGTCCATCGACGTCTGCATGTCGAGGATCCGGCGGGTGCTGCGCTCCCGCCACATCGCCCGCTTCGTCGCCGGGTCGTCGAAGAACGCCGGCACCGGGAACTGCTGCGCGCTGCCGTCGTACGCCGCGGCGAAGCGGCTGAGGATCTCGCTGGCGTACAGGAGGCCGGTCGTGTGCGTGTTGCCCGAGCCGTTGAGCTGCACGAACGTC
This sequence comes from Microbacterium sp. NPDC056736, assembly GCF_042790415.1. Lineage (NCBI taxonomy): Bacteria > Bacillati > Actinomycetota > Actinomycetes > Micrococcales > Microbacteriaceae > Microbacterium > Microbacterium sp. NPDC056736. Next base: position 151,056 of record NZ_JBHTZE010000004.1, read on the forward strand.
GCGCCGTGGACCGGCTTGGGCACCAGATGCCGGCTCACCGCGGCGGTCGTCGACCCCCACGCGACACCCACCGTCATGTCGTCCTGGACGAGGTCGGCGACGATGTGGGCGGCGGCGATCGCGACGCGCTGGAGGCGGTCGACCTCGGTGGCCTCCTCGGGCACCGGAACGACGTCGGCCGCGATGCCGAACCGCTCGGCCAGCCGCTCCTCGAGTCCCTCGGGGGCGGCGAAGGGAGACCGGATGCGGATGTCGACGATGCCCGCGGCGCGCGCATGGGTGAGCAGGCGCGACACCGTCGAACGCGACGTGCCGAGCTCGCGGGCGATCGCCTCCATCGTGCGGTCCTGCACGTAATAGAGGTGCGCGGCGGTGAGGGCCCGCTGCACCGTCCGGGCGTCGCCGATCTGCTCCATCCGGCCATTGTGCACGTATGTGCATATGGCCTGCAAGGACGTCCAGAGGTGTCATCATGGTCACCAGCGACACGAAAGGGGGCCGGCGATGACGGCGGGTTCGGAGCAAGGATTCGAGAAACTTGCGGCGCGTCCGTATGCCGACGTGCTGATCATCGGGGGCGGCATCAACGGCCTCGCCACCTTCCGCGACCTCGCCATCCAGGGCGTGGACGTCGCGCTCGTCGAGAAGGACGACTTCGTCAGCGGCGCCTCCGCGGCCTCGTCCCACATGATCCACGGCGGCATCCGCTACCTCGAGAACGGCGAGTTCCGTCTCGTGCACGAGGCGGTCACCGAGCGCAACGCGCTGCTCAAGACCGCACCGCACTACGTGCGCCCGCTGCAGACGACCATCCCGATCTTCTCCACCTTCTCCGGCGTCCTCTCCGCTCCGCTGCGCTTCCTCCGCCACGGCGGCGGAAAGCACCGGGAGCGCGGCGCCGCGCTCATCAAGATCGGGCTGGTCATCTACGACTCCTTCTCCCGTGGCGGAGGTCTGTTCGGGCGCGGCACCGTGCCACGCCACACGTTCCACGGCCGCAAGCGCTCGCTCGCGCAGCTCCCTCAGCTGAACCCCGACGTGAAGTACACCGCCACCTACTGGGATGCCTCGCTCCACGACCCCGAGCGCCTGGCGATCGACGTCCTGCGCGACGGCCGCATCGCCGGCGGCGAGCGCGCGCGCGCTGCCAACCACACCGCGGCGGTGGGGGTCGACCGCGGACGGGTCGTGCTGCGCGACGCGCTGAGCGGCGAGGAGACGCGGTTCGCGGCATCCGTCGTCGTCAACGCCAGCGGACCGTGGACGGATCTGACGAACCTGGCCCTGGGCGACCCGACACGCTACATGGGCGGCACCAAGGGCTCGCACATCGTGCTCGACCACCCCGAGCTGCTCGCTGCGACGGGCGGCCGGGAGCTGTTCTTCGAGAACGAGGACGGCCGCATCGTCCTCATCTACCCCCTGAAGGGTCGCGTGCTGGTCGGCACCACCGACCTCGAGCACGAGATGGGCGACCCGGTCGTGTGCACCGAGGCCGAGGTCGACTACTTCATCGACCTCGTCGGGCAGGTGCTGCCCACCGTGCCGGTGCAGCGTTCGCAGATCGTCTACCGGTTCTCGGGCGTGCGGCCGCTGCCTGGCCACGGCGAGCTCTCGCCCGGCTTCGTCTCGCGGGACTATCGCATCGAGTCCGCCCCGCTCGTGGGAGGGGACGCCACGGTCCTGAGCCTCGTCGGCGGCAAGTGGACGACCTTCCGCGCCTCGGCCGAGGACCTCGCCGACCGCGCCCTCGAGCTGCTCGCCCAGCCCCGCCGTCGCTCCACCCGCGGCCTGCCGATCGGCGGCGGCCGGGGCTACCCCGTCACCGAGCGCGCGCGGCAGCAGTGGATCGCCTCGCACGCCGTGGACGTCCCCGCCGCGCGCGTGGCGACGCTGCTGGACCGCTACGGCACGGTCGCGGCATCCGTCGTCGAGGCCATCGCGCAGGACCCGGACGACGCACTCCTGGACCACGCGCCCTCCTACAGCTCGGGCGAGCTGCGGCACCTCGCGGCGACCGAGGACGTCGCGCACCTCGACGACCTGCTCCTGCGCCGCACGAGCATCGCCTTCACCGGCGGTGCGACGCCCGACGCGGTGGCCGAGATCGCCGACGCCGTCGCGCCGGTGCTCGGGTGGGATGCGGACCGCGTATCCCTCGAGATCGCCCGTGCTCTCGAGCGGGTCCACGCCGCCGACCCCACGTGGTCCCCGGCGTCGGCACGATAGCCTGACCGCACCGCGCCCGAGGGCGCCGTCGCGGGCACTGCCGCCCGCCGAGGAAGGAGACGAGGTTGCCCGACCACGTGCTGTCCATCGATCAGGGCACGACCTCGACGCGCGCGATCGTGTTCGACTCCGGCGGCGCGGTCGTCGCCGTCTCGCAGCGCGAGCACGAGCAGATCTTCCCCCGCGCGGGCTGGGTCGAGCACGATCCGGTCGAGATCTGGACGAACACCGAATGGGTGGTGGCCTCGTGCCTCTCGCGCGCCGGGATCGGCGCGTCCGAGGTCGCGGCGATCGGCGTGACCAACCAGCGCGAGACCGCCGTCGTGTGGGAGAAGCGCACCGGCCGGCCCGTGCACAACGCCCTCGTCTGGCAGGACACCCGCACGCAGCCGCGCATCGACGAGATGTCGCGCGACGGCGGGGGCGACCGATTCGCCGACACCACCGGTCTGCCGCTGGCGACCTACTTCTCGGCGTCGAAAGTGGCGTGGATCCTCGACCACGTTCCCGGCGCGCGCGCGGCCGCGGAGGCGGGCGACCTGCTGTTCGGCACGCCCGACACGTGGGTGGTGTGGAACCTCACCGGCGGCGCGCGCGGCGGCATCCATGTCACCGACGTCACCAACGCCTCGCGGACGCTCCTGATGGACCTGCGCACCCTCGACTGGTCCGACGAGCTGCTGGCGACCTGGCGCATCCCGCGGGCGATGATGCCGGCCATCCGCTCCTCATCGGAGGTCGTCGGCGAATCGCTGCTGCCGGAGGTCCTCCACGGCGCCCCGATCGCCGGGATCCTCGGCGACCAGCAGGCGGCGACCTTCGGGCAGGCGGCGTTCGACGCGGGAGAGTCGAAGAACACGTACGGCACGGGCAACTTCCTGCTCGTCAACACCGGGACCGAGATCATCCGCTCCGGCAGCGGGCTCATCACCACCGTCGGCTACCGGATCGGCGACGAGTCCGCGCGCTATGCGCTGGAGGGCTCGATCGCCGTGACCGGCTCGCTGGTCCAGTGGCTGCGCGACAACCTCGGCATCATCCAGCGCTCGGAGGAGGTCGAGACGCTCGCCTCGACCGTCGACGACAACGGCGGAGCGTACTTCGTGCCGGCGTTCTCGGGGCTTTTCGCGCCGTACTGGCGCCCCGACGCACGCGGCGCGCTCGTCGGCCTCACACGCTACGTCAACAAGGGGCACATCGCGCGGGCCGCCCTCGAGTCGACGGCCTTCCAGACCCGCGATGTCATCGAGGCGGTCGTCGCCGACACGGGACGGACGCTCGACGAGCTCCGCGTGGACGGCGGCATGACGCGCAACGACCTGCTGATGCAGTTCCAGGCCGACATCCTCGGCATCCCGGTGGTGCGCCCGAAGGTCGTCGAGACCACGGCGCTCGGCGCCGCGTACGCCGCGGGCCTGGCGACGGGGGTCTGGCGCGACCTCGACGAGCTGCGCGCCCACTGGCAGGAGGACGTCCGCTTCGAGCCGCGGATGGCGCAGGACGAGCGCGAGCGGCGATTCCGGCAGTGGCGCAAGGCCGTGTCGAAGTCGCTGGACTGGGTCGACGACGACGCCCGCGTGCTCATGGGCACCACCGAGACGCCGCCGTTCGGCTGAGGCCTCGACGGGCGCCGCGGGGTCGCGGCGCGTCGGCGCCTACTTCAGCAGGCGCGAGAGGCGGCGGTCCGCGAGGATCCTGCCGCCGGTCTGGCAGGTCGGACAGTACTCGAGCGAGTTGTCGGCGAAGAACACGCTGCGCACCTCGTCGCCGCACACGGGGCAGGTCTCGCCTCGCCGGCCGTGCACCTGCATGCCGCGGCGCTTGGCGTCTTTCAGCTCGGCCGGCGGCTTGCCGGACGCCTCGGCGACGGCATCCGTCAGCGTCTGCGTCATCGCGTCGAAGAGGCGCGTGATGTCGGCGTCCGACAGCGAGGACGCGAGCGCGTACGGCGACATCTTCGCCGCGTGGAGGATCTCGTCGGAGTAGGCGTTGCCGACGCCAGCGATGATCGCCTGGTCGCGCAGCACGCCTTTGATCTGCGTGCGCCGGCCCTCGATGAGGGACGCGAACACGTCGCGCGAGAAGGACGGGTCGAGCGGGTCGGGGCCGAGCCGGGCGATGCCGGGCACGTCGGCGGGCTCGCGCACGACGTAGACGGCGAGCGACTTCTTCGTGCCCGCCTCGGTCAGGTCGAAGCCCGCGCCGTCGGCGAGCGCCACGCGCAGCGCGATCGGTGTCTTGCCGGGGCGGATCACGGTCTTCGGCAGCTCGTCGTACCAGCGCAGCCACCCCGCCTTGGCGAGGTGGAACACCAGGTGCGGGCCGGTCGTGGCGAGGTCGATGAACTTGCCGTGGCGTTCGGCCCCCGTGATCTCGGCGTCCTTCAGCGCGTCGATCGGCGGGTCGTACGTCTTCAGCGCCGCGATGTTCGCGACCGTGGCGCGCTCGATGCGCACGCCGGTGAGCCGCTCGCGGAGGAAGTCGACGAGCCCCTGAACCTCGGGCATCTCGGGCATGCGCTCATCCTGCCATGGGCCCGCGACGGCAGGGCCGCCGAACCCGCCGGGTTCGCGGCGAGCGGCGGGGGCCGGTCAGTCCGCGAGGACCGCCCAGCGCTGCGGCCCGCGGTCGTCGGATGCGAGGAGGCCGGCGATCCAGCCGTCGTCGCGCCCGTGCGCGCCCGTCAGCGCCTTGCGCAGCAGTCCCTCGTACCGGAAGCCGAGCGTGCGGGCGAGCTTGGCAGAGGCGACGTTCCCCACGACCGCCCGCCACTCGATGCGGACCAGGCCCAGACCGTCGGACGAGAACCCCCAGTCGATCACCGCCTCGGCCGCCTCGCGGAGCCGACCGCCGCCGCGAGACCAGGGCGCCATCCAGTAACCGAGCTCACCGGCTCCTCGTCCGTCGACGCGGTAGAACCCGATGGTGCCGACGAGGCGGTCGCTCTCGCGGATGATCCAGGTCAGGTGCTGGCCCGCCTCCCAGTCGCGCGGGATGCGCTCCACGAACGCCGCCGCGTGCTCCCGCTCGTACGGGACCGGCACCGGGGTGTACCGCTGGATGTCGGCATCCTGGCAGGCCGCGTGGATCAGGTCGACATCGGCCTCCCGGGGGAGCGACAGCTCGAGGCGAGGCGTGCGCAGGACGACCGGCTCCATCGGCCCAGCCTAGGGCCGGGCGCGCCGGGTTGCCCGCGGCAGGCCGGGGAGTCAGCGGGTACGGCGGAGCAGCCCCACCTTGTCGTAGACGTCGGCGAGCGTGCGGTTGGCGACTTCTTCGGCCTTGGCGGCGTTCGCGGCCAGCACGCGGTCGAGCTCTGCCGGGTCGTCGAGCATCTGCAGGGCGCGCTCGCGCACGGGACCGAACTCGTTCACCACGACCTCGGCCAGGCCCTTCTTGAAGTCGCCGTAGCCGCGGCCCGCGTACTCGTCCTCGATCGCCGGGATCTGGCGGCCCGTCAGCGCCGCGTAGATCACCAGCAGGTTCGACACGCCGGGCTTGGTCTCGCGGTCGTACCGCACCGACCCCTCGGAGTCGGTCACGGCGCGCATGATCTTCTTCGCCGAGACCGCCGGGTCGTCCAGCAGCCAGAGCACGCCGGCATCCGTCTCGGCAGACTTCGACATCTTCGCGGTCGGGTTCTGCAGGTCGTAGATGCGCGCGGTCTCCTGCTGGATGACCGGCGTCGGCACGCGGAACGTCTTGCCGAAGCGGCTGTTGAAGCGCTCGGCGAGGTCGCGCGTGAGCTCGACGTGCTGCTTCTGGTCGTCGCCGACAGGCACGATGTCGGTCTGGTAGAGCAGGATGTCGGCGGCCATCAGCACCGGGTAGGTGAAGAGCCCGACGGAGGTCGCGTCCGTGCCGTAGCGCTGCGACTTGTCTTTGAACTGCGTCATGCGGCCGGCCTCGCCGAAGCCGGTGATCGTCGACAGGATCCACGCGAGCTCGGGGTGCGCGGGCACGTGCGACTGCACGTACAGCGTCGACTTCGACGGCTCGATCCCCGCCGCGATGTACTGCGCGGCCGTGCGGCGCGTCTTCTCGCGGAGGTGCTCGGGATCCTGCGCGACGGTGATCGCGTGGAGGTCGACCACCGAGAAGAACGCGTCGTAGGACTCCTGCAGATCGCGCCACTGCATGAGGGCCCCGATGTAGTTGCCGATCTGGAGCGAGTCGGCGGAGGGCTGCATGCCGGAATAGAGACGCGACTTGGTCATCCGACAATCCTACAAAGCGGATGCCGCCGCTCCGCGCCGCCCGCGGGTGCCGGCGCGGCTCGGCGAGCGGTCAGCGGCCGATCGTGTAGTCCGCGACGACGGGGGAGTGGTCGCTCCACCGGGTGTCCCACGAGGGCGCCCGCACCACGCGATAGTCGGCGACCCGCGCCCCCAGCTCGGGCGTCGCGAGGTGGTAGTCGATCCGCCACCCGGTGTCGTTGTCGAACGCGCGTCCGCGCATCGACCACCACGTGTAGGGGCCGTCGACGTCGCCGTGGAACCGGCGGCCGACGTCGACCCAGCCGAGGCCCGGGCCGACCGACCCGTCGGCGCCCGTGACGTCGGCACCCTCGTCGCCGAAGAACCGGTCGAAGTACGCCCGCTCGCGGGGGAGGAAGCCGGCCTTCTTGACGTTGCCCTTCCAGTTGCGGATGTCGAACTCGCGGTGCCCGACGTTGAGGTCGCCCATCACGAGGGCGAGCGGCGAGGCGGCGCGCAGCTGCGGCATCCGCTTCTCCATCGCATCGAGGAAGGCCCACTTGGCGTCCTGTTTCGGCGTCTCGGCCTCTCCGGTGTGGACGTAGGCGCTGACCACGATCAGGCGCTCGCCGTCGATGTCGAAGTCGGCCTCGATCCAGCGGCCCGCGCTGTCGAGCACATCGGCGGCGTCCTCCGCCGCGGGCCCGAGCACCCGCCGCACCTCGACCGAGGGCATCCGGCTGGCCACGGCGACGCCGGCGCGGCCCTTCGCCAGCGCCTCGTCGTTGACGATCTCCCACCCGGGCAGGGCCGCGCGCAGCTCGTCCTCGGTCGCGCGCACCTCCTGCAGCGCCATCACGTCGATGTCGGCGGCGTCGAGCCACTCGAGCATGCCCTTCCGCGTCGCCGCGCGGATCCCGTTGACGTTGACAGAGGCGATGCGAACACGGCGAGACACGACGGCAAGACTATCCGGCACCGCCGACACTCACTCGAACAGGCTGCCGGCCTTCTTCTGCACGGGCGGCGTCGCCGCCTCGACCTGGGCCAGCTCGTCCTCGGCGGCGCGGACGGCGCGGTTCGCCGTCCAGATCCGGTACCACGGCGCGCTGTCGCGCGCCTCCTCGGCGGTGCGCAGGCGCACGCGCGCGGCGACCAGGAGCGCCGCATGCTCGGCCGCCAGCCGGTCGGCCTCCGTCTGCGGCAGGAGGGGGATCTCCTCGTCCTGCGCCGACACCGCGATCCACGCGGCGGCGACGAGCATGATGATGCCGATGATGCGGAACCACAGCAGCAGGCCGACGAAGATCGCGAAGGTGGCCAGCAGCGCGTTCGTCGGCGTGTAGACGAAGAGCCAGCCGGTGAACAGCTGCAGGACGGTGATCGCGCCCCCGCCGAGCAGGGCGCCGGGGATGATCCGCCGCGGGGGGAGCTCGGTCCCGGTGAGGAAGCGGATGAGCGCGCCGAGCGCGGCGCTGTAGATGGCGAACGAGATGAGGATCGTGCCGACGGTGGCCGTGACCCCGATCCACCCCGACGCGTCGTCCCAGCCGAGGATCGAGAACACCCACGTCAGCGCCCACGTCCCGATCGAGGTGGCCGCGAAGCCCAGCACGAGGGCGAGCGCGAACAGCCCGGCGCCGATGAGGTCGCGCACCTTCAGGTAGACGTAGCTGCGGCTGTCGGGCGGCAGGCCGAAGATGTCGCGCACCGCGCGGCGCGTGAAGGTGACGAACCCGATCGCGGTCCAGATCAGGGTGCCGAGCGCGATGATGCCTGTGATGCCGAGCACGCCGGCGTTGCTCGTGGCGACCTCGGTCACCTGGTCGGGGGTGAACAGCCCGCCCTCCGGCGCGATGAGACCGGGGATGTAGCTGTTGATGAGGTCGATGAGGCCCTCGATGGCCTGCTCGCTGCCGCCGAGCCAGAGGCCGGTGATCGCGAACGCCACATAGATCGCCGCGAACGTCGCGAACAGCGCCTGGTAGCTCACGCCCGCCGCGAGCAGGAAGCCGTTGTGCTGCAGGAAGTGGCGCCACACGCGCACCGGGAACCAGGCGAGCGTGCGCTGCGTGATCGCCGTCGCGCGGCTCAGCGGCTCGTCGAAGCGCTGACGCAGGCTCGTCTGCGTCGCCTCCCACCGCGCGCGGAGCGACTCCTCCTCGCGCTGGGCGGCGTCGGCCTGGTCCCGGGCTTGCTCGTGGCCCTGCGCATGGCGGCGCGGCTTCTCCTGCGCGTCGTCCCGATGGCTCACGGACCTCACATTATCGACAGACCGATGCCGCATCGCAGTGCGATGCGGCATCCGGTCGTCCAGCGTGCGCGGCGTCTACGGGCGTCCGCGCAGAACCGCCTGCTTCACCTCGGCGATGGCCTTGGTGACCTCGATGCCGCGGGGGCACGCCTCGGTGCAGTTGAAGGTGGTGCGGCAGCGCCACACGCCCTCCTTGTCGTTGAGGATGTCGAGGCGCACATCGCCGGCGTCGTCGCGCGAGTCGAAGATGAAGCGGTGGGCGTTGACGATCGCGGCCGGTCCGAAGTACTGGCCGTCTGTCCAGAACACCGGGCACGACGAGGTGCACGCGGCGCACAGGATGCACTTCGTGGTGTCGTCGAAGACCTCGCGGTCGACGATGGACTGGATGCGCTCCTTGCCCGGCTCCGGCGTGGAGCTCGCGATGAGGAACGGCTGCACCTCGCGGTACGACGCGAAGAAGGGCTCCATGTCGACGACGAGGTCCTTCTCCAGCGGCAGGCCCTTGATCGCCTCGACGTAGATCGGCTGGGAGATGTCGAGATCCTTGATGAGGGTCTTGCACGCCAGGCGGTTGCGGCCGTTGATGCGCATCGCGTCGGAGCCGCAGATCCCGTGGGCGCACGAGCGCCGGAAGGTCAGCGACCCGTCGACCTCCCACTTGATCTTGTGGAGCGCGTCCAGCACGCGGTCGGTCGAATAGAGCTCGACGTCGTAGTCGACCCAGCGCGGCTCCTCGTCGACCTCCGGGTCGAAGCGACGGATGATGAACGTGACGAGGAACGACTGGATGCCGGTGTCGCTCGCGGTCTCCTGCGCGCGCACGGGGGCGTCGGCGTCGGTGCGCTCGATGACGTCGGTTGCCGAGGTGGCCATCAGTACTTCCTCTCCATCGGCTGGTAGCGGGTCACCACGACGGGCTTCCAGTCGAGGCGGATGTGGTCGTCGGCCTTCGACGAGCCGGCATCCCCCGAGAGATACGCCATCGTGTGCTGCATGTAGTTCTCGTCGTCGCGCTGGGGGAAGTCGTCGCGCATGTGACCGCCGCGGCTCTCCTTGCGGTTGCGCGCGGTGACGACGACGACCTCCGCGATGTCGAGCAGGAAGCCGAGCTCGACGGCCTCGAGCAGGTCGGTGTTGAACCGCTTGCCCTTGTCGTCGACGTGCACGTTCCGGAAGCGCTCGCGGAGCTCCTCGATGACCTCGAGGACCTCGCCGAGCGACTCCTCGGTGCGGAAGACCTGGGCCTTGCGGTCCATCTCGTCCTGCAGCTTCTTGCGCAGGACGGCGATGCGCTCGGTGCCCTGGTTGTTGCGCAGGCCCTCGATCAGGTTGCGCACCTCGGCGGCGGGGTCTTCGGGCAGCGGCACGAAGTCGGCGCTCTGCACGTACTGGACCGCGTTGCGGCCGGCCCGCTTGCCGAACACGTTGATGTCCAGGAGCGAGTTGGTGCCGAGGCGGTTGGAGCCGTGTACCGACACGCACGCGCACTCGCCGGCGGCGTACAGGCCCGGGACGACCGTGGTGTTGTCGCTGAGCACCTGCGCGTCGTTGTTGGTCGGGATGCCGCCCATCGCGTAGTGCGCGGTCGGCATGACGGGCACGGGCTCCACCACCGGGTCGACGCCGAGGTAGGTGCGGGCGAACTCGGTGATGTCGGGGAGCTTGGTCTCGAGGACCTCGGCGCCCAGGTGGGTGCAGTCCAGCAGCACGTAGTCGCGGTGCGGGCCGGCGCCGCGTCCTTCGGCGACCTCCTGCACCATGCAGCGGCTGACGATGTCGCGGGGCGCGAGGTCCTTGATGGTCGGCGCGTAGCGCTCCATGAAGCGCTCGCCGCTCACGTTCCGCAGGATCGCCCCCTCGCCGCGCGCGCCCTCGGTGAGCAGGATGCCGAGTCCGGCGAGGCCCGTCGGGTGGAACTGGAAGAACTCCATGTCCTCCAGGGGCAGGCCCTTGCGCCAGATGATGCCGACGCCGTCACCGGTGAGGGTGTGGGCGTTGGAAGTCGTCTTGAAGATCTTGCCGAAGCCGCCGGTGGCGAAGATCACGGCCTTCGAGTGGAACACGTGCAGGTCGCCCGTGGCGAGCTCGTACGCCACGACGCCCGCGACCTCGGTGCCGCCGTCGGCGTTCTTCACCGTGATGAGGTCGAGGACGTAGAACTCGTTGAAGAAGTTGATGCCGAGCTTGACGCAGTTCTGGAACAGCGTCTGCAGGATCATGTGGCCGGTGCGGTCGGCGGCGTAGCAGGCGCGGCGCACCGGGGTCTTGCCGTGATCGGCGGTGTGGCCGCCGAAGCGGCGCTGGTCGATCTTGCCCTCGGGCGTGCGGTTGAAGGGCAGGCCCATGTTCTCGAGGTCGATGACCGCGTCGATGGCCTCCTTCGCGAGGATCTCGGCCGCGTCCTGGTCGACCAGGTAGTCGCCGCCCTTGACGGTGTCGAAGGTGTGCCACTCCCAGGAGTCCTCTTCGACGTTGGCCAGCGCCGCCGCCATGCCGCCCTGCGCCGCGCCGGTGTGGGAGCGGGTGGGGTACAGCTTGGTGATGACGGCGGTCTTCGCGCCGGGGCCGGCCTCGATGGCGGCGCGCATGCCCGCGCCGCCGGCCCCCACGATGACGATGTCGAACTGGTGGTAGTGGACGCCGTCCTTGACGTAGGAGTCCGCGGTCTGAGTGCTCACGTGTGGGGTGCCTCTGTTCTGTGCTGCGTTCTGAGTCGTGGCGAGGGGGTCTGCGTCAGGCGCTGCAGATCTCGGCCAGGACGCTTCCGTCGCTGAGGTTGGGGATGCACGGGTCGAAGGTGAAGACCACGAGCGTGCCGAGGAGGATGAGGAAGGCGGCGGTGAGCCACAGCGCCCACACCAGCACCCGGCGGGTCTTGTCGTGCATGACGTAGTCGTTCACGATCGTCCGCATGCCGTTGGCGCCGTGGATGAGGGCGAGCCAGAGCATCAGCACGTCCCACCACTGCCAGAACGGCGAGGCGAACTTGCCGGCGACGAAGGCGAAGTCGATGCCGTGGATGCCCTCGCCGAGCATGAGGTTGACGAAGAGGTGGCCGAAGATCAGCACCACCAGCAGCACGCCCGAGGCGCGCATGTAGATCCAGCCCCACTTCTCGAGGTTCGGTCCCTTGCGGCGCACCGCGGTGCGCGGGGAGCGGGGGTCGGCGATCGCGGCGCCGCCCTGCGTCTGTCCGAGGGTCATCAGTGCTCTCCTCCCCAGCCGTAGGCGAAGACGATCGACAGGTGGCGTACGGCGAAGGGGATCATCGTCGCCAGGAACAGGGCGATGACGCCCCACCACAGCTGGCGCTGGTGGCGGGTCGCCCAGGGCCAGAAGTCGACCAGGATGATCCGCAGCCCGTTGTAGGCGTGATAGGCGACGGCGCCGACCAGCACGACCTCGCCGAGCCCCATGATCGGGTTCTTGTACGAGCTCATCACTGCGTCGTACGCGTCCGGCGCGACCCGGATCAGGGCCGTGTCGAGGATGTGCACGAGGAGGAAGAAGAAGATGGCGACGCCGGTGATGCGGTGGAGCACCCATGACCACATGCCCTCGTTCCCGCGGTAGAGGGTGCCGCGGGGGACTCGGGAGGTGGTCTCGGATACCGACGGTGTGACGCGTGCTGGTGCAGACACGTGCGTCCTCCTTGGATCGAAACACGGTGGGGCGGCCTCGGCGGACGAGGACGGCCCCCGGAGAGGGCCCCAAACGGTGGGCTTCGGGCCGTCGGCGTCACGCGGGCGCTGCGTCCATCCTATTCCCGCATTCGGGGCACGGGCGACGAAGGGCATCCTTACGATGCCTTCTTCCGGAGGGATCTTCGCATGCGTGAAGAACACCGTTTGTTTCGCCCGGCGGCCACCTCGGCAGCGCTCGGCCGGGTCCGGTCGCGGCCGGTGTCGAAAATGCGCCGAAACTCTTTGCCCGCCCGGGAGACCCCGCCTAGCTTTTGTTGGACACAAGAACATATGCGTCGCTGCGGCGACGCCGACGAAGATGTCAGGAGTTCTCCATGCGTCGATCCCTTCGATCGCTTCTGGTGGCCACGGCCGCCGCTTCCCTCGTGGTGCCCCTCTGGGCGGGCACGGCCGCCAACGCCGAGCCGCCCGGATTCAGCCACGCCGACAAGGACACCCTGCGCAATCAGGCCCCGCGCGATCTCGCGATCGGCAGCGCCGTCTGGGCGCAGCGGGATCTCCTCTCCTATGACCCCGCCGCGCCGACGGAGCTGCAGCGGGTCCTCGGCGCCCAGTTCTCCTCGGTGACCCCCGAGAACGACATGAAGTGGGATGCCATCCACCCGGCGCCCGACGTGTACGACTTCGCGTCCGCCGACGCGCTGGTCGCCTTCGCCGAGGCGAACGGTCAGGAGGTCCGCGGCCACACGCTCCTCTGGCACAGCCAGAACCCGGCCTGGGTGACCGCGGCGAGCAGCACGTGGACCTGCGACGACGCTCGGGCCGTGCTGGAGGACCACATCCGCACCGTGGTCGGCCACTTCAAGGGCGAGATCTACGAGTGGGACGTCGCGAACGAGATCTTCCAGGACAACTGGGACGCGGGCGGGGTCCGGCTCCGCACCGAGGCCAACCCGTTCCTCCGGGCGTGCGCCGACGACCCGGTCGCGCTCATCGGGGATGCCTTCCGCTGGGCGCACGAGGCCGATCCCGACGCCGTGCTGTTCCTCAACGACTACAACGCCGAGGGCATCAACGAGAAGACCGACGCGTACTACGACCTCGCGCAGCGCCTGCTCGCCGACGGCGTGCCCCTGAGCGGGTTCGGCGCGCAGGGGCACCTCAGCCTGCTGTACGGCTTCGACACCTCCATCCAGGCGAACTTCGAGCGGTTCGCCGCGCTGGGACTGAAGGTCGCCGTGACGGAAGCGGACGTGCGCATCCCGCTGCTCGACGGTGAGACGGGCCCGACGCCTGCCCAGGTCGCCGAGCAGGCCGCGCGCTACGACGCGATGCTCGAGGCGTGCCTGAACGTCCCCGCATGTTCGTCGTTCACCGTGTGGGGCTTCCCGGATGCCAACTCGTGGGTTCCCGCCGTCTTCCCCGGCGAGGGCTGGGCGACGATCTTCGAGGACGACTTCTCGCCGAAGCCGGCCTTCGACGTCATGCTCGCGTCGCTGCGCGACGCCACGCCCGGCATCTCGCCGAGAAGGGGCTGACCTCCACGACGGCGGCGGGCAGGCGATGCCCGCCGCCGTCGTCATGCGCCCGCCACGCGCGCGCCATCCCGGCGAAAACCGGCCCGATAGCCTGGGGTCATGTCCGGACGCATCGACGACTTCTACGCCGTCATCCCCGCGGGTGGCATCGGCAGCCGGCTCTGGCCGCTCTCGCGAGCCGACGCCCCCAAGTTCCTGCACGATCTCACCGGCTCCGGGCGCACCCTGCTGCGCGACACCTGGGACCGGCTGGAGCCCCTGGCCGGTGCGGACCGCATCGCCGTGGTGACCGGTCGCGCCCATCGCGCGGCCGTGGAGAGGGAGCTCCCGGGCATCCCCGACCACAACGTCTTCCTCGAGTCCGAGCCGCGCGACTCCACCGCGGCGATCGGCCTCGCCGCGGCGATCCTGGCGCGCCGGGAGCCCGACGTCATCATCGGATCCTTCGCAGCCGACCACGTCATCCGCGTGCCGCAGCTGTTCGACTGGGCCGTGCGCCAGGCGGTCGCCACCGCCCGCGAGGGGTACATCTGCACAATCGGCATCCAGCCCTCCGAGCCGTCGGTCGGCTTCGGCTACATCCGCAAGGGCGACGCGCTGACCGTGGAGGGTGCGCCCGAGGCGGCCCTGGTGGAGAGCTTCGTGGAGAAGCCCGACCTGGAGACCGCCAAGGAGTACTTCGCCGACCGCAACTACCTGTGGAACGCGGGCATGTTCATCACGCGCGCCGACGTGCTGCTGGGAGAGATCGCCGAGAGCGACCCCCACCTGTACGCGGGCCTCATGGACCTGGCCGAGGCCTGGGACGACCGCGACCGCCGCGGCCCGGTCGTGGACCGCGTCTGGCCGACCCTCACCAAGATCGCCATCGACTACGCCGTCGCCGAGCCCGCCGCGGCGAAGGGCCGCCTCGCCGTGATCCCCGGGCACTTCGACTGGGACGACGTGGGCGACTTCGCCAGTCTCGCCAAGCTCAACTCCGGCGGGCGCAAGAACGATCTGGCGATCCTGGGTGAGAATGCACGGGTGCTGTCCGACGCCGCCAGCGGCATCGTCGTCAGCCAGACCCGCCGCGTGATCAGCGTCATCGGGGTGCGCGACATCGTGGTCGTCGACACCGAGGACGCCCTCCTGGTCACCACGAGCGAGCATGCGCAGCGGGTGAAGGGCGTCGTCGACGCGCTCAAGCTGAGCGGGCGCGGCGAGGTGCTCTGACGAGGAAGTGATGGGACCGGATGCCGCGAGCCGCGGCATCCGGTATCGAACTCGTCTCGCGATATTGCGTCTTTGTAACCATTCCGCTCGCGGGGGCCCGGACGCATGCAACTCCGGCGTCACAATGGGTAACTTGATGCAGTCCCCGTGAAGGCCGCGGGGGAACGTAGTGGAGGCTGAGTTGACCATCTCACGCACCAAGAAGCTCGTCGGCGTCACCGTCGCCGCGGGCATGCTGATCGCCCTCGCGGGCTGCGGCTCCGCCCCGGAGGAGACGGACCCCACCGGTGACGCAGGCGGCGACGTCGTCGAGGGCTTCACGCCCTGCCTGGTCTCGGACGACGGCGGCTTCAACGACAAGTCGTTCAAC
Organism: Microbacterium sp. NPDC056736; assembly: GCF_042790415.1. Classification (NCBI taxonomy): domain Bacteria; kingdom Bacillati; phylum Actinomycetota; class Actinomycetes; order Micrococcales; family Microbacteriaceae; genus Microbacterium; species Microbacterium sp. NPDC056736. The sequence continues at coordinate 166,505 of NZ_JBHTZE010000004.1, forward strand.
CAGTCGGCCCTCGAGGGCATGGAGCGCGCCGCCGAGGAGCTCGGCGTCGAGGCGATCGAGGTCGAGTCGAGCTCGGCCAACGACTACGCCCCGAACCTCGAGAACCTGATCGCCGAGGGCTGCACGTTCATCGTGTCGGTCGGCTTCAAGCTCTCGGCCGACACCATCACGTCGGCCAACGCCAACCCCGAGGTGAGCTACGCCATCATCGACGACTGGGCCGACAACACCGGCGCCAAGGACGACGAGGGCAACGACATCGGCGACGGCACCACCGACGCCCCCAACATCAAGCCGCTCATGTTCGACACGGTCCAGGCCGCGTACCTCGGCGGCTACGCCGCGGCCGCGTGGTCGGCGCAGTCCGGCGTCAACAAGGTCGGCACGGTCGGCGGCATCCCGATCCCGCCGGTGACCATCTTCATGGACGGCTTCGTCGACGGCGTCGAGAAGTACAACGAGGACAAGGGCGCCAACGTCGAGACCTTCGGCTGGGACGTCGAGGCTCAGCAGGGCTCGATGACCGGTGGCTTCCAGGCCAACGACACCGCCAAGCAGGCCATGCAGGGCGTGCTCGACCAGGGCGTCGACGTCATCCTCCCGGTCGGCGGCCCGATCTACCAGAGCGCCCGCGACGCCATCACCGACGGCGGCACCGGCACCGTCATGCTCGGTGTGGACTCCGACCTCGCCGTGGCCGACCCGTCGGTCGCCGACATGGTGCTCGTCTCGATCATGAAGCGCATCGACGAGGCCGTCTACCAGGCCACGCTCGAGGCGTCGACCGGTGACTTCGACGTCACCCCCTACGTCGGCACGCTCGAGAACGAGGGCGTCGGCCTCTCCGGCTTCGGCTCGTTCGAGTCGCAGCTGCCCGAGGGTCTGACCGACGAGCTCGACGCGCTGCGCGAGCAGATCATCTCGGGTGAGCTCGAGGTCACCTCGCCCAGCTCGCCGTAAGGCAGGGCAGGTGTGACACGCGGCCGGGTGGACGATTCCACCCGGCCGCGTTCTTCCGGGCACGGCAGCCACCATGGCGCCACCGCCGAATGGATATATAAGGTGCAGATATGAAGCTCGAGCTCCGTGGCATCACGAAGCGGTTCGGCTCCCTCGTCGCGAACGACCACATCGATCTGGTGGTCCAACCGGGTGAGATCCACGCTCTTCTGGGGGAGAACGGCGCCGGCAAGTCCACGCTCATGAACGTCCTCTACGGCCTGTATCAGGCGGACGAGGGCGAGATCCTGCTGAACGACGTCGTCCAGCACTTCCGCGGCCCCGGCGACGCGATGAACGCCGGCATCGGCATGGTGCACCAGCACTTCATGCTCATCCCCGTCTTCACCGTGGCCGAGAACGTCATGCTGGGCCACGAGGACACCAAGGCGCTCGGCGCCCTCGACCTCGCCAAGGCGCGCCAGCACGTGCGCGCCGTCGCCGACCGGTTCGGGTTCGAGGTGGATCCCGACGCGATCGTCGGCGACCTCCCCGTCGGAGTCCAGCAGCGCGTCGAGATCATCAAGGCGCTCTCCCGCGACGCGAAGGTGCTCGTGTTCGACGAGCCCACCGCGGTGCTCACGCCGCAGGAGACCGACGAGCTGATGGCGATCATGCGGCAGCTGCGCGACGAGGGCACCTCGATCGTCTTCATCACCCACAAGCTCCGCGAGGTCCGCGCCGTCGCCGACCGCATCACCGTCATCCGGCTCGGCAAGGTCGTGGGCGAGGCCGCGCCCACCGCGTCCAACGCCGAGCTCGCGTCGCTCATGGTGGGCCGCGCCGTCGAGCTCACCGTCCACAAGGAGCCGGCCACGCCCGGCACGGGCGGCCTGGAGGTGCGCGATCTGCGCGTCGTCGCCGCCGACGGCACCGTCGTCGTCGACGACGTGAGCTTCGACGTGCGGCCCGGCGAGATCCTCGCGGTGGCCGGTGTGCAGGGCAACGGCCAGACCGAGCTCATCGAGGCCATGGTTGGCCTCGCCGACCGCGTGACCGGTTCGATCGAGCTCGACGGCGTCGAGCTCGTCGGCAGGAGCGTGCGCGGCATCCTCGACGAGGGTGTCGGGTTCGTCCCCGAGGACCGCACCGAGGACGGCCTCGTCGGCACCTTCACCGTCGCCGAGAATCTGATCCTCGACCGCTCCGGCGACAGCGCCTTCATCTCGGGCGGCACGATCCGCCGGGGCGTGCTGGACGAGTTCGCCAGGGCGCGGATCGCCGAGTACGACATCCGCACGCAGGGCCCGGACCTGCCCGCCGGCACGCTCTCGGGCGGGAACCAGCAGAAGGTCGTCATCGCCCGGGAGATGAGCCGCGACCTCAAGCTCCTCGTCGCCGCGCAGCCCACGCGCGGCGTCGACGTCGGCTCAATCGAGTTCATCCACAAGCGCATCGTCGAGACCCGCGATGCCGGCATCCCCGTCGTCGTCGTCTCCACGGAGCTCGACGAGGTCGCCGCGCTGGCCGACCGCATCGCCGTCATGTACCGCGGTGCGATCGTCGGCATCGTGCCCGGCGGAACCCCCCGTGACGTTCTCGGCCTGATGATGGCCGGCGAGAAGCCTGAGGAGGCGGTCGCGTGAGCGGTCAGACCCCTGCCGCGAGCGGCGAACCGCTGAAGGGTGGACTGCCCCCCGAGCAGCTGCCCCCGGTCTCCGGACCCCTGACGGGGTCGCCCGACCTCCCCGCACCCACGCCGACCGCGCCCGGCGCCGTCGACGGCGAGGTGCCGCCGCCGCCCCGGCAGAACGTCTTCATCAAAGAGCTGCTGCGCAGCAACTGGGTGACGACCGTTCTCGCGATCGTCGTGGCCATGGTCGTCGGCGGCATCCTCATGGCGCTCACCGACGAGGACGTCCAGGAGGCGGCGGGGTACTTCTTCGCCCGCCCCACCGACACACTCGCGGCCATCTGGAACGCGGTGTACGGCGGGTACGAGGCGATGTTCCGCGGCGCCATCTTCAACCCCCGCGCCAATGACTTCGCGACGCAGATCCGCCCGCTGACCAACACCCTCGGGTTCGCGGCGCCGCTGATCGCCGCGGGCCTCGGCGTGGCGCTGGCGTTCCGCGTCGGCCTGTTCAACATCGGCGGTCGCGGCCAGATCCTCATCGCCTGTGCGACGGCGGCGCTGCTGACGTTCAACCTCAACCTCCCGATGTTCCTGCAGCTGCCGCTGACGCTCGCCGCAGGCATCGCCGGCGGCGCGATCTGGGGTGGCATCGTCGGTGTGCTGAAGGCCCGCACCGGTGCCCACGAGGTCATCCTCACGATCATGCTCAACTACGTCGCGTTCTACCTCGTGACGTGGATGGTGCGCACCTCCGGCATCCTGCAGCGGCCCGCCGGGGACCAGCCGATCTCGTCGGCGACCCCCGCGAACGCGCAGTTCCCCGAACTGCTCGGGCCGCGCTTCCCGCTGCTGGACTGGGGCTTCATCATCGTGATCGGGGCCACCGTCTTCGTCTGGTGGCTCGTCGAGCGCTCCGGCCTCGGCTTCCGGCTGCGTGCCGTGGGTGAGAACCCGCACGCCGCGCGGGCGGCGGGCATCTCGGTGCAGCGCATGTACATCTACGCGATGCTCTTCGCCGGCGGCCTCGCCGGCCTGGCCGGCATGAACCAGATCCAGGGCTCGGTGACCACGGGCTTCGACGGCCTCATCGACGCGGGCATCGGCTTCGACGCGATCACCGTGGCGCTCCTCGGCCGCAGCCGGGCGTGGGGCGTGTTCGCGGCGGGCCTGCTGTTCGGCGCGCTCAAGGCCGGATCGTTCACGATGCAGGCCTCGCAGGGCATCCCGGTCGACATCGTGCTGGTCGTGCAGTCGCTCATCGTGCTGTTCATCGCCGCACCGCCGCTGATCCGCACGATCTTCTTCCTGCCCAAAACCGATGCCGAGAAGGCCGCGAAGGCCAGAGCCAAGGCCGCGAAGAAGGCGGTGTCCGCATGACCGCCCTCGCCCCCGCTCCCGCCGCAGGAAGCACCGTGCAGCACTCCACGGTGAAGGTCCGCCATCTGAAGATGCCCATCACCCTCGCCATCGCGACGGTGCTGCTGGCCCTGCTGTTCCTCCTCGTGCCGCGCGACGGCGTCAGCACGTTCCGGCTGGGCGACCCCGGCTCGTCCATCGCGCTGCCGAACGTCAGCGTCCCGACGGCGCCGACGTGCTGGATCCTGATCGTCCTGCTCGTCCTGCTGACCCTGTTGGCCTTCTGGAACGCGGTCTCGTATCGCCGCACCGGCATGTGGCTTCCGATCGTGTTCGGCGTCCTCGCCGTGTTCGCGTTCCTGGTGTGGGCCTCCGCCGGCGGTCTCGTGCCCGTCACGGGGCTGCTCTTCGGCGCGCTGTCGCTGTCGATCCCGCTGATCTTCGGCGCCCTGGGCGGCGTCATCGGCGAGCGCGTCGGCGTGGTCAACGTCGCGATCGAGGGTCAGTTCCTGTTCGGGGCGTTCAGCGCGGCGCTGCTGGCGAGCATCACGCACAACCCGTTCGTCGGCCTCGTCGGCGCGATGGTCGGCGGCGTGCTCGTGGCGTTCGTGCTGGCCGCGTTCTCGATCAAGTACCTCGTCGACCAGGTGATCGTCGGTGTGGTCCTGAACGTCCTGGTCACCGGCCTGACCGGATTCCTCTACGGCGCGCTGCTGGTGCCCAACGAGTCCGAGCTCAACCGCCCGGTGCGCTTCACGCGCTGGGAGATCCCGGTGCTCGGCGAGATCCCGATCATCGGGCCGGTGCTGTTCAACCAGACGTTCATCGTCTACCTCATGTACATCACGGTCGCGGTGGTGGCGTGGGGCCTGTACCGCACCCGGTGGGGCCTGCGCCTGCGCGCGGTCGGCGAGCACCCGCAGGCCGCCGACACCGTGGGCATCAAGGTGAACACGAGCCGCTTCTGGAACGTCTCGCTCGCGGGCGCCATCGCCGGAATCGGCGGGGCGTACTTCACGCTGGTCTCGGTGGGGCAGTTCACCAAGGAGATGACGGCGGGCCTCGGCTTCATCGCCCTCGCGGCCGTCATCTTCGGCCGCTGGGATCCGATCCGCGCGACGCTGGCGGCGCTGCTGTTCGGCTTCGCGACGAACCTGCAGAACCTCCTCACGGTGCTGCGGACGCCGATCCCCAGCGAGTTCATGCTGATGCTTCCGTACGTCGTGACCATCATCGCCGTCGCCGGCTTCGCGGGGCAGATCCGCGGCCCCGCGGCAGCGGGCAAGCCGTACATCAAGGGATGACTCCGTGACCGATATCGACTGGGACGAGCTGCGGGCCGCGGCGACCGATGCGATGGAGCGCGCGTACGCGCCGTACTCGCGCTACAAGGTCGGCGCGGCGGCGCTCGTGACCGACGGGCGCATCGTGACCGGCTGCAACGTCGAGAACGCGTCGTACGGCGTCGGCCTGTGCGCCGAGTGCGGCCTGGTGAGCGAGCTGCAGAACTCGGGCGGCGGCGGTCTCGTCGCCTTCGTGTGCGTCAACGGTCACGGCGACACGATCATGCCGTGCGGTCGCTGCCGGCAGCTGCTCTTCGAGTTCGCGATCCCCGGCATGCTGCTCGAGACCGTCTCGGGCATCCGCACCATCGACGAGGTGCTGCCCGACGCCTTCGGGCCGCGGGACCTCGAGGAGGCGGGGCGATGAGCCAGCAGAGCACGGATGCCGCGGTGGAGCCCTTCGACGCCGTCGACGTCATCCGCGCCAAGCGCGACGGGGGAGCGGTCCCCGAGGCCGCGCTGCGCTGGATGGTCGACGCGTACACGCGCGGCTATGTCGCGGACTCGCAGATGGCGGCGTTCGCCATGGCGGTGCTCCTGAACGGCATGACGCGCGACGAGATCCGCGTCATGACCGATGCGATGATCGCGTCGGGGGAGCGTATGAGCTTCGCCGGCCTCGGCAAGCCCACGGTCGACAAGCACTCGACCGGGGGCGTGGGCGACAAGATCACGCTGCCGCTGGCGCCCCTCGTCGCGTCGTTCGGCGTCGCCGTGCCGCAGCTGTCCGGCCGCGGCCTCGGCCACACCGGCGGCACCCTCGACAAGCTCGAGTCGATCCCGGGCTGGCGCGCGGCGCTCTCGAACGACGAGATGTTCGCGCAGCTGCGCGACGTCGGCCCGGTCATCTGCGCCGCCGGGTCGGGCCTCGCACCGGCCGACAAGAAGCTCTACGCGCTGCGCGACGTCACCGGCACGGTCGAGGCGATCCCGCTCATCGCCTCGAGCATCATGTCGAAGAAGATCGCCGAGGGCACCGACTCGCTCGTGCTGGACGTGAAGTTCGGCTCCGGGGCGTTCATGCGCGACGTCGACCGTGCGCGCGAGCTGGCGCGGACGATGGTCGAGCTCGGCACCGACTCGGGCGTCGCGACGACGGCGCTCCTCACCGACATGAACACGCCCCTCGGCTTCGCGATCGGAAACGCCAACGAGGTCCGCGAATCGGTCGAGGTGCTCGCCGGCGGCGGACCCGCTGACGTGGTCGAGCTGACGGTGGCGCTCGCGCGCGAGATGCTCGCGCTCGCGGGACAGCCGGACGCCGATGTCGAGGCCGCGCTGCGCGACGGCCGTGCGATGGACACATGGCGCGCGATGATCTCCGCGCAGGGCGGGGATCCGGATGCCGCCCTCCCCGCGCCGAACGACACCCACACGGTGTCGGCGCCCCGGAGCGGGTTCGTCACCCGCCTGGAGGCGCTCCCGTTCGGGATCGCCGCCTGGCGCCTCGGCGCAGGGCGGGCGCGGGCCCAGGACCCGGTGCTGCACGCCGCGGGCATCGACCTCCACGTCAAGCCGGGCGACGAGATCGCCGCCGGACAGCCGCTGTTCACCCTCCTCGGACAGGATGACTCGCGGTTCGAGCGCGCCCTGGACGCACTGGAGGGCGCGTGGGAGATCGGGACGGATGCCCCCGCCTCGTCGCCCCTCGTCCTCGAACGCATCACTGCCTAGACTGTTCAGTCGCGCGTGCCACGACACGACGCGGCGCCGGGCAGCGGCATCCGTCATCACACCCCCACTCGCGATCGCAACCGAGGAGAACTCCATGCCCATCGATCAGCACGGCGACGCCATCCTCGACGGACTGTCGGTCCGCGGCCTGCCGAAGGTGTCGCTGCACGACCACCTCGACGGCGGCGTGCGCCCGGCGACGATCATCGAGCTCGCCGACGCGATCGGGCTGGAGGTTCCCGAGACCGACCCGGACGACCTCGCGGACTGGTTCGCCGAGAAGAGCGACTCGGGCTCGCTCGTCGAGTACCTCAAGACGTTCGACCTGACGACGGCGGTCATGCAGACCCGCGAGGGGCTCACGCGCGTCGCGCGGGAGTTCGTCGAGGACCTCGCCGCCGACGGCGTCATCTACGGCGAGGTGCGCTGGGCTCCCGAGCAGCACCTCGGCCGCGGCCTGTCGCTCGACGAGGTCGTCGCCGCCGTGCAGGAGGGCATCGAGGAGGGCGAGGATGCCGCCGAGCGTCGCGGACGCGACATCCGCGTCGGACAGCTCATCACGGCGATGCGCCACACCGACCGCTCGCTGGAGATCGCGCGGCTCGCGGTGGACTGGCGCGGCCGCGGCGCGGTCGGCTTCGACATCGCCGGGCCGGAGGACGGATTCCCCGCCTCGAATCACCGCGACGCCTTCGACTACCTCGCGTCGGAGTTCTTCCCGGCGACCGTGCACGCCGGAGAGGCCGCGGGGCTCGACTCCATCCGCTCGGCGCTGATCGACGGCCGCGCGCTGCGACTCGGCCACGGCGTGCGCATCGCCGAGGACCTCGAGGTCGTCTCGCGGGCGGGCGAAGAGGTGCTCGTGCAGTTCGGCGATCTGGCGCGCTGGGTGCGCGACCGCGAGATCCCGCTCGAGCTGTCGCCGTCGTCGAACCTGCAGACCGGCGCGATCGAGCGCTGGGGCACCACGATGGAGGATCACCCCTTCGATCTGCTGTACCAGCTCGGCTTCTCGGTGACGGTGAACGTCGACAACCGCACGATGAGCCGCACGTCCCTGACGCGCGAGCTCGCCCTGCTGGCCGAGACGTTCGAGTACGGCCTCGACGACCTCGAGGCGTTCCAGCTCAACGCCGCCGCGGCCGCGTTCCTCCCGGTGGAGGAGCGCGAGGAGCTCATCGAGCTCATCGCCGAGGGCTTCGGCGCCTGACGCCACCCGTGCTCGGTACCCCCGGGCTGAGGCGCACTCATCGTGGGTCGGAGCGCGACGGTCACCGGTCGGCGACGGCGGTGAGGGCGAAGGCGCCGACCAGTTCGGTGAGCTGCCTCCGCATGTCGTCGTCCGAGATCGTGGGCGTGCCGTCGCCGGCCTGCGGGCCGTAGTCGCCGAACGACGAGTGGCTCGCCCCCTCGATCTCGTGCATCTCCGCGTCCTCGGGCAGGAGGTGTCGCCCGTCGGCGATCTCGCCGGGCGTCGAGAGACCGTCCTCACTGCCCGCGACGCTGATCACGGGGAGCCCCGATGCCGCCAGGTCGGTCGCGCAGTACGAGGCGAAGAGCGCGAGGCCGTCGGCATCCGTCGCCAGCTGGCACGCGCGGACGCCGCCCAGGGAGTGCCCGCCGACGAGCCACGTGTCGACGTCCGGGGCGAGCTCGGTGAACGCTCCGAGCGGGCGCAGGTCGAAGAAGGCGAGGTTCAGCCACGGCTTGGTGATGACGACGGTGATGCCGTCCTCGGCGACGAGGCCCGACAGCTTGTCGGCGTACGCCCACGGCTCGACCTTCGCGCCCGGCACATAGACGAGTCCCACGTCCGCGCTGCCGTCCGCCGGCGCGAGGACGATGCCCGCGTCCGTATCGGTGACCGCGATCGCGGAGTTCGCCCGCACGGCCGCGACCGGCCCTTCCTCGGCCGCCATCACGCCGACCTGGCTCCAGACCAGGATCGCGACGACGCCGAGGAGGATGACGGCGGCGAGCGAGCCCAGGATCCACCACAGCACCCGCAGTCCGCGGCGTCGCGGCCGCGTCGCGGACGCGTGCGAGGTGGCGTGCGCGGGGTCGGCGTCGCGTGCGGTCACGGCACGAGCCTATTCCGCGCCGCCGCCTACTCCGATGACTCCGGCTGCTCCGCCAGCTCCGCCTGCCGCGCCGCGACGACGGCCGCCACGCGGGGGAAGAGCGGATGCCCGGGCTCCAGGCCGGTGACCGCGGCGGTGAACTCTCCGGCGTCCTGCTCGCGCAGCATCCGCTGCAGGTCGACCGACTGCGCGTCCTCGGCGTCGTCGAACGCGAGTGCCGCGCCCATCGCCGCGAGGAGGGCGTCGACGCCGAGCCCGCGCTCGGCGGCTTCGGCCGCGGGACCTGTGAAGCGCTCATGGCGCGACAGCTTGCGCAGCGGCTGGCGGCCGACCCGCCATACCGTGTCGGGGAGGGCGTGGTTGCGGAACCGCTGCAGGATCGTCGCCCGGTAGTCGGCGAGCGACGGCGCGCCGAGCCCGTGCTTGGCCTCCAGGAGCGCCGAGGTCTCCTCCAGCGCGGCCGAGACGCGTGCGGCGATGGCCTCGTCGGCGAGGGCGTCGGCGATCCCCTCGATCCCCGCCTGCGCCCCGAAGTAGGCGGTCGCGGCGTGCCCGGTGTTGACGGTGAAGAGCTTTCGCTCGATGTAGGGAGCCAGGTCGTCGACGAAGTGCGCGCCCGGGATGCTCGGCGGGTCGTCCCCGAAGGGAAGCCGCTCGATCGCCCATTCGAAGAACGGCTCGACGGTCACGTCGACGCCGCCGCCGTCGGGCTGGGCGGGGACGATGCGGTCCACGGCGGTGTTGGCGAACACGGCGCGGGAGGCCAGGCCGTCCCACGCATCGGCCGCGAGGGCCACCATCTCGTCGCGCAGCAGGTCGGTCGCATTGATCGCGTTCTCGCACGCCATGATCTGCAGCGGCGGGCTCGACGGGTTGCGCAGCGCGAGTCCGGCGACGATGTGCGGGGCGACGAACTTGAGGATCGTCGGCCCGACGGCCGTGGTGACGACGTTGGCCGTGGCGATCTCCTCGACGACCTCGTCGGGGTGCTCGGCGCTGTTGATCGCGCGGAAGCCGGTGACGACGGTGTCGCGGCCGCCCTCGCCCACCTCGTGGACGGTGTAGCGGTCGGTGGCGTTGATGGCGTCCACGAGCGACGCCGCGACGTCGGAGAACACCAGCCGGTAGCCGCCCTGGTGCAGGAGCAGGCCGACGAATCCCCGGCCGATGTTCCCGGCCCCGAAGTGGACCGCCTTCATCAGACGCCCGCCGCCGACACGAGGGCGAAGAGCTCCTCCGGCGTCTGGGCGGCCTTGAGCTTCTCGACCTCGTCCTCGTCCGAGAACAGGATCGCGATCTGCGACAGGATCTCCAGGTGCTCGTCGCCCTTGCCTGCGATGCCGATCACGAAGCTGACCGGGTTGCCGTCCCAGTCGACGCCGCCGTCGTACCGCACCACCGAGAGGGCCGACTCCAGGATCTCGTTCTTGGTCTCGTTGGTGCCGTGCGGAATGGCCAGCTCGTTGCCCATGTAGGTCGAGACCGTCTGCTCGCGCTGCAGCATGGCGTCGTAGTAGGCGCCGGTGACGGCTCCCGCGCTCTGCAGGATGTCGGCGGCCTCCCGCATCGCGTCGTCTCGCGTCGCGCTGCCGGAGTGGATGCGCACCTGACCGATGCTCAGGACCTCGCGTGCCATGTCATCGCCTTTCTGGTTGATCGTCTGTGGCTGTGGGGGACGGATGCCGCGGCCGGCCGTGTCCTCGACCTTACGGGCCGCTCGGGAGAAGGGCGATGGGACCGGGGGCATCCGCCTGCCCGGCCCCATCGCCGCCTTGTTACGCCTTGCCCTCGTGCTGGGCACGGACGAGATCGACGACCTCGTCGTAGCGCGGCGAATTCATGAAGTTGTCGACCGAGACGTGCACCGCGTCGGGCGTGCGGTGGCGCGCCCGGTCGGTGAGCTGGTTCTGCGTGATGACCAGGTCGGCCGACGGGTCGAGGTTGGCGATCGCCTTGTTGACGACCGTGACGTCCTCGATGCCCGCCTTCTTGATCTTGTTGCGCAGGACGCTCGCGCCCATCGCCGAGGAGCCCATGCCCGCGTCGCACGCGAACACGATGTTGCGGATCTGGCGCTCCGTCATGGTGGGAGGCTCCACGCCGCCGCCCGCCTCGGTCGCCGCTCCGCCGCGGAGGCCGGTCAGGTGCGACGAGGACTTGCCCTTGGCCGCCTCGGTCTGCGTGATCGCGGCGCCGAACGCGTCGTCGGTCGCCGCCATGGCCGCGAGGTCGCGCTTGCGCGAGGCGCGCAGGATCAGCGCGGCGATGACGAAGGTCACCGCGGCCGAGAGGATCACCGACAGGATCACCGCGAGATACGCGCCCGTGGCCGTCTGCGCGAGCACCGCGATGATGCTGCCCGGCGCGGCCGGCGCGCGCAGCGCGCCGCCCAGGAGCATGTTCGTGGTGACGCCCGTCATGCCGCCGGCGATGAGCGCGACGATCAGGATCGGCTTCATCAGCGCGTACGGGAAGTACACCTCGTGGATGCCGCCGAAGAACTGGATCACCGCGGCACCGGGGGCCGAGGCGCGCGCGGCGCCCAGGCCGAAGAAGGTGAACGCCAGCAGCAGGCCGACACCGGGGCCGGGGTTGGCCTCGAGGAGGAACAGGATCGACGAGCCCTCCTCGGCGGCCTGCGAGATGCCGAGCGGCGTCAGCACGCCGTGGTTGATGGCGTTGTTCAGGAAGAACACCTTCGCCGGCTCGATGATGATGCTGGTCAGCGGCAGCAGGTTGAAGTCGACGAGCCACTCCACCGCGCGCGACAGCACGCCCATGATGCCGTTGACGAGCCACGCGACGGGGTAGAACCCGACGATGGCCATCACGAAGCCCCAGATGCCTGCCGAGAACATGTTCACGAGCATCTCGAAGCCGGCCTTGATCTTGCCCTCCCACAGGCTGTCGAGCCACTTCATCGTGTAGGCCGACAGGGGGGCGAGGATCATCGCGCCGATGAACATGTGCACCTGACCCAGCTGCGCCTCGCCCTCGGGGAGGGTCGCGTTGAACTGGGCGATGAGCAGGTCGGAGCCGGCGATCGCGCCCATCGTGGCGATGGATGCCACGACGCCGCCTCGGATGCCGTAGACGATGCTTCCGCCCGTATAGGCGATCAGGATCGGCAGCAGGTAGTGGATGAACGGACCGACGATCGTCGCGAGGTCGGCGTTGGGCGTCCAGCCGACTCCGATGAAGAACGCGGTGAAGATGCCCCACGCGATGAGCGCGGGGATGTTCGGCATGATCATGCCGGACAGGTACGTGCCGAAGCGCTGGACTCCGACTCGCGCCTTGCTGGCGCCCGATGTGGGCGCAGACGCCGTTGTCATGACTTTCTCCTTCTCTCCGCGGCCGCTCAGGCGGCGGGCTCTCGGGTGACGGCCGCCTGGGCGGCGGCTCGGGCGGATGCCGCGTCCGACGCGGCGACGGCGGCCGAGGCGATCTCGCGCGCCTGGTCGAGGGTGTACTGCAGCAGGGTGGCCCGCACGTCGGCGAGAGCGGTGGGGGCCATGGACAGGCTCGTGGCGCCGAGGCCCACGAGCACGACGGCCAGCAGCGGGTCCGCTGCCGCCTCGCCGCAGATGCCGACCGGCTTGCCCGTGGCGCGGCCGGCTTCGCCGACCTCGCCCACGAGCCGCAGCACCGCCGGGTGCCACGGATCCTGGAACGAGGCGACCGATCCGAGGAGCCGGTCGGCGGCGAGCGTGTACTGGGTGAGGTCGTTGGTGCCGATCGAGGCGAAGTCGGCCTCGGCGAGGATGCGGTCGGCGAGCAGGGCCGAGGACGGCACCTCCACCATGACGCCGGCGGTCTTGATGCCGTAGTCACGGGCGACGTCGACGAAGTAGGCGGTCTCCTCGACGGTGGACACCATCGGCGCCATGACCCACAGGTCGGCGTCGGTGGCGGCATCCGCCTCTGCCAGCGCGGTGAGCTGCTCGCGCAGGATGTCCTCACTGGCACGCAGCGCGCGGAGGCCCCGCAGGCCGAGCGCGGGGTTCTCCTCGTGCGCGTCGTTGAGGAAGGGCAGCGGCTTGTCGGCGCCGGCGTCGAGCACGCGCACGACGACCTTCTTGCCGGGGAACGCCGCCAGCAGCCTCGTGTACGCCTCGCGCTGCTGCTCGACGGTGGGTGCCTGGCTGGCGCTGAGGAACAGGAACTCGGTGCGGAACAGCCCCACGCCCTCCGCGCCGAGCGCGACGGCGTCCGGTGCCCCGTCGGCATTGCCGAGGTTGGCCAGCAGCGGCACCGGGGTGCCGTCCGCGAGCGCGCCGTCGGTGATCGGCGCGGATGCCGCGGCCGCGCGATCGGCGGCACGACGATGCGCCCGGTCGAGCTCGTCGGCGGTCGGCTCGGTCGTCACCACGCCGGCGGCGGCATCCACGATCACCGTCTCGCCCTCGCGCAGTCCCTTCGCGTCCACCGCGCCGACCACGGCGACGATCGACTTCTCGCGCGCGAGGATCGCGGTGTGCGAGGTGGGCCCGCCCTCGGTGGTCACGAGCGCCAGCACCTTGTCGAGGTCGAGCAGGGCGGTGTCGGCGGGCGCCAGGTCCTTGGCGACGAGCACGAAGGGATGCCCCGGGTCGGGCACGCCCGGCGCCGCCACGCCGCGCAGCCTCGCGATGACCCGCTGGGCGACGTCATCGAGGTCGGCGGCGCGCTCGCCGAGGTAGCCGCCGAGGGCCGTCAGCTGGTCGCGGAACGACGCGAAGGCGTCGAACACGGCGAACTCGCCGGTCTTGCCCTGCGCGATGCGGGCGTTCACCTCGTCGGCGAGGCTGGGGTCCTCGGCCATCATCGCCTGCGCCTCGAGCACCTCCTGCGCGGCGCCGCCCGCCTGCACGCCGCGAGCCTCGAGCTCGCGGGCGACAGCGGCGACGGCATCCGCCACCCGCGCCTTCTCCTCGTCGTGGGTCAGCGTGCTCGGCGCGTCGGACGGCGCCGGCAGCGGCTCCGCCATGCGCGCGACGGGACCCTGGGCCACGCCCAGGCCGATTCCCACACCCCGAAGCTCGGTCATGTTCACGCCTCCGCGTCGTGGTCGGTGGTCAGCAGTTCCGCGAGCCGGTCGAGCGTGGGCTCGGCGCCGTCGCCGTCGGCGGTGAGGGTGACGTAGTCGCCCTGCTCCACGCCCAGGGCGATCACGCCCAGGATGCTCGCCGCGTTGACGGGCGCGCCGGAGTCCTTCGCGATGGTGATCGGGATGCCGGCATCCTTCGCCGCCTGTGCGAAGAGCTTCGCGGGGCGGGCGTGCAGCCCGTGCGCCGATCCGATGCGGACGGTGCGGGAGATGGGGGGCATGTCGTGACCTCTCTGTCGGAGTCCGGCGTCGTTCAGTCTTCGGGTGAGGCGGTGCCGGCTGCGGTGGCCGCGTCCGTCGCCGGCCGTGGACCCTCGTCGGCTCCGGCTGCGGCGCGGACCAGCTCGAGTGTCCGTGTGCCGTCCCGGTCTCCGAAGATGTCGGGCGGCAGCAGCACCACCGTCGTGCCCCGCGCGGCGGCATCCCGTTCGATGCGCTCGAGCGCATGAGCCAGATGCGGTCCCACGAGGACCATGTCGGCGGCGTCGAGGTCGATCGGGAGCGACCGCTCGGTGCCGGCGAAGGCGGAATAGTCGAGCCCCCGGGCTTGGGCTGCGTGGCGCACGCGCTGGGCGACGAAGGTGCTCGAGGCACCCGCTCCGCAGACCACCAGGATCCTCATCGATCCGCCTCCTCTGGAGCCATTCTTGTGAGAACGCTGAGAGGGGACAACCAGTCCTTCTTCCGCGGGGGCGGAAACGCGGACCGGCCGGGGCGTCCCGGCGCGTGATTGACTGGGCGTGTGACCCGGGCCCGGCAAGATCGCGTGCTGGGGCTCCTCCTGCGCGACGGGGACTGGATGACCGCGTCCGCGCTCGCCGACGCCCTCGGCGTCACGCCGCGCAGCATCCGCTCGTACGTCACCGCGGCCAATGCGCGGGTGGCCCCGGGCGTCGCCGTCGAATCGGGCCCGCAGGGATACCGGGCGGGATCGGACGCGGCGGCCGCGCTGCGCGCCGGCGGTGATGCCGGGACGCCGCGCGATCGGCTCCACACGCTCGTGCGCGCGCTGCTGGACGCACCCGACGGCATCGACGTGTTCGAGACCGCCGACGCGCTGCACGTGTCGACGGCGACGCTGGACGCCGACCTCGCGCGGGTCCGGGGACTGCTGGGCGGCACCGAGCTGACTCTCGAGCGCTCCGCGTCGCAGGCGCGCCTGCGCGGCACCGAGAGCGCCCAGCGACGGCTGCTCAGCCGGCTCGCGCACGACGAGATGGATGCCGGGTCGTTCGACATCGCCGCCCTGCGGCGGACGCTCGGCGAGGGGTCGGTGGGGGCGCAGGCGTTCGGGCCGTTCAAGTCCGACCTCGTCGCGCGGCTCGGCGAGCTCGGCTGGTTCGTCAACGAGTTCGGGATCGGCGACGTGGTGATGCACATCGCGATCGCCGCGGACCGGACGGCCCGGGACCGGCCGCTGGACGCGGCGGGCGCGGATGCCGCGGGCGACCGGCCGACGCAGCGGCAGGTCGCCGAGATCATCGCCGAGCTGTCCGCGCAGCATCTGGGGGTGCGGCTGGGCACGGCCGACCTGCAGCACCTCGCGACGCTCGTGCTGACGCGCGTCGTCGCCCCCGACGGTGCGGCGGGCGAGGCATCCGGATCCCGGCCGGCCTCGCTCGACGCGGAGGTGGAGGAGGTCGTGCGGGAGGTCGTGACGGCGGCGGCCGACGAGTTCCTCGTCGACATCGTCCACGACGACTTCGTCGCCCGACTGGCGCTGCACGTGCAGAACCTGCTGCACCGCGCCCGCGAGCAGGCGTGGTCGCGCAACCCGCTCACGCGCTCGCTCAAGTCGACCTACCCGATGATCTTCGAGGTCGCGGTCTTCATCGCCAGCCGCCTGCAGCAGCGGCTGGGCATCCCGCTGCCCGATGACGAGATCGCCTACATCGCGATGCACGTCGGCGGGCGTCTCGAG
Organism: Microbacterium sp. NPDC056736; assembly: GCF_042790415.1. Classification (NCBI taxonomy): domain Bacteria; kingdom Bacillati; phylum Actinomycetota; class Actinomycetes; order Micrococcales; family Microbacteriaceae; genus Microbacterium; species Microbacterium sp. NPDC056736. The sequence continues at coordinate 182,544 of NZ_JBHTZE010000004.1, forward strand.
CGGAGCCGCCGCGCCGACCAGCTGCTGACGGCGACGATCGTCTGCCCGGGCTACTACGACCTGCACGAGCTGCTGCGCTCGAGCGTCGATCGCTCGCTCGGGCGGGCCGTCGAGGTCGTCGGCGTCGAGACGCGCGTCGACCCCGACTGGGGCTCGATCGACACCGACCTCGTGCTGACGACCATCGACCCGCCCACGACGAGCGACCGCATCGTCCGTATCCAGCCGTTCCTCACCGACGCCGACGTGGAGCGCGTGCACACGGCGGCGGGACGCATCCGCAGGTCCCGGCGCCTCGCGCGCCTGCGCGCCGAGCTCGAGCGGTACTTCGAGCCGTCGGCCTACCTGCGCGGGCTCGACGGCGTCGCGGCCTCAGGGGACGAGGGCGTGATCCGGGCGCTGGGGGCGCTGCTGGTCGGACAGGGCGTCATCGACGACGAGTACGTCGAGCGCACCATCGAGCGCGAGCGCCTGTCGTCCACGGCGTTCACCGACGCGCTGGCGGTGCCGCACGCGCTCGAGATGACGGCATCCCGCACCGCGATCGCCATCGGGATCGCCGACCCGTCGATCCCGTGGGGCGACGGGCGCGTGCAGGTGGTGGCGCTGGTGGCGTTCTCCGAGACCGACCGCGAGGCCTTCCAGACCGTCTTCGAGCAGTTCGTCGAGGTCTTCAGCGAGCGCGACAGCGTGCAGCGGATCGTCCGCCGAGGCACTGACTTCAACGCCTTCCTCGACGAGCTCGTCGCCGTGATCGACGGCTGAGCCGCGGCATCCGTCTCCTCCGGGGCTGCCGGCGTCCGTCCCCTCTCTCGGGATTGCCCATCGGTTTGGGGCGCACGGCGACCGTTCGGGGCGCGCGGTGACCGTTCGGGGCGCGCGCCGTGCGCCCCGAACGCACGCGGCGCGCCCCAAACCCGCGGCGTGGCCCCGAACCCGCGCGGTTCGCGGCGAACCCGCGGAGGACGTCAGCGGGGCGGCCGGATGCTGAAGGCCTCGAGTCGCATCCGCAAGTCCGTCGCCGTCGCGATGTGCGGCCACCCCCAGCGGGCGTAGCGGCGCTGGGTGGTCCCGCGGATCCAGTCCTCGCGCTGCTTCTCCTCGTCGAAGACCTGCGACGACGTGCGGCCGTCGAGGATGTTCCCGTCGACGTACTTGATCGCTCCGTCGAACTCCCCGAAGGCGTCGGCCTCGTCGAGGCCGAAATCGACGTAGTACGGATGCATGCCCCGCCCCGGCACCGCGACCTGCAGCTCGAGGGAACGGAAGCCGATCTCGCGGAGCCGGATTCGGCTGATGCTCTCGCCGGGCAGCTGTGCGCGCCCGTCGGCGAAATCGAGGGCGCGACGAGCGCGCGTGCGACCATGAGCTGATCGGCTCGCGATGACGAGCACCTCCCGCCGGAACCGCTCCGCTCCGGCGAAGTCGTACTCACCCGGAGCGGTGACGAACTGCCGGCGCAGCGCGGCGTCGGCGATGGCGACCGACTGCTCGAACGAGGCGGTTCGGGCGACGTCTGAGACGGTGCGAGCGAGCGATGTGACCTGGAGTCCGTCGATTTCGACCATGTCATCGTCCCGGAGTTCGCCGCGGTGACGGATCACGCCACCGGCAGCACCCGGTCGCGCGTGCGGCGCGATGACGTGCACCCGGCTCCGATCCGCGCGATACAGCGGCAGGCCATGCACCGCGGCGGCCGTCTCGTGAGAGATCACGGGTGCCGTCGGCGAGGCCAGCGCCAGGGCACGAGCGCGCGCAAGGACGCGAGCTTCGGGCCTCGCGGCATCCCACGCCACCGTGTCCACGTAGACCCCGACTCTCAGCCGCGTGAGCTCGCCGGCGGTGACCGCCTTCGTGAGCCGGCGGGGCGTCATCGCGCCGAGGAGTTCCTCGCGCCTGAGCAGTGTGAGGGCGGCCATGTCGGCGAGTCTCCGTCGCACCGCCGTGGGTGCGGCGCCCGGGCTCGGAAAGTGTGGACAACTTCAGCCTGTGGAGGAGGTGCCGCGTGTTCGCGGCATCCGCTCTCCCCGTTCCTTCCGGCCTCGGGGCTCCCGGCATCCGGCATGGCCCTGCTTCGTGCGTTTGGGGCGCTGGACGCACGTTCGGGGCGCGCGCGGTGCGCCCCGAACGAAACCGGTGCGCCCCAAACCCCGATGGGGGGCCGGACGCAGCCAGGGCGGGACGACACGGATCCAGAACGACGGATGCCGCGGCCGGGCCGCGCCGAGCTCCCCGGGTCAGCCGCGGGCGAGACGCTCCGTGAGGTCGAGGCGCACGGCCGGCCACTCGCCGGGGAGGATCGAGAACACCACGGTGTCGCGCAGCGTGCCGTCGGGGCCGAGGCGGTGGTTGCGCAGCACGCCGTCCTGCTTCGCGCCGAGCCGGGCGATCGCGGCGCGCGACTGCCGATTGTGCCAGTGCGTCCGGAACTCGACCGCGATGGCGTCGCACGCCTCGAAGGCGTGCGCGAGGAGGAGGAGCTTCGACGCGGTGTTCACGGCCGTGCGCTGCGCCTCGAGCCCGATCCAGGTGTGGCCGATCTCGACGTGCCGGTTCGGCTGGTCGATGTTGCAGAAGGTCGTGGTCCCCACGACGCGACCGGTGTCCAGGCGGCGGACCGCCCACGGATTCATGTGCCCCTCGTCGCGCCACGCGAGCCGCTGTGCGATGTCGGCGTCGACCTCGCCGGGACGCGGCACCGAGGTGTACCAGGCGTGCTCCAGCCCGACGGCGGCCGCACTCAGGTCGGCTGCATGCTCCGGCGACAGCGGCTCGAGCCGGACGTGGGCGTTCTCGAGCGTGAGGGGCTGGGTGAGGAGCATTCCCCGAGCCTAGGGCTGGATCGGCCCGAATCCCCGTGCGGGCCCGGCGTATACGCCGCGTCGCGGCATCCGATGCTCAGGACTCCTTCGCGTGCATCTCGGCCTCGACCACCGCCGCAGCGGTGCCCGGGTCGTGCTCGGCCACCTGCGACGCCCGGCGTGCGGCGGCGATCGCCCGCCGGCCGGCCGGCAGCCACACCGAGAGGCCGACGACGACGAACGTGAGCACGCCGGCGGCGATGAGGAGCGCCTCGATCGGCACGAGGTCGGCGAGTGGGCCGAACACGACCATGCCGATCGGCATCGCGACCGCCATCACGATGCCGACGAAGCCGAACACGCGGCCCTGGCGCTCGTGCTCCACCGTCTCCTGCAGCAGCGTCATCGACGGCGTCGAGAAGAAGGGCACCGCGAGGCCGACGAGGAACATGAAGCCGAAGAACACCCAGACGTTCGGCGACAGGCCGAGTCCGATCGACAGCACACCGAACACCAGCGACGACGCCACGATCATGCCGATCCGGCTGCGCTTGGCGAAGAACGACGCGACCAGGATGCCGCCGAGCATCATGCCGATGCTGAAGGCGATCTCGAGGACGGCCAGGTTCACGACGTCCTGCGACTCGCCGGCGGGGAACGACCGCACCAGCATGAGCGGCGTGAGGTTCGACGGCGCGACGGTGAGCAGGAAGATGATGGCGAACAGCACCAGGAGCCAGCGCACGAACGCGTGGTGCACGATGTAGCGGACGCCGTCGACCAGGTCGGCGAAGTAGCCGGTGTGGGCGTCGGCGGCGCGTCGCACGGTTCCCACCGGGATGAACGCGAGGATGCCGACGCCGATGACCGCGGTCGCGACGTCGATGAAGAAGATCGGGATGAGCGACGCGGCGGCACCGTCGGACGCCGCCGACGCCCACGCGTACAGCGCCCCGGCGGCAGCCGGCGCCAGCAGCGCCATCGCGGACTGGATCGAGCCGTTGATGCCGTTGACCCGGATCAGGTTGCGCGTCGGTGCGATCTGAGGGATGAGCGCCGACACCGCCGGCATCTGGATGCCCGCCCCGGCGGACCGGATGGCCATGGTGGCGAAGATCAGCCACACCGCGTCGTAGCCGGTCATCATGATGAGTGCGAGGGTCAGCGTCGACAGAGCGATCGCCGCATCGGCGCCCATGATGAGGTACTTGCGGTTGTGGCGGTCCGCCCAGACACCGCCGAAGATCGACACCACGGCCTGCGGCAGGAAGCCGAACAGGGCCGCGAGGGCCATCACCAGGCCGGACTGATAGGCGATCGTGAGGTACCAGAAGACGGCGTACTGCACGAGCATCGACCCGAAGAGGCTGACGGTCTGCCCGCTCAGGAAGAGGATGACGTTGCGCAGCCACCGCGGGGGATCGGGGGTCTGGGTAGCGGCATCCGTCCGCTCGTCGTCGCTCCCGCTGCCCATCGTCGCTCCCGTCGCTCGCCCGCGCGCAGGCGCGAACCGTCCAGGCAGGGGAGGGCTCGCGGTCTACCGCGGCCGCGACTCTAGCACCGGGCCCGGACACACGCCGGACACCCGTGAGGGTCAGCCTCCGTAGGTGTCCAGGAGCGTGCGCGCGCCGTCGGCGAGCGCGCGGATCCGCGCAGACGCGTCCTCGCGGTCGTCACCGCGCACGTCGAGGTACAGCTTGAGCTTGGGTTCGGTGCCGCTCGGCCGCACGATCACGCGCGACCCGTCCGAGAGCCAGAGGCGCAGCACGTCGCCGGGCGGCAGGTCGCCGAACCCGCCGAGCAGGTCGTCGACGCGGTCGACCGCGACATCTCCCACGGATTCCGGATGCCGCTCCCGCAGCGCAGCCATGATCCGGCCGATCTGCGACAGATCGTCGACGCGCACCGAGATCTGGTCGCTCGCGAACGACCCGAACTGCTCGTCGAACTCCCGCAGCAGGTCGGCGAGGGACGCGCCGCGCTCGCGGGCCTCCGACACCATCCCGAGGATCGCCACGGCCGCCGAGATGCCGTCCTTGTCGCGGACGGTCTCGGGGTTGACGAGATAGCCCAGGGCCTCCTCGAACCCGAACACCATGCCCGGCGCGCGCGAGATCCACTTGAACCCGGTCAGCGTCGCGTGGAAGTCCAGGCCGTAGTGCTCGGCGACCGCCTGCAGACCGGGCGAGGACACCAGCGAGCACGCGAGCGACGCGCCGGCCGGCCTCCCGTCGGCGGTCGCGAGGCGCGCTGCGCGCCAGCCCAGCAGCAGGCCGATCTCGTTGCCGGTGAGCCGCCGCCAGCCGCCCTCCGCTGCGTCGTCGGGCAGGGCGACTGCGAGCCGGTCGGCGTCGGGGTCGTTGGCGATGACCAGCTCGGCGCCCGACTCGCGCGCGAGCTCGAAGGCGAGGTCCATCGCGCCGGGCTCCTCCGGATTGGGGAAGGCCACCGTCGGGAAGGCGCCGTCGGGCTCGAGCTGCGCCGTCACCGGCACCGGCGGCGGGTAGCCCGCGGTCTCGAGGATGCGCGCGAAGGTCTCCCAGCCGACGCCGTGCATGGCCGTGTACACCCAGGTGAGTCCCTCGGCCCCGTGCGTCGCCGGGGCGACGGCGGCGGTCGCGGCGACGTAGTCGTCGACCACCGCCTCGGTCGCCAGCTCGAACCCGAGCGAACGGGGGAGCGTCGAGATGTCGCCGGCCTCCGCGACGCGCTCGATGTGCGCGGCGATCTCCGCGTCGGCGGGGGAGACGATCTGCGAGCCGTCGTCGTCGCCGCCGAGGTACACCTTGTACCCGTTGTCGTCGGGCGGATTGTGGCTCGCGGTGACCATCACGCCGGCCGCCGCGCCGAAGCGGCGGACGGCGAAGGCCAGCACGGGGGTCGGCAGCAGACGCGGCAGCACGATGGCGCGGAGCCCGGCGCCCGCGAAGATCTCGGCGGAGTCGCGCGCGAAGACGTCGGAATTGCGGCGGCCGTCGTAGCCGATGACCACGATCGGCGCATCGTCGAGGATGCCGGGGACCTCCGGGCCCTCCGCCTCGAGCGCGTCGTGAGACGGCGCCTCGATGAGCGCGCCGTCCGGTGCGGCATCCGACGCGCTCTCCGGTGCGGCATCCGGCGACGCCTCGGGCTCGGCCGGCGCCTCCTCCGGTGCAACCGCCGCCGGCCGATCGCTCTCGCCGCCGTGATCCGCGCCGAGCGGCGGCATCCCGGCCCGCTCGCGCACGTAGGCGGCGAGGCCCGCCGCGGCCTGCGCCACCAGGACGCGGTTCATGCGGTTGCTCCCGGCTCCGAGGGCGCCGCGCAGGCCCGCGGTCCCGAAGGCGAGCCGTGTCGCGAACCGGTCCTCGAGTTCGTCTGCCGCCCCGGCGTCGCCCGCTTCGGCCGCATCGATCAGCGCGCGCAGCTCCGCGCGCGTCTCGCCGTCGGGATCCTGCGCCAGCCAGGCGTGCGCCCGCGCCAGGATCGCCGTGGCGTCGTCCGCGCCGGCGGACACCGCGTCGGGCGCCGGCTCCTGGACGTCGGGGCTCGCCGCCGGCACCTCCTCGCCGCTCACAGCGAACCGATCACACGGGCCAGCAGCGACGAGATGACCGGCTCGGCCTCGCGGCCGGCGTCGAGCACCTCCTGATGGCTGAGCGGGGTCTTCTGGATGCCGGCGGCCATGTTCGTGATGAGCGAGAAGCCGAGGATCTCCATGCCCGCTTCGCGGGCGGCGACCGCTTCGAGGGCGGTCGACATGCCGACGATGTGCCCGCCGACGGCCTTGACCATCTGCACCTCGGCCGGCGTCTCGTACTGCGGACCGCGGAACTGGCAGTACACGCCCTCGTCCAGCGTCGGATCGACCCTGCGCGCGAGGTCGCGCAGTCGCATCGAGTACAGGTCGGTGAGGTCGATGAAGGTGGCGCCCTCGAGCGGCGTGGCGCCGGTGAAGTTGATGTGGTCGCTGATGAGCACCGGGCGGCCGGGCGTCCAGGTGTGCTTGATGCCGCCGGCGCCGTTGGTGAGCACCATCGTGCGGGCGCCGGTCGCGGCGGCCGTGCGCACGCTGTGGACGACCCGGCGCACGCCGTGGCCCTCGTAGTAGTGGGTTCGCGCGCCGATGACGAGCACCCGGCGGCCTCGGGGGGTGACGATGCTGCGAAGCGTGCCGACGTGCCCGGCGAGGGCCGGCGCGCTGAAGCCGGTGATCTCGGTGGCGGGGAACGTCGCGGTCGTCTCGCCGAGGAGCTCGGCGGCCTTGCCCCAGCCGCTGCCGAGGGTCAGCGCGATGTCGTGGCGCTCGACCCCGGTGACGCGGGCGATGTCCTCGGCGGCGGCCGCCGCGACCTCGAACGGGTCGACGGCGGGATCGTCGAGGGGGTTGCCGGTGGTGTCTGACATGGGACCACTCTAGGAACCGGCGGGCATCAGAGCCAACGATCCTGTTTCGGCGCCCCGCCGGGAGTGTCGCGGCCGATGTCGTGCCCGCCCCCGCGGGCAGGAGAGAATGGAACCCATGTCGATCAGCTTCGAGCGCACGCAGAGCGTCGCCATCATCGGCGGCGGACCCGGCGGATACGAAGCGGCGCTGGCCGCCGCCCAGCTCGGAGCCGAGGTGACGGTGGTCGAACGGGCCGGCATCGGCGGCTCCGCGGTCATCACCGACGTCGTGCCGTCCAAGTCGCTCATCGCCACCGCCGACGCCGCCGTGGCGATCGCGGGCGCGGGCGACCTCGGGGTGCAGGTGTTCGCCAAGGGGAAGGACGGCAAGCCGCTCAAGCCCGAGATCGCGATCAACCTCGCCGCCGTCAACAAGCGCCTGCTCACCCTCGCCCGGCAGCAGTCCGACGACATGCGGGCGACGCTCGCCGAAGCGGGCGTGCGGATCATCTCCGGTCACGGCCGCCTCGAGGGGGACGACGCGGTGGTCGTGTCGACCGGCCCCGGCGGCACCGACTTCGACCGCATCGAGGCCGACACCCTCGTGGTCTCCACCGGCTCCTCGCCCCGGGTTCTGCCGTCTGCGATGCCCGACGGGGAGCGCATCCTGACCTGGACGCAGCTCTACAACATGGCGGCGATCCCCGAGCACCTCATCGTCGTCGGCTCCGGCGTCACCGGCGCCGAGTTCGCCGGCGCCTACATGAACCTCGGGGCGAAGGTCACTCTGGTCTCGAGCCGCGACCAGGTGCTCCCGGGCGAGGACAAGGACGCCGCGGCGGTGCTCGAGCGCGTGTTCAAGCGCGGCGGCATGAAGCTCCTGCAGAAGTCCCGGGCCGACAGGGTCGAGAACACCGGCGACGGCGTCGTGGTCACCCTGTCGGACGGCGCGACGGTCGAGGGCAGCCACTGTCTCATGGCGGTCGGGTCGGTGCCGAACACGAAGGGCATCGGCCTCGAGGAGGCAGGCGTCCAGATGACCGAGTCCGGTCACATCCAGGTGAACCGCGTCGCGCGCACGTCGGTCCCCAACATCTACGCCGCGGGCGACTGCACCACCTTCGTCCCGCTCGCGTCGGTCGCCTCGATGCAGGGCCGCACCGCCGTCTTCCACGCGCTGGGCGACGTCGTGATCCCGCTCGAGCGCCGGCGCATCACCTCGAACATCTTCACCGCGCCCGAGATCGCCACGATCGGCTGGCAGGAGAACGACATCGTCGACGGGCACATCAACGGCGTGGTGCACAAGCTGCCGCTGGCCGCCAACCCGCGCGCGAAGATGATGGGCGTCAAGGACGGCTTCGTGAAGCTCATCGCGCGCGAGGGCAGCGGCACCGTCATCGGCGGCGTCATCGTCGCCCCCCGCGCGTCGGAGCTCATCTACCCCATCGCGATCGCCGTCGAGCGCCGTCTCACCGTCGACCAGGTCTCGCGCGTGTTCGCGGTCTACCCGTCGCTGTCGGGCAGCATCACGGATGCCGCGCGCGCGATGCACGTCGTCGACCACAACCTCTACGGCGGCTGACCCCGAGCACCGCGTTCCCCAGGGGCCGGCCTCACCTTCCGCGGATCCGGAATTCGGAGAACCTGCCGCTTTCCGGCGAGGCCGCGGCGTGTCGGTCCGGAGACAGCGCGGAAGTCCGGATTCCGGATCGGGGGAGGATGACGGATGCCGCGACCCGCGGCATCCGGCGCGCGTCAGCTGATCGTGAGGAGCTGGTGGCCGGCAGACACGGTCGTGCCCGGATCGGCGTCGATCGCGCCGATGACGCCGTCCTTGTGCGCCTGGATCGGCTGCTCCATCTTCATCGCCTCGAGGACCACGACCAGGTCGCCCTTGACGACCTGCTGCCCGTCCTCGACGGCGACCTTCACGACGGTGGCCTGCATCGGCGATTTCACGGCGTCGCCCGACGCGCCGGCCACGACCGAGGGGGAGTGCGAGCGGCGCGACGGCGGCACGGCGGCGGGGCGCCCCGCGACGCCGACGGGGGTCACGACGCGGTCGGGCAGGCTCACCTCGAGACGCTTGCCCGCGACCTCGACGACGACCGTGTGGCGCGCCTCTGCGGCGGTCGGCTCGCTGAGCTCGCCGTCCCACGGCGGGATGTCGTTCACGAACTCCGTCTCGATCCATCTCGTGAAGACGCCGAAGCGGCCGTCCTCCGCGGTGAAGGCGGGGTCGCGCACGACGGCCCGGTGGAACGGGAGCACGGTGGGCAGGCCCGAGACCTCGAACTCGTCGAGGGCACGGCGTGAGCGCTCCAGCGCCTCGGCGCGGTCGCGGCCGGTGACGATGATCTTCGCCAGCAGCGAGTCGAAGGCCCCCGAGACGCTGTCGCCGGCGGTGACGCCGGAGTCGAGGCGGATGCCGGGACCGCCGAACGTCTTGAACACGTGGATCGGCCCGGGCTGGGGGAGGAAGCCGCGGCCGGGGTCCTCGCCGTTGATGCGGAACTCGATCGAGTGGCCGTCGGCGACCGGGTCGTCGTAGCCGAGCTCTTCGCCCTCGGCCAGGCGGAACTGCTCGCGCACCAGGTCGATGCCGGTGATCTCCTCGGAGACGGGGTGCTCCACCTGCAGGCGGGTGTTCACCTCGAGGAAGGAGATCGTGCCGTCGGCGCCGATGAGGAATTCGCACGTGCCCGCGCCGACGTACCCCACCTCCTTGAGGATGGCCTTCGACGCCTCGTACAGCGTCTTGTTCTGCGCCTCGGTCAGGAAGGGCGCCGGTGCCTCTTCGACGAGCTTCTGGTGACGGCGCTGCAGCGAGCAGTCGCGCGTCGAGACGACGACGACGTTGCCCGCGGCATCCGCGAGGCACTGCGTCTCGACGTGTCGCGGCTTGTCGAGGTACTTCTCGACGAAGCACTCGCCGCGTCCGAAGGCGGTGATCGCCTCGCGCGTGGCGGATTCGAAGAGCTCGGGGACCTCGTCGAGGGTGCGGGCGACCTTGAGGCCGCGGCCGCCGCCGCCGTAGGCCGCCTTGATGGCGATGGGCAGACCGACCGACTGTGCGAAGGCGACCACCTCGTCGGCGCCCGACACGGGGCCGGGGGTGCCGGGCGCGAGGGGCGCGCCCACCTTCTCGGCGACCGCGCGGGCGGTCACCTTGTCGCCGAGCGCCTCGATGGCCTCCGGGGACGGGCCGATCCAGACGAGCCCCGACGCGATGACGGCCCGCGCGAAGTCGGCGTTCTCGGCCAGGAAGCCGTACCCGGGGTGCACGGCGTCGGCGCCCGACCGGCGGGCGACCGAGAGGATCTTGTCGATCGAGAGGTAGGTCTCGGCGCTCGTGGAGCCGTCGAGCGCGTAGGCCTCGTCGGCGAGGCGCGCGTGCATCGCGTCGCGGTCCTGGTCGGCGTACACGGCGACCGAGGACTTCCCGGCGTCGCGGGCGGCGCGTATGACGCGGACGGCGATCTCGCCGCGGTTGGCAACGAGAACCTTGGCGATCTGAGGCATGAGTGCCAGCCTACCGACGGCACCCCGAGGGCTTTTGACCGGTTCGTACAAGAACCGACCAGAAACGTGGGATTCCTACTACAACGCCGACGGCTCCGCGACGCGCGCCGAGCTAGTGCGCGGACGTCTCGTCGAGCGACGGGTCGGTCGTGTTCCACAGCGCCGTCCAGTCCACGCCGAGCGCGCGGACGAGGTCGCGGAGGGTCGACAGCGACATCCCGACGACGGTCGACGGGTCGCCCTCGACGCGCGAGATGAACGCGCCCCCGAGGCTGTCCACCGTGAACGCGCCCGCCACGTGGAGCGGTTCGCCGGTGGCGACGTACGCGTCGATCTCGGCATCCGTCACATCCTCTGCGAACGAGACGGATGCCTCGGCCGTCGCGTGCACCTCCCGCGGCTGCTCGTCCGGCGCGACGCGGACGACGGCGTGTCCCGAGTGCAGCACGCCGGTGCGTCCGCGCATCGACCGCCAGCGGGCGACGGCGTTCTCGGGGGTGTAGGGCTTGCCGAGCACCTCGCCGCCGATCTCGAACATCGAGTCGCCGCCGATCACGATGCCGTCGAAGTCGGGGATGTCGTCGCGCAGCCGGGCGGCGACGTCGGCGGCCTTGCGGCGCGCGAGCAGCAGCACGTGCTCGTCGGGCGCCAGCGTGCGCCGCTCCGCGCTCTCCACCGCGGCGATCACCGCCTCCTCGTCGACGGCGGGCGCGAGGGTCAGCGGGCGGATGCCGAACTGCTGCAGCAGCATGAGCCGGGCGGGGCTGGTCGAGGCGAGGCAGACGCGCATGCGTCCACCGTACGCAACGGCCGGGGGACGTAGGCTCGACGGGTGAGCGGAACCGGCGACATCCTCGACCTCGACATCACGGGCGTCGCCCACGGCGGCGTCTTCGTCGCCCGCCATGAGGGGCGAGTGGTCTTCGTGCCCGACACGATCCCGGGGGAGCGTGTGCGCGTGCGGCTCACCGACACCGCGAAGAAGTCGTTCTGGCGGGCCGAGACGCTCGAGGTCCTCGACGCGTCGCCGCACCGGCAGCTGCATGTCTGGCGGCAGGCCGATGTCGACGTGCCGCCCGAGCACCGCCCCGGCGGCGCCGACTTCGGGCACATCTCGCTGGAGCACCAGCGCCGGCTGAAGCTCGAGGTGCTCCTGGACGCGCTGCACCGCTTCGGCGGCATCGCCGATCCCGCCGCGACGATGAGCGGCGCGTCCGCTCCGGTCGACGGCGACGAGGTCGACGGCGACGAGGCCGACGCCGAGACCGTCGACGGCACCGGATGGCGCACCCGCGTGAGCCTGCACGTCGACGCCGACGGCAACGTCGGCCAGTACGCCGCGCGCAGCCACCGGGTGATCCCGCTCGAAGACCTGCCGCTGGCCACCGCCGAGGTCGAGCGCGCGGCCATGGCTCTCCACGGCGGCGAGCCGGGGCGCATCGACCTGGTGCAACCGGCGGACGGCCGCGTGCGCGTGCTGCCGCGCCCCGATGCGGTGCGGCTCACCGGTCCTCGCGGTGGCCGGGGGCGGCCCGGGCGACGTCCGGGGCGGCCCCAGGCCAAGGCGCCGACCCCCGAGGTGATCGTCGAGCGCGTCGGCGGGCGCGGGTTCCGCGTGGACGCCGGCGGGTTCTGGCAGGTGCACCGGCTGGCGGCGCACACGCTCACGACCACCGTCGCGGCGGCGCTGCGGGCCCGGGCGGGCGACGCGCCCGCCGTCGATCCGGACGCCTGGCACCTGGACCTCTACGGCGGCGTCGGCCTCTTCGCCGCGACGCTGGGGGAGCTCGGCGGTCCCTCCACCCGTGTCACGAGCGTCGAGTCCGACTCCCGTGCGACCGAGCATGCCGGTGAGAACCTCGCCGAGTGGGTGGGCGCGCGCGCCGAGACCGGGCGGGTCGACCGGTGGCTGGCGCGGCTGGCGGCAGAGGCATCCGCCGCCGAGAAGGAACGGCTGGCGCGCGGTGTCGTGCTGCTCGACCCGCCCCGCTCGGGCGCAGGACGCGAGGTCGTGGAGCACATCACGACCCTGTCGCCGGCCACGATCGTCTACGTCGCGTGCGACCCGGTGGCCCTCGCCCGCGACATCGCGACGTTCCGCGCCGGGGGGTACGAGGTGGCGGGCATCGACGCACTGGACGTCTTCCCCAATTCACATCACGTCGAGGCTGTGGCCCTCCTCACCCGCGCCGACGCACGTGGATAGGCTGAGCGCATGACGCGCGTCGCCCTCATCGACGACCACGAGTCGGTGCGGCTCGGGCTCCAGGCGGCGTGCGCGCGGGCCGAGAGCATGAATGTGGCCTTCTCGGGCAGCACCGTGACGGAGTATCTGGACTGGCGTGCCTACGCGCGCCAGGCGCCGGCCGACGTCGTCGTGCTCGACCTCACGCTCGGCGACGGGACGACCGTGACCGAGAACGTCGGCCGTCTCGTGCGCGACGGCTCGAGCGTCATCATCCACAGCGTCGCCGACCGCCCTGCCGCCGTGCGCGAGGCGCTCGCCGCCGGCGCCGCCGGGGTGGTGAGCAAGTCCTCGCCGATCGACGACGTGATCGCCGCGGTGCGCACCGTCGCCCGCGGCGAACCCCTCAACAACGTCGAGTGGGCCAGTGCCGTCGAGGGGGATCGCGCGTTCGCCGACGCACAGCTGTCGGCGCGTGAGCGCGACGTCCTGCGGCTCTACGCCGCCGGGCTGCCGCTCAAGGTCGTCGCGGACCGCCTCGGCGTGGCCTATTCCACCGCCAAGGAGAACATCACCCGCATCCGCGTCAAGTACGTCGAGGTCGGGCGCCCCGCGCCCACCAAGATCGATCTGCTCCACCGCGCGGTCGAGGACGGCATCCTCGTCGAGCCGTCCGCCGACCCGGGAGACGTGGCGCGTGGCCGCTGACGTGCAGACGGGCGTGCTCGACACGGCCTGGGGGCAGATCCCGCATGCCACGCATGCGACGGCGGGGATCGGGTCGTTCACCCGGTCGCGGGTCGAGCGCATCATCTCGCTCGCCGCAGGCCTCGGGTCGGTCATCGTCGGCCTGCAGTCGTTCCTGACCGCGCTGGGATCCGCCGACGAGCGCCCGGGCTGGCACGAGGCGCTCATGATCTCGGTGTTCGGGTCGCTCGCCGTCATGATCCTGGCCTGCATCATCGGCCGCGGGGTGCGCATCGCGGCCGGCGCGTTCGCGATGATCTACGTCCTCGCCCTCGTCGCCTGGCCCATCGCGACGGCCGGCGTCGCGCCGCCCTCGCTCGAGGAGCCGTGGATCTGGCTTCCCCTCAACCTCGCGACCCTGGCGGCCGTGCTCGCCTTCCCCTTCCCGCTGCAGGTCATCTGGACCGCGCTGACGCCGCTGCTCTTCGGGATCGTGCGCCTGATCCAGGTCGGCTTCGCCCAGGAGTACTGGCTGGTCGTCGGGCTCGACGTGTCGTTCACGCTCATCCTGGGCGGCGTGATCCTCACGCTCGGGTGGCTGTTCCGCTCGATGGCCGTCAACGTCGACGAGACGCGCGCCCGCGCCGTGGCCTCGTACGCGAAGGCGGCCGCCGCGGACGCCGCCGAGCAGGAGCGCGTCGCCGTCGCGGCGCTCATGCACGACAGCGTGCTGGCCGCGCTGATCGCGGCGGAGCGCGCGACCACGCCGCGCGAGCGCACGCTGGCGGCGACGATGGCGCGGGAGGCGCTGACGCGGCTGGCCAACACCGAGCAGGACGACCACGAGGGCACCGACGAGCCGTGGGATGCCGCCACCCTCGCCGCCGAGGTGGGCGAGGCCGCCCGCGACCTGGGCGTCGAGGTCGACGTCCAGCGCGACATCGACCCCGCCTCGCCGCCGATCCCGGGGCGCGTGGCGCGGGCGCTCACGCTCGCCGCGACCCAGGCCGTCGCCAACGCGATCCAGCACGCCGGCGGCGCGGGTCTCGGCGTGGCCGTGATCTGCGGCGGCGGACGGGTGCGCGTGGAGGTGCACGACGCCGGGGAGGGCTTCGATCCGGATGCCGTCCCCGACGATCGCCTCGGGATCCGTGCGTCGATCGTGGCGCGGGTCGCGGCCGTCGGCGGGAAGGCCGACCTGCAGACGGGACCGCACGGCACCGTCGTCCGCCTGTCGTGGCAGGAGGCGGCCGCATGATCAGCGTCAAGAACGTCCTGGCCGTGCTGGCCGTCGCCTTCACGGCGTACCTCGCCGCCCGCGGGCTGTCGTGGACGGGCCCGGTGCCCTACCCGCTCGTGGTCGTCACCACCCTCGCCCTCTATCTCGCCACCACCTGGCTCTGCATCTTCTGGGAGCCTGCGGCGGTGAGGGCTGCCCGCGCCGCGGCCGAGGCGGCCGGACCCGGCGCGCCCCGCGACCCCGCAAGGCCCGAGGCCGCGGGCGACGGCATCCGCGGTTCGATGCCGCTGCCCGTTCCCGCCCAGGTGCTCGCTCTGGCGTGCGCCCTCATCGTGCCGAGCGCCATCGCCCTCTCGGTCGGCGAGGCCGCGCGCACCGATCCCTTCGCCACCTGGTACCTGGGCGGCATCGGGGCGCTGATGACCATCGTCATGGTCCGCCGCCGGCCGTGGACGGCCTGGGCGGGCATCGTCGCGCTGTCGGTGGCGTCGATGGCGTGGATGGGGCCGCTGACCGCGCTCGGTCTCGGCCTCGTGGGCTCGATCGTCTGGGTCGCCGTCGCGCAGCTGCTCGTGCGCTCGATGGATCGCGCCGCGCGCGACACCTCGCGTCTCACGCGCCTGCAGCGCGCCGCGACGGCCTGGCAGACGTCCCAGGTCGTGCGTCAGCGGGAGCGGCGGGTGCAGGTGCAGAAGGCGCTCGCGGTCGCCGGGCCCGTGCTTACGCGGACCGTCGCGAACGGCGGCGCCCTCACCGACGACGACCGCCTCGAGGCGCGCATCGCCGAGGGCCGGCTGCGCGACGAGATGCGCGGGCCGCGTCTCCTCGACGACGACGTGCGCGCCGAGCTGGAGCGGGCGCGACGGCGCGGTGCGAACGTGACGGTGCTCGACGAAGGCGGGCTGGACGACGTCGACGAGGACACGCTGGCGGTCATCCGGGCGCAGCTGGCCGAGACCCTGCGTTCGGCCAGCTCCGACCGCCTGTACATCCGCACGTCGCCGGACGAGCGGGTCGCGGTGACGGTGGTGGGGCGATCGCCGTCGGTCGGCGCCCCCAGCGACGAGGACGCGGTCGACCTCTGGCGCGAGATCCCGCATCCCGGGAGGGTGTGACGACGCGCCGCGCCCGTCCGCACTCGCGGACGGCGTCTGTCGGCGCACACGATCCCCGCCCAGCAGGGGGAGGGACGCCGGACGGGGAACGAAATCGAAGGAGGCGAGGGGCGGCGAAGCCGCCCGCCCCTCGCCTGGCGGACGGTTACCCGAAAACCGTCCGCGTGGCCGGACCCGGGGTATCCGCATGACGGATCCGGGTCGGCCGAACGCAAAAGCGTTCCAGCGAATCCAGTATCGCCACGCGATGCGACCGGTGTCTGTAGGTATTTCGGGGGACACGGCCATGCCCGCGCGGGGGTCAGCCGAAGCGTCCCCAGCCGAGATCGCGCCGCAGCGGGCGGCGAAGGTCGCGCTGCGACAGCTGCCACGCGGTGCGGCGGGCGCTGTCGTCGGCGACGGCCTCCGCGGCCTCGCCGACGTAGGCCTCGCTGACGACGGCGATGAGCGCCGCGAGCTCCTCCTCCGTGGCAGTGCCGCGGAGGACGTCGATCGTGACGCGGTCCGCCTGCGACCCGTCGTCCGCGATGCTCACAGCGGGATGTTCCCGTGCTTCTTGGGCGGCAGGCTCGCGCGCTTGCCGCGGAGGGCCCGCAGCGCCTTGGCGACCGACACGCGGGTGGCCGCGGGCTCGATGATGCCGTCGAGCTCGCCGCGCTCGGCGGCGAGGAACGGCGAGGCGACGTTGTAGGTGTACTCGTTCGCCAGGCGCGTGCGCACGGCGGCGACGTCTTCGCCCGCCTCCTCGGCCCGCTTGATCTCGCCGCGATACAGGATGTTGACCGCGCCCTGCCCGCCCATCACGGCGATCTCGGCGGTCGGCCACGCCAGGTTGATGTCTGCGCCCAGCTGCTTGGAGCCCATCACGATGTAGGCGCCGCCGTACGCCTTGCGCAGGATCACGGTGACCAGCGGCACGGTCGCCTCGGCGTACGCGTACAGCAGCTTCGCGCCGCGACGGATGACGCCCGTCCACTCCTGGTCGGTGCCGGGGAGGTAGCCGGGCACGTCGACGAGGGTGACGATCGGGATCGAGAACGCGTCGCAGAAGCGCACGAAGCGGCTGGCCTTCTCGCCGGCCTCGATGTTGAGGGTCCCCGCCATCTGCGACGGCTGGTTGGCGATGATGCCCACCGAGCGCCCCTCGATGCGGCCGAAGCCGATGACGATGTTCGGGGCGAACAGAGGCTGCACCTCGAGGAAGTCCTCCGCGTCGACGATGCCGCGGATGACCTGATGGATGTCGTACGGCTGGTTGGGCGAGTCGGGGATGATCGCGTTCAGCGCGCGATCGGCATCCGTCGTCTCGAACTCGAATCCCGTCTCGTAGACCGGCAGCTCGGCCATGTTGTTGTCAGGGAGGAAGCCGAGCATGGTGCGGACGTAGTCGATCGCGTCGTCCTCGTCCTCGGCGAGATAGTGCGCGACGCCCGAGCGGGTGTTGTGCGTGTGCGCGCCGCCGAGCTCCTCCATGCCGACGTCCTCGCCGGTCACGGTCTTGATGACGTCGGGGCCGGTGACGAACATCTGGCTGGTCTTGTCGACCATGACGACGAAATCGGTGAGGGCGGGGGAGTAGACCGCACCGCCGGCGGCCGGGCCCATGATGATCGAGATCTGCGGGATGACGCCCGACGCCTGGGTGTTGAGGCGGAAGATCTCGCCGTACTTGCCGAGGGCGACGACGCCCTCCTGGATGCGCGCGCCGCCCGAATCGAGGATTCCGACGATCGGGATGCCGGAGCGCAGCGCGAACTCCATCACCTTGATGATCTTCTCGCCGGCGACCTCGCCGAGCGAGCCGCCGAAGGTCGAGAAGTCCTGCGAGTACACCGCCACCGTGCGACCGTGGATGGTGCCGACGCCCGACACGACGGAGTCGCCGTAGGGGCGGGACCGGTCCATGCCGAACGCGGTGGTGCGGTGGCGGACGTACTCGTCGAGCTCGACGAAGCTGCCGGTGTCGAGGAGCATGTCGATGCGCTCCCGCGCGGTGCCCTTGCCCTTCGCGTGCTGCTTCTGCTTGGCGACCTCCTCGGGATCGAGCACGGCCTCCTGGAAGCGGGCGCGGAGGTCGGCGATCTTGCCGGCGGTCGTCGAGAGGTCGGGCTGCTCGGTCACGGATTCCACCCTATCGGCGGGGTCGGCGCATCCGTTGGAGGGTCCGCACAAGGGGTCGCGGCATCCGCTGTGGCCCGCCTCACGACGTCGCGCGTCCGGCGGCGGGCGACGTCGGGCACGGGGGTCGCTCTCATCTTCTTCTCATGCGGCGGATCCGCAGGGCGCAGACGCCGCCCGATAGCGTCGGGGGCACGATGTCGTCGCGTCGAAAGCTGCTCGGGTTCTGGACGGCGCGAACCATGCTGTTCGCGCTGCCGGTCGTGATGGTCCTCGCCGCGAGCCCGTCGGGTGCGCAGTCCGTGCCGTCCCCGTCGCCGAGCCCGACGGCGACCTCCGCCGCCGCACCGACGCCGGTGGCCACCGCCGGGCCGGAGCCCACGGCGGCACCTGAGCCCACCGCGGCACCCCACACCACGGCGGCACCTGAGCCCACCGCGGCACCGGAGGAGGGCGGTGGGCAGGTCGAGCCCGGCGAGCCCGTCGACGACGGGTCGCAGCCCGACCCTGATCCGTCGGCGAATCCGCTCGCGCCCGACAGGGACACCCCGCCCACGGACGAGGCGCCGCAGCGGCGCGCGCAGCGCCAGGAGGCGGTTCCGCAGGATTCGCCGCGGGAGGCGACGGCGACCGACGCCGTCGCCGTCCCCAACACCGCGCGGGTGTCGGGGATCGACCGGTACGCCACGAGCGTCGCGGCGTCGTCGAACGCGTTCCCGAGCGGCGCGCAGACGGTGCTCGTCGCCTCGGGCGCTGCGCCGGCCGACGGCATGATCGCCGCGGGCCTCGCCGCGGCCCTCGAGGCGCCGCTGCTGTACGTCCAGCCGAACGCGGTGCCCGAGGTCGTGGCCGCCGAGATCGCGCGACTGGGGCCGCAGCGCGTCGTCGTCGTCGGCGGTGCGCTCGTGGTGGGCGACGGCGTCGTCTCGCGGCTGCGAGAGCTCGTCCCCGATGTCAGCCGATACGGCGGCGGGAACCGGTACGAGAGCTCGCGCCTGGCGCTGGCCGGGATCGGATCGGCTGTCGACACCGTGTACGTCTCGAGCGGCCTCTCGCTGGTGGACTCCGCGCTCGCCTCGGTCGCGGCAGCCGCCACGTCCCGCGGTGCGCTGCTGGTGAACGGTGGTGCCGCGGCCGACGCGGCCACCGTCGAGGCGCTGCGGGCGTCGGGCGCGGGGAGCATCGTCATCGTGGGCGGCTACGGCACCGTCGGGGCAGCGCACGAGGACTCCCTGCGTGCGGCCGGCTTCGCGGTGAGCCGCAAGGTCGGTGCCGATCGCTACGCGCAGTCCGTGCTGATGGCGGCCGAGCGCACCGAGCCGGTGCTCCGCGCGATCGTCGTGAACTCGTTCACGAACCCGGACCTCGCGGTGGCGGCCGCGCTCGCCGCGGTGAGCCGTCAGCCGCTGTACTACGCGATCGAGCCCTGCACCCCCGACCCGGTGGCGGCCGCCATCGCCGCGACCGGCGCCGCGGTGACCGCCGTGGGCGGTCCGGTGTGGCTGGGGCCGGCGGTGCTCGTCAACCGCTCGTGCAGCGCCGAGAAGGACCTGCGGCAGTCGCAGCTCGGCTCGGCCATCCGCGCGACCATCGCGCAGTACCCGGGCGCCTACTCGGTCTCGGTGCACCAGCTCGACGGGCTCCGCGTCACGACGGACGTCGGCGGCGGAGTGCGCCGCGAGCCCGCGAGCATGATGAAGATCTACGCCGCCTGGGCGGCCCTGCAGCTCATCGAGCGCGGCGAGGCGTCGTGGGGCACGCGGCTGTCGTCGGGCGTCGACCTCTCGACCTGCATCCACGTCATGATCCACGCCTCCGACAACGGCTGCCACAGCGACATCGTGCACTGGATCGGGATCGGCCGCCTGAACTGGATGATCCAGGCCTCCGGCTGGACGCAGACCTCGTACGGCAGCGTGCCGCCGGGGACCAGCGTCCTCTACGCGGGCAACCGGACCACCAGCAACGACCTCAGCAACATCCTCGAGCGGCTCGCCTCGGGCAACGCCCTCACGCGGCCGTACGCCGACCATCTCCTGCGGCTCATGACGGACCAGATCTGGCGGTCGCGCATCGCCTCGGGCATCCCGCCCGGCGTGCGCCAGGCCACCAAGCCCGGCTCGCTGTGGGTGAGCTCGGGTCTCATGCAGGGCGACAGCGGTGTGGTGTGGGGCACGGAGTCGACGTACGTCCTCTCGATCATCGGCGACCAGGCCCCGCCGCAGGCCGCGCTGCGGGCCGTCTCGCGCACGGTGTACGAGTACTTCAACGGCCCGTTCGGCACCGCCGCGTGGTACCCCGCCCAGCAGATGGTGACGGTGCGCGCCACCGCCCTGCGCACCTCCCCGGGCGGGGCGATGACCGTCGTGCTGCCGGCCGGCGCGCCGGTGGAGGTCCTCGACGCGAACCGCATCTGGTACCAGCTGCGCTACGGCGATCGGCAGCTGTGGACGGTGTTCTCCGACCTCAGGAACCGATAGCGCAGCACCGGAGGGGGTGGGCGGGCGACCTCATGGGCGTAGCGTGAGGACCATGACGTTCTCGTCCGACGGGTTCCCGCTCACCGCCGCCATCAGCCCGCGCGTCCAGGTCGTGGAGTCGACGGACTCGACCAACGCGGATGTGCTGCGCCACGTCGCGGAGGCGCCCGCGGACTGGCCGCACCTGTCCCTCCTCCTGACGAACGACCAGCGCGCGGGCCGCGGTCGCCTGGACCGCACGTGGGTGACGCCGCCGGGCACCGCCCTGGCCGTGTCGGTGCTCGTGGACGTCACCGGCCTGCCGGTCGCCGCGCGCGGCTGGATCCCGCTCATCGCCGGCGCCGCGATGACGCGGGCGATCGGCGCACAGCTGACCGGCAGCATCCACACCGCGACCCTCAAGTGGCCCAACGACGTGCTCCTGGACGGCCAGAAGGTGTGCGGCATCCTCGCCGAGGTCGTCCCCGGCCGTCCGGACGCCGTCGTGGTCGGAGCGGGCGTCAACACGCGGATGACGCGCCCCGACCTGCCGGTGACCACGGCCACATCCTTCGCCGTGCACGGCCTCACGTGCGACGAGGACCGCCTGCTCGCCGACTACCTCGGCGCGCTGGACGAGCAGCTCAAGGCCCTCGTCGCGGCGGGCGGGGATGCGGGGGCGTCGGGGGTGCAGGGCGAGGTCGAGGCGCTGTGCGGCACCCTCGGTCACGACGTGGCCGTGTCGCTGCCCGACGGCCAGACGCTGTGGGGGCGAGGTCACCGCATCGACCCGGACGGGCGGCTCGTGATCGTCCAGGACGACGAGTACGAGAGCGTGGTCTCGGCGGGCGACGTGGTCCACGTCCGGACCCGGCCGTCGACCGCACCGGACTGAGCCGAACCGGCGGGTGCGCGCCGCGGTGTCGCGGCCACCGGTCACAATGGGAGCATGACGCAGCCGACGAGCTACGGCGGCAGGCCGCTCACCCCGGCCCCGGGCGCCCCCACGCCGGAGCTGCTCGTCGCGCGCTTCCGCCCCCACGCCCGCAGGCTGTTCTGGTCCGCGCTGGTGCTCATCGCCGTCGCAGCAGCTTGCGGATACCTTTACGGCAACCTCCCTGCCCCGTTCGAGGACTGGATGCTGCTGGGTGCCGGCGCCGCCATCGTCCTCCTCCTCGTGCTCCTGCCGTTCCTCGGCTGGTGGGCCCACGTCTACACGATCACGACCCGGCGGGTCATGGAGCGCCGTGGCGCCTTCGGCGTGAAGAAGCGGGAGCTCGCCCACGTGCGCGGCTACACGCTCACGGTGCGCCGGGGCGTCCTGCAGCGCCTGTGGGGTGCCGGCACGATCACCCTCGCGAACGGCGTCGACGAGCCCCTGCGCCTGGCCGACATCCCGAGCGTCGAGCTCGTGCACGAGGCGCTCGTCGACCAGGTCGAGGTCAACCAGATCCTGGCGCATCGCGACGCCCAGCCGCTTCCGCCGGGCCCGCCGCCCGCGGTCCCGCCCCGGCCTCCCGCGCCGACCTCCTGACGCGCCGCCTCCCGCTCGCGGGTGCGGGATGATGGAGGAGGTCTGTCTGCAGTCGAGAGGGAATGGCATGGCGCTGCGAGTCGGAGTCGTCGGGGGCGGGCAGCTGGCCCGCATGATGATCGCGCCGGCGGTCGAGCTCGGGGTCGAGCTGCGGGTGCTCGCCGAGGAGGAGGGCATGTCGGCCTCGCTCGCCGCGACCGCCGTCGGCGACTACCGCGACGCCGCCACGGTGCTGGCCTTCGCCCGGGACGTCGACGTGCTCACCTTCGACCACGAGCACGTGCCGCAGGAGGTGCTGGCGGCGCTGGTGGCCGAGGGCGTCGCCGTCCACCCTGGTCCCGACGCGCTGCGGTACGCGCAGGACAAGCTGCTGATGCGCGCACGCCTGCAGGAGCTGGGGATGCCGCAGCCGGACTGGGCGGCCGTCACGACCGCTGAGGAGCTCCAGGCCTTCATC
Source organism: Microbacterium sp. NPDC056736 (assembly GCF_042790415.1). Classification (NCBI taxonomy): domain Bacteria; kingdom Bacillati; phylum Actinomycetota; class Actinomycetes; order Micrococcales; family Microbacteriaceae; genus Microbacterium; species Microbacterium sp. NPDC056736. Next base: position 205,030 of record NZ_JBHTZE010000004.1, read on the forward strand.
GACGACCACGGCGGCCGGGCGGTCGTGAAGACGCCGCGCGGCGGGTACGACGGCAAGGGCGTGCGCGTCGTCTCGGCGGGCACGGAGGCTATGGACTGGTTCGCGACGCTCGCGGAGGACGCTCGGGGCGGCGCGCTGCTGGCGGAGGAGCTGGTCGAGTTCACGCGCGAGCTCGCCCAGCAGGTCGCCCGCCGTCCGTCGGGCGCCGTCCGGGCGTATCCGGTGGTCGAGACGGTCCAGCGCGACGGCGTCTGCGCCGAGGTGATCGCGCCCGCCCCGCACGCGGGGGACCGGCTGCAGCAGGTGGCGGCCCAGGTCGGCGTCGGCATCGCCGAGGGCCTGGGCGTCACCGGGATGCTGGCGGTGGAGCTCTTCGAGACCACGGACGAGCGACTGCTCGTCAACGAGCTCGCGATGCGGCCGCACAACAGCGGGCACTGGAGCCAGGACGGCGCGGTGACAAGCCAGTTCGAGCAGCACCTGCGCGCGGTGCTGGACCTTCCGCTGGGCGACACCGATCCGCTGGCCGAGTGGGCGATGATGGTCAACATCCTCGGCGGCCCGGCGCAGGACGCTCTGGACGCGCGGTTCGCCGCGGCGATGGGAGAGCACCCGCAGGCGAAGGTGCACACCTACGGCAAGGCGCCCCGTCCCGGGCGCAAGGTCGGTCACGTCACCGTCGTGGGCGACGACCTGGACGACGTCGCGTACCAGGCGCGGGCCGCGGCATCCGTCTTCCTCGACTGAGCGCTCGAGCGGCTCCTGAGCTTGCCGACGGGGCCGCGCCGTTGCGGGGATCTTCCAGCCTCGCCCCCTACCCTTGACGAGTGACTGCGCCCCTTCACTCCTCCGAGGCGCCGCTGGTCGGCGTCGTCATGGGTTCCGACTCGGACTGGCGGGTCATGAGCGATGCCTCCCAGGCCCTCACCGACTTCGGGATCCCCCACGAGGTGGAGGTCGTCTCGGCGCACCGCACGCCCGACAAGCTCATGCGCTACGGGCGGGACGCCCGCTCGCGCGGCCTGCGGGTCATCATCGCGGGAGCGGGGGGCGCTGCCCACCTGCCGGGCATGCTGGCGTCGGTGACGGCGCTGCCCGTGATCGGGGTCCCGGTCCAGCTCGCGACGCTCGACGGCATGGACTCGCTGCTGAGCATCGTCCAGATGCCCGCAGGAATCCCGGTGGCCACGGTCTCGATCAACGGCGCCAAGAACGCCGGGCTCCTGGCCGCGCGCATCCTCGGAGTCGCCGACGATGCCGTGGCGGATCGCGTCGAGGCCTACGCCCGTGACCTGGAATCCCAGGTGGAGGAGAAGAACCGGCGGCTCAGGGAGTCGCTGTGAGCATCGCCAGTCCTCCGCGCACGGGCGCCAGGGCGGTGACGGCCGCGGTCGTGAACGAGCGTCCGCTGCGGTATCCCGACACCTCGTCCCGCGCCCTCATGACCCGGCGCGGGTGGTGGCTGGTCGGTCTCAACTTCCTCATCCCGGGCTCGGCGCAGGTGCTCGCGGGCAACCGGCGGCTCGGTCGCTTCGGGATCGCATCCACGCTCGTGCTGTGGGTGCTCGCGGTGGTGGGGGTGCTGTTCGCCCTGCTCGCGCCGACCGCGGGGCTGAGCCTGGTCACCAGCGCGTGGCTTCCGGACTGGCTCGGACTCCTCCGCCCGCTGCCGCTCCTCGTCGCGCAGGGCGTGCTCATCGCCTACGCCGCGCTGTGGATCGTGCTCACGATCGACACGCTGCGCCTCGTGCGGCTGGTCAGGACCGGGCGTGGCGCCCGCTTCGCGATCGCGACCGTGGCCGTGGGGCTGCTCGTCGTCGCCAGCGGCACCGCCGCCTACGCATCCACGGCGGTCGGCACCGCCCGCAGCACGATCTCGACGATCTTCGGGGCGAGCGGTCCGACCGTGCCACCGTCGGACGGGTACTACAACATCCTCCTGCTCGGCGCCGACAGCGGCGAGGGCCGCGACTCGATGCGGTTCGACAGCATCTCGGTCGTGTCGGTGAACGCTCAGACGGGGGCCACCACGATCACCGGCATCCCACGCGACATGCCGCATTTCCCGTTCTCGGAGGGACCGATGCGGGACCGCTATCCCGACGGCCACGAGGGCTTCTCCGACCCGTCGTGCGGGTGGGGGAGCGGCATCAACCAGCTGCGCACCGAGGTCGAGGTGTGCCAGGACGGCGCGGAGCTGTATCCGGATGCCGAGTCCAACGGATCGGCCCCCGGCATCGAGGCCACCAAGGACGCCGCCGAAGGCATCCTCGGCATCGAGATCCCCTATTACGTGTTCATCGACATGCACGGGTTCGCGTCCCTCGTCGACGCTCTCGGCGGCGTCGAGATCACCGTCGCCGAGCGCCTGCCCAAGGGCGGCGGGCCGTCGTACACCGGCCAGCCGGTCGAGGAGTGGGCGATCGGCTGGATCGAACCCGGCACGCAGCGCATGGACGGCGACACCGCGCAGTGGTACGCCCGCTCCCGCTACACCACGAGCGACTTCGACCGCATGGAGCGCCAGCGGGAGCTGCAGGCGGCGATCCTCGCGCAATTCACCCCGCAGGTGGTGCTGACCCGGTTCCAGGACGTCGCCGCGGCGGGTGCCGACATCGTGCAGACCGATCTGCCGCAGTCGCTCATCCCGACGCTCGTGGACCTGGCGATGAAGGCCAAGGAGCAGCCCGTGCAGACGCTCGAGCTGACGCCGGCCGGCGGGATCGACGAGTTCGACCCCGACTACGCCTATATCGCCGAGCTGATCCGGACGACGCTGCACCCGCCGACCGAGACGCCGGAGGGCTGAGCGGTGGTGGCGACCCTTCGCGTCATGCTGGACCAGCTCGTGGCGCCCAGTGAGCCGCAGCTCGCCGAGGCATCGCTCGAGCTGGCGCGGGCTCTCGTCGTGGCCGCGCCCGACGGGTGCGAGGTAGAGGGCATCGGCCCCGCGGGCGGCGCGGACGACGCGTTCGCGGCGGTTCCGGGGCTGTCCGCCGTCCGGCGCAGCGCGCTGCCGCGTCGCGAGCTCGCCGGTGCGCTGCAGCTCGGGGTGGGCAGCGGCCTCGGCGGCGGCATGATCCACGCGCCGTCGCTGTTCGCGCCCCTCGTGCGGCACGACCGCGTCCACGACCACGACCAGACCGTCGTGACGATCTGGGATCTGCGGCCGTGGGAGGCGTCGTCCGAGCTGCCTCGCTCGGTCGTCGGGTGGCACCGGGCGATGCTCAAGCGCGCGGCCAAGCACGCCGACGCGGTCGTCGTGCCGACGCACTCGCTCGCCACGCGGCTGCTGGAGATCGCCCCTTCGCTGGCGAACAGGGTCCGGGTCATCGCCGGCGCCGCCCCGTCCCGATTCGCGGTGCCGACGGACGAGGTCGGTCGTCGTCGGGGGCTCGACCTGCCGGAAGGATTCGTGCTGATCTCCGGAGGCCCGCCCCCTTCGGAGAACCTCGCCACGGCGCTGGCAGCGGTGGCGGCATCCGGCATCGACCTCCCCGTCGTGGTCATCGACGTCGAAGAGGGGGACGAGCCGGCGGTCGCCGACATCGCCTCCGCCGCGGGCGTGCCCGAGCGCGCCGTGCATGTGCGGGGCGCGCTCGATCCCGCCGACCGCGCCGCCGTGTTCGGCGGGGCGGTCGCGCTCGTCGCGCCGTCGCGACGGGCCGCGTTCCCCTGGCGCGTAGTCGACGCGCTGCGGCTCGGCGTCCCGGTGATCGCCGCGGCCTCTGCCGTGCACGACGAGGTCGTGCTCGACGGGGGAGTGCTCGTCTCGGCGACCGGCGCCTCCGAGCTGTCCGACGGCCTCGGTGCGGCGCTCGCGTCGGCGCTCGCGTCCACGGCACAGGCCGAGCGGCTCGGCGTGCTGGCCGGTGATCGCGGCCGCGCCTTCTCGTGGCGCGAGGCGGCCGACAAGGTGTGGCTCCTCCACGCCGAGCTGTAGACAGCCTTCGAGTCTTCCGAAAGCGACGTGTCGATGCGCCGCTTTTCGGTCTCGTGTTGTACTCATCCGTCCCATCGGTCACACTGGTCACATGGCGGGGGCTATCAGAAGGCGCGTGCGCGTGTCGAGATCGACGATCATCGGGATGCTGGCCGTGACGGTGATGCTGATCTCAGGCCTCACCGGAGCGACCTCCGCCGCCGCGGCAGCCGGGCCCCAGGCCCGCGAATCCGGCATCGTGGCCGCCGCCGATCTGAGCTCGTTCCAGCCGGGCAACATCGTCAGCGACGCCGTCTTCTTCTACAAGGACGCGATGACGGAGGCGCAGATCCAGGCCTTCCTCGAGCAGAAGGTGCCGAGCTGCAAGGCGGGCTACACGTGCCTCCGGGACTGGTACGACACCTCGCGCACCACCTCCGCGGACGCCATGTGCGGCGCGTACCAGGGCGGCGTCCGCGAACGCGCATCGCGGATCATCTACAAGGTGGCCCAGGCGTGCGGCATCAACCCGCAGGTGATCCTCGTCACCATCCAGAAGGAGCAGGGCCTCGTCACGCACACCTGGCCCAGCGACTGGCGGTACACGATCGCCATGGGACAGGGATGCCCCGACACCGCGGCGTGCGACACGCGGTATTACGGCTTCTTCAACCAGGTCTTCGGGGCGGCATGGCAGCTCAAGCGCTACGCCAACCCGCCCGGGACCAGCCAGTACTTCACGTGGTACGCGCCGGGCAAGACGTGGAACGTGCGCTGGCACCCGAACGCCGCGTGCGGCTCGTCGCCGGTCTACGTGCAGAACCAGGCCACCGCCAACCTGTACTACTACACCCCGTATCAGCCCAACGCCGCAGCGCTGCGCGCGGGCTACGGCACGGGGGACGGATGCTCCAGCTACGGCAACCGCAACTTCGTCAACTACTTCACCGACTGGTTCGGCTCGACCCAGGTGCCGGTGAACGCGTGCGCCCAGCCGGCGGAGTCCTCGCTGACGCCGGGTGAGGCGGAGTTCGTCGTGAACGTCGCCGCCCTCAACGCCCGCTCCGCTCCGTCGACCTCGTGCGAGCCCGTCGTACGGTCGCTCTCGCAGGGCACCGCCGTGACCAGGACCGCGACCTTCGGCGAATGGGCGCGGATCCGCATCGACGGAGCCCGGTACTGGGTGCACGGGAGCTACCTGAGCCCGGCGGCGCCCCTGCCATGGTCGACGAGCCGGACGTCGGGGGCCACCCGGTACGAGACCGCCGTCGAGGTCTCGAAGACCACGTATCCGACCGGCGCTGCGACGGTCTACCTCGCGTCCGGCTTCGACTTCCCCGACGCGCTCGCGGCCGCCCCGGCCGCCGTGAAGTCCGGTGGCGCGCTGCTCCTCACGAGCCCCGGCTCCCTTCCCGCCTCGGTGAAGGCGGAGCTGAGCCGGCTCGCCCCGAAGCAGGTCGTCATCGTGGGCGGCGTCGGCGCCGTGAGCGCCGCCGTCGAGGCCGAGGTGGCTGCGCTGCTCCCTGCGGCGGCCCGCCAGCGCATCGGCGGCGCCGATCGCTACGAGACCAGCCGGCTGCTGGCAACGAAGGTCTTCGGCACGTCGGCGAGCACCTACATCGCCACCGGCGCGGGATTCGCGGACGCGCTCGCCGCCTCCGCGGTCGCCGGCGCCAAGGGCGCGGCCGTGGTCCTGGTGGAGGGTTCGGCAGCCGCCGCCGATCCGGCAACGCTGGCGGCGCTCAAGCAGCTCGGCACGACCTCCGCGGTGATCGCGGGCGGCACCGGTGCGGTGAGCGCCGGCGTGGCGGCCTCGTTCGGTGGCGCGGGCATCGGCGTGACCCGCTACGGGGGGACCGACCGCTACCAGACGAGCCAGCTGATCAACGCGGCGGCCTATCCCGCCGCGGTGGGAAGCGCGCTGCTGGCCACCGGCGTCGACTTCCCCGACTCGCTGGCCGGCGCCGTGCTGGCGGGGCGCACCAAGGTGCCGCTGTTCTCGCAGCCGACCTCGTGCATGACCGGTGCCGCCAAGAACTGGCTCATCGCCCACGGAGTGAAGGCGGTGCGACTGATCGGCGGCCCCGGCGCGCTCACGGATTCGGTGGCACGCGCCCTGCGCTGCTGAGCAGGGCCGACGCTCAGGGTCGCCTCCGACCCGCGCATAGAATGGGACGAGCCCGCGACGCGAACGCGGCGACCAGCCTAGTGAGTGGGACCGTGTCCGATACCCGAGATCTCTTCGCGCACGTGCCCCGTGCGCAGTTCGACGTCCCCGGTCGCAGCGGCGGGCTCCTGGACGTCTTCCGCTGGCACTATCTGCTGCGCCTGCTCGTCCGCACGGGCGTCACGACGCGGTACCGCAACTCGGTGCTCGGGTGGACGTGGTCGTACGTGCGGCCGGCCGCGCAGTTCCTCGTCTTCTGGGTCGTCCTCGGTCTCTTCCTGAGCCTCGAGCGCGGCATCCCCAACTACGCGATCTACCTCTTCTCGGGGATCGTCGTCATCAACCTCTTCTCCGAGGCGTACAAGAACGCGACGACGTCCATCGTCGGCAACGCGCCCCTCGTGCGCAAGGTCTACCTGCCGCGACAGCTCTTCGCCGTCTCCGCGGTGATCGTGGCGTTCGTGCATTTCCTGCCGCAGGTCGGTCTGCTGCTGGTGGTGTGCCTGTTCCTCGGCTGGATCGTCAACATCTCGGTGGTGTCCGTGCTCGCGATCCTGGCGGGCGTCGCGATCGTGTTGGTCTTCGCGCTGGGGCTGGGGCTGCTGTTCGGATCCGTCAACGTGCGCTACCGGGATGCCGAGAACATCGTCGAGCTGCTGCTGCTGCTGGCCACGTGGGCGTCGCCGGTGCTCTACTCCTGGACGATGGTGCGCGACGCGCTCCAGACGCTCGGGTGGCCGGACTGGATCCTCGAGCTCTATCTCCTCAACCCGATCACGCAGGCGGTGGAGCTCTTCCACTTCGCGTTCTGGAATCCCGTCACGACGACGACCCTGCCGCTGCCGCCCGACCTCGCCATCAACACGCTGTGGACCTTCCTCATCTCCGTCACCGTCCTGATCATCGGGCAGTCGGTGTTCCGCCGGCTCGAGGGAAGGTTCGCTCAGGACCTATGACCGATCGCACCCTCACCACGCCGCGGCCGTCGATCATCGTCGACGGCGTGCACAAGAAGTTCACCCTCAACCACGCGTACTCCCTCAAGGACACCGTCGTCTCGTGGATCCGCGGCCGCCGGCTCACGAGCACCTTCGAAGCGCTCAAGGGCGTCGACGTCGTCATCAACGAGGGCGAGTCCGTGGCCATCCTCGGCCTCAACGGGTCGGGCAAGTCGACGCTCCTCAAGCTGATCTCCGGCGTCATGCAGCCCGACGGCGGCGAGGTGCTCACGCGCGGCCGGGTGGCCGGACTCATCGAGGTGGGCGCCGGATTCCACCCCGAGCTGTCGGGCCGCGAGAACGTCTTCCTCAACGCGGCGATCCTCGGCATGGCACGGCGAGAGATCGAAGAGCGGTACGACGAGATCGTCGCCTTCAGCGAGATCGAGCCCTTCATCGACCAGGAGGTGAAGCACTACTCCTCGGGCATGTTCATGCGGCTGGCCTTCTCGGTCGCGATCCACGTCGAGCTGGACGTGCTCCTGGTCGACGAGATCCTCTCGGTCGGCGACGCGCCGTTCCGTGAGAAGTGCCGGCTCAAGTTCCAGGAGCTCATCGCCGCCGACAAGACCCTCGTCGTCGTCAGCCACGACATGGAGATGGTGCGGGAGCTGTGCACCCGCGGCATCGTGATCGACAAGGGCAACGTCGTGTACGACGGCCCTGTCGAAGGGGCCATCGCGCGGGTCGAGGGCTGACGTGGCCGACTGGATCGCACAGGCGCCGGCCCTGCTGGCCGCCGCGGCGCTCCTGCTGCTGCCCGGAGCGCCCGCCGCCTGGCTGATCGGCCTCCGCGGCGCCCTGCTGCCCGGCGGCGCCGCAGCGATCTCGCTGGCGACGGTCGCGGTGGCGGCCCTTCTGGCGCCGCCGGCCGGAGTGCACTGGTCGCCGCTGGCGGTCGTCGCCCTCGCCGCCGTCGTCACGGCCGCCGTCGCGCTCATCCGGTGGCTGCGTCGCTCCGAGCGACCCGTCGCGCTGGGACGCGCGTCCGTCTGGGTCTTCTCGAGCCTGGCGCTCAGCGCGGTGCTGTGGATCGGCGCGGCCGCGTGGGGCATGGCCTCGCCGACGCATCCCGCCCAGCACTTCGACGTCGTGTTCCATCTCAACGCGGTCGCGTTCGTGCTCGACCACGGCTCCGCGTCCCCCGTCGACATGACCATGGCCGCTCCGGGAGCGGCGCACTCGTTCTACCCGACGCTGTGGCACGCGGTGACGGCGCTGATCGTCCCGGTCGCGGGCGGCGTGGTCGCGGCGACGAATGTCATGACCCTGGCGGTCGTCGGCGTCCTGTGGCCTGCCGCCGTGCTCTTCCTCGCGGCGAGCGTGTGGCCCGACCGGGAGCGCACGCTCATCGCCGCGCCGCCGCTGACCCTCGCGTTCGCGCTCTACCCGCTCGGCTTCCTCAACTGGGGCGCGCTGTACCCGAACCTGCTCGGGAACGCGCTCGTGCCCGTCGTGCTGGGGCTCGCCGTTCTGAGCGCCCGTCGCGGCGCCCGGCCGCTGTGGCAGCGGATCCTCGTCATCGTGGCCCTGATCGGTGCGGCCGGTGCAACGGCCGTCGCGCATCCGTCGTCGCTGCTGACGGCACTGGCACTCGTGCTGCCGTTCGCCGCGGGCCGGGTGGCGGTCGCCTGGCGGACGGCGGGCACGACGCGCGCGGCGAGGGTCGGCGGGACGGCCGCCGTGGCGTTCGGGGCGCTGCTGCTGATCGGCATCTGGCCGTCGCTCAACGTCACGACGAACGAGTGGATGCCGTACGAGTCGCTCGCGCAGGCGCTCGGCGAGGCCGTGGCGCTGGGTCCGGTCGGCAGGCCGGCGAGCCTGCTGGTCGCCCTGCTGTCGATCATCGGCGCCGTGACCGCTTTCCGCACGAGGAGCGGCCGCTGGCTCGTCGGCGCACAGCTGATCGCCGCGGGCCTCTTCGTCGTCGCCGCTTGGCTGCCGGTGCTGTGGCTGCGATCCTCGATCGTCGGCCTCTGGTACGACGACGTGGTGCGCGTAGGCGCCGTGCTCGCCGTGGCGGCCCTGCCGCTGGCCGCCAGGGGAGCGGATGCCGTGGTCTCACGGTGCCTGACCTGGTGGCGCACCCTGCCCCGCCGTGCCTCGGTGGTGCGCATCGGCGCGGTCGCGCTGGTGGCGCTGCTCGTCGCCGCGCCCACGCTCCTGGCTCCCCGCCACGAGGTGCTGGCGATGCGCGAGCTGAGCTTCCTCGCCTCCGAGCAGTCGCAGGGGCTGAGCCCCGACGAGGCGGATCTGCTCGAGGAGGCGTCGGAGACCCTCCCGGCCGGCGCGGTCGTCATCGGCGACCCGCTCACGGGCGCGGGCCTGGTGTACGCCTACACCGGTCGCCGCACGGTCTTCCCGCACATCAAGGGCGTCTACGGCCCCGATGCGGCACTGCTGGGCACCCGGCTGCGCGAGGGCGGGCCGGAGGTGTGCGCGGCGGTGGAGCGGCTGGGGGTGGAGTACGCCCTCGACTTCGGCGATCGCGTGATCTTCCCGAAGTACGGGGAGCTGTACACGGGGCTGCACGACCTCGATCGCTCGCCGGTGCTGACCGCGATCGCCGAGGAGGGCGACGCGACGCTGTACCGCGTCACCGGCTGCTAATCGCGCTGGGCCTCGTGCGGGGTGCCGTCGGAGGCGGCATCCGGAGCCGGTGCTTCCTTCTCGGCGCCGGCCTCGAGCAGGGCGACCTTGCGCGCCAGCAGCGTCAGCTGGCGCTGAAGCGCGATGTTGCGCCGGTACTGCGTCCACACGAACACCAGGAAGACCAGGACGAGCGCGTACAGCAGCAGGTCGGTTCCGCGGCCGACGCCGACGAGGTTCGCGAGCCAGGTGAGCCACTGCGGGAACAGCACGGCCAGGATCGCGGCGATGACGAACACCCCGAAGAGGATGCGGCGGATCGCGAGGTGGCTGTCGGAGCCGGTCCGGCGCATCACGAACGCGGCGAGCAGCACGATCGCGGCGATCAGGAGGAGCTGGATCCACATGGGGGTCACCTCACGACCAGGTCGACGAGGATGTTGACGGAGTTGAGCAGGCTCTGGCCCTTCGCGCGGGAGTAGTCGGTGTAGAGCAGCTCGACGGGGTACTCGCGCCAGGGCAGGCCGGTCCGGCCCAGCTGCAGCACGATCTCGGTGGCGTGCGCCATGCGGTCCTGCGACAGCCGGACTCCGGCGGCGGCGTCGCGCCGGATGACGCGCAGTCCGTTGTGGGCGTCGGTCAGGGTCAGGCCGGTGGTCATGTTGGTGACCCACACGGCGGTCTTCAGCACCGCCTTCTTGAGAGCCCCCGGCCGGGTGCGGTCGTCGAGGAAGCGCGAGCCGAAGACGATCGCGAGATCCTCGCGACGAGCCAGCGCCACCATCGCCACCGCGTCCTCGACGCGATGCTGACCATCCGCGTCGAAGGTCACGATGAACTCGCACGACGGGTGGGCCAGGGCGAACTCGATCCCGGTCTGCAGGGCCGCGCCCTGACCGAGGTTGATCGGATGCCGCACCATCGTCGCGCCGGCCGCGGCGGCGACGGCCGCAGACTCGTCGGACGAGCCGTCGTCCACGCACACGACGTGGGCGAACCGCTGCCGCAGCTGCGCGATGACCTCGCCGATGACGGATGCCTCGTTGTACAGCGGGATGACCACCCAGGCGCCGGGGTCGCCGGGGCGCGCGCGATCCGCCGGCGTGCTGCTCATCCATCCATTGTGACAGAGCACGCTAGGCTGAACCGGCCGCCGTCGCGTCATCCCGAGGAGTCCCGCCGTGCACGGACCCGACGCACGAGCGCGAATCGTGATCGCCAGCAGGCTGTACGAGCCCGAGGCCGGGGCCGCGGCGTTCCGCATCGCCGCCGTCGCCCGTGCGCTCGGTCGCGATCACGACGTCACCGTCCTCACCACGCGTCCTCCGGCGGGATCTCCCGACGAGCCCGGCACCGGCCCGATCCGGGTGTCGCGGGCCCCGGTGCTGCGGGATCGCAGCGGCGCCATCCGCGGGTACCTGCAGTATCTGAGCTTCGACATCCCCCTCTTCGTCCGGCTGCTCCTGCGGGGGCGTGCCGACGTCATGGTGGCCGAGGCCCCGCCGACGACCGGCCTGGTCACCCTGCTGGCCGCCCGCTTGACGCGGAGCCGGTTCGTCTACTACCCCGGCGACGTGTGGACCGACGGCATGATCGCGATGGGCGCCTCCGGACTGCTCGTCCGCATCATGCGCGCCGTCGAGTCGCTCGTCGTGCGTCGCGCGGACCTGCTCATCGCGGTGTCCCCCGAGATCATCGGGCGCTTCGCGGCTCTCGGCGCGAGGGTCGAACGGGTCGCGGAGGTCGGGAACGGCATCGATGTCGACGTCTTCGGCCACGGCGTCGAGCCCATGCCGGCGGAGCGGCCGTACTTCGTCTACACCGGGACGATGTCCGAATGGCAGCGCCCCGAGCTCTTCGTCGAGGCGCTGGCCCTGCTCGGCGACGAGGGCCGCTCCGTCGACCTGCGGTTCTTCGGCCAGGGCGCGTCCGAGGCGGCGGTGCGCGAGAGCGCCGAGCGACTGCTTCCCGGCCGGGTCATGATGACGGGCTGGGTGCCGCCCGCCGTCGCGGCGAGGTGGATCAGCGGCGCCGTCGGCGCGCTCGTGAGCATCGTGCCCGGGATCGGCTACGACTTCGCGCGCCCGACCAAGACGTATGCCGCCGCGGCGGCGGGCACGCCCGTCCTGTTCGCGGGCCCCGAGACCGGCGCCGCGGTCGTCCGCGACGCCGGGCTGGGCGAGACCGTGCCGTTCGACGCCGTCGCCGTCGCGCAGGCGATGCGCCGCCTGCTCGAGGCGGATCGCGCGGGGGAGACCGAGCGGCTGCGGGCCCGCAGATCCGCATGGGCCGCCGACACCGTCTCGCTGCGCGCCGTCGGCGAGCGGGCGGCTGCCGCGGTCCTCGGCGCCCTGCGGGGACCACGCCGGCGTGGCGGATAGACTGGCACCGCACAGCGGACGGCCCTATCGCCCTGTGCAAGGAGCCCCTACCGTGACAGATCCTTCCGCCGTGCGCGTCATGGACTCGGCCGACGTCTCTCCTGATGCGGTCATCGGCGACGGGACGTCGGTCTGGCACCTCGCCCAGGTGCGCGAGCGCGCCGTGATCGGGCGACGCTGCATCATCGGCCGCGGCGCCTACGTCGGCACGGGAGTGCAGATGGGCGACGACTGCAAGGTGCAGAACTACGCCCTGGTGTACGAGCCTGCTCGGCTGGCCGACGGCGTCTTCATCGGCCCGGCGGTGGTGCTCACGAACGACACGTACCCGCGCGCCATCAACGCCGACGGCTCGCAGAAGAGCGCCGCGGACTGGGAGCCGGTGGGGGTGACCATCGAGCGGGGAGCGTCGATCGGGGCTCGCGCGACGTGCGTCGCGCCGGTGACCATCGGCGCCTGGGCGACGGTCGCGGCCGGCGCGGTCGTCGTCAAGGACGTCCCCGCCTACGCGCTGGTCGCGGGCGTGCCCGCTCGCCGCATCGGCTGGGTCGGGCCCGCGGGGGTCCCGCTGACCCGCGCCGAGGGGGAGCACTGGGTGTGCCCGCGCACGGGCGCCCGATTCATCGAGATCGACGGAACACTGACCGAGGAGACCGCGTGAGCGAGTTCATCCCCCCCGCCAAGCCCATCATCGGCGACGAGGAGCGCGAGGCGGTCGATCGTGTGCTGCGCAGCGGCATGGTCGCGCAAGGGCCGGAGGTGGCGGCGTTCGAGAGCGAGTTCTCGGCGCACTTCGTGCAGGGCAGGCCGGTGGTGGCGGTGAACTCGGGGACCTCGGGGCTGCACCTGGGCCTGCTGGCAGCGGGCGTCGGCCCCGGCGACGAGGTGATCGTGCCGTCGTTCACGTTCGCCGCGACCGGCAACTCGGTCGCGCTGACCGGCGCGACGCCGGTGTTCGCCGACATCGAGCCCGAGACGTTCACCCTCGACCCCGCCGCGGTCGCCGCTGCGATCACGCCCCGCACCCGCGGCATCCTGCCGGTGCATCTCTACGGGCATCCCGCGCGCATGCGCGAGCTGTCGGCGATCGCCGAGAAGCACGGCGTGGCCCTCTACGAGGACGCCGCGCAGGCGCACGGCGCCTCGCTGGACGGCACCCCGGTGGGCGCGTTCGGCGTGTTCGCGATGTTCTCGCTGTACCCGACGAAGAACATGACCAGCGGCGAGGGCGGCATGGTGTCCACGGCGACGGAGGAGATCGCGCGCGGCGTGCGACTGCTGCGCAACCAGGGCATGGAGCGGCAGTACGAGAACGAGGTCATCGGCTTCAACGCGCGGATGACCGACATCCACGCCGCGATCGGCCGGGTCCAGCTGACGAAGGTCGACGCGTGGACGCGCACGCGCCGGCAGAACGCCGCCTTCCTCGACGCGAACCTGCGCGGCGTGGTGGTTCCCGCGGTCGCCGACGGCGCCGTCCACGTGTACCACCAGTACACCGTCCGGGTCCCGGAGGACCGCGACGGGTTCGTGCGCGCGCTGCGCGAGGAGCACCAGGTCGGCAGCGGCGTGTACTACCCGATCCCCAACCACCGGCTGCCGTCGCTGGCCCCGTTCGCCCCGGGCCTGGACCTGCCCGAGACCGAGCGGGCCGCGGGCGAGGTCGTGTCGCTGCCGGTGCACCCCTCGCTGTCGGCGGCGGACCTGGATCGCATCGTGACCGCCGTCGACGCGGTCGCCGGGGCCGGCTCCTGATGGCCGCGCTGCGAGCCGGACTTCTCGGGATCGGCATGATGGGGCGCCACCACGCCCGCGTGCTGCGCGACCTCGACGGCGTCGAGCTCGTCGCCATCGCCGACCCGGCGGGAGACCCGCACGGTGTCGCCGGCGACCTGGAGGTGCTTCCCGACATCGAGTCCCTCATCGCCCGGGGACTGGACCTCGCGGTGGTCGCCGTGCCCACCCGCTACCACGAGGACGCGGCGCTCAAGCTGGCCGCGGCCGGCGTGCACTGCCTCGTCGAGAAGCCGATCGCCGAGTCGGTGGACGCCGGGCGCCGGATGACCGACGCGTTCGCGGCGGCGGGCCTCGTCGGAGCGGTCGGGCACATCGAGCGCTTCAACCCCGCGCTGCAGGAGCTGCGCCGCCGCCTGGCCGCCGGCGAGCTGGGCGCGGTCTACCAGATCCAGACCCGCCGGCAGGGTCCGTTCCCGTCCCGCATCGCCGATGTCGGGGTGGCCAAGGACCTCGCCTCCCACGACGTCGACCTCACCGCGTGGGTCGCGCAGAGCGAGTACGCCACGGTGTTCGCGCAGACGACGTTCAAGAGCGGGCGGCAGCACGAGGACATGATCGCGATCGCGGGACGACTGGAGTCGGGGGTGATCGTGAACCATCTGGTGAACTGGCTCAGCCCGATGAAGGAGCGCGTCACCGTGGTCACGGGGGAGAAGGGCGCCTTCGTCGCCGACACCGCGACCGGCGACCTCACCTTCTACGCCAACGGCACGATCCCGCTGGAGTGGGAGTCCGTGACGGCGTTCCGGGGCGTCTCCGAGGGCGACGTCACCCGCTACGCGTTCGCCAAGCGCGAGCCGCTGCGCGTGGAGCACGAGGCCTTCCGCGACGCCGTGCTCGGCAAGCCCAGCGACGTCGTCACGATGGAGCAGGGACTTCGCACCCTGGCCGTCGTGGAAGCGGCGCTGGACTCCGCGAAGCAGGGGACCTCCGTCACGCCATGAGCGCGCCCGAAGCGACGGGATCCTCGGACGCGGCAGCGGACAGCCGCCGCACCGTGACGATCCTCGTCCCCGTGTTCAACGAGCAGGACGTCCTCGACCAGTTCTACGGCGTCCTGGACGGAGTGCTCGCCGGGCTCCCCGCCTACGCGTTCGAGATCCTCTTCGTCGACGACGGCAGCGACGACGCGACAGCCGACAGGATCGTGGCCCTGGCGGGCGCCGACCCGCGCATCTCGCTCATCCGCCTGAGCCGCAACTTCGGCAAGGAGAGCGCCATGCTCGCCGGGCTCGATGCGGTGACCACCGACGCCGTCATCCTGATCGACGTCGACCTGCAGGACCCGCCCGGGCTCATCGCCGAGATGCTCGCGGCGTGGGAGGAGGGCTACGACGACGTCTACGCCCGGCGGCGGAGCCGCGCCGGCGAGACGATGCTCAAGCGCACCACCTCGCGCTGGTACTACCGCCTGCTGCAGCGCACCACCCGCATCAAGATCCAGTCCGACACCGGCGACTTCCGGCTCCTGGACCGGCGCTGCATCGATGCGCTGATCTCGCTCCGCGAGGGCGAGCGCTACACGAAGGGCCTCTACAGCTGGGTCGGCTTCCGCAAGAAGGAGATCCTGTTCGACCGGGCGCCGCGCGCCGGCGGACGGTCGAAGTGGGACTACCCCGGCCTGGCCAACCTCGCGATCGACGGCATCACCTCGTTCACCACCGCCCCGCTGCGGATCTCCACCTTCCTCGGCCTGCTGGTGTCGCTGGCGGCCTTCATCTATCTGGTCGTGATCATCGTCCGCACGCTCCTCTTCGGGATCGATCTGGCCGGCTACCCCTCGACGCTGGCCGTCATCCTCTTCCTGGGCGGCGTGCAGCTCATCTCCCTCGGCATCATCGGGGAGTACATCGGCCGGATCTTCACCGAGACGAAGCGCCGTCCGGTCTACATCGTCCAGGAGCATCGACGTGGCCGAGCGGGATAGCCGGGCGGGACGCCCGCTGCGCTTCCTCGTGGTGGGCGTAGCGAACACGCTCCTGGACATCGCGCTCTTCCTCCTGCTCACCGCGTGGGGCGTTCCAGTGATCATCGCGAACATGATCTCCACCGCCGTGGCGCTGTGCTTCAGCTTCCTGCTGAACCGCGCCTACACGTTCCGCGCCGGTGCCGGCGTGGTGGGGCAGGCCGTGCGCTTCCTCGCGGTCACGCTCATCGGACTCTGGGTGCTGCAGCCCGTCATCATCCAGGCCATGCTCGCCCTCATCGGCGATCAGCTGCCGTCGACCGCCGCGCTGCTCATCGCCAAGGGCGTCGCCACGGTGGCCTCGCTGACGTGGAACTACCTGCTGTACAGCGCCGTCGTGTTCCGCGACCGTTCCAGCGGGGGACGCACGTGAGGTACGCGCGCATCGCGCGCGAGGCCGCCCTCCTCGTCGTCGCCGGGCTGTTCGTGCTGCTGCTGTCGGGGACCACGAGTCCGCTCGGGCCGTGGTACGGCGGCGACAGCGCGCTGTTCCGGGTGATCGGCACCGCGATGGCCCAGGGAGAGGTGCTGTACCTCGACATCTGGGATCACAAGGGCCCGGTGCTCTTCCTGTTCCAGTGGCTCGCGCAGCTGCTCATCCCCGGCCGCATGGGGCTGTTCGTCATCCAGGTGCTGCTCCTGTACGCCTCGCTGTCGATGATCACGGCGTTCGCCCGCCGATTCGTCGGTCCGCTGCTCTCGATCGCCGTGCTGGCGTGCACCCTCGGCTACCTCGCACCCGCGTACGAGCACGGGAACCTCAGCGAGGAGTTCTCGATGCCGTTCATCGTGCTCGCGCTGGTCATCCTCACGCGCGAGTGGGTGACGGGACGACGTTCCTCGCCGTGGCTCTTCGGCGTCGCCGGCGCCGCTTTCGCCGCGGTCGTGTTCATCCGCATCAACAACGCGCTGCCGATCTTCGCGGCGTTCGTGGCGTGCTTCGTGTGGATGCTGGTGGCGCGGCGCCCCTTCCTGCGGCCGCTGCTGTTCTCGATCGGAGGGTTCTTCGCCGTCACGGCGGCCATCGTGGCCGGGTTCGCACTGGCGGGCGCCCTCGCGCCGATGCTCGACGCCACGTTCCTCTTCAACCTCCGCTACGCCCGCAACGACTCGGTGTCCGCCGAGCGGCTGTTCGCGAACGGCTACGCCTACGTCGCCCTCGCGGGGATCGTCGCGCCCCTCATCGGCGGCGTCGTGGATGCGCAGCACCGGCGTCGCGGGAGCTTCCTCCTGCTCGGATGGTGTCTCGCGGCCGCCACGGCGCTCGCGCTGCTCATGTCGTCGACCGGGTACTTCCACTACCTCCAGGTCGCGGTGCCCGGGGTGGCCGTCGGCGCCGCGCTCGCGCTGCAGGCCGTCACCCGCCGACTGCAGGTGCACGTGCTGGCGGCGACGCTCGCCGTCGCGCTGCCGCTGGTGGCCGTGAACGTCGGGCGCGAGCAGATCGCGCGGGAGCGGTCGCAGGAGCCGGCGTACGCGGCCGCCGTGGCCGACATCCTCGACGGCGTCCCCGAGGCCGACCGCGACGCCGTCTACGCGTGGAACGTGAACCCGAAGTACTTCCTCATGGCCGACACGCTGCCCGTGCAGCGGTACTTCACGATGCAGGAGTGGTGGGGCAGCGCGGACGAGCGCGTGCTGGACGAGGCGCTCGGCTACGTGCGGGCGGAGCAGCCGCAGTGGATCCTCACCTCCTCGGTCGGCGACCCGCGCATGCAGGAGATCCTCGCGGAGGATTACGTGGAGAAGGCGCGCAACGCCTCTTTCGTGCTCTTCGAGCGGGCCTCGGGCTGAGCCGTGGGGCTGCGCTCGCGCCTGGCCGCCGCGCCCGTCGTCCGGCGGGCGTGGCACGCGGCGGACGCGCGCAGGTCGGCGCGCGCCGCCGGCACGACGCGCGTGCGGCGCGCCGCAGCCCGCCTCTTCATCGGCCCGGTCAACTCCGCCGGACAGGGCTTCGCCTGGGCGCGCGCGGCGGAACGGCTTCCCGGTGTCGCCGCCGCGGACTTCATGTACCGCGATGCCGCGGATGTCTTCGGGTTCCGTGCCGACCACTCCGTCGGGACGGTGTTCTTCCGGACGAACCGCCCGTGGCAGCGCGCCCAGCGCCGCGCGATCCTGCGCCGGTTCTCGCACGTCATGATCGAGTCGGGCCGTCAGGTGCTCGGGCCGGACGAGACCGTGGACGAGCAGATCGCGCGCATGCGTGCGAAGGGCATCTCGGTGGCGCTCGTCTTCCACGGCAGCGACCTGCGGATTCCGAGCGCGCACCTCGCCCGGGAGCCCGACTCGCCCTTCCACGCCACGGGATATCCCGAGACCCCCCGGCTCGAGGAGATCGCCCGGCGCAACCATCGCCTCATCGACGTCTCGGGGCTGCCGGTCTTCGTCTCGACCCCCGATCTGCTCGAGGACGCGCCCGGTGCCACCTGGCTTCCCGTCGTCGTGGACCCGGAGCGGTGGCGCAGCGCCGCGCCCGCGGCGCCGCTCATGCGCGAGAGACCGGTCGTCGTCCACGCCCCGAGCAACGCGGGGCTGAAGGGCAGCGACCTCATCGCCGAGACCCTCCGCCGCCTCGACGCCGAAGGCGTCGTCGAGTACCGCGAGCTGTCGGGCGTGCCGGCCGGCGAGATGCCCCGGCACTACGGCACCGCCGACGTCGTGCTCGATCAGTTCTCGCTCGGCATCTACGGGGTGGCCGCGTGCGAGGCGATGGCGTCGGGCCGCCTGGTGATCAGCCATGTGAGTGCGTCCGTGCGCAGCACGGTCGAGACCGTCGCCGGGCACCGGCTCCCCATCCTCGAGTCCACCGCCGCCGACCTGGAGGAGACGCTGCGCGCGGTCGTCGCGGCGCCCGCCGCGTACCGTGAGATCGCCGCGCGCGGCCCGCGATTCGTCGCCGAGGTGCACGACGGCCGGCGTTCGGCGCTCGTGCTCGCGTCCTTCCTGAACGTCGAGCCAGCAGCGTCGTCGCGGCCCGTGGAAGAATAGCCTGATGCCCTCCGACCTGCCTCGCGGCGTGCGCCCATGAAGATCGTCTACCGCACGTTCCGCGAGCTCGTCCCGTGGCTCCCCTCGGATGCGCGCAGCTACCTCACGCGCTACATCATCGTCTCGTGCCTGCTCGCGGCCATCGACATCGCGGCGATCATGCTGCTGGCCGTCAGCCTCGCGCCGATGATCTCCGGCGCACCGATCCGGTTCCCCATCATCGGCGAGCTCGGCGTGGACGCCGTCGTCTGGGTGTTCGGGCTCGTCGCGGTCCTCATCCTCGTGAAGTCCGCCCTCGCACTGGCGCAGCAGTGGTTCGCCACCCGCCGGTTCGCCGCCTTCGAGCTGGAGGTCGGACGCCACCTGTTCGACAGCTACATCAAGGCCCCGTGGACCCATCGCCTCGCGCGCAACACCGCGCAGATCGTCCGCATCGCCGACGTCGGGATCGCCAACGCCACCGCCGGCTTCCTCCTCCCGATCGTGCAGCTGCCGGCCCTGGCCGTCAGCTTCGTGCTGATCGTCGTCGTGCTCGTCATCGCGCAGCCGCTCACCGCGCTCATCACCGTCGTGTACCTCGGGCTGATCATGGCGATCCTCTACTGGATCGTCTCGGCGAAGTCCGTGCAGGCCGGCCGGGTGTCGCGCGACTACTCGCTGAAGGTCGCGGCGCTGATGACCGAGATGGTCCAGGCGCTCAAAGAGATCACGCTGCGCAACAAGGTCGGCGAGATCGCCGACGTCGTGCAGGAGAACCGCCGGCACAGCACCCGGGCGCGCGCGAACATGAGCTTCCTGTCGTCGCTGCCGGTCTTCGTGCTGAACGCCGCGCTGGTGGGAGGCTTCATCCTCATCGGCGGTGTGGGCTACGCGTACGGAGGGCTGTCGACGGCCGTGGCATCCGTCGCGCTCTTCGCCGTCGCGGGGTTCCGGCTCATCCCCTCGCTGACGGGGTTCCAGTCGATCGTGACCACCACCACCGCCAACGTGCCGCACGTGCAGGGCGTGATCTTCGACATCAAGGCCTCCCAGATCCACATCGAGGCGGCCGAGCGGCTCGGGCGCGAGCCGATCGTCGGAACCCCCGACGCGCTGCGGATGCGCGGCGTGTCGTTCGGGTACCCCGGACACGAGGACACCCCGGCGCTGCACGACATCGACCTGGACATCCCCATCGGAAGCTCGCTCGCCCTCGTCGGCTCGTCGGGAGCAGGCAAGTCGACGCTCGTGGACGTGCTGCTGGGCCTGCTCGTGCCCCAGCAGGGGACGATCATGCTGGGGACCCAGGATCTCAACGACGTCCTCGCCGCGTGGCGCTCGCGGGTCGGCTACGTGCCCCAGGACGTGGCGCTGTTCGACGGGACGATCGCCCAGAACGTCGCGCTGTCGTGGGACGACGCCGACATCGACTTCGACCGCGTGCGCGAGGCCCTCGTGCGGGCCCAGCTCTGGGACACCGTCGCGGTGCGCGAGGGCGGCATGCGCGGGCGGATCGGCGAACGCGGCCTGGCGCTGTCGGGCGGCCAGCGCCAGCGGCTGGGCATCGCCCGCGCGCTCTACAGCGATCCGCTCATCCTCGTGCTCGACGAGGCGACCAGCGCCCTGGACACGAAGACCGAGTCGCTGGTGACGTCCGCGATCCGGGGCCTCAAGGGCGAGGTGACGATCGTGTCGGTCGCGCACCGCCTCTCGACGATCCGCGACAGCGACCTCATCTGCTTCCTCCAGGACGGGACGATCGCCGCGCGGGGCTCGTTCGACGAGCTCGTGGCCGCCGTGCCGAACTTCGCCGAGCAGGCTCAGCTGGCCGGGCTGGCATGACCGCACCGTACGTCGACGTCGTCATCGCGTGCCACGACGAGTCCCGCCCCATCGAGCGCGCGGTCGCCTCGGTCTTCGCCGACGCCGACGTGCGCCGTGACGTGCGGGTGACCGTCGTGGCCCATGGGCTGCCGGCGGAGCCGTTCCGTCAGCGCCTGTCCGGGATGGACGGCGATGTGCGCGTGGTCTCGCTCGTGGACGGCATCCGCAGCGCCGCCGGTCCGTTCAACCACGGGCTGTCGCTCGCCGACGGCGAGTACTGCGCGGTGATGGGATCCGATGACTTCCTCGAGCCGGGCGCGATGGCGGGGTGGATCCGCCACGCCCGGGCGCATCGACCGGACGCGGTGATCGCGCCGCTGCGGATCGACGGCCAGACGCGCATGCCCAACCCGCTGGTGAGACTCGGCCGCCGCAACCGGCTCGACGCCGCGAAGGATCGGCTGTTCTACCGGACCGCGCCCCTCGGGCTGATCCGCACCGCCACGATGCGGGCGATGGGTCTGCGCATGGTCGAGGGCCTCCCGGTGGGGGAGGACTTCGAGTTCAGCATCCGCCTGTTCGCGACATCCTCCCGCGTCGATCTCCCGGCGGCGCCGTGCTACGTCATCGGAACCGACGCGCGCGAGCGGACGACCCATGCGCCGCTGCCGGCGGAGGACGTGCTCCGGCCGCTCGTCCGGCTCCTCGACGACGGCGTCGTCGCCGGCCTCGCCGAGCCGCATCGCCGCGCACTGGCGGTCAAGCTCATCCGCGTCAGCGTCGTGGGGATCGCCCGAGGGCGAGACCGCGGCGCCTGGCGCGACGACGCCGAGGTCGCCTTCGTCGCGGGGGTCCTCCGGCGTCTGATCGCCGTGGCCCCGGGGGTGCTGACGCCGTTCAACCGCCAGGACCGGCGCGTGCTCGACGGTCTCCTCCGTGAGCCGACGATCGACCGCGTCACCGGAGACGCCGCGCGCGCGGCATCCGCCGGCCGCCGGGATCGGTGGCTGACCCCCGATGTCGTGCACAGCCTCGCCCGCGAGGCGACGCTGCGGCGCTACCTGCTGTACTTCCTCACCCGCGAACGGAAGCCGAGGCGATGAGTCCCCGTCCGACCATGCTGATCCTGTCGTACTCGCCGATCGCGCGGGACGCCCGCCTGCTGAAGCAGGTCGCGCGCTTCACCCAGCGCTTCGACGTCACCACGTGCGGGTACGGACCGGCGCCGGAGGGCGTCGTCGAGCACATCACCATTCCGGACGACCAGCGCTACAACGACCTCAACGGGTCGCTCATCACGCTCAAGCGGTACCGGCCGGCGTACTGGCGGCTGTCCGCCGTCGCCTGGTCGCGGCAGGCGCTGAAGGGTCGCCGCTTCGACGTGGCTATCGCCAACGACGTCGAGGCGGTCCCGGTGGCGGTCAAGCTCCGTCCGCGCCACGGCGTGCTCGCCGACCTGCACGAGTACAGCCCGCGCCTGCACGACGACAACCCCGCGTGGTTCGCGCGCATCACCCCGTGGTTCGAGTGGGTCGTGCGGCGCTATGTCGCGAAGGCCGACGCGTGGACGACGGTGAGCAGGGGGATCGTCGACGAGTACGAGAGGAACTTCGGGTTCCGCGCGGAGCTGGTGACCAACGCCGCGCCGTACCAGGACACCGCCCCCACGCCCGTGGGGACGCCGATCCGCCTCGTCCACAGCGGGGCGTGCCTGCGCAACCGCCAGCTGCACGTCATGGCCGAGGCCGTCGACGCCGCGAGCAACGACGTCACCCTCGACTTCTACCTGACGGCGAACGATCCGCCCTACCTGCAGGAGCTGAAGGACTTCGCCGCCTCGTCCGCGCGCGTGGTGGTGCACGACCCCGTGCCGTACGCCCAGCTCGCCGAGACGCTCAACGGCTACGACGTCGGCATCCACGTGCTGCCGCCGATCAACTTCAACAACAAGCTCGCGCTGCCGAACAAGATCTTCGACTACGTGCAGGCGCGGCTGGGCGTCGTGATCGGGCCGTCCGAGGAGATGGTGTACTACACCGACCACTACGGCATCGGCGAGGTCGCGGCCGACTTCACGCGCGAGGCCACGCAGGAGGCGATCGAGCGGCTCACCCCGGAGTCCGTCGCCCGGTTCAAGGCGAACGCGGACGCGAGCGCCGCCGAGCTGGCGGGGGAGCGGCAGGTGGACGTCTGGGATGCCGTCGTTCAGCGCCTCATGTCGCGGAGGCGGGGACTCCTCCGGCGATGAGTCGACTGCTGCTCTTCACCAACGACTATCCGTACGCGACCGGCGACACGGTCTTCGTCGAGAAGGAGATCAGGAGCCTCGCCGCATCCTTCGACGACGTCGTCGTCTTCTGCCACGCGCGCGACACCTCGCCCGGTCTCGTGCCGATGCCGGCCAACGTCCGGCTGGGCGGGAACCTGTTCGAGCGGTCCGCGGAAGACAGCCTCTGGACGCCGCTGCGGCCCCGGATGCTGGCGCTGGCGGCCGCCGCCGCGTGGCGGGAGCTCGTCGCCGGGCGGCTGCGGGGGCACGTCCGCCTGTTCCTGATGGGGGCTCGCGTGGGAATCACGCAGGCTCGCCGGCGTGCGGTGCGCGAGGCGATCGCCGAGAGCCCGGACACCGTCGCCTACGCGTTCTGGGGCATGGGCGGGGGCCTCGCCATCTCATGGCTCACCGGGGTGCGCCGCAGGGTGGTCCGCCTGCACGGCTACGACCTCTACGAGGACCGGCAGCCGAGCGGATACCTGCCGTTCCGCCGCTTCCTCCTTGCCCGGGTGGACCGGGTGCTGACGGTGTCGGAGCACGGACGCCGGTACCTGTCGCAGGCGTACGCCGACCCGCGCGTGGACGCGAAGGTGACGGTGAGCCGGCTCGGCGTCGGCGGTCCGGCGGAGCTGCGCAGGCCCCCGCGCGGCCGGGAGCGCGTGGTCGTCTCGTGCTCCGCGGTGATCCCGCTCAAGCGCGTGCCGCTGATCTGGGAGTCGCTCAGCGCGCTGCACCGCCGCGCACCTGAGACGCCGCTGCGGTGGGTCCACTTCGGCGGGGGCGAGGGCCTCGGCGAGCTGGAGCGGCTGACCTCCGCCGCCGGCGCCGGCATCGCCGTCGACCTCCGCGGCGACACCCCTAACCGCGACGTGCTGCGCTTCTACGAGGAGAACCGGGTGGACGCGTTCGTCAATCTCAGCACCAGCGAGGGGCTGCCGGTCAGCATCATGGAGGCCGTCGCGTGGGACATCCCGGTCGTCGCGACGGCGGTGGGGGGAACGCCCGAGCTCGTGGGACCTGAGCTCGGCACCGGCGAGCTGGTCGCAGGGGATGCCGGAGCCGACGCCGTCGCCGCCGTGCTCGAGCGCGTCCTCGAGGCGGACGACGGCACGTACCGTCCGCGCGGGGTGTGGGAGCAGGAGTTCGACGTCGAGAAGACCGGCCGGCGCGCCGCCGACCTGGTGAGGGGAGGCGCGAGGTGACCGGTGCGCGCAGGTCCCTGCTGATCGTCTCCTTCTCGCCGATCGTGTCCGATGCCCGGCTGCTCAAGCAGATCGCGGTGTTCCGCGACGAGTACGACATCGTGACGTGCGGGTACGGTCCGGCTCCGGAGGGCGTGGCCGAGCACATCTCCATTCCCGAGGAGCTCGCCGTCTGGCGCTACCCGCGGCTGCTGGTGATCCTCCGGCAGTACCGGCGGGCGTATCGGGGCAACGCCGCGATCGCCGCGGCCACGCGGGCGCTGGCCGGGCGGACGTTCGACGTCGCGATCGCGAACGACGTCGACGCCGTCGGCGTCGTCCTCGCCACCGGGGTGCGCGACGGGGTCCACGCCGATCTCCATGAGTACTCGCCCCGGCAGCACGAGGAGCTGCTGCGCTTCCGCCTCTTCGTCAAGCCGTTCATCGAGTGGATGTGCCGCCGCCACGTCGCCCGCGCCGACTCGTGGACGACGGTCAGCGCGGGCCTCGCGCGCGCGTACGAGAAGCGGTTCGGCTTCCGTCCGGACGTCGTCACCAACGCCGCGCCGTACGTCGACGCCGAGCCGACGCCCTGCCACCGGCCCCTTCGCCTCGTGCACTCCGGCGCAGCGCTGCGCAACCGGCACCTGGGCGTCCTCGTCGACGGCGTGCTCGCCGCTCGCGAGGCGACGCTGGACCTCTACCTCACACCGAACGACCCCGGCTACCTCGAGGAGCTGCGTGCCGTCGCCGCGCGGTCTAAGCGCATCACCCTCCACGATCCGGTGCCCTACCGGCAGCTGCCCGAGACGCTCCGGGGCTACGACGTGGGCGTCCACATCCTGCCGCCGGTCAACTTCAACAACCGCTGGGCCCTGCCCAACAAGATCTTCGACTACGTGCAGGCCAGGCTCGGCGTGATCTGCGGTCCTTCGCCCGAGATGGCCGAGTACGTCAGGCGGTACGGCATCGGCTGGGTCGCCGAGGACTTCACGGCGCCGGCGCTCACGCGGACGATCGACGCCCTGACGCCGTCGGCCGTCGACGCGGCCAAGGCCGCCTCCCACGCGCATGCCCGGGAGCTCTCGAGCGAGAGCCAGGTCGCGATCTGGAAGCGGGCCGTCGACGCCCTGCCCCAGCGACCGGCCGTGGGCTGAGGCCGGCGCGACTCAGAGGAGCTGGAGAGCGGATGCCGCGGCCATGCGCAGCCCCGCCTCGCGGTGGAAGGTGCAGCGCAGGTCGCGGGGGAGCAGGGTGCCCGGAGCGCCGAAACGGCGGCGTCGCACCGCGGCACGCAGCAGATCGGCGGCGGGCACGCCGGGGTCCCTGATCGCATCGAGCAGAGCGCGGTCGCGGCGCGCGAGCACCCGTTCGATGCCGTGCCCGGCGGCCACCAGGCGGTCGGCGACGCCCGCGAGCGCGCGGCGCTCCACCGCGGTCCACATCGCCGGATCCGGGCGGTTGAGCACCGCACCGAACACGTGCACCCGCAGGAGCTTGACGACGACCGCGGCCTGCCGATCCGCTGTCGCGCCGGTGAACGCCTCCTCCGCGAACAGCGCGTCGAGCCACTGGAACTCGATCTCGAGGGGCCGGATCAGCGTCGTGGTGCGGGACTGCGCGTCGGCGTGCACGAGGTAGGCGGGGCCGCGCCGGTCGTACGCGATCGGCTGGCCCGACAGCCACAGCCGCGTGACGAACGGGATGTCCTCGCCGACCGGCAGACCGACGGGGAAGCGGAGGTCGCCGAAGGGGTCGCGCGAGAAGAGCCCGAGCGGGGCGGAGCGGTAGCTGAGCCTGTCCCGGACGGGGTCCAGGCCGGCGGTGCGACCGGGACGGGTCGGCGGCGTGGGGACCGCCCGCCCGCCCGCGTGCCGGACCCGCGCGATGACCACCCGCGCCCCGGCCCGATCGGCCCGTGCCAGCCACGAATCCATCGCGCCCGGCTCCAGCTCGTCGTCCGAGCCCATCACCGCGCGGAACTCGGCGGTGGCTGCGTCCAGGCCGGCGTTGAACGGGCCGGCAGGGCTCGGGATGCCGTCGCGCAGCTCCTGCGTGCGCAGGCGGGGATCCTCGGCGAACGGCGAGAGCCGCTCCAGGACCGGTGCCGGCTCGGTGTTGTGGACCACCACGGTGACCCGGACGGGCGCGGTGGTGCCGCCGAGCACGCTGCCGACGGCGCGCTCGATGGGGCGGGTGGGGTCATGGACCGCGATGACGACATCGACGCGCGGAGTCATCGGCCCGCCCCGCGCGCGGCGCCGGCCGTCGCGTACGCATCCTCGTAGGCGGCGCGCACGCGCGCGCGGGAGAACGCGTCGCCGATGGTCGACGCGACGAGCTCGGGGTCGCTCGCCGCCGCGAGGACCTCCTCGATCGCGTCGGCGTAGGCGCCGGCGGCCCGCTCGGCGACCAGGCGCCCGTTCGCCGGGGTGACGTACTCGCGCTGGCCGCCCACGGCCCCGATCACGGCGGGGCGGCCGCGGACGATCGCCTCGGCCGCCGACACGCAGAAGTTCTCGCCCCTGGTCGGGAGGAGGAACACGCGGGCGGCGTCGATCGCCGCCGCGACCGCCTCGGGGGAGACGGCACCGGGAAGCGTCAGGCGCTCCAGCACGCCCGCGTCGCGCGCGTGCTGGACGACCGCCTCGCGGAGAGGACCGTCGCCCTGCCAGCTGAGCGCCGCGTCATGGCCGCGGTCGACGAGCTCGCGGACGACGTCGACCGCGAGCAGCGGGTCCTTGCCGTCCACCAGGCCTCCGGTCGCCGTCAGCCTCAGGCCGTCCGCCTCGGACGGCCACGAGGCCAGGCGTCCGGCCGGTTCGACGATGCACGGGACCACCCGCACCTCGCCCGGGCGCGAGCGCCGGATCGGCGCGGCGAGGAACTCGCAGACGGCCGTGACGACGTCGGGGCGGCGCAGCAGCGGACGGAGCACCCGGCCGATGACCTGCCACACCGGACTGACGGACTCCGGCCTGCTGATCCCCGACCAGTGCTCGGTGTGGACCCACGGCAGGCGCGGCCCGCGGGCCGCGAACGGCAGCAGGGCGCTGAACGCCTGCGTGTGGAGGACGTCGGCCTTCCGCAGGTGCGCCTCGAGCGCGCGCCTGGCCCGCAGCCAGTGGAACGGGGCGGACGTGCGCATCGGGATGCGCGTCACCCTCACCGGCGAGCCGGCGTCGGCGGCGGCATCCGCCGGCGACAGCAGAGCAGGCGAGGCGAGGTGGACGACGTGCACATCGTGGTCCTCGGCCAGTGCGTGCGCGTCCTTGGCGACGAAGGCGCCGGACGACGGGGCTGCCTGCGACGGATACCACGTCGTCACGAGCAGGATTCGCACGCGTCCACGTTACCCAACGGCTCGCAGGCCGCGCGTCGGCGACTGTCTAGACTGGTGCCCCGTGAAGATCGTCAGCGTCGTGGGCGCGCGCCCGCAGTTCGTCAAGCTCGCCCCCATCGACAAGGCGATGCGTGCCGCCGGAGTCGAGCACGTCATCGTCCACACCGGGCAGCACTACGACCCGATGCTCTCGGACGTGTTCTTCGACGACCTCGGGATCGCAGCGCCCGACGTCCATCTGGGCGTGGGCAGCGGCTCGCACGGCGTGCAGACGGGGTCCATGCTGTCGGCCCTCGACGGGGTGTTCGACGCGCAGCAGCCCGACTGGGTGCTCGTGTACGGCGACACGAACTCCACGGTCGCCGCGGCGCTCAGCGCCGTCAAGATGCACCTGCCTGTCGCGCACCTCGAGGCCGGCCTGCGCAGCTTCAACCGACGCATGCCCGAGGAGCACAACCGGGTGCTCACCGACCATGCCGCCGACCTGCTCCTGGCGCCGACGAAGGTGGCGGTCGACCACCTCGCGGCCGAGGGGCTCGCCGAGCGCACCGTCCTCGTCGGCGACGTGATGACCGATGTGCTGTACGAGGTGCGCGACGAGCTGGCGGGGCGCGCGTCGTCGCTCGTCTCGGAGCTCGGCGTGGCGCCGGGCGGGCACTACGTGGCGACCATCCATCGCGCCGAGAACACCGACGACCCCGCACGGCTCGCGGAGATCGCCGGCGCGCTGGCGTCGCTGGACAAGCCCGTCGTCCTGCTCGCGCACCCCCGCGTCGTCGCCAAGGCGGCGGCCCACGGCATCCCGCTCACGGAGGGCTCGCTGATCTCGCACGGTCCGCTCGCGTACCCCGACCTCATCGCCGCGGTGATGCACAGCGCGGGCGTCGTCACCGACTCCGGCGGACTGCAGAAGGAGGCGTTCCTGCTGCGCGTGCCGTGCACGACGGTGCGCACCGAGACCGAGTGGGTCGAGACCGTCGACCTCGGGTGGAACGTGCTCGCGGGGACGCGGGCAGAGATCGCCGCGGGCGTGACGAGGCCTCGCCCGGCCGACACGGCGGCGGCCCCGTACGGCGACGGCCGCGCCGCACAGCGCGTCGTCGCGGAGCTCGCGGCGCGCTGACCCCCGCTGCGCGGACGGCCGCTACTGCGGCGGCCCGTCCTCCCAGCCCAGCGGCAGGCTCGGCGGCGCCGCGAAGCGCGCGGCGGGCGGCGTCCAGTCCTGTCGCAGCAGGTTCGCCCAGTCGCCGAACCGCTGGTCGCCCGTCAGCCGGGCCACCGTGTCGAGCTGCCACGAGTGGATGGGGTGGTAGGCGGAGTTCTGCCACAGCGGGCTCTGGCAGTAGACGTCCTGCACGCAGTAGTACGAGATGCCTCCGGGCACGCGGATGCGGGGCATAATCTGCAGCGCCGTCGTCGCGGCGCCGTCCAGGTAGCGATGCACCGTCTCGTCCCCGGTGAGCCGCCAGTAGTCGTAGAGCCCGAACAGCGCGAAGACGTGCCCGTTGAACACGAGCAGCGGCGGCTGATTGCCGGCGTACTCCTCGAAGAACAGCAGGCCGTCGTCGACCATCGTCTGCCACGGCAGCGCGCCGTCCCGCTGCTGCGGGAAGCTCGCCCACGTGCGGTCGGCCGCCGTCCGCCAGCGCTCCTCGCCGGTCTCCTCGTACAGCCGGACGAACAGCGACAGCGCCTGACCCTGAGCCATCCCCGACCACCACGGCGTGAGCATCGTGCGCTGGTAGTAGGTCCAGCGGAACGTGTACGGGAACCACCACGCCCCTGCGCGCTCGGTGCGGATCTGCGAGAGGCGCTCGGCGTGCCGGACGGCACGGTCGAGCCACATCTGTTCGCCGGTCTTCTGAAACTCCATGAGCGCCGAGATCCCGTACTGCGCGTAGGCGACGGGGTGGTCGGCGCGCACGCTGGGGGTGCCGCGGGTGAGGTAGATGCGCAGGCCGGTCTCGTCGAGCTCGATCGCGGGGTCGTCCACGTTGACCGGGGCGCGATCCGAGTACGGGATCGCCGCCTGCGCATCGAACGCCAACCCGCTGGTCGCCCAGGTCGGCGCGGGGGCGGGGACGAACGGGCACGGGGTGTTCTCCGCCGCCGCCGCGGACACCACGCCCTCGCCGCCGACGACGAACAGGTGCGAGCCGACGCCGGCCACGAGGCCGCTGGTCGGCGCCGGCACGCAGTCGGTCCTCGTCAGGAGCACCGGAGCGTGCAGCGCACCGGCGCGGGCGCCGGCCGAGAGCGCGTCGGGGAAGTCGAGCCCGGTCGCGAGGAACGCCGACGGCGGGTTCGCCCCGAAATACGTCGTCGCGATCTCGTCCGCGGTCGCGAACCGGTCGGCCCCTGCCAGGCGCCCGACCTCGAAGCCCGCCGTGCGCAGCTGCTGCTCGATGCCCACATCGACGGCGCCGACCCCGCCCGCGATCGTGACGCGGCTCACGTTCCAGCGATCGAGGGCGGTGAGCGTCGCGTCCGGCAGTGCCGGCTGCGCGCCGTCCACGAGCAGGAGGGGGTCGCCGGCCGAGCCGGCTGCCGCGCCGGCGGCGAGGGCGTCGGCGAACCCGCGGCCCGTCGCGATCACGATCGAATCGTCCGCCGTGAAGACCTTCTCGACGATGGCGGATGCCGTCGCATAGCGGTCCGATCCGCCGATGCGATCGGCGTCGGCGACGGTGCGCAACTGCGTGAGGACGGCATCCGACACGGCTCCCGGACCACCGAGGACGAGAATGCGCTCGGGATCCAGCCGCACGAGCTCGTCCTTCACCGCGGGCGGCAGCACATTGTGCGGGGTCAGCAGCAGCGGCCCGCCCAGGTGTGCGGCGGCCGCGGCGCCCGCAAGGGCGTCGGGGAAGTTCGCACCCGCCGCCACGACTGCGGTCCCGACGCCGGGCTCGAACTCCTGCGAGATCGCGACGGAGGTGTCGTAGCGGGTGGGGCCGGCCAGGCGCGTGGTCTCGGCCTGCACCGTCGCCGAGACGGCCGCCGGAGCGCGCCGCCCCGCCTCCGCCGGCAGCGTGCCGGCGCCCGCGGACGCGGGGATCCCGGCGACGACGAGCGCGGCTGCGAGCGCGATCGTCGCGCCTGCGCGCGACAGGGGATAGGAGCCCAAGATCCGTCCTCAGAAAGTGGTGCCACGTCGATGCGGACCCTGCGGTTCCACCGTGCTACCGTTTGGCGATTCTCATCCCATCCTCTCCTGAAACTGGTCCACTCGATGACGCGTGTTCCCCTCGTCGCGGCTGCCTTCGTGGCCGCAGCCGCATTCTCGCTCCTCTCCGCGGCGCCCAGCGTCGCGCAGCCGCTCGTCGAGGCGCCCGCGGGCGCCTCGGGGCCGGCGGCTCCGACACGGCTGGTGTCGTTCGCGACGCCGCCGACGGACCCGGCCAAGGGCAACGTCAACGTCGGGGTCATGTACAAGAGCACGTGGCTGTCGCCGCTGTCCCAGGTCGAGATCAGCCTGTGGAAGCTGGACGAGGGCACGGGCTACTACGTGCAGCTGCCGTCGGTCGGCTGGAGCGGTGACTTCGACGACTGGACCTCGCAGGACCTCGAACCCGGCACGTACTCCATCCGCTTCCTGGCCAGCGACGTCTCCATCGGCCTGGAGTGGTACAACGACGCGCGCTACTTCTTCGAGTCGGAGGACCTGATCGTGACGGCCGGCCAGACGGTGGACCTCGGCACGGTGATCCTCGACGAGCGCTACTTCGACGTCGGCAGGGTGTTCGGCGGGAGCAGGTTCGAGACCGCCGCCGAGATCTCGCGGTGGGCGGTGCCCCCCGGGTCGAGCCCCGACGTGGTCTACGTGACCAACGGCATGACGTACCCCGACGCGCTCGCGGCCGGACCCGCCGCGATCCTGCAGGGCGGCGTGCTCCTGCTCACCTACGCGACGTCGCTGCCGCAGGCGACGAGCGACAGGCTCGCCGAGCTCGATCCCGCACGCGTCGTCGTCGTGGGCGGCCCCGGCGCCGTGTCCGACGGGGTGCTGAACGCCATCAAGGCGGTCCTGCCCGGGACGGCCGTCGACCGCGTGGGCGGCACCAGCCGCTACGACACGGGCGAGAACATCGTGCGCGACGCCTACGACGCGGGGGCGGACGTGGCGATCATCGCGACCGGCCGGAACTATCCCGACGCCCTCGCGGCCGGCCCGGCGGCCGGCGTCATGGGTGCGCCGGTGATCCTCGTCGACGGCACCGCCTCGACCCCCGCCGCCGAGACGCTGACGCTGCTGGACGAACTCGGCGTGCAGCAGGTCATCATCGCGGGCGGCACCGGTGCGGTCTCGGCCGGCATCGAGAGCGGCCTCGCCGCGCACGGGATCGGCGAGGTCGTCCGCATCGCCGGCACCAGCCGCTACGCCACCGCGGCCCAGCTGAACGCCGCGGTCTTCGGCGTCGCGGAGGACTCCTTCCTCGCGAACGGGATGAACTTCCCCGACGCGCTGGCAGGAGCTCCGCTGGCGGGAGCGTGGGGCGCGCCGCTGTTCCTGACGCCTCCCACGTGCGTGGGCGTGGACGCCGCCGACGGCATCATCTCCCACCGCGCCAACGGGGTGTGGCTGCTCGGCGGCACCGGCGCCCTGTCGGCCGACGTCGAGGATCTGCTGCTCTGCCCGTGAGGTCTGGCGCGGGCGGCGCCCGGCGCCGCCCGCCCTAGACTGGAATCCATGCGCATCGCCGTCGTGGCCCTCGGAAAGATCGGGCTTCCCCTCGCCGTCCAGTTCGCCGATTCGGGCCACGAAGTGATCGGCGTCGACGTCAACGCGGCGACGGTCGACAGCATCAACGCCGCCGTCGAGCCGTTCCCGGGCGAAGCGCACCTGCAGGACAAGCTCGCCGAGCTCGTCCCCGCCGGGCGCCTTCGGGCCACCACCGACTACGCCGACGCCGTCCCCGGCGCGGACGCGGTCGTGCTCGTGGTCCCGCTCTTCGTGGACGACGCCACGTGGGAGCCGGATTTCGCATGGATGGATGCCGCGACCCGGTCTCTCGCGCAGCACCTCACGCCCGGCACGCTGGTCTCGTACGAGACGACGCTGCCGGTCGGCACGACGCGAAGCCGCTGGAAGCCGATGCTCGAAGAGGGGTCGGGTCTCGTCGAGGGTTCGGACTTCCATCTCGTCTTCTCGCCGGAGCGCGTCCTCACCGGCCGGGTGTTCGCCGACCTGCGCAAGTACCCCAAGCTCATCGGCGGCCTGTCCGAGGCGGGAGCGCAGCGCGCCCGCGAGTTCTACGAGTCGGTGCTGCAGTTCGACGAGCGCGATGACCTCGCGCGGCCCAACGGCGTCTGGGACCTCGGAAGTGCCGAGGCGGCCGAGATGGCGAAGCTGGCCGAGACGACGTACCGCGACGTCAACATCGGACTGGCCAATCAGTTCGCCCTCTTCGCCGCCGAGCACGGCATCGACGTCTACCAGGTCATCGAGGCGTGCAACTCGCAGCCCTACAGCCACATCCACCGTCCCGGGATCGCGGTCGGCGGTCACTGCATCCCGGTGTACCCGCGGCTGTACCTCTCGACCGACCCCGGCGCCGACATCGTGCGCACGGCGCGCATGCTCAACGCGTCCATGCCCGGCCGTCTCGTCGAGCAGGCGGCGGGTCTCCTCGGCTCGCTCGACGGCACCCGCGCCGTCGTCCTCGGCGCGGCCTACCGCGGCGGCGTCAAAGAGACGGCGTTCTCGGGCGTGTTCCCGACGGTCGAGGCGCTCACGCAGCGCGGCGCCGACGTCCGCGTGCACGACCCGCTGTACAGCGACGACGAGCTGCGCGCCCTCGGCTTCGAGCCGTACCGGCTCGGCGATCACGTCGACCTCGCCGTCCTCCAGACCGACCACGGCGACTACCGCGCGCTGACCCCGGCCGATCTGCCCGGCATCCGCCTCCTCGTCGACGGCCGCAACGCGACGGATGCGGCCGCCTGGGCCGGCACGCCGCGCGTCGTCGTCGGAGCGGGCTGAGCCGCGACGGCCACCCGGTCGCGGGGGTCGGCTCAGCCGCCCTCGCCCGTGAGATAGCGGCGCAGCGCGTCCTTCCAGTCCGGCGCCCGGAATCCGGTCGCCTCGATCTTGGCGAGGTCGAGCGCGCTGTTGCGCGGCCGCGGAGCGACCGGTGTCGTCGCGGCGGAGAAGTACTCGTCCGTCGAGACGGCCGTGATGCGGGCCGGGTCGTGGCCGGTGAGCTCGAACACCGTCCGTGCGACGTCGGCCCACGACGCCGGGTCGCCCGCGCCGGTGAGGTTGTACGTGCCCGACGGCGCCGCGGTCGACAGGAGATGACGGATGCCGCGAGCGATGTCGTCTGCGAACGTGAGGCGCCCGATCTGGTCGCCCACCACGGACGGGTCCACGCCCCGCTCCGCGAGCGACTGCATCGTGCGGACGAAGTTCCTGCCGTCCCCGATCACCCAGGAGGTGCGAAGGATGTAGTGGCGCGGCACGGTGGACACCACGGCGTCGCCGGCGGCCTTCGTCTGCCCGTACACCCCCAGCGGCGACACCGGATCATCCTCGCGGTAGGGGCGGGACAGCGTGCCGTCGAAGACGTAGTCGCTCGAGACGTGGACCAGCGTCACGCCGTGCGCCGCGGCCACCGCCGCGAGCCGCGAGACGCCCGTGACGTTGGTCAGCCACGCATCGGTGCGTCCGTCCGCCGTCTCGGCGAGGTCGACGGCGGTGTAGGCGGCGGCGTTGACGACGGCTGCGTAGTCGCGCCAGCGCCGGGCCTCCGCGAGGTCCGGCGAGCCCAGGTCCACGTCGTCGCGCGCGGCGAACTCGACGTGCGCCGCGCCGGCGAACTCCGCCCGGAGCGCGCGTCCGAGCTGTCCGTTCGCGCCGACGACGAGGATCTTGCGCGGGGTCATCGGCGTCACGTCCGCCAGGCGGGGGTGAGCCCTGTCCTTCGCGGAGACCTCGACCTGGTCGAGCGGGATCGGCCACGCGATGGCGGCGGACTCGTCGGCGAGGTTGAGGAAGGTGTACGGCGCCTCGGACGACCAGTGATCGTTGACGAGATAGGTGTACGCGGTGTCGGGCTCGAGCGTCTGGTAGGAATTGCCGACGCCGCGGGGCACGAAGATCGCGCGGGACGGGTCGAGCTCGGTGGTGTAGACCGCCCCGAAGGTCGGGCCCTCACGCAGATCGACCCACGCGCCGAAGATCCGTCCGGTCGCGACCGAGACCCACTTGTCCCACGGTTCGGCGTGGATCCCTCGCGTGGTCCCGACCGCGTCGTTGAACGAGATGTTGTTCTGCACCGGTCCGAAGTCCGGAAGTCCGGCGCGGGTCATCTTCTCGCGCTGCCAGTTCTCCTTGAACCAGCCGCGGCTGTCACCGTGGACGGGGAGGTCCCACACGACCAGCCCGGGAATGGGAGTGGTGGTGATGCCCAGTTCCTTGCCGAACTCGATCGCCACGCGTCTCACTGCCCCTTCGATGCGTAGAAGGCTTCGACGCCGTCCTTGGCCGGCGCCCACCAGTCCTCGTTCTCGCGGTACCAGTCGATGGTGGCGCGCAGGCCGGCCTCGAAGTCGCGGTATCGCGGCTGCCAGCCGAGCTCGGTGCGCAGCTTGGTGGAGTCGATGGCGTAGCGCAGATCGTGTCCGGCGCGGTCGGTGACGTGGTCGTAGGCGTCGGCGGGCTGTCCCATCTCGGTGAGGATGAGCTCGACGACGGTCTTGTTGTCCTTCTCGCCGTCGGCGCCGATGAGGTAGGTCTCGCCGATGACACCCTTGTCGAGGATGGTGAGCACGGCGGAGGAGTGATCGTCGGCGTGGATCCAGTCGCGCACGTTCTCGCCCTTGCCGTACAGCTTCGGGCGGATGCCGCGCAGGACGTTGGTGATCTGGCGGGGGATGAACTTCTCCACGTGCTGGTAGGGGCCGTAGTTGTTGGAGCAGTTCGAGATGGTGGCCTGCACGCCGAACGAGCGCACCCAGGCGCGCACCAGCAGGTCCGATCCGGCCTTGGTCGACGAGTACGGCGACGAGGGGTTGTAGGGGGTGGACTCCGAGAAGCGGGCCGGGTCGTCCAGCTCCAGGTCGCCGTAGACCTCGTCGGTGGAGATGTGGTGGAACCGGGTGCCGTGGCGGCGGGCGGCTTCGAGCAGCGTGTACGTGCCGATGATGTTGGTGTCCAGGAACGGGCGCGGGTCGTGCAGCGAGTTGTCGTTGTGCGACTCGGCGGCGTAGTGCACGACCGCGTCCGCCCGGCTCATCAGGCCGTCGACCAGCTCCGCGTCGGCGATGTCGCCGCGGACGAAGGCGAAGCGGTCCTCGGGCAGGCCCGCCAGGGAGGCGAGGTTGCCGGCGTAGGTGAGCTTGTCGAGCACCGTGACCTGGTGATCGGTGTGCTCGATGACGTGGTGGACGAAGTTGGACCCGATGAAGCCTGCGCCTCCGGTGACGAGCAGGTGGGCCATCAGCGTCCTCTCTCCAGCAGCTCCAGCAGGTACGTGCCGTACCCGGACTTCACCAGCGTCTGCGCCCGGGCGCGCAGCTCGTCGTCCGTCAGGAAGCCCTGCCGCCACGCGACCTCCTCCGGCACGCCGATGCGCATGCCGGTGCGCCGCTCGATCGTGCGGACGTAGTCGGCGGCGTCCGTCATCTGATCGAACGTCCCGGTGTCCAGCCACGCGGTGCCGCGCGGCAGCACCTCCACGTGCAGCGACCCGCGCTCCAGGTACGCCCGGTTGATGTCGGTGATCTCGTACTCGCCGCGCGCGCTGGGCTGCAGCTCGCGGGCGATGCCGACCACGTCGTTGTCGTAGAAGTACAGCCCCGGCACGGCGTAGTTGCTCTTGGGCGCCCTCGGCTTCTCCTCCAGCGAGACCGCCCTGCCGTCGCCGGCGAACTCGACCACGCCGTACGCGCTGGGCTCGGCCACCCAGTACGCGAACACCGCGCCGCCCTCGACGTCGGTGTACCGCTTCAGCTGCGTGCCCAGACCCGGCCCGTAGAGCAGGTTGTCGCCGAGGACCAGGGCGACCTTGTCGTCGCCGATGAAGTCCGCACCGATCGTGAACGCCTGCGCCAGCCCGTCCGGCGACGGCTGCTGCGCGAACGTCAGGCTCACCCCGAACTGCGACCCGTCGCCCAGCAGACGCTCGAAGAACGCCGCATCGTGCGGCGTCGTGATCACCAGGATGTCGCGGATGCCGGCGAGCATCAGCGTGGACAGCGGGTAGTAGACCATGGGCTTGTCGTAGACCGGGATCAGCTGCTTGGACACACCGAGTGTGATCGGATGCAGCCGCGTGCCCGAACCGCCCGCGAGGATGATGCCCTTCACCCGACAATCGTGTCACAGGTCGCGTCCGGGCCCCGAAGCGGCCTCTCAGCGATACGCCGGTAGGGTTCTAGCGGTGCGCCGGGCAGTCGCTCACGCCGACCACGACACGTGATTCTCCGAGAAAGGCCGATCGTGACGTTTCTCGACCTGGTTTGGCCGGTGTGCGTCGCCGTCGCGATCCTGTGGGGTCTCGGCGGAGCCCTGGCGGCCGCGGTGGGGCTGCGCGGACTCTGGGCGGTGGGAGCGGCTCCCGCGTTCGCGCTGACGATCATCGGCGGGACGGCGGTCGTCGCAGGATGGGTGGGCGTGCCGTGGTCGCTGCTCCCCGTCGCGGGCATGACGGCGCTCGTGGGCGGCGCCATTCTCCTGATCCGACGCCGGGTGGACGGTGGCATCGCGCTCGCGCGCCGGCCGCGCCGGCGGCCCGACTGGTGGCTCGTCGCCGCGCTGGCCGCCGCGGCCGTGATCACGATCGTCCGCGTCGCGCAGATCATCCAGGCACCGGACCACATCTCGCAGACGTTCGACAACATCTTCCACCTCAACGGTGTGCGGTTCATCCTCGACGAGGGGAACGCCTCCTCCCTCCGGCTCGGATACATGACGAGCCCCGATGGCTCGCTCCCGTTCTACCCGGCGGCATGGCACGCGCTGGTGTCGCTCACGGTCCAGCTCTCGGGCGCGTCGATCCCGGTGGCCGTCAACGCGGTCGTCATGGTGGTCGCCGCCGTCGTGTGGCCGGTCGCCGTGGTGCTGCTGGCCCGCGCCCTCTTCGGGCGGCATCCGGTGCTGACCGTCGGAGCGGCCCTCCTCGCCGTGTCCCTGCCCACGTTCCCGCTGCTGCCGATGGACTACGGCGTGCTGTATCCGTTCCAGCTCGGGCTGGCGGTGCTGCCGGTGGCGCTCGCGGCGACGCTGCGCGTGCTGTCGATCGTGCCGCAGCGGGATCCGGCGGGCCTGTGGTGGTGGCTCCTCATCCTCCTCGGTGCCATCCCCGGCATGGCACTCGGGCACCCTGGCGCCTTCGTCGCGTGGCTCGCGCTCACCGTGCCGATGGCCATCGTCTTCACCGTGGACCGGTGGCGGGTCTCGACCACGGTGAAGGGCAGGCTCCTCGTCGCGGCGGGGGTGATCGCGTATCTCGGGATCGGCGTCGTGCTCGTGCGCATCCTCCGGCCCCCGCTCGAGGCGCGGCTGTGGCCGACCCAGATGTCGGTGCCCGAGGCGGCATGGCAGGTGCTGTCGGCGTCGACCTGGTATCTCGCGCCGGCCTTCGTCGCCGCCGTCGCGATCCTCGCCGGAGCGGTGTGGGCGGTCATCGACCGCACGCGGCCGGCCATCGTGGCCCTGGGCATGTGGGTCGTCGGGGCGGTGCTGTTCATCACCGTCGCATCCCTTCCCTTCGGCGACCTGCGCGACCTGCTCACCGGAAGCTGGTACAACAACCTGCCGCGCCTCGCGGCCATCCTCGCGATCGCCTCGGTGCCGCTCGGGGCGTACGGCATCGTCCGCACGTGGGTCGCCGTCGCGGCGCTCCCGCCCCTGCGCCGCGCAGCCGGGTCCCTTCCGCGCGCCGCGCGCGTCACCGTCGCCGCCGTCCTCGCCGTGCTCCTGGGGCTGTCGATGCAGGGACTGGCCGTCCAGCGTGCCGTCGACTGGGCCAAACCGCTGTACCTGCTCTACCCGGGCTCGCCGCTGCTGACCTCCGACGAGTACGCGCTGCTGCAGCGCGTGCCGGAGCACGTCCCGGAGGGCGTCGCCATCGCGGGAAGCCCGTGGACGGGAGCCTCCCTGGCCTCCGCGATCTCCGGTCGGGATGTGCTCATGCCGCACACCCTGATGCAGATCTCCGACGAGCTCGAGACGATCAACGACGGACTGGACTCGGCCCGGCCCGGCGGCACCGTCTGCCGGGCCGTGGCCGACCTCGACGTCGGCTTCGTGCTGGACTTCGGCACGCAGGAGGTCCACCCCGGCACGCATCCCTTCCCGGGACTGGACGACCTCGCAGACTCGGACGCCGTGCGGCTCGTCGACAGCGAGGGCGACAAGCGCCTGTACGAGATCGTGGCATGCGGCTGATCCCGGGCGGGCACACGCCCTCGGATAGACTTCTGGGACTATGACGACCGCTTCCGATCCCGTGCTCGTCATCGTCCCGGCGTGGAACGAATCGAGCAACGTCGGCAACACCGTCAGGGAGATCCGCGCCGCCAGCGCCGACTACCACGTCGCCGTCGTCGACGACGGCTCGGCCGACGACACCGCGCATGTGGCGCGCGAGGCGGGAGCCACCGTGCTGGTGCTGCCGTTCAATCTCGGCGTCGGCGGGGCGATGCGCACGGGGTTCACGTACGCCCAGCGCATGGGCTATCGCCGCGTGATCCAGGTCGACGCCGATGGCCAGCACAACCCGGCCGACATCGAGCGCGTCCTCGCCGGGCTCGAGCGGGCCGACATCTCGATCGGCGCGCGGTTCAGCGACGTCGGCGACTACAAGGTGCGCGGACCCCGCAAGTGGGCGATGAAGTTCCTCGCATCGGTCGTCTCCCGCGTCGCGCACACGACGCTCACCGATGTCACGAGCGGCTTCCGCGCCGCCGGGCCCCGCGCGATCGGGCAGTACGTCCGCTACTACCCGGCCGAGTACCTCGGCGACACGCTGGACTCGCTCGTGGCCGCGTGCCACGCCGGCCTGGTGGTGACGCAGGTGCCGGTCGCGATGCGCCCGCGGCAGTTCGGCCGCCCCAGCCAGGGCGCGTGGGGGTCGACGGTGTACCTGCTGCGGTCCATGTTCGCGCTCGGGCTGGCGCTCATGCGCCGGTCGCGTCCTGCACCGGGGGTCGCGGCATGATCGTCCTGGCGGGAATCGTCCTGGCCGTCCTCATCCTCTTCCTGGTGATGTGGCTGCTGCTCACGCGGCGCATCCGCGAGAAGTACGCCGTGCTGTGGATCGTCGTGGCGCTGGCGGTGCTCATCCTCGGCCTCTTCCCGCAGCTGCTGCTGTGGCTCACCGCGGTGCTCGGGGTCCAGATCCCCGCGAACCTGCTGTTCGCGGCAGCGATCGTGCTGCTGCTCGGCGTGACGCTCCACCTGTCCTGGGAGCTCTCGCAGGCGGAGGACGAGAACCGGCGCACGGCCGAGGAGGTGGCGATCCTGCGCGCGCAGCTGGAGGATCTCGCCGCGCGCTGCGATGCGCTCGACGGCCGCCCCTCGTCGCCGGAGGCAGATGAGCGAGGCTGACCGGGCCGAGGGACGCGGTGCCCTCGGCTACGTCCTCGGCGCCACCGTCCTGGCCGGAGTCATCGGCTACGTGATCCAGGCCGTCGTGCCCGGCTTCACCGCCGCCGACGAGTACATCACGTTCAGCGTCTTCTGGTCGATCGTCTACCTCGTCGTCTCGGCCCTGTCCGGGGTGCAGCAGGAGGTGACCAGGGCTGCGCACGTCGCGGCGCCCGCCGGCGGCACCCGCACCCTGGTGGGGTTCGCGCTGCTGTACGCGTCGGGCGCCGCCGTGCTCATCGTCGCGCTCTCGCCCCTGTGGGCGTCCCAGGTCCTGCCGCCGGAGGCCCTGGCCGATGCGGGCGGCGCGGTGGTCCAGCTGGTCGCCGCACTCGCCGTCGCGGCGGTCGGCTACACGTTCGTCGCCGTGCTGAGCGGAGCCCTCTACGGGGTGCGCAACTGGCCAGGCGTCGCCGCCATGACCGTCTCCGACTCGGTGCTGCGCCTCATCGCGATCGCGGCGGCCCTGGCCCTCGGCGCCGGGGTCGCCGGACTGGGCTGGGCCGTCGCCGCACCGTTCCTCCTCGCCGCCGCCGGAGTCTGGCTGTTCACCGGGCGCGGCATCCGCGCCTCGCTCGCGCTCGACACCGGCATGCCCGGCCTGCTGCGCAACAGCGTGCGCACGGTCGGCGCGGCCGTCGCGACGGGCATCATGATCTCCGGCCTGCCCTTCCTGCTCGGGGTCACCTCGGACCGGACCCAGCCCGAGCTCCTGGCCTCCCTGATCCTCGTGATCACCCTCACTCGCGCGCCGCTGGTCATCCCGCTCCTTGCCCTCCAGAGCCTCCTCATCGTGACGTTCCGGGACGCGCCGGGCAGGGTGGCCGCGCGGGTCCGGCTCTGGGGTGCGGGCCTCCTCCTCGTGACGGCTGTGCTGTCCGCGCTCGCCGTGGTCGTGGGCCCCTGGGTGATCGCACTCCTCTACGGCGACCGCTACGCGCTCCCGGCGCCGGCGTACGCCGCGATCGTGGCCAGCGCCGGGCTCACCGCGCTCCTCTGCCTGACCGGCCCCGCCGTGCTCGCCGCGGGGGATCACGGGCGCTACCTGCTCGGCTGGGCCGCGGCATCCGCCTCCCTCATCGGGTTGCTGCTGCTGCCGCTGCCGGAACTCGAGCGCGTGCTGCTGGCGCTGTGCGCGAGTCCGGTCGTGGGCGTGCTGATCCACGCCACCGGACTCGTCCGCCGTCGCAACGGCGTCAGCGGGTGATGCCCAGCGCTGCGTCGAAGGACGCCCTCGTCTCGCGCGCGGTGCGCTGCCAGGTGAACTCCGCCGCTCTCGCCACGCCCGCGGCCGACATTCGCTGACGCAGGCCGGCGTCCGTGGTCACCGCGATCATGGCCTCGGCGAGGCTCCGGTCGTCGGCCGGCTCGAAGTAGCGCGCCGCATCGCCGGCCACGAACCGGTGCACGTCGATGTCGCTGAGCAGGACGGGGACTCCCGCGGCCATCGCCTCGAGGGAGGGGAGGGAGAAGCCCTCCGCCAGCGACGGGATGGCCAGCGCCGTCGCGGTCGAGTAGAGGCGGCGGACCTCGGCATCGTCCACCCAGCCCCGGAGATCGACCCACCTGGCCATACCGGTCTCGTCGACGTCGGCCTGCAGCGGGTCCTCGCCCCGGCCGCCGGTGATCACCACGCGCGGGCGCTCCGCCTCGGGGATGTGGGTGAGGGCGCGGATCAGGGAGCCCCAGTTCTTGTGGGGGCGGCGATTGCCCATCGCGAGGATCAAGGGTCCCTCCGTGCCCGCGAGCGACCGATCGACTCCTTCGGGCGTCGTGCCGGCGAGCGGCACCACATCCAGGCGCCCGCGCTCGACGCCCAGGTACTTGACGATCTCGTCGGCGGAGGTGGGACTGATGGTCACGATGCGCGTCGCGTTGCGCGCGGCGACCTTCTCCATCCACTTGACGGGCGCCGTGTAGAGCGGGGTGGACATGTACTCCGGATGGCTCCAGTAGAGCATGTCGTGCATCGTGACGACGGTGGGCATCGTCGTCTTGCGGGGCCCGAGCGTCGCGGGCGAGTGGACGAGATCGGCACGGACGCGGTCGGCGGCGCGGGCCACCTGCGTGAGCTCGCCCCACGCCCACTGGAACCGGTTCTCACCGCTGATGCCGGACTCGATGATGCGACCGGGGAACCAGGACCTGTCGAGGGCGGCGCCCTCACGGCTCAGGAACCCGACGTACTCGTACTCGTCGCCCAGGGCGCCCAGCGCGCGGTAGAGCTCACGCGTGTACGTCTCCATGCCCCCCTTCGTACCGGAGTAGGACAGGAGGTCGACGAGCACGCGGGGCACGGTCGTCCAGCCTACGTCACCGGGGTCACGTGCGCTGGATGTCGCCGGGGATGGTCTCGGGCGGGCGGAGGTGGTTGCCCGCCGGCCGCGCCCACAGCATCGCCCGGCGCTCGATGCCCACCCAGCTGGCCCACGCCAGGGCGAACGTCACGACGACGGTGATCGCGATGTACGCCGGCATGCCCAGGGCGGCGGCGCCCAGCAGGACGGTGAGCTGCTGGACCGGCCAGGCGTAGATGTAGAAGCCGTAGCTGACGTCGTTGCGCGCGATCCACCGGGGCTGCGGCACGACAGCCGACAGCCACAGCAGCCCGTATGCGAGGAAGGGGGCGGCGGCCTGGCCTCCCCACCGGGGCACCGCCGCGATCAGCACCACGGCGATGACGAGGGAGCCGATGCCGACGTAGCGGTTGATGCCGGCCCGCTCGACGAGGAAGTACACCAGCGCGCCGCCGAGGAAGAAGGGCGCGAGCTTGGCGAACAGCACGAAGCTCTCGTCGAGACCCCACCGCTGGGCCAGACCGATGCCGATCCAGACGGCCAGGCTGACGCCGAAGGCCGCACCCGCCACGAGAGGCGTGCGGCGGAACAGCGCCAGCCCGCCCAGCACCCACACCAGGATGTAGCAGAGGAACTCGTAGAAGAGCGTCCAGAGCGATCCGTTCCACGCGCCGGGGTAGGGCACCGACTCGAGCGTCGTGCCGATCGTGTAGTGGTCGATGTAGAGGGTGAGGTTGCCCCAGATGTACTCCAGGGGCGTCACCGGCGTGCTGAGGAAGCCGGCGAGCGTGCCGTGCTCGAGGAGGGCGGCCAGCGGCGCGAACACGAAGGCGATGACGACGAGGCACACCAGGAAGGCCGGGAAGATGCGGGCGATGCGGTGAAGAAGGTAGTCTCCCGGGCC
Source organism: Microbacterium sp. NPDC056736 (assembly GCF_042790415.1). Lineage (NCBI taxonomy): Bacteria > Bacillati > Actinomycetota > Actinomycetes > Micrococcales > Microbacteriaceae > Microbacterium > Microbacterium sp. NPDC056736. Next base: position 248,230 of record NZ_JBHTZE010000004.1, read on the forward strand.
GGTGCGCAGCCGGCTGCGGGTGATGAGGAAGCCCGAGAGGACGAAGAAGCCGGCCACGGCCCATCCGCCGAGGTTCTCGCCGTGGATCTGCGGGCCCACTCCCTGCCCGGCGATGTAGAAGGAGTGCGCGAAGAGGACGGTCGCGGCCAGCACCAGCCGGAAGAGGTTGAGGCTGTTGGAGCGATACGGGTAGGGGGTGCCCGTCAGGATCGCGCGCCGGATCACTTCAGGAGATTCCTCGCCGCCATCTCGTCGAGGGACCGCTGGTAGGCGTCCTCCTCGACCGGCTCGGTGAGGACCCACTCCACGAACCGCTTCACGCCGTCGCGGAACGTGACGGCGGGCTCGAAGCCGAGGACCTCCCGGAGGCGGGTGGTGTCGGCGACGTTGTGACGGATGTCGCCCAGACGGTAGTTGCCCGAGACGCGGGTCGGCACCTCGGTGCCGAAGGCGGCGAACAGCGCCGCGACGACCTCGTTCACGGTGGTGGCCACACCCGATCCGACGTTGAAGACGCCGCCGGCGGCCGCGGGCTCGGTGGCGGCGAGGAACGTGGCCTCCACGACGTCGTCGATGAAGACGAAGTCCCGGCTCTCGAGGCCGTCCTCGAAGATGTTGATCTCCTTGCCCTGACGGATCAGCGTCGAGAAGATCGAGAGGATTCCGGTGTAGGGGTTCTTCAGGGACTGCCCCGGCCCGTAGACGTTCTGGTAGCGCAGCGACACCGGCTCGATGCCGACCGTCGGCGCGACGGTGAGGATGAGCGACTCCTGCATCTGCTTCGTGATGCCGTAGACGCTGGACGGGTGCAGCTTGGACCCCTCGTCCGTGGGGATCAGCTCGAGGTCGCCTTCTCCGTCCATGTGCACGTCGAAGTCGCCGGCGGCCATCGCGGCGTCGTCGCGGTGGGAGGGATACACCGTCCGCCCGTCGGCGGTGCGGTACGCGCCCTCGCCGTAGATCGACCGCGACGACGCGATCACCAGCCGCCGGACGGAATGCTCCTCGTTGGCGAGGACGTCCAGGAGCTTGGCGGTGCCGCCGACGTTCGCCTCGACGTACCGGTCGATCTCGTACATCGACTGGCCGGTGCCGGTCTCGGCGGCCAGGTGGACGATGACGTCCGCCCCCGCGATCGCCTCGCGGAGCGCCTCGACGGACGTGACGGACCCGTGGATCACCGTCGCGATGCCGTCGAGGCTGCGCAGCAGCGGCGAGGTCGTCGCGGGGTCGGCGCCGTGCACCTGCGGGATGAGGGCGTCCAGCACCGTGACGGTGCTGCCGGCGGCGACGAGCCGCCGGGCGAGCCGACTGCCGATGAATCCCGCTCCGCCGGTGATGAGCACGTGGTTCGACATAGCGGGAGGACTCCTGATGAAGCGGTGGATCCCCCGGCGCGGGCGGCGGTTCAGGGGGTGAAGACGTGGGCGAGAGTCGATTCTATCCCGGCACGTGTCCCGTGCCTGATGACGCCGGGAAGCTCGGTGAGCGCATGAAGCCGGGACATGACCCGCAGGCCCGCGGTGGTCGAGGTGCGCCCCCAGCCCTTGGCCTTCGCCAGCTCGCGGGCCTGGCGGTAGTACGTCCGCTCGTCGCGGAACCGTCGTCCGTCCAGCAGGGTCTTCTGGGACGCGCTGCTGCCGTGGCGGCGATACGAGAAGGCGAGCTCCGGGTTGTACGCGAGGGTGCCGCCGTCGAAGGCGATGTCCATCAGCAGGGCGAGGTCCTGGATGATCGGCAGGCCGTCGCGGAAGTCGATCCGCCGCAGCGTCTCGGTGCGGAAGGTGAGCGACGGCCAGTACAGCCAGTCGCCGCGGATGAGGCTCGTCGCCATGCGCTCGGCCGTGAGCACGGCGATGCCCCGTCCGCCGTGCGGGGCGAGGATGCTCTGCTTGACCCGGTCGACCAGCGGCCGGACGACGCGTCCCGTCTCGTCGATCACCTGGACGCCGGGCTGGATCACGTCGGCGTGCGGCACCGCCCGGATGGTGCGGCCGATCACGCTCACGTAGTTCGGCAGGAGGAGGTCGTCGCAGCCCAGGATCGTCAGGTGCTCGCCCTGCGCGCGGCGGATGGCTTCGCGATAGTTCTCGGTGATCCCGAGATTGACCTCGTTGCGGACGTACGCGATCCGCGGATCCTCGATCGCGGCGAAGAAGCCGGGGACGGACTCGTCCGGGTAGCAGTCGTCGATGACGAGAAGGCGCCAGTCGGGGTCGTCCTGCGCCTGGACGGAGCGGACGGTGTCGTAGAGCAGCGCGGGGTCGCCCCAGAACGGAATGACGATGTCGAGTGTCATGGCACCCCGAGCCTACGAGATCCCCCGTCGCCTCGCCGCACGCCGCCGGGGCTCACCCGTCCCGGACAGGCGCATCGAGTAGGATCGGACTCCGCGGCGGCTGGGCCCGCCGCGTCGCCGTGTCCCGGCATCCCCCTCACGAAAGCACAGCGCATGGATCTCCTCGTCGTCGGCTCCGGATTCTTCGGCCTCACGATCGCAGAACGGGCCGCGGCGGCTGGTCGCAAGGTCACCGTCATCGATCGCCGCCATCACATCGGCGGGAACGCGTACAGCGAGGACGAGCCGACGACCGGGATCGAGGTGCATCGCTACGGCGCGCACCTGTTCCACACGTCCAACCCGGGAGTGTGGGAGTACGTCAACCGCTTCACGACCTTCACGGACTACGTGCACCGCGTCTACACGAACCACAAGGGCGTCGTGTACCCGCTGCCGATCAACCTCGGCACCATCAACCAGTTCTTCCAGGCGGCGTACTCGCCGGAAGAGGCGCGTGCGCTCGTGCACGAGCTCGCCGACGAGTTCGACGCGAAGGACGCAGCCAACCTCGAGGAGAAGGGGATCGCGCTCATCGGCCGCCCCCTGTACGAGGCCTTCATCCGCGACTACACCGCCAAGCAGTGGCAGACGGATCCCAAGGAGCTGCCCGCCGAGGTGATCAGCCGCCTTCCCGTGCGCTACAACTACGACAACCGCTACTTCAACGACACGTGGGAGGGCCTTCCCACCGACGGGTACACCGCGTGGCTGGAGCGCATGGCCGACCACCGGGGCATCGAGGTGAAGCTCGACACCGACTTCTTCGACGAGTCGCAGCCCCTCAACAAGAAGGCGACGGTCGGGCAGGTTCCCATCGTCTACACGGGCCCGGTCGATCGGTACTTCGACTACGCGGAGGGCGCACTGTCCTGGCGCACGATCGACCTCGAGCAGGAGGTTCTCGAGGTCGGCGACTTCCAGGGCACGTCGGTCATGAACTACGCGGATGCCGACGTCCCGTACACCCGCATCCACGAGTTCCGGCACTTCCACCCGGAGCGCGCCGACCGCTACCCCGCCGACCGAACCGTCATCATGCGGGAGTTCTCGCGGTTCGCGTCGCGCGAGGACGAGCCGTACTACCCGGTGAACACGCCGGAGGACCGCGCAGGACTGCTGGCGTACCGGGAGCTCGCGAAGGGTGAGAAGGACGTGCTCTTCGGCGGCCGCCTGGGCACGTATCAGTACCTGGACATGCACATGGCCATCGGCGCGGCGCTGTCGATGTGGAGCAATCAGCTCGCGTGAGCGGGCCCGCATAGACTCGACCCGTGACCACTGCCGCCGTCGGCGCCCCCGGATCCGCCCGGCGCTACGTCCACTCACTGTGGCTGCTGTCGGCGCGCGACCTCAAGGTCCGCTACGCCACGAGCGCGCTCGGGTATCTCTGGTCGATCCTGGACCCGCTCGTGATGAGCGCGATCTACTGGTTCGTCTTCACGCAGATCTTCGATCGCACGGTCGGCCATGAGCCCTACATCGTCTTCCTGATCACCGCGCTCCTGCCGTGGGTGTGGTTCAACTCCGCGGTGTCGGACTTCACGCGGGCGTTCAACAAGGACGCCCGGCTGGTGCGATCCACCGCGATCCCGCGCTCCATCTGGGTGAACCGCATCGTGCTGTCGAAGGCGATCGAGTTCCTCTGCTCGCTGCCGGTCCTCGCGCTCTTCATCGTCGTGGCAGGGCCGGGCGTGCAGTTCAACTGGGGCCTGCTGCTCTTCCCCGTCGCCGTCCTGCTGCAGACGATCCTGCTGATCGGTCTCGGCCTGCTCGTCGCGCCGCTGTGCGTGCTGTGGAGCGACCTGGAGCGCACGACCAAGCTGATCCTGCGTGCGCTGTTCTATGCGTCGCCGGTCATCTACGGGGTGTCCGACCTGCCGGGCGTGTTCGAGACGCTCGCCGCGTTCAACCCCCTCGCCGGCATCTTCGCGCTCTACCGGGTGGGGTTCTTCCCCGGGGAGTGGGATCCCTGGGTGGTGTCGATCGGCGCCGTCATGTCGGTGCTGTTCTTCGTCCTGGGCGTTCTGGTGTTCCGCCGCCTGGAGCGTCCCGTCCTGAAGGAGCTGTGATGACGTCGTCGGGCCTGGCGATCGAGGTCGAGGGCCTCGGGGTGCGTTTCCGCCGGAACCGTCGTGGCCGCCGCAACATCAAGGACCTGTTCTCCGACTCCACGCGGCGCTCGAAGCCGGGGGAGTTCTGGGCGCTGCGCGACGTCGGCTTCGACGTGCGCCCGGGGGAGTCCATCGGCGTGGTGGGGCGGAACGGGCAGGGCAAGTCGACGCTGCTCAAGCTCGTGGCGGGGGTGCTGCTCCCCGACGAGGGGACCGTCTCGGTCAACGGCGGCGTCGCACCGCTCATCGAGATCACGGGAGGCTTCGTCGGCGACCTGACGGTGCGCGAGAACGTGCGCCTGACGTCGGGGCTCCACGGGATGTCGAAGGCCGAGGTCACGCGTCGCTTCGACGGCATCATCGCTTTCGCCGAGCTCGAGGATTTCATCGACACGCCCTACAAGCACCTCAGCAACGGGATGAAGGTGCGCCTGGCGTTCTCCGTCGTCTCACAGCTGGAGGAGCCGATCCTCCTCGTCGACGAGGTGCTGGCGGTCGGCGACAAGGCGTTCCGCGAGAAGTGCTACGCCCGCATCGACGAGCTGCTCGCCGACGGCCGGACGCTGTTCTTCGTGTCGCACAGCGAGCGCGACCTGCGGCGGTTCTGCACCCGCGGGCTGTACCTCGACAAGCACCGGCTCGCACTGGATGCCCCGATCGACGAAGTCCTCGACCGCTACAACGCCGACTACCCGACCGGCTGAGCGCGGTCGCAGCCGGCGGCTCTCGTAGGCTTGTCGGATGCGAGTCCTTCTCTCCGGCGGCGCGGGCTACATCGGCGCGCACACAGCGGTCGCTCTCATCGAGGCCGGGCACGAGGTCATCGTCGTGGACGACATGTCCAACTCCTCGCCCGAGGCGATCGCCCGTGCCGGATCGCTCGCCGGCGCGGAGATCCCTCTTCTGGGCGCGGACGTGCGGGACGAGCCGCGGGTGCGCGCGTTCGTTCAGCAGCACGGCCCCGTCGACGCCGTCGTCCACTTCGCGGGCCTCAAGGCGGTCGGCGAGTCGGTGGCGCAGCCGGTGCGTTACTACGACGTGAACATCGGCTCGGCCGTCGCGGTGCTGAGGCTCATGGCGGCCGAGTCGATACCGACGATCGTCTTCTCCAGCTCGGCGACCGTCTACGGCAGGCCCGAGACGCTCCCGCTGCGCGAGGACTCGCCGACCGGGATCGACCTGGCCAATCCCTACGGCAAGACCAAGCGCATCGTGGAGGAGATGCTGAAGGATGCCGCGGCGGCCGACCCGCGCCTGCGCGCGATCGCGCTGCGGTACTTCAACCCGGTCGGCGCGCACCCCAGCGGCCGGATCGGCGAGGATCCGTCGGGCACGCCCAACAACCTCATGCCTTACGTGGCGCGGGTCGCGGTGGGCAGCCTCGAGCGTGTCGGCATCTTCGGCGACGACTACCCGACCCCCGACGGCACGGGCCTGCGCGACTACATCCACGTCCTCGATCTCGCGGCCGGGCACGTCGCCGCGCTCGAGCGCGCGCGCGAGGGCTTCGAGGTCTACAACCTCGGAACCGGCGTGCCCGTCAGCGTCCGCGAGCTCATCGCGGCCTTCGGGCGCGCGGCGGGCCGGCAGATCCCCACGGCCGTCCTGCCGAGACGCGCAGGGGACGTCGCCGCGTCGTACTGCGATCCGTCCAAGGCGCGCGAAGGGCTCGGCTGGTCGGCCACGCGCACGATCGACGAGGCGTGCCGCGACTCGTGGAGATGGCAGTCCCAGAATCCGCGGGGCTACGCACCCTCCCCGCGGTGACGCGACCCGTCGCCACCGCAGGGGCGGGCGGCTCCGTCGAGGCATCGCTCCTGCGGCTGCCGTCTCAGCTCTCGGCGGACGCGGTCTCCAGCGGCGGCATCGGCCGCCACGAGGCATCCTTCGAGATCCTCCGGCCGTCGCGCAGTCCCCGGAAGAGGTTCGACGTGCCCCGCACCGTCCGCTCGACGAAGACGAGGCGGATCAGCTCCTTGCCGAAGGTGAGCGCGGTCCCGAGCGCGAACAGCACCGGGTTGTAGACGCCGAGCTCGCGGTAGTACTTCTTGATGTATGCCCGGTTGCGCATGATGTAGTAGCGGTAGGCGTTGCTGGACGCGTTCATGTGGCGGATGCCCATGTCCCACTGCTTGATCTCGCGTGTGCGTCGGAGCACGAACTCGTCCACGATGACGGACTGCGTCACGCGCGAGGCCAGCCAGCCGTACATCTGGTCGTCCCAGTAGATGAAGAAGCGCGGGTCCGGCAGGCCGATCTGGCGCACGATGTCCCGGTGGATGAACATGCCCTCGAAGCATCCGGAGTTCATCGGCTTGTAGCCGGATCCGTCGAAGCCGGCCGGAGCGAAGGGGATCGGGATGCCCATCGGCTCGGCGATCCGGTACTGCCAGTAGAAGGCGCTGCCGTCGTAGTCGTAGCGGCGGCCCTGGATGCTGCGGAACCGCGCCGACCACTTGCCCATCTTGGCCAGGCCGTCGGGGAGGACCTCGACGTCGTCGTCCATGAGCCAGATCCACTCCGACCCGAGCTCGTACGCCAGGCGCATGCCCTCGCTGAACCCGCCGGACCCGCCGGTGTTGGTCTCCATCCGGCGGTAGACCAGGGTGCTGGGCTCGAGCGCCTCGCGGAACGACTCCACGACGTCGGCGGTGTCGTCGGTCGAGGCGTTGTCGACCACCACGATGTGGCCCGGCTTGGGCTGCATCTCCGTGATGCTCGTGAGCAGGCGCGCGAGCAGGCCGGAGCGGTTGTAGGTGACGATCGCGATCGTCGCCGTCGTCGGGTCGAATCCCTGCGGCCGGGGACCGGCGCCGCTCACGACTCTCCCTCGAACGTCCGCTTCCAGGCCTCGGGAGAGGTCAGCTCGGCACTGGCCGCACGGTAGCGCTCGGCCAGCTGCGGCCACTCGCGCCGCAGACGGCGGTGCAGCCTCAGGGAGTCCAGGATCATCCCGCGGAACTTCCTGCGATCACGGGTGTAGATGTTCTTCCCGGAGCCGTCGGCGGAGTTCACCAGGGCGCTGTCGTACAGCGGGAGCCGCCACCAGTGCGCGTCGCCCTTGCCGAACTCGACCTCGGGCTGCGTGAGGTTCTCGGGCTTGGGCGCGTGGATCCAGTGCGACACGAGCGTGGAGAGGGTGAACCAGCGCAGCCGCAAACCCGTCGGGCTGTCGAAGCTGTGCTGCTTGAGACGCTTGAAGACCAGGCGCCCACGGCGGGAGCGCAGCGCGACGCCGTTCTCGCGGTGGATGACGGTCTCGGGGTACTCCTTGGCCAGCGCGCGGGCCGCGGGCATCGCGGTGGCGAGATTCGCCCGCATGTGCGCGGGACCCGACAGCACGTCGCGCAGCGCCCGGTGACGCAGGGCCACGGGGTAGTACTGCATCATCATCAGGTGCTTGAGGTCCACTCGCCGACTGTGCCGGATGAGGGTTCCGCCCTTCGGCGCACCGGAGTGGAGCAGTCCGGCGACGATGCGGTTGCGGGCGTGGAAGTACGCCTGCCAGTCGATCGAGTCGTCCTTGCCCACCCAGGAGACGTGCCACAGCGCGACTCCCGGCATCGACACCGTCGGGTAGCCGGCGTCGCGGGCGCGCAGGCAGAACTCCGCATCGTCCCACTTGATGAAGGCGGGAAGCGGCAGACCGATCTCACGGATGATCGAGACGGGGATCAGGCACATCCACCAGCCGTTGTAGTCGGCGTCCAGTCGCATGTGCAGCAGCGGCGACTGCCGGAGGTTCGCCACGCTGAAGTCGTGCGGGAGCTTCTCCTGGTACAGCGCACGCCACATGAACGGCCCGTCGTCGACGACCTCTGCCCACGCGTGGAGCTTGGGCCGGTCGAGCAGGTCGAACATGTGCGCGCCGACGATCGTCGGCACCGTGGCGTACCGCCCGAAGACGACCGATCGCCGGATGGACTCGGGCTCGATCCGCACATCGTCGTCCAGCAGCTGGACGAAGTCGCTGTCCGGGCGCGACAGCGTCTCGGACATCGCCCGGGCGAACCCGCCCGAGCCGCCGAGGTTCGGCTGCGTGATGATCTGGAGGGTGTCGCCGAGGCGCGCCGCGACGTCGTCGTACTCCGGCTGGGCGTCGACGCGGCGATCGCCCTGGTCGATCAGGAAGATCCGGTCCACGACGTCGAGCACCTCGGGCGAGTCCGCCAGGTTCATCAGCGTCCAGATGCAGTAGTCCGGCTTGTTGTAGGTCGTGATGCCGATCGACGCCTTGCCGTCGCGGACGGGGTCGAGCTCCGTGGTCCACTCGGCGCCCTCGAAGAGCGCCGTCTTCTCATCGGCGACGATGTCGAACCAGATGAAGCCGCCGTCGCTGTACTGGTCGAGCACCAGGTCGAACGTCGACGTCTGCGCGCCCTCGACCTCGCGCGTCTCCAGCCGCTGCTTGACGCCGCCTCCGTTCGAGCGATAGACGAGGATCGTCGCGGGGCCGACCGTCCGCACCGTGAGCGTCACCTCGCGGACCGACGTCCAGTGCTGCCAGTACGACGCGGGGAACGCGTTGAAGTACGTGCCGAAGGACACCCGTCGCCCGGCCACGATCCTCGCCGACGTGCGGCTCACGATGTTGCCCAGCTGCGCGCGGCTGGACACGCGCACCGGCTCCTCGTCGATGACCGACCACGTCTCGGGGTCGACGTAGAGGGGGAGGAGGTCGGGATCGCGGTCAAGGGGGAAGACGACGTTCTGAAGGACGTGGGTCACGGGGGAATCTCCGGGAACGAGGCGGCGGGCGCCGAGACGTCGGGCCGGAGAGAAGCCTACCCCGCCGTCCCGTGCGGTCCCTGGTCGTGGGGAAGCCCCGAGCCGCTCGCGCCCGCCCCGCCGCCGGCATCCGTCCCGCTGTCCAGCCGCTCGCGCCACGAGCGAGACTGGCCCGCGCGCACCGCGCACAGCACGAGCATCAGCCAGCCGAGGCCGGTGAGCGTGAAGCTCTCGAACATCGAGTCGACCAGGAGCGCCACGAGGATGAGCGGCGTCCACGCGTACACCACCGAGCGACGCTCGCCGGCGACCAGCCACGCGCGCGCGAGGGCGAGGGCGCCCAGGGCGAGGAACAGCACCAGCCCCACCCAGCCGAGCTGCAGCGCCACGTCGAAGTAGGCGTTCAACCCGGTGGCGTGGTCGGCGTCGACCCAGAAGTTGATGGCGTTGAAGGGGTACTCCCGCGGGTCCCACACACCGAACCAGCCGAATCCCTGCACGGGCCTCTGGCGCAGGATGTCGACCATGAAGTTCCAGAGGTCGACGCGCATGGAGAAGTCCGTGCCGGCCCCGAGCAGGGCGATGATCGGATGCCGCGCCGCGTAGCCGACGAAGACGCCGACGACGACCAGGGCGCCGAGGGCGAGCTGCAGTCCGGCGCGACGCTCGGGGCGCGCGTGCCGCACGAGCGCGAGGGCGCCGACGGCCAGGCCCACGGCGAGGGCGAGGACGACGACCGTGGGGGAGTCGCTGAGGGCGGCCAGGCCGCCCGCCAGCACGACGGAGGCCACCGACACGCCGGGCGCGACGGACTGCGTGCGGTACTCGATCAGGAAGGTGATGAGAGCGAGCACGGCGACGAAGCCGAGGAGGTTGCGCGTTCCGAAGATGCCCTGGACCGGGCCCAGCTGTGCGAGGTTGCCCTGCACGCCGAGGAAGCGGAACGGGACGTCGAGCAGGATTCCGGAGAGCACCTCGACGGCGAGGGAGAGGCCCAGGAGCACGCGGAGCACGTCGCCGAGGGCCCGGACGGTCTGCAGCGTGTCCCGCACGTGGCCGATCACCACGGCGAGGAAGGCGATCGCGGCCATCGAGACCCAGCTCCAGAACGAGGTGGTCGGCTCGCCGCTCCAGAAGACGCTCGCCAGTGCCCAGCCGACGAACACGACCACGCTCGTGGGCACCAGCCGCAGGAGCGAGACCTCGCCCCGGCGCACCATCATCACCGCCGCTCCCAGCACGCACAGCCCGGCGACCACGGTGACATAGGTGACATGCCCGGCGATGCGCTCGATAGCGAAGGACGCGAAGACGGTGCCGAAGACGGTGACGGTGAACGCGCGGGCGAAGGACGCCGAGTTCAGCAGCGCCCCCGGCCATCCGGCTGCGGTCGGCGCGGGCGAGCCGCTCACGCGCCCGGCCCCGGGCGGTCGCGGGGGACGGACTCGTCCGGGCGGACGGCCTCACCGCGCTCGATCGCGGCCGATTGCTCGGCGGGACCGACCCCTACGTGCGGGGACTGCTTGATCTTGCCGCCGAGCATGACCACGAAGAGCCAGCCCCACAGCAGCAGCGGGCTGGACTCGGCCAGCCCCTGCACCAGGAGGATCGCCCCCACCAGCGTGGGCAGCAGGGTCAGCGGCGAGTACGGCCGGTCGGCTCGGAGATCCCAGCGAGGCCGGTCGACGGCGAAGAACCACGAGCGCCAGATGAAGGCGAAGAAGAGCAGCGCGAGCAGCACCACGCCGACGATCCCGAGCTGCATCGACACGTCGATCCACATGCTGTGCGCCTGCATGACGGTCTGACCGTGATCGACCACCCAGCCGTCGAACGCCGGATCCGACGGGATCCACGGCGTCGCGTAGCCCCAGCCGACCCACGGCCGCTCGGCGGTGCGGGCCAGCACCGCGTCCCAGATGCGCTCCCGGCCGGTGAGGTCGGCGCTGCGTCCCAGGGCGCTGAAGACGGCATCCCGCAGCAGCCAGAGCGCCACGAGGCCCCCCACGCCCACGACGAGGTATCCCAGGTAGAACTTCGTCCGCTCGCCCGGCTTCGTCGCGCGGCGCATGAGCAGCGCGGTGACCAGCACCACGGCCACCGCGGCGGCGGCGAGGTAGGCGGTGGCCGAGGACGCGCGGACGAAGAGGAAGGCCGCCGATCCGATCCAGATCCACAGCGCCACGCGGCGGGGCGCGCCCGCGGCCAGCCGGATCGCGAAGACGATGATCGCCAGCAGCGCCACCGGGCCGAGCAGGTTGGCGTTGCCCATGATGCCCTGGATGCGCTCAGGGAAATCGAAGAGGTTGTTCCGCGACCAGTACTCGATCGGATCGTCGGCCTTCTCGACGACCCAGCCGGGCATGATCGGCTCGCCGATGACGACCGACACCCACAGCTCGAAGAGGATCGACAGCGCGACGACCCACTTCAACGCGGACGCGACCGCACCCACCAGCTCGCGCCACGTCAGGACGCTGCCGATGAAGAGCGCCTGCAGGGTCGTGATGTACAGCAGCAGCAGGGTGATCGCCGTGGTCTGCGGCCATGCCGACCACGCCAGCGACGCCGTCGCCCACACGACGTAGGCCACGACGAACCAGGGCAGGCGGCGCCACTGCACCGGAGGGCGGACGACGATCCACAGCACCGCCGAGAGGACGCCGCCGCCGATGGTCACGACGGCCGCCGGAAGCTCTCCGAACGCGTTGACCCATGCCGTGCCGGACAGCGACATGAACAGGACGAAGATGCACCAGCCGCGCAGCAGCAGGTGGCCGGTCTTCTCGCGGACCGGCGGTCCGGGCGGCGCCGACGCCGGATGCTTCGAGTGGACGGCCATCGCTCTCAGAGTACCCGCGCGACCCCGTCCGCCCCGCCGCTCGCAGGACCCCGCGCCGCGCGACCGGAGGCGGGTCCGCGGATGACGCACGGCGGGGAGGGGTGCGAGGGCCGTGGCTAGGCTGAGGCGCGTGCTGATTCCGCTTGCGAACGACCCCCGCGACTACGCGTGGGGCTCCCCGTCCCTGCTGGCAGAGCTCGAAGGGCGCGAGCCGTCCGGCCGCCCCGAGGCCGAGGTGTGGTTCGGCGACCACCCGGGGGACCCGGCCGACACCCCGGACGGGCGCACGCTGGACCGCTGGATCGCCGAGGACGGCGCCGCCGTCGGCGTGGACGGGCCGCTGCCGTACCTGCTGAAGCTCCTGGCTGCGGCATCCGCCCTGTCCATCCAGGCGCATCCCTCCATCGCCCAGGCAGAAGCCGGCTTCGCGCGCGAGGAGGCCGCCGGGATCCCCCGGGACGCGGGCGAGCGCACCTACCGCGACCGCAACCACAAGCCGGAGCTCATCGTGGCGCTGAGCGAGACCTTCCGCGCGCTGGCGGGGCTGCGCGAGATCGACGCGACGCGCCGCCTCGTGCACGAGCTGGGTGCGGGAGCGGCTCCGCTGGCCGACAGGCTCGCCGATCCGGATGCCTCGCTCGCGGCCGTCATCGGCTGGGTGCTGTCGGACGGCGCCGACGCGGCGAAGGAGATCATCGCCGCCGCGGTCGCCGCCCGCTCCGACGAGTTCGCCGCCGAGCTGGAGCTCGCCCGCGCGCTGGACGAGGCGTTCCCCGGCGACCCCGGCATCGTCGTCGCGCTGCTGATGAACCTCGTGACCCTGCGCCGCGGCGAGGGGCTGTTCGTGCCGGCGGGGGTCCTGCATGCCTACCTCGAGGGGCTCGGCGTGGAACTCATGGCAGCCAGCGACAACGTGCTGCGCGGCGGCCTGACCCCCAAGCACGTGGATGCCGCGGAGCTGGTCGGCGTGCTCGACCCCGCGCCGGGCCTTCCGCCCGTGATCCGGGCGCGGCCGGTCGGCGACGGCGTCGGTCGCTACGACGTCCCGGTCGAGGACTTCGCGCTGCTGACCGCCTCGCCGCGCGACGACGCGGGCATCGACGTGCCGCTCGAGGGCCCAGCGATCGCCCTCGCGACCGGCGGCGCCGTCACCGTGTCGGGTCGCGCCTCGGGCGGACGGGCGGAGCTGGTGCCGGGCGCCGCGGTGCTCGTCACCCCGGACGAGCGGGGAGTGCGCGTGTCGGGCGAGGGTGAGCTGTTCATCGCGCTGCCGGGGCGGTGAGGACGCCCCAGGGCGGCTTTCTCACCGGACCGTTACACAGTGCGACACGCCGTCGGCGCGTCGTGAAGGTTCAAGAGTCGGTTGAGCCTTTACTATCTGCGACTTGACCTCACCGAACTACACGGGTGTAATTAGCCGTACACGCACCAGCGTGGAGCAGGATCTCGGGGGGTGAGAACGACATGACGGTTTCGCAATTCCGTTCCGGCGTTCCCGACGACTGGTTCGTCGATCCGGTTCAACTGGGGGTTCCGGGGGTACGCCGCAACGTCGACGCGGAAGAAGACAATCCGCTCGCGTGGCAGACCGACGCACTCTGTGCGCAGACCGATCCGGAGGCGTTCTTCCCTGAGAAGGGCGGCTCCACCAGAGATGCCAAGCGCATCTGCACGTCGTGCGACGTTCGGGGGGAATGTCTCGAGTACGCGCTGCAGAACGACGAGCGGTTCGGCATCTGGGGCGGGCTGAGCGAGCGGGAGCGTCGCAAGCTGAAGCGCCGAGCGGGCTGAACGCACGCCCGGGCCGACCGGTCCGATCCGGTCGGCCCGGCGCGTTCGCCCGGCGTGACGGATCTGCACGCCTAGGCTGACGAAGACATGCCCGCCGACACGCCGAACAGAGTCCACGCCGTCCTGGTCGTGCGTCCCGACGGGCGCACTCCGGCCGCGTTCCATCTCCGCCGGAGCCTCGCGGCGCTCGGACAGCAGTCGCGTTCGGTCGACACGCTGACCGTCGTCGTCTGCGGCGGCGACGACCATCTGTTCGAGGTCGCCGATGCCGGCAGGCCAGACGTCATCCTGCGCGCGCCGGCGTCGACCGGATTCGCCGCCGCGGTGGCGCAGGCCACGGACGATCTCGGCGACGGCGTGGTATGGCTCCTGGCCCAGGACACCGCACCCGAGCCGGACGCGCTGGCGCGACTGCTCGGCGCGCTGGAGCGGTCGCCGTCGGTCGCCTTCGTCGCCCCCAAGCTCGTGCGGTGGGACGACCGCTCCGAGATCGTGTCCCTCGGCGTGGGCATGACGCGCTTCGGGCGCTCGGTCGGGCTCGCCGACGACGAGCTGGACCAGGGTCAGCACGACGCCCGCGAAGACGTGCTCGGCACCGACGTGCGCGGCATCCTGATCCGCGCCGACGCCTGGAAGCGACTCGGCGGACTCGACCGGGGCCTCGCGGGCGCGGACGAGGGATTGGATCTGGGGGTGCGCGCACGGCTCGCCGGCGGGCGCGTCTCGCTGGTGCCCAGCGCGCTGGTCGCCGTCGCAGGGGACGGCGTGGCAGGCCTTCCCGTTCCGCTCACGCCGCAGCGGCGGCGCCGAACGGCGTACGCCGTTCGCCTGGCGCAGCTGCACCGCCGCCTCGTGTACGCGCCGGCGCCGGCGGTGCCGCTGCACTGGCTGACGATCCTGCCGCTCGCGGTGTGGCGGACCATCGCGGACCTCGCCCGCAAGCAGCCGGGCCGCATCGCGCCCGAGTGGGCGGCGGCCGCCGTCGCGCTCGTCGGGTTCGCGTCCGTGTGGCGCGGGCGGCGGCGCCTGCGCAACGCCCGCACGGCGTCGTGGGCGCTGCTGGCGCCGCTGCGGACAAGTCAGGCCGAGCTGCGCGAGCGGCTGGACGACGAGCCCGAGGTGGCGATCGGCGGGCACCGGCGCAGCGACCTGCGGTTCTTCTCCGGCGGCGGCGCGTGGCTGGTGCTCGCGGCGCTGGTCGGATCCATCGCCGCCTTCCCCGCGCTCCTGGCCTGGCCGGTGCTGGGCGGGGGAGCGCTGCAGCCCCTCGCAACGACGGTGGGGCAGCTGTGGAACGACGCGGCTTTCGGGCAGCGTGCCCTCGGGCTTGCGACCATCGGGCCGGCCGACCCGTTCGCGGCGGTCGTCGCCGTCCTCGGCTCGCTCTCGCCGTGGGCGCCGTCCCGCGCGCTCGTGCTGCTGTGGATCGCCGCGCTCCCGCTCGCCGCTCTGGGCGGATGGTTCGCGGCGACGCGCGTCACCGAGCGCTCGGGGCTCCGACTCCTCGGCGGCGCCGTCTGGGCGCTCGCCCCCACCTTCGTGATCGCCCTCATGCAGGGCCGGCCGACCGGTGTGATCCTGCACCTGCTCCTGCCGTGGCTGTTCTACGCCGGCTCGGTCGCCCACCGCTCCTGGGCGGGTGCGGGCGCCGCCTCGATCCTGCTGGCCGCCGTGCTCGCGACCGCGCCGTCCCTCGCCCCCGCGATGGCGCTGATCTGGATCGGCGCGGTGCTGCTGGCCGTCTTCGGCCGGGCGGGGCACGGCGTGGCGCGGCTGATCTGGGCGCTCGTGCCCACCATCGCCCTGGCTCTGCCCCTCGTCTGGCACAGCCTCGCGGGCGGCAGCGCCTGGAGCCTTGTGGCCGACCCCGGCGTCCCGTGGCCGGGACCCCAGGTCGCGGCGGACGCCGCTGGTCGGGCCCTGCTCGCGGCGGGCATCCCGACCCCCGACCTCGCCGGATGGGCAGCGCTCCTCCCGGAGGGCCCGACGTGGTGGGTGCCGCTGCTGAGCGTCCCGCTCGCGCTCCTCGCCCTGGCGGCCCCGCTCACGCAGCGCTGGGCCGTGGGCACCGGCCTCCTCGTCGTGACGGCGCTCGGGCTGGCGACGGCCTTCGCGGCCGCCGGCGTGTCGGTCCAGTTCATCCAGTCGCTCACCGTGCCGCTGTGGCCGGGGACCGCGCTGAGCCTCGCCTGGCTGGGAGCGCTCGGCGGCGCGCTCGTGGCACTGGATGCCGGGCTCGCGCCGCGGGTCGCCCTCGTGCGGGGCGTCGCCGCCGCGCTCGTCTTCGGGTGCGCCGTGGTGCTCGCGCTGCCCTCCCTCACCGCGTTCACCCGCGGTGCGGCGACGCTCGCCAACGGCCCGGCCAGCACCCTCCCGGCGTTCGTCGCCGCGGAGGGCCGCGAGGATCCCGACGTCGGGACGATCGTGCTGACCCCGCAGGCCGACTCCGGTGTCGCCGCTCAGGTGGTGTGGGGCGCGAGTGAGACGATCGGCGGCCAGACCACCCTGCTGTCCGCCCGCACGGAGCCCACGGCGCAGGACGCCGAGCTGGCCAGGCTCGCCGCGGACCTCGTGACGCCGTCCTCCGAGGACGTCGTCGCGCAGCTGGGCGAGAGCGGCATCGGCTTCATCCTGCTGGCGCCGGCCACACCGCCCGAGACCGACGCCGCCCGCACGGTGCGCCTGTCGGCGATGACGGCGCTCGGTCAGCGCGAGACGCTCGTGGTCGTGGGCGACACCGCGAAGGGCGAGCTGTGGCGCGTCGTCGACGAGGTGGCCGAGCGGCCTGGGGAGCCGGCATCCGTGTCGACGATCGCGTGGTGGATCGCCGCCGCGCAGCTCGTCGTCTTCGGCATCGCGCTGCTCCTGGCCGTGCCGACGGGCGCGTCGCTGCGCCAGGCGCGGCGCACGCCGCGGATCGTGGGACCGCACTGGCAGGAGGGACGATGAGCGACCGACGCGTGTTCCGGTGGGCGACCTCGAGCGCCCGCCTCCTCATCGGCACGGCGGTGTCGATCTGTGCCGCGATCGCGGTGGTGACGGCGGTCTGGCTGCCGTGGCCGACCCTCGCGCGCTCGCCGCTGGAGGTGACGGCCACGCCGGCGCCCGCGGCGTCGATGATCGTGTGCGACGGTGCGCTCCTGACGATCGGGCGGGACCCGACCGACGCCGACGCCGTTCAGGTGGCCGTGCCGCAGTCCGTCGTCGGCGGCGTGGCCGAGGGCGAGCCCGCCGACGAGGAGCGGCTCGAGACGGTGGACGTGGGCGAGGGCCCCGTCGCGTTCGTCGCCCAGCCGGTCGGCGACGAGGCGGTGGACATCGCCGCCACCGGCTCCGCCACCGCGGCGGAGCCCGACCTCGCCGGATTCGCCGCGTCGGCGTGCCGCCCTCCGCTGCTGGACTCGTGGCTGGTGGGCGGGTCGGCGACGACGGGTGCGGCGGATCTGGTGCTGCTGTCGAATCCGGGGACGGTGGCGGCGACCGTGCAGCTCACCGTGTACGGCGTCGACGGGCCGCAGGTTCCGCCCGGCGGCTCGGACCTCGTGATCGCCCCCGGCACGCAGCGGGTCATTCCGCTGGCGGGCCTCGCGCTCGGCGAGGAGACGCCCGTCGTACGGGTCTCCGCGGTCGGCGCCCCCATCCACGCCTCGCTGCAGGCGAGCATCATCCGCACCCTCACGCCGGGCGGGGTCGACCAGGTCGGCCCCGTGCCGCAGGCGGAGACCCGCACCGTGATCACCGGCGTCACCGTCGAGTCCGACACCGGCGAGGACGACGGCGCGGCAGAGGCCACCGTGCTGCGGATGCTGTCGCCCTCTGCCGCGGCCACCGCCCGGGTCACCGTCAATGCGGTGGGACGTGCGGAGTCGGTGCGCGAGCCGCAGGAGGTGGCGCTCGAAGAGGGACGCCCGCTGGCGTTCGCGCTGGACGGCCTCAGCACCGGCACCTACACGGTGACGGTGGAGGCGGACGCCCCCGTCGTCTCGGCGGTCTGGCAGACCACGGGCGTCGAAGAGGGCGACGACTTCGCGTGGTACACGCCGTCGCCCGAGGTCGCGGTGCCGTCGCTGTTCGCGACGCCCGGCGGCCCGACGCCGACGCTCTCGATCGTGAATCCCGCCGCGGAGGCCGTCACCGTCGGCGTGGTCGCCGCCGACGGCGGCTCGACGATGGACCTCACGGTTCCCGCCCTCGGATCGGTGGCCGTGCGTCTCGCGCCCCGCACGCTGTACCTGTTCGAGCCCGACGCGCCGGTGCGGGCGGGGCTGACGTTCGCCGGCGACGGCGCGCTCGCCGGCTTCCCGATCTGGCCGGCCGACGTCGCCACGCCGGAGATCGTCGTCTACCCGTAGTCCGCCGCGGGCCGCGTCTCGATCCGAGTCGCGTCAAAAGTACCGGAAGCGCTCCGGCCCGAGATCCCACGGGTCGCGGTCGAGGTACTCCGCCGCGGCCCGGAACACGGCGCCCTCCACGAGCATGCGTCGATGCAGCTCGTCGTCGCGGTGCAGGTGGCTCAGCCGCTCGATGGGGAGCCGGTACAGGATGATGCGTCGCTCGGCGGGCAGGACCGTCCAGCGCGGGATGCCGTCGGCGCCGGTCGCGGCAGGCATGTCGGCGACCTCGAACCGCACGTCGCGCAGCTCCGACCAGGCCGAGCGCAGGAACTCCGCCGCCGTTCCCACGGACAGGTCGAAGCGGTCCACGCGGGTGTCCAGCGGGGGCAGCGGCGGTCGGACGACGGAGCTCCGCCCCTCGCGCCCGTGGCGTCCGTGTCGCGACGCCCGCCGCGCCACGCGGTCGCTGGTCCGGGTCCGACGCCACGCCATGCCCCCATCCTAGGTCTCGCGCAGGTCGCCGCGGCGCGGCATCCGTCGCTCCCGTCGATGGGGCAGTAGCGTCGAGCCGATGCGCGAGAGAGTCTGCTCCAAAGTCGGCTGCGCCCGTGAGGCGGTGTCGACGCTCACCTACGACTACGGCGACCAGATGGCGGCTCTCGGCCCCCTCGGCGCGGTGGGCGACCCGCACGCGCACGACCTGTGCGCGATCCACACCGACCGGCTCTCGGTTCCCAAGGGCTGGGTGGTGGTGCGCCACGAGACCCTGCGCGCCTGAGCCCGTTCGTGCGCCGGATCCGCATGGGAGAATGGGCGGATGCCGACCCACACCTCTGTCGCGCCCGCCGGCGCCCCCGCTGCTGAGGCAGCAGCCTCCGCTTTCGAGTTCGAGGTCGCCGACCTCTCGCTGGCCGAGGCGGGACGCCACCAGCTGCGCCTGGCCGAGAACGAGATGCCGGGCCTCATGGCGCTGCGCGAGGAGTTCGGTGCGTCGCAGCCGCTGAAGGGCGCCCGCATCGCCGGGTCGCTGCACATGACGGTGCAGACGGCCGTGCTCATCGAGACCCTGGTCGCCCTCGGCGCGCAGGTGCGCTGGGCCAGCTGCAACATCTTCTCCACCCAGGACGAGGCGGCCGCGGCCGTCGTCGTCGGTCCGGCCGGCACCGTCGACGCGCCGGCCGGCGTGCCGGTGTTCGCGTGGAAGGGCGAGACCCTCGAGGAGTACTGGCGCCTCGCCGACCGCATCTTCGACTGGTCGGCCGAGGGCTTCGACGGCCCGAACATGATCCTCGACGACGGCGGTGACGCGACCCTCCTCGTGCACAAGGGCGTCGAGTTCGAGAAGGACGGGGCGGTGCCGGATGCCGCGCCCGGCGACCCGGCCGAGTACCGGATCATCCTCGACACGATCCGCGCGAGCATCGCGCGCGATCCGCAGCGGTTCACGCGTATGGCAGTGGACCTGCTGGGCGTCACGGAGGAGACCACCACAGGCGTCCACCGCCTGTACGAGTTGGCGGCATCCGGCGATCTGCTCTTCCCGGCGATCAACGTCAACGACTCGGTCACGAAGTCCAAGTTCGACAACAAGTACGGCATCCGCCACTCGCTCCCCGACGGCATCAACCGTGCGACCGACGTGCTGATGGGCGGCAAGGTCGCCTTCGTGTGCGGCTACGGCGACGTGGGCAAGGGCGCGGCCGAGGCGCTGCGCGGGCAGGGCGCCCGCGTGATCGTGAGCGAGGTCGACCCGATCTGCGCGCTGCAGGCCGCGATGGACGGCTACCAGGTGGCGCCGCTCGCCGATGTCGCCGGCCAGGTCGACATTCTCATCACGGGCACGGGCAACAAGGACGTCGTCACCGTCGACGATCTGCTCGCCCTCAAGCACCTGGCGATCGTCGGCAACGTCGGGCACTTCGACAACGAGATCGACATGGCCGGGCTCGAGTCGCTCCCCGGCGCCGAAAAGGTCGAGATCAAGCCGCAGGTGCACGAATGGCGCCTGCCCAACGGACGCAGCGTGCTCGTGCTGAGCGAGGGCCGGCTGCTCAACCTGGGCAATGCGACGGGGCATCCGTCATTCGTCATGAGCGCCTCCTTCACCAACCAGGTGCTCGCCCAGATCGAGCTGTTCACCCGGCGCGACGAGTATCCGACCGCGGTGTACACGCTTCCCAAGCACCTCGACGAGAAGGTCGCTCGCCTTCACCTCGACGCCCTCGGGGTGAAGCTGACCACGCTGACCGAGGAGCAGGCCGACTACATCGGCGTTCCCGTCCAGGGGCCGTACAAGCTCGACCACTACCGCTACTGAGGCATCGCGCCGCAGCGGCGCGGATCAGCGCTCCGGGAAGCCGCGCGGCGGGGACGCCGCCGGTCCTGACAGGGCGTCCGCGCGGGCGGTCTCCAGCTGCAGCGCCCGCAGCTCGCGATCGCGACGCAGCGCCATCACGCCGATGAGGAACGTCTCGGGATCGACGGGCGGCACCGGCGAGACGTGCTCGGCCGCCTCTCGTGCGAGGGATGCCGCCACCCGCGTGCGCGCGGCCGGCTGCATGCTCGTCGCCGACCGCGAGAACTGCGAGATGCGGCGCGAGAGCGGCTCGGGCAGCCGGGCGACATCGGCGACCGCCGCCCACCCGGTGAGGGCCGGCGGAACGCCGATCCACGCGTCGGGCAGGCGGGGCGTGCGCGTGCGCTCGGAGTAGGTGCCCGCGACGAGGTCGCCGAGTCGCTGCGACCGCGGCGTGAACGCGCCGACGAGGGCGGCGACGGCGCCGAGCGTGAACCACAGCTCGAAGACGCCGACGAGGGCGCGGATGAACGCGTGCCGGAAGCCCGCCGCTCCGCCGTCCGTGCGGACGATGCGCCCGCCCACGGCGAGGCGGCCGAGGCTGCGGCCGTGCGTGGTCGTCTCGACGACCGTCGGGATCACGACCATCACGAGAACGAGCACGACGATCGTCAGGATCGGCACCACCGTGCTGTCCACGGCCCCTACGCCCACGAGCCAGAGCATCCCCCACGCGAACAGCAGCAGGATCGCGACGCCGATCAGCATGTCGATCAGTACGCCGAGCGCCCGGAGGAAGAAGCCCAGCGGCTGGACGTCCAGCGCGACCGCCTCGCCGGTGAGGACCTCGTCCTGGTGGATGTCGACGACGGCGCCGCGGGAGACGCTCGGCGGCGGGACGGACGGCGGAGCGCTCATGGCTACAGTAAAGCGCATGGACCTCGACGCGCTCACGGCCGCCCGTCGCCAGGAGTGGGCCCGGCTGGACGAGCTCAGCCGCGCGCGGCGCCTGTCGGGCGCGGAGGTCGACGAGCTGGTGACGCGGTACCGGGCGGCATCCGCCGATCTCGCCGACGCGAAGACGTCGGCCGGGCGGAGCATCCAGAGCGACCACGTGTCGACCATGCTCGGCAGGGCGCGGCTGCGGCTCACCGGCGCCCCCGAGAACGTCATGCGGCAGATCCCGCGGTTCTTCGCGCTCCAGCTGCCGGCGGCGCTGTACCGCGTGCGCTGGACGACGCTCGTCATCGCGGCGGCGTTCCTGATGGTCGTCACGATCGTGGCCCTGTGGGTCTCGCAGGACGCCGCGCTCGTGGCGAGTCTGGGCAGCCGTGCGCAGCTCGAGCAGTACGCCGAGAACGACTTCACCGAGTACTACAGCGAGAACCCGGCAGCCGTGTTCGCCGGCACCGTATGGACCAACAACGCCTGGATCGCGGCGCAGTGCGTGCTGTTCGGCATCACGGGCGTGTGGCCGGTCATGGTGCTGGTCCAGAACGCCGTCGGCGTCGGCACCGCCGCCGCCGTGATGACGGCGTTCGACCGTGCCGACGTCTTCGTCCTCTTCATCCTCCCGCACGGCCTCCTCGAGCTGACCTGCATCTTCGTCGCCGGCGCGGCCGGGCTGCACATCTTCTGGGCCTGGGTGGCGCCCGGCGCCCGCTCGCGCGGCGAGGCGCTCGCGGCGACGGGCCGCTCGCTGGCCACGATCGCGATCGGGCTCGTCATCGCCCTCGGCGTCTCCGGGCTCATCGAGGGCTTCGTCACGGCGCAGCCCTGGCCGTGGCCGGTCAAGATCGGCATCGGCGCGGCCGCGCTCGCGCTGTTCCTCGTCTACATGCTGGTCGTGGGACGCCGCGCGCACCGGCTGGGGGAGACGGGCGACCTCACCGAGTACGAGACGGGCACCCCGACGCTCGTCGCCGGCTGAGCCATTACCACTGTTTTGAATGACTCAAAACAAAGCTACGATGAAGGGGTGACTCCGGCCCCCCACCTCGACGCTGCGCACGTCGACCCGATCGCGCGGCTGCGCGCGGCCGGCCTGCGGGTGACCGAGTCCCGGCGCGCGGTCGTCGCCGCTCTCGTCGAGCGTCCGCACGCCAGCGCGGACGAGCTCTACGGCGTCGTGGCTCGCACGGTGCCCGGCACGAGCCTGCAGTCCGTCTACAACGCACTGGGCGACTTCGTCGACGCCGGACTCGCGCGCCGTATCGAGCCGGCGGGTCGACCCGGCCTGTTCGAGCTGCGGGTCGACGACAACCACCACCACCTCATCTGCTCGCGCTGCGGCGCCGTGCAGGACGTCGACTGCGTGGTGGGCGAGGCGCCGTGTCTCACGCCCGCCGACACCCACGGCTACGCGCTGCAGGTCGCCGAGGTGACCTTCTGGGGCGTGTGCCCCGCGTGCGCGGCGGAGGACGCCGGCGGCGCCGCCCCCGGGCGCGCCGTGCCCGCCGCATCCTGACTCACTCCGACCCGACAGCCCATCCCGATTGGAAGGAAGCCATGACCGACAGCAACGAGATCATCCCCGAGATCGGTGAGGACCTGCCCAACACCGACCAGGCGGTCACGCCGATCGACACCCCCGTCGACGAGCGCGAGGACGGCGAGACGCGTCCGCGCCCGAATCTCGACGAGTCGTGCCCGGTCATCCACGGCGGCGGTCAGCCGCACCCGACGACGGGCAACGCGAACAGCGTGTGGTGGCCGAACCAGCTGAACCTCAAGATCCTCGCCAAGAACCCGGCCGTGGCGAACCCGCTCGGCGACGACTTCGACTACAAGGCCGCCTTCGAGGCGCTCGACCTCGCGGCGGTCAAGGCCGACATCGCCCAGACCCTCACCACCTCGCAGGACTGGTGGCCGGCCGACTTCGGCAACTACGGTCCGCTGATGATCCGCATGGCCTGGCACAGCGCGGGAACGTACCGCGTGACCGACGGCCGCGGTGGCGGCGGGGCCGGCCAGCAGCGCTTCGCGCCGCTGAACAGCTGGCCCGACAACGTCAACCTCGACAAGGCCCGCCGCCTGCTGTGGCCGGTGAAGAAGAAGTACGGCCAGTCGATCTCGTGGGCCGACCTGATGATCCTCGCCGGCAACGTGGCGCTCGAGTCGATGGGCTTCCGCACCTTCGGGTTCGCCGGCGGTCGTGCCGACGTGTGGGAGCCCGACGCCGACGTGTACTGGGGCCCCGAGACCACCTGGCTCGCCGACGAGCGCTACTCGGGCGAGCGCGACCTCGAGAAGCCCCTCGCCGCCGTGCAGATGGGACTCATCTACGTCAACCCGGAGGGGCCCAACGGCAACCCCGATCCGCTCGCGTCGGCCCGCGACATCCGCGAGACCTTCGGTCGCATGGCGATGGACGACGAGGAGACCGTCGCGCTGATCGCCGGCGGCCACACGTTCGGCAAGACCCACGGCGCCGCGCCCGACACGAACGTCGAGGACAACCCCGAGGCCGCCGGCCTCGAGCAGCAGGGCCTGGGCTGGAAGAACAACCACGGCACCGGGCACGGCGACGACACCATCACCTCGGGTCTCGAGGTCACCTGGACCTACCACCCCACGCGCTGGGACAACGAGTTCTTCCACATCCTCTACGCGTACGACTGGGAGCTCATGCGCAGCCCCGGCGGCGGCCACCAGTGGCGCCCGGTCAACGGCGGCGGCGCCGACATGGTGCCGATGGCCCACTCGAACGGCCGGCGCGAGCCCCGCATGCTGACGAGCGACCTCGCGCTGCGCACCGACCCCGAGTACGACCGGATCTCGCGCCGCTTCAAGGACGACCCCGAGGCGTTCGCCGACGCGTTCGCGCGGGCGTGGTTCAAGCTCACCCATCGCGACATGGGCCCGATCGACCGCTACCTCGGCCCCGAGGTCCCGGCGGAGGAGCTCCTGTGGCAGGACCGCGTCCCGGCCGTCGACCACGAGCTCATCGACGCGGCGGACGCGGCGGCGCTCAAGGCACGGATCCTCGACTCCGGTCTCACCGTCACGCAGCTCGTCGAGACGACGTGGGCCGCGGCATCCTCGTTCCGCGGCAGCGACAAGCGCGGCGGCGTCAACGGCGCCCGCATCCGCCTCGCGCCGCAGAAGGACTGGGAGGTCAACAAGCCCGCCCAGCTGGCGACGGTGCTCGCGCAGCTCGAGCAGATCCAGGCCGCGTTCAACGACGGCCGCACCGACGGCAAGAAGGTGTCGCTGGCCGACCTCATCGTGCTCGCCGGCAACGCGGCGGTCGAGAAGGCTGCCGAGGACGCGGGCGTCGAGGCCGAGGTGGTCTTCCACCCCGGTCGCACCGACGCCACGCAGGAGCAGACGGATGCCGCGTCGTTCGCGTTCCTCGAGCCGGCGGCGGACGGATTCCGCAACTACTACGGGCCGCAGGCGTTCATGCCCGAGGAGCACCACCTCATCGACCGCGCGAACCTGCTGACGCTCAGCGCGCCGGAGATGACCGTGCTCGTCGGCGGGCTTCGCGTGCTCGGCGCGAACTGGGACGACTCGGACTACGGCGTGTTCACCGATCGCAAGGGCGTTCTCACGAACGACTTCTTCGTGAACCTGCTGGACCTCGGCACCACCTGGAAGCCGCTCGACCCGGGCTCGCACGCCTTCTCGGGCGCCAAGGACGGCTCGGGCGAGCCGGTCGGCATCGGCACCCGGGTGGACCTGCTGTTCGCGTCGAACTCGGAGCTGCGTGCCGTCGCCGAGGTGTACGCCTCCGACGACGCCACCGAGAAGTTCGTGCGCGACTTCGTCAAGGCGTGGGGCAAGGTCACCGAGCTCGACCGCTTCGACCTCGTCTGAACGACGGCCACGACAGAGCGGCCCGCCCCCCCACGGGGGGGGGGCGCGCCGGCGGGTGGGGGCCCACGTGTACCGCGCCCCCCCCCGCACGGGCGGCCCCCGGGCCCTTGGGGGGAAAAGGGCCCGGGGGCGGGACCGGGGCA
>NZ_JBHTZE010000004.1:273646-399789 GCF_042790415.1 Microbacterium sp. NPDC056736
CGCATCCGTTATTGTCCGCCGCTGGCCCGCTCGGGCGCGCCGCCGGTGGGGGGGCGGGCCGCTCCGTCGTGTCGGCGCCTACTTGACGCGCGCCTCCGCCTGCACGGGCGGCAGCGTGCCCTTGGGCTCGAAGAGCGCGCGGTGCAGGACGCCGGCGAGGAGACCTCCGACGATCGGGAAGACGATGAACACCCACAGCTGGAGCAGCGCATCCGGGCCGCCGTAGATCGCCGAGGCGATCGAGCGGGCCGGGTTCACCGACGTGTTGTCGATGGGGATCGAGATGAGGTGGATCAGGGTGAGCGTGAGGCCGATGGCGAGGGGTGCGAGCGGCGCCGTTCCGCGCGTGGGATTGGTGACCCCGAGGATGATGAGCACGAAGATCGCCGTCAGCACGATCTCCGCGACGATCGCCGCCCCCATGCCGAACCCGCCGGGCGAGCCGAACTCACCGGTGCCGAACCCATTGGCGGCGAAGCCGCCGTCCTGCGCGTTCGCCAGCCAGTCGTCTGTGCCGAACAGGCCGATCAGCACGATGACGGTGGTGCCCAGCGCGCCTCCGATCAGCTGCGCGACGATGTAGCCGATCGTCTTGTTCCATTCGAACCGCCCGGCCGCCGCGAGGCCGAGCGTGATGGCCGGGTTGAAGTGGCCGCCCGAGATCGGGCCCCACGCGTAGGCGCCCGCCACGACGGTGAGTCCGAACGCGAGGGAGACGCCGACGAAGGCGATGCCCAGCGGGTTGCTCTCCGACCCGGCCGGGAAGCTCGCCGCGAACAGCGCCGCGCCGACGCCGCCGAAGACGAGCAGAAACGTTCCCAGAGCCTCCGCGACGAGCCTGTTCACCGTGGTCGGCGGGATGGTGGTATCCGACATCTGCGGACTCCTTTCCTCGCCGCGAGGGTATCGGCATCCTCAGCGGATTCCCAGGATCGGTGCGGAGTTTCCGCTCAGAGGCGCCCCGCCGCCTTGAGGGCGAGGTAGCGGTCGGCGATCCGCGGCGGCAGGTCCTCGGGCGTCGCGGCGATGGCCTCGCCGCCGGCGCGCGCGACGGCGGCCGCGACGACGGCGGCGTCGTGCGCGCTCCGCTCGACCGCGGCGGCGCGGTACACGTCGGCGGCGTCCGGCCGCTCGGGAAGCTCGTCGGGCTCGTCCGTCACGGTGCCGACCAGCACGTGGGCTGCTCGCGAGAGTGCGGGCAGCGACCCGAGGAAGCCGCGGGCGGCCTCGGGGGCGTCCTGCGCGGTCAGGAGCACGACGAGCGACGGGCGCGAGGTGAGCGCGCGCACGTGTGCGAACGCCGCATCCCAGTCGGTGTCGATCAGCTGCGGCTCGACCGGCGCCATCGCGTCGACCATCGCGGGCAGGAGGGAGGGGCCGTCGACCCGCGTGACGCGGGCGCGGACGGTGCGGTCGAACATGAGCAGATGCACGTGGTCGCCCGCCCGCGTGGCGAGGGCGGCCAGCAGGAGAGCGGACTCCATCGCGGCGTCCATCCGCACGCCGTCCCCGACACGTGCGGCGGCGGTGCGTCCGGTGTCGATCACGATGACGACGTGGCGATCGCGCTCGGGTCGCCACGTGCGCAGCATCGTGGTGCTGGACCTCGCGGTCGCCCGCCAGTCGATCGATCGCACGTCGTCGCCGCGGACGTACTCCCTCAGGCTGTCGAACTCCGTGCCCTGTCCGCGCACCTGCACGCTGGTGTTGCCGTCGAGCTCGCGCAGCCGCGCGAGCCGTGACGGCAGGTGGCGCCTCGCGGTGAACGGCGGCAGCACGCGCACCGCGCCCGCGGAGTCCAGCCGCGTCTGACGCCCTGCGAGCCGCAGCGGACCGTCCGAGCGCACGACGACGAAGCGCGACCTCAGCTCGCCGCGCCGACGGGGGAGGAGCGGGATGCCGACGGTGCGGGCCTCGCCGGGAGGGATGGCGATCGTCGGTCGCTCGGGCGGTGCCCCCGCGGTCGGCTGCCACGCGTCACGCACGCGGCCCCGCACGGCTCGATCGCCGGTGTTGCGCAGCACCAGCTCCGAGAGCACCGGCTGCCCGAGCAGCACGCGTCGCGGCAGCAGCCTGGTCACGGCGATCCGGCGCGGATCGGGCGCGGCGGCGGCGTCGCCGAGGGCCGCTGCCAGGCACAGCACCACCCAGCCCGCCGCCGCGAGCCACGCGTCCATCCCCGCCGCCGAGAGCAGCACGACGGGCACGGCTCCGAGGGCTACGAGCAGCGGAAGGCGACCGGTGACGTACATCGGCGTCAGATCGGCACGCGCGTCTGCTGGACCACCGAGCCCAGCACCGCGTCGACCGAGACGCCCTCGAGCTCGGCGTCGGGGCGCAGGCGGATGCGGTGGCGCCACGTCGGCAGGAGCATCGTCTGCACGTGATCGGGCGTGATCGCGGGGTAGCCGCCGAGCCACGCCCACGCCTTGGCCGCCGCGAGCAGCGCGGTGGCGGCGCGCGGGCTCACGCCCAGCTGCACCGACGGGCTGCTCCGCGTGGCCTGGGCGAGGTCGACGACGTAGCCGAGGACGTCGTCCGAGACGGTGACGGATGCCGCGGCCCGCTGCGCTGCGCGGAGCTCGTCGGCCGTGGCGGCCCGTCGCAGGCCGGCGGCGGCGAGATCGCGCGGATCGAAGCCGCCGGCGTGCCGACGGAGGACTGCCAGCTCGGCCTCACGCGCCGGCACGTCCACGATGAGCTTGAGCAGGAACCGGTCCAGCTGCGCCTCGGGCAGCGTGTACGTGCCCTCGTGCTCGATCGGGTTCTGCGTCGCGGCGACGAGGAACGGATCGGGGAGGCGGCGCGTCACTCCGTCGGTCGAGACCTGACGCTCCTCCATCGCCTCCAGCAGCGCGGCCTGCGTCTTCGGCGGCGTCCGGTTGATCTCGTCGGCGAGCACGACATGAGTGAACACCGGCCCCTCGCGGAACTCGAACTCTCCCGTCCGCGCGTCGTACACCAGCGAGCCCGACACGTCTCCGGGCATGAGGTCGGGGGTGAACTGGATGCGCTTGGTGTCCAGGCCCAGCGCGGTCGAGAACGCCCGCACGAGGAGCGTCTTCGCGACGCCGGGCACCCCCTCCAGCAGCACGTGCCCGCGCGCGAGGAGCGCGATGAGCAGACCGGTGACGGTGCCGTCCTGGCCGACCACCGCCTTGCCGACCTCGAGGCGCACGCGGTTCATCGCCTCCCGCAGTGCGGCGTCGTCGAAGCCTGCAGGCTCGGGCGACGTGGGCCGCGTCTCGGCGGCGGTGTCGGCGGCGGGCGGCCGGGGGTGTGCGGGGGTGTCCGTCATCGGGGGCTCCTTTCGGGGCGGACGGCCGCGCGGACGGCGTCCTCGAGTTGTCGCAGTCGTGAGCTCAGCGCGACGAGCTCGGCGTCGCTGCGGGGGATGTCGTCGATCAGGATGCCGCGCACCGCCGCACGGTCCAGCCCCACGCGGCCCGCGGCCGCGTCGGCGATCTCGGGCGCGGCCGCGCTCGCCGCGAGGCCCAGCAGCCCGGCGAGGCGCCGCAGCGCCCCGATCCGGAGCCGGTCCGCGGCGTGCAGCGGGTCCCGGGCCCGCGCGTACAGGCGGGCGCGGCCCTCGGTGGTCTCGGAGGCGCGCACCGTCACGGGCAGCCGCTCGGCCACGAGCGGGCCGAAGCGCCGGCCCCGCCAGACGCCGGCCGCGATCCCTGCCACCAGCAGCAGCACGATGACGGGACTGACCCAGGGGGGCGTGAGCTCGCCGAGCGACGGATCGGCATCCGCGATGTCGGTGTCGCCGAGTCCCGGCACGTACCAGACGACGAGCGCATGCCGCCCCATCAGGTTCACGGCGAGGGCGGCGTTGCCGTCGTCGGCGAGCCGCTCGTTGGTGAAGAGCGCGCGGCCGTCGACGGCGGCGACGCGGCCGCGGTCGGTCTCGTGCACGAGCAGGCCGTAGCCGCCGGCGGACGGGTAGCAGGACGCCGTGTCCGCGCCCGGCGTGTACACGCCCCAGGGCCGCACGGCGCCGGCACGGACGGCGTCCTCGACGTCGCAGTCCGGGCGCGCGGTCTCGTCGGACGCGACGCCGGCGGGAGCCGACCCCGGCAGCAGCAGATCCAGCGTG
Source organism: Microbacterium sp. NPDC056736 (assembly GCF_042790415.1). Classification (NCBI taxonomy): domain Bacteria; kingdom Bacillati; phylum Actinomycetota; class Actinomycetes; order Micrococcales; family Microbacteriaceae; genus Microbacterium; species Microbacterium sp. NPDC056736. The sequence continues at coordinate 277,746 of NZ_JBHTZE010000004.1, forward strand.
CGGGCGCGCGGCTCGATCAGCACCACGTCGCCGGCGGCGCCCGCGAGGGTGTTCACCGCTTCGTCCGAGAGCGCCGGCGTGTCGGGGAGCACGAGCGTCCCGGCGGACCGCTCGAGCGCCTGGACGGCCGCCTCGCGGTTGCGCGCGACCTCGACCTCGACCCCGTGGGCGCGCAGGATCTGCACGAGTGCGCGCGCGCCGGTCGGGCCGGCCGAGGAGGGGTCGAGCGCGCCGCGCTGGGCCCACTGGTTCGCGGCCGAGACGGCCGCGCCCACCCCGCCGACGACGAGCAGCGCCAGGGCGATGGCGACCCACGCGCCCACGCGACGGCCGGGGCGGTGCCCGCCCGGGCTCTCGGCGTCCGCCGGGGGAGCGGCATCCGTCGTCCCCGGGCCGTCCGCGGCGCGGGCGGTGAGGGTCGCACTCACGCGGGGACCTCCTCGCGCAGCGCGGGACGTGCCGCGGTCACGGCGTCGTCGACGGACGCGACGAGACGGTAGAGGTCACCGGTCCCCGGCCGCCGGAGATAGCGGACGTCGTCGAACGCCGTCGCGGCGTCCTCGAGGCGATCGGCGAGCGAGGGGAACGCTCCCGCCGCCGCCCGCGCGAACGCGTGGACGGTCGCACCGGGCGGCGGGTCGACGACGCCGCGCTCGAGGCAGCCCCGTGCCAGCGCGCGGAAGCGCAGCACGATCGCGGCGTCCCAATCCGACGCGCGGGCGCGCTCCTCGGCGGCGGCCCGCAGCTCCGCGGCGCTGCGCTGCTCGCGCTCGCCGAACAGCATCGGCGCGCGCGGCGCTGCGCGGCGGGAGACGCGGGGCATGCCCCACACCAGGAATGCGGCGACGATGACGATCACGACGATCACCGCTGCCACGAGCGCGAAGGTCGTGCCCAGACCCCCCGTGAGGTCCGGGTTCAGCAGCGAGGCGATGAAGTCCCCGACGGCCCGCGCGATGCGGTCGATCGGCGTGGGTTCCGCGATGTCGTAGGCGGGGTCGGCGAGCTCGTCCTCGGCCCAGCGCCGCGCCTCGTCGCCGTCGGGGGTCAGCGGCGGCACGGCGTCGGCGAGGCGTGCGGACACGCGGAGCATCCCGGCGTTCAGGACCACGGCGACCCGCGGTCGGCGCCGTCCGGGGCGGCGCCGGGTGCGGTCCAGGTGGTCGGCGAGGCCTCCGGCTCGGCGGGCGTCCCGGGTCGTGCGGGATCCTGCCCGCCCGCACCGTCGGCGTCCGCGTCGGCGGGGCTCGCGGGAGCGTCGGAGAGCGCCACGGGCGGCGCCGGCTGCACGGGAGCCGCGGCGTACCCCGCGGGCTGCCCGTAGCCCGCGGGGGGCCCGTATACCGGGTGCGCCGGTGGGGGACCGTAGCCGGCGGGCGGGCCGTAGCCGGGCGCCGCGGCCCCGCGTGGTCCGAACACCGGCTGCGCGTAGCCGGGCGGGTATGCGGCGTAGCCGGGCGCGCCGTACGGTCCGGGCGCGATGCGCGGGGCGACGGTGCGCCCGACGTTCTCGCGGTAGGGATCCGGCAGACCGGCGGCCCCGGCATCCCGTCGCTCCACGTACGCCAGCAGATCGAGGTCGAGGCCCTCGCGGCGCATGCGGCAGTCGATGTAGATGAGCGCCGTCGCGGTGGACTGCACCACCACGGCGACGGACTGCAGCAGCAGGGTCAGCACCTGGGTCAGCAGCGTCGCCGCGAGGAAGCCGACGATGGCGGTCGGCTCGGGGTCGCCGGTCGGCGCGATGATCGTCGTGAGCCCCAGCGAGAGGAAGCTCATCGGGATGCTCACCACCTGCGCGACCGTGGCGAAGATGACGCTGATGACGAGGATGATCCCCAGCGCCGGCCAGAACCGGCCGCGCGTCAGCGTCCACGAGCGCGACAGCGCCTGCGGGATCGTGGCGTGCTCGACGATGATGGCGGCGGGCACGAGCAGCAGCTTGATCATGAGCCACCACGTGAGGGGGATCGCGGCGACGATCACGACGATCGTGAGCGCGATGGCCGCAGGCGGGGCCACGATCGCGACGCCGACGACCGCCAGCACCACGGCGGCGACGAGTGCGGCGACGGCCAGGACCACGAGCAGCGAGTAGCCGATGAGGCGCCACGCGATCGGCTTCACCTGCCGCCACAGCGCACCGAGGGTGAGCTTCTCGGCCACCGCCGCGTGCGTGACCTCCACCACGACGATGCCCTGCACGATCACGCTCAGCGCCCCGGCCGCCAGCGAGAGGACGATGCCCGCGACCGCGGTGAGCGCGATCGAGCCGGCCATCACGGTGTCGTACTCGTCGGTGCCCTCCTGCAGGGTGTCCAGGCGCGAGAACGACGCCCACATCACCAGCAGGACCCCGCCGAGCACCACGAGGTACGCGAGGGTCTGCACGACCAGTGCGAACCCGAGCAGCACCCGGGGATTCTGGCGCAGCGCGGCGAACGAGCGGCCCAGGATCGTCCCGAACGTCAGCGGGTGCAGCGGGATGATGCCGGGGCGGGACGCCGGCGTCCAAGCCGGGTACGCGGTCACGGTGGTCCTCTCTGGCATGGGCGCCGCGCCGAGGGCGGTGCGGGTCGCCGTTGCCCCTATCGTTCCACATCACCCGGACGCCGCATCCGCTCCCACGGCCGGCGCGGCGAGGGGTCCCGCAGCGGCTCTCGGCGGGCGCTCAGGCGAGGTTCGGGCGGTCCGCGGTCGCTGTCGACTACTCTGTGGGGAGCGCATGGGGTCGGCGCTCGCCGTGGCCCGTGCCTGGACAGAAGGAACGAACCCGCGCGATGACTTCACGCATCCTGGTGGTCGACGATGACACCGCCCTCGCCGAGATGATCGGCATCGTGCTGCGCACGGAAGGATTCGAGACGGTCTTCTGCGCAGACGGCGCCCAGGCCGTCGAGGCCTGGCGGACCGAGCGTCCCGAGCTCATCCTGCTCGACCTCATGCTCCCGGGCATGGACGGCATCGAGATCTGCACGCGCATCCGTGCCGAGTCCGGCATCCCGATCATCATGCTGACCGCGCGGACCGACACCGCCGACGTCGTGAAGGGGCTCGAGTCGGGCGCGGACGACTACATCGTCAAGCCCTTCAACCCCAAGGAGCTCGTCGCGCGCATCCGCACGCGCCTGCGTCCCGCGTCCCAGCCCGCGAACGACATGCTGCGCATCGGCGACCTCACCGTCGACGTGGCCGCGCACGAGGTGCGCCGCGGCGACGGGCCCATCGCGCTGACGCCGCTCGAGTTCGAGCTGCTGGTCGCGCTCGCCTCGAAGCCGCAGCAGGTGTTCTCGCGCGAGATGCTGCTGGAGCAGGTGTGGGGCTATCACTACAAGGCCGACACGCGCCTGGTGAACGTGCACGTGCAGCGACTGCGCGCGAAGGTCGAGAAGGACCCCGACAACCCCAAGATCGTCACGACGGTGCGCGGCGTCGGCTACCGCGCCGGTGCCGTCGTCTGAGGTTCCCGTGACAGCGCCGACGACGGGCGTGACGGCCACGATGGCCCCCCTGACAGGGTGGCGCCTGTGGCGCGCATGGCCGGGGAACATCGCGGCGCTGTGGCGGCGCTCGCTGCGCTTCCGGACGATCCTGGTCACCATCGGCCTCACCGCGCTGGCGGTGGTCGTGGCGTGCGTCTGGATGGCACTGGCCATCCAGAACGACCTCTTCGCCTCCCGCAGGGATCAGGTGCTCATCGACGCGGAGCAGGCCCGCGCGGCCGCGCAGCGGACCCTGGACGCCGCGGTGCAGAGCGACGCGGTGCAGATGCAGAACGTCATGACGCTGGCGTTCACCGCGCTGCGCGACCAGTCCTCCGCGGACATGGTCGCCGCCTATCGCATCGGCCCGCCCGTGCCCAACGCCCCCCAGGACTTCTCCACCGCCGAAGGCGTGATCGACGAGCTGCTGACGGTGCCGATGCGCACCCTCGTGCGCACCACCCCCGACCGGCAGATCTGGCAGCCGGTCTCGCTGCCCGACGGCGCCGAGACGAGTGCGCCCGGCATCGTCGTGGGGCAGCAGCTGAACATCGAGGGCGTCGCCTCGTACGAGCTCTACCTCGCCTACGACCTCGCCAACGCCCCGCAGACGCTCTCGTTCGTGCAGCGCACGCTGTGGATCGTCGGGATCGGCCTCGTGCTGCTCATCAGCGGCATCGCCTGGTTCGTCCTGCGCTCGGTCACGACCCCGATCAGCGAGGCGGCCGACACCAGCGCCAAGCTGGCCGCCGGTCAGCTGGACGTGAGGCTCGAGGTGCACGGCGAGGATGAGCTGGCCACGCTCGGCCGGTCGTTCAACGCGATGGCCGACAGCCTCGAGTCGCAGATCAAGGAGCTCGCCGAGCTGTCCCTCGTGCAGCAGCGGTTCGTCTCGGACGTGTCGCACGAGCTGCGCACGCCGATGACCACCATCCGGCTCGCGGCCGACATGATCAACGACCAGCGCGACGAGTTCGACCCCGCCACGGCCCGCGCGGCCGAGCTGCTGAACGCGCAGGTGCAGCGCTTCGAGACGCTCCTGACCGATCTCCTGGAGATCAGCCGCTACGACGCCGGCTCGGTGCAGCTCGAGCTCGAGCCGACGAGCCTGGCGCACCTCGCCGAGGACGTCATCGGCTCGATGCACCAGCTGGCCGAGCAGCACGGCAGCGACGTCCGACTGGTCGCGCCGGGCGGCTACTCGCCGGTCGACATGGATCCGCGCCGGGTGCGGCGCGTGGTGCGCAACCTGCTGGGCAACGCCATCGAGCACGGCGAGGGCCGCCCCATCGTCGTGACCGTCGACAGCAACCAGCAGGCGGTGGCCATCGGCGTGCGCGACTACGGGATGGGCATGAACCCCCAGGATGCCGAGCGGGTGTTCGACCGGTTCTGGCGCGCAGACCCGTCGCGCAAGCGGACGATCGGCGGAACGGGCCTCGGGCTGTCGATCGCGCTCGGTGACGCGAAGCTGCACGGCGGCGAGCTGGCGGTGTGGTCCGAGCCCGGCAAGGGCACTCACTTCGTGCTGACGCTGCCACGGAAGGACGCGGTGCTCGACGGGTCTTCGCCCATCCCCGTGGAGCCCGGCGACGACGCTGCGGCGCCCTTCGAGGACCTCGGCCTGACCGAGCCGATCGACCTGCCGCGGGCGGCGTCGCCGCGGCGCGCCGGCAGTGAAGCGGATGCCGCGACAACGGGAGGTCCGGCATGACCCGGGCACGCGGCATCCTGTCGCTGCTCCTCGCCGCCTGCGCGCTCGTCGTCACCGGCTGCGCGGGCTTCCCGATGAGCGGGCCGGTCGAGTACGGGCTGGAGACCGGCGACACCGGCGCCGGGTCGCAGAACGTGACCTTCATCCCCAACCGGCCGCAGCCCGGTGCGTCCCCGGCGCAGATCGTGGAGGGCTTCATCGACGCCGGCTCCGGTCCCGGCGTGGGGGGCAACTGGGCGGTCGCCCGCGAGTTCCTCGCGCCGGCGCTCCGGGACACCTGGAAGCCCGAGGCGGGCGTCATCGTCGACGAGCGCGCGGAGCGCGACTACGTCGAGACGGGCGAGGGCGTCGTGGGCTTCGCCTTCGACGTCGTGGCCACCGTCGACAACATCGGCGCCTACGAGCGGGCGGAGCTCGCCCCGGGCGAGCAGGTCTTCCGTCTCGCGCAGCGCAGCGACGGCGAGTGGCGCATCACCGAGGCGCCGGACGGCATCTGGCTCGACGAGGCGCAGTTCCCCACCGTGTTCCACCGCTATCCGCTGATGTACTTCGATCCGGCCTGGGAGTACCTCGTGCCCGACGTGCGCTGGTTCCCCGTCACGACGGCCGCCAGCAGCATCGCCGGGGCGCTCGTGAACGGGCCCCCGAGCGAGTGGCTCGCCGCTTCGGTGACGACGGCGTTCCCCGACGACGTCACGGCGGTGCCGTCGGTGCCGATCGACGAGAACGGCGTGGCCGAGGTCGAGCTCAGCGAAGGAATCGTCGGCGCGAGCACCACGGCCCTTGACCGCATGCTGACGCAGCTCGAGGCGAGCCTGAGCGCGGCCGGGGCATCCGATGTCGTCATGAGCGTCGATTCGACCCCTGTCGACGCGCAGCCCGTCGCGGTGCGCTCGACGCGCGTCCCGGCCGCACCGCTGGTGCTCACCGAGGACGGCTTCGGCTTCCTCACCGGCGACGAGCTCGACAAGATCCCGGGTCTGTCGGCAGCCGTCGAGAACGCGGCGCCGACGAGCGTCCAGGTGGACCCCGAGCGCAGCCTCGCGGCGGCGAAGCTGTCCTCGGGCGCCGTGGTGCGGCTCAGCGCGGCAGTGCCCGAGCCGGAGGTGCTCGACACGCGCGCCGACCTCGTCGACCCGACCATCGACCGGCTGGGGATCGTGTGGAGCGTGCCGCGCAGCGCGCCGGGTAAGGTGCGCGCCCACCTGCCCGGCGGCGACGTCGTCGAGGTCGCCGACGCCTGGGCCGAGGCGACCTCGATCGCCGGCATGGCCCTGTCCCGCGACGGCACGCGGATCGCTGCCACGGTGACCTCGGGCGGCCGCTCCATGCTGTGGGTGGCCGGGGTCCTGCGCAACGCGGACGGCGTGCCGGAAGCGCTCGGAACCCCGGTGCGGCTCGTCAGCGTGGGCGGCACGGGGCTCGGAGTCACCTGGATCGACGACGTCACGGTCGGCGTGCTGGGCGGCGGCGAGACGGAGTCCGTGGTGGTGGAGCAGGTCGTCGGTGCGCCGACCACGACCTCCACGGCGGCTGCGGGGATGAAGTCGATCGCCGGCGGCAGCGGGATCTCCAGCCTGCGCCTGCTCGCACTGGACGGCACGCTGTTCGTCAAGCGCGGCACGACCTGGCAGCCGACGGCGACCGGCATCCGCGTGCTCGCGACCCAGCAGGGCGCCCCCCAGTAGGGCTCCTCCCCAGGGCGCGGCTCGTGCGCGCCCTCCACCGGCCCCGGGATGGGCCGGTCGGGCCCGGCGCCGGCCCGCGAGGCTGATGCGGTGATGCGAGAGCTCTGGGTGCCGGTGCGGGCGGCATGCGCCGACGCGCTCGCCCTCGTGCTGCCGCTGTCGTGCGCCGGGTGCGACGAGCCCGACGTCGCGCTGTGCGAGCGCTGCCTCCTCGCCCTGACCCCCGACCCCCGCCGGCGCGTCGTCGAGGCGGACGGGGGCGACGTGCTCGTCTGGAGCGGATTGGCCTTCGAGGGCGTCGCGGCGCGCGTGCTGCGCGCGATCAAGGAGGACGGCCGCACCGGCCTCGCCCGGGCGCTGGTCCCCGCGCTGCAGGCGGCGCTGGTGCGCACCGGCGCTCCCGACGCCGTGCTCGTCCCCATGCCGACGTCGCGGGCGGCGTACCGCCGTCGCGGATTCCGGATGCCCGACGTCGTGGTCCGCCGCACCGGGCGGCGCGTGCGCAGGCTGCTCCGGGCGGTGCGCCGGACGGCCGATCAGCGCGGGCTCGATCGCGACCTGCGACGCCGCAACGTCGCGCACAGTCTGGCCGCGCACGACGCCGCCGGGCTGCGGGTGATCGTGGTCGACGACGTCGTGACGACGGGTGCGAGCGTGGCCGAAGCCGTGCGCGCACTGCGCGCGGCGGGCGCCGACGTGGTCGGTGCGGTGACCATCGCGGCGACCCCGCGGCGCCACCGCACGGGCGGATGAACGCGGCGTGGACGCATTCGAAACTCACAGGTGACAGACCCCCGACACCGGGATACCGTGGGGGCACAAGGCGACTGATGGTCCGCCCTTGGCCGGGTGGACCGGAACAAGGAGGTCAGGGATGGAAACCAGCATCGTCGGCGTGGGAGTGGGTATCACCGATCGCTTCCGCAGTGTCGTCGAAGAGAAGGCGGCCCGTATCCAGAACCTCGCGCCGCGCGCACAGCGCGTGGACGTCAAGGTCACCCACCGCGCCTACCACAACGGGCGCATGGAAGACGAGACCGTCGAGCTCACCGTCAACGGCAAAGGACCGGTGATCCGGGCCGAGGCGACGGACGGCGACAAGTTCACCGCTCTCGACCTCGCTGTCGACAAGCTGTGCGAGCAGCTCCGGCGGGCGAAGGACAAGCGCGTCGACGCACGCAACCACCCCCGCGGCGCCAAGTTCGAGAAGGGGAGCGGCGCCATCCAGGGAATCGATGTGCAGCCGGCATCCGTCGACGTGCTCCGCGCCGTCGCAACCGGCGAGATCCCGATCGTCACGGGCAACGAGGAGGAGGAGGGCTACACGCCCGTCGTCATCCGCACCAAGGAGTTCCACCCCGAATGGATGTCGGTCGAGGAGGCCGTCGACCGCATGGAGCTGGTCGGCCACGACTTCTTCCTCTTCATCGACGCGCGCACGGACCACCCGAGCGTGGTGTATCGGCGCAAGGGCTGGGACTACGGCGTGATCTCGCTGACAACGCAGGCGCAGCCGGAGGAGCTCGCCTCCTGACCGGCTGACGGACAATGGGGTGCGGCCTTCTCGGCCGCACCCCTTCTGCTGTCCCGGGTCGGACGCACTCGGCCCGGCGCGTCCGCAGCCGTTCCTCCGGAAGGACCACCGTGATCATCCGCAACGCCCGTCCGTGGGGCGCCGACGCCGCCGACGTCGTCATCGAAGGCGCCCGCATCGCCGCCATCCGACCGCACGACTCAGCCGCCGCGCCCGGTCCGCAGGACGTCGCCGGGCGCGGCCGACTGCTGCTGCCGTCGTTCAGCGACGTGCACGTGCACCTCGACTCGTCGCGTATCGGGCTGCCGTTCCGTCCGCACACGGGCGCGCCCGGGGTGTGGGGCATGATGCTCAACGATCGGCGGAACTGGCGGAACACCGACGTGCCGCACGCGGCGATCGTCGCGGGGACCCTCGAGCGGATGATCGCCAGGGGCACCACGCGGGTGCGCACGTACGCGCAGGTCGACGTGGACTGCAGGCTCGAGAAGTTCGACTCGGTGCTCGCGGCGAAGGAGAGGTTCCGCGACCACGCCGACGTCCAGATCATGACCTTCCCCCAGGCGGGGATCCTGCGTGAGGCCGGCACCGTGGAGTACCTCGAGGAGTCGCTCCGGCAGGGTGCCGACGTGATCGGCGGGATCGATCCGTGCCAGCTGGACCGCGACCCGGTCCGGCACCTCGACATCGTGTTCGGCCTGGCCGAGAGATACCAGGTCGAGGTCGACATCCACCTGCACGAGCCCGGCGAGCTCGGCGTGTTCAGCACCGAGCTGATCCTCGAGCGCACGCGCGCGCTGGGCATGCAGGGCAAGGTCACGCTCTCGCACGCCTACGGTCTCGGCTCGGTCTCGGAGGCGGTGAGCCGGCGCCTCATCGACGAGTTCGCCGAGCTCGACATCGCGATGGCGACGGTCGCACCGTCGACCACGGGGCACCTGTCGCTCGTGGACCTCGTCGAGGCGGGCGTGCGCGTGGGGCTCGGCGAGGACGGCCAGCGCGACTACTGGAGCCCGTACGGGAACTGCGACATGCTGGACCGCACGTGGCAGCTCGCGTTCGTCAACGGCTTCCGGCGCGACGATCTCATCGAGCTGGCGCTCGCCGTGGGCACGATGGGCGGCGCGTCGATCATGCGCGGCTCCTCACCCCGTGTGGCGGGCGTCGGCGACCGGCCGGGCGTCGCGCCCGGCGACCGCGCCGACCTCGTGCTGGTCGACGGCGAGACGCCGACGAGCGCCGTGATGGACCGCGGAGCGGACCGCACGGTGATCCACGACGGTCGCGTCGTCGCGGACGGGCTCGAGCTCGCCGCCTGAGAATCCGCGGGCCGTCGCCAGGGGGCGGCGTCAGTCGATGAAGCCGTCCAGGATGCTGCCGATGACGAGGCCGCCCAGGATGCCGCCCATGAGGTCGCCTCCGCCGCTGCGGCGGCCGCCGCCCCAGCCCTGCTGGCCGTACCCCGGCGCACCCCACTGCTCGGGCTGGGGCCTCGCGGAATCGATGTCGCGCTGAGCGAGCTGCAGTGCTTCACTGGCCAGGAACGCCGCACGGCGCGCCATCGCGAACGCCTGCTCCCGGTGGTCCTCGTCGATGGTCGTCACCGCCGACGCGGATGCGCCCAGGAGGCGATCGAGATCGAGGCGGATGCGCTCCGCCTCGGCGAACCGGGTGCGCGCGTCGGCGCCGATCCATCCGCGGTGCCCGGCGATGACGTCGCGGGAGACGGCGATCTGGCGGTCCGCGTCATCGATGGCGTGCCGCACGTGCTCGAGCGGCGGGATCGGGCGCGCGGCGCGCTCCCGCGCTGCGGCGATCGCGGCGTCGAGCCCGGCGTTCGCCTCCCGCAGTCGAGACAGCTGCTCGAACGGATCGGTGTTGACGCCTGCCGCCGGCAGTGCGGCCAGGGCGGCCTGCAGCTGGGCGATCGCGGCCTCCACGGCAGGCGAGTGCGGCTCCTTGAGCGCGGCGACGATGTCGCCCCGCGAGTCCTCGACGATCGCGGCGAGAGTGGACTCGGCGCGCAGCGCCTCCACCTCGAACGTCTCCACCGCGTCCAGCAGCGTCTCAGCGCGACGCACCGACTCGGTCGACGCCTCCAGGGCCATGTTGGCCTGCTCGCGCTGACCCGCCTCGCGGCGCCGCTCGGCGACGCTCGCGCTGTGCTCCGCGAACCCCAGCAGCTGCTCGGCCTCCGCCGGATTCGCCTCGATCTGGGCGAGTGCGTGCGAGGAGTACCGCACGGCGAGGCGCTCGACCGTCGACCGGGCGTCGGGGAGTCGCAGCCGCAGGCGCGCGGCATCCGCGCGCACCCGCGCGATGATCTCGGGTGCGCGGCGGGCGCGCTCGATGGACCCGGCGAGGGCTTCGGTGCGGTCGTCGAGCAGGTCTTCGGCCCACTCGCAGAGCTGCACGATGCGCGCATTGCGCGTGCGGAGCTCCTCCGGGGTGTCGGGGATCTCGTCGTGGTTCAGCTGGTGCAGATGGAAGGCCTCCTGCAGGTGCGTGCGCACCGACTCCAGCGCGTCGCGGAGCTCCTTGGTGGGGCCGGGGCCGAGCTCGGCATCGGCGAAGGCCAGCTCGTCCGTCGTCAGGCGGATGCGCTCGTCGGCGGCCACGAGGGCCTGCTGGGCGCGCCGCGCCAGATCGGCGTCCTGCGTGCTCAGTTCTTCCTGCTCGCGCTTGCGTCTGCCCCAGAATCCGGCCATGCAACGATCCTACGGGGGCGGCTGAGAGCGGGCCGAGGCGAGCGGCGCACGCGGGGGCATGTTCGCGCACAGCGTGCCGAACGGGGCCCGCCGCGGAGGGGCATCCGCTCACATTCTTGTATCACCGTCGCGGTGCCCGGCTCCAGCACTGCGGAGGGGTGCGTCCCTGCGCCCCCGGGGAAGGAAGAAACAGCATGATCCGCAAGATCTTCGGGGCCACCGCCCTGACCGCAGCACTCGTCTTCACCGGTGCGGGCGTCGCGTCCGCACACGAGTGCTACATCCCGGACAGGTCCGCGCAGGGCGACGCCGGAGCGACCCATTCGCAGAACTGGGTGGCCCTCGACATCTCCGAGCTGTACATGAGCGCGCACGAGTTCCTCGGCGGCGACCCGCTCACGCCCGAGCAGGTGCAGCAGGCCGTCGCGATGACGGCCGAGCGGGGCATCCCGACCACGCTGACGACATTCACCCGCGACACGCTGCCCAAGGGCAAGGCGCCTGAGGGGCACTCGACCGACGGGAAGGGCATCGACCACTACTTCCACGCCTACGAGGCGGACCTCGTCGAGATCTTCTTCACGGTGCAGGCCGGCGGCTGAGTCGCTGCGACGACGACGACGGCGGGCGGGGCGCAATCGCCCCGCCCGCCGTCACGTGCCGGATGCCGCTCCCACCCCGGGGGACGGCGCGTCGAAGATCAGTCGTCGCTGCGCTTGTGGCGCGGCTTGCGCTCCGGGCGGTCGCCGTACCCGCGGCCGGCGCCGCGCTCGCCGAAGCCGCGGTCGCCCGCACCCCGGTCGTCGCGACGGGGTCGGGACGCGGCATCCGTCCGCCGCTGAGGGCGCCCGGCGTCGGGGCGCAGCTCGATGAGCTGACCCGAGATGCGGGTGTCGGCGAGACGGTCGAGGGTCTCGCGTGAGAGGTTCGCCGGCAGCTCGACCAGCGAGAAGTCGGGCATGATCTTGATCGCGCCGAAGTCGTCGCGGCGCAGGCCGCCCTCGTTCGCCAGGGCGCCGACGATCTGGCGCGGCTCCACACGGTGGCGCTTGCCGACGGCGATGCGGTAGGTCGAGAGGCCCTCGCGGGGAGTCCGGCGCTCGCCGCGCTCGGGACGGTCGCCGAAGGCGGGCCGATCGCCGCGATCCGGGCGGTCGGCGCGTTCGCGGCGCGGCGCCGGCTCGGGGTCGGGCTCGAGCAGGAGCGGGGTCTCGCCCTGCGCGACCACCGCGAGCGCGGCGGCCACGTCGACCTCGGGCACGTCGTGGTTGCGGACGTAGTGGGCGACGATGTCGCGGAAGCGCTCGATCCGGTCGGCCTCGTCGAGCGCGGCGGTGATGCGGTCGTCGAAGCGCGACAGCCGGGTGACGTTCACCTCGTCGACGCTGGGGAGCGGCATCTCGGTGAGCTCCTGGCGGGTCGCGCGCTCGATCATCTTGACCAGGCCGCGCTCGCGCGGGGTGACGAAGCTGATCGCGTCGCCGGTGCGCCCGGCGCGGCCGGTGCGGCCGATGCGGTGGACGTAGGACTCGGCGTCCGTCGGGATGTCGTAGTTCACGACGTGCGAGACGCGCTCGACGTCGAGGCCGCGGGCCGCCACGTCCGTCGCCACGAGGATGTCCAGCTTGCCCGACTTCAGCTGGTTGACCGTCTTCTCGCGCTGCGGCTGCGCGATGTCGCCGTTGATCGCGGCGGCGGAGTAGCCGCGGGCGCGCAGCTTCTCGGCGATCTCCTCGGTGACGCTCCGGGTGCGGCCGAAGACGATCATGCCGTCGAAGTTCTCGACCTCGAGGATGCGGGTGAGCGCGTCCATCTTCTGCTGCCAGGCGGTGATCAGGTAGCGCTGCGAGATGTTCGCCGACGTCTGGGTCTTGGACTTGACCGTGATCTCTTCGGGGTCGTTCAGGTACTGCTTCGACATCCGGCGGATCTGCGGCGGCATGGTCGCCGAGAAGAGAGCGACCTGCTTGGTCTTGGGCGTCTCGGCGAGGATCGTCTCGACATCCTCGGCGAAGCCCATCTTGAGCATCTCGTCGGCCTCGTCGAGCACGAGATACTGCAGAGCCGAGAGGTCGAGCGTCCCCTTCTCGAGGTGGTCGATGATGCGGCCGGGCGTTCCGACGACGATGTGCACGCCGCGTCGGAGTGCCGAGAGCTGCACGCCGTACCCCTGGCCGCCGTAGACGGGAAGCACGTGCACGTCCTTCAGGTGGCCCGCGTACTTCTCGAACGCCTCGCACACCTGCAGCGCGAGCTCGCGCGTGGGGGCGAGCACGAGTGCCTGGGGACTCTTCTGCGAGAGGTCGAGCCGGTCGACGATCGGCAGCGCGAACGCGGCGGTCTTGCCGGTTCCGGTCTGCGCCATGCCGACGACGTCACGGCCCGCCAGCAGGGTCGGGATGGTCGCCGCCTGGATCGCCGAGGGGGTCTCGTAGCCGATCCCGCGCAGCGCCTTGAGGACGGGCTGACTCAGCCCGAGGTCGGAGAACGTCATCGCGGCGGGCTCGGTCTGAGCCTCGTCTTCGATCTGATCGGCGTCGGTGTGCACAGTTCAGCGTACCGGGGCGCTCCTGGGAGGGGCCAGCGAGAGGGATGCCGCGCCCGCGGCTCGCCGGCCGCCTCGGTCCACACGACGGCGGCAGGTCGCGGCATCCGCTGCGTCATCTCACGCGATCGCCGTGCGGCGGGTGAGATCCGGCTGCCGCGGCGGCACGAGCCACGCCGCGAGGGTGATGCCCACCGGCAGTCCGATGCCGAGCACGGCGAGCCACAGCCAGGGTGTGTCTGCCACATCGAACGCCGAGGCGTTCGCGGTCGCGAGTCCCCACACCGACAGGTAGCCCGTCGCTGTGCCCACCGCCGAGCCGATCCCCACGATCACGGCCGCCTGCCATGCGTTGACATTGCGGCGCAGCATCCGTCCCCCGCCGATCGCGGTGAGGGTGGCGTCGTCGGGGCGGCGCTCGAAGCGAGCGAGCCCGAGCGTCACCGCCGAGGCTCCGAGCACGAGCACGACCGTCACGCCGACGATGAGCCAGAGCCACGGCTCGACCGGGTCCGGCCCGTCCTCGACGGAGACCGACAGGCCGGCACTCGCCGACACGCGCAGGTCGCGGCTCTCGCCCGTGAGCTCGTCCACCGTGACCTGGTCGAGGGGCTCGTCGTAGACCGCGACGAGCTGTCCGGGCACGGTGACGATCCCCAGAGCAGCGGCCGTCTCGGGCGTGACGATGAGCTCGAAGGCCTGCTGCCACCCCAGGTCCACCACCGCGGCATCGAGCCGGTGCTGGGCCGACGGAGCCGCTGCGCTCGGCGGCGAGCCGGGCTCCGACCCGTTCCACGCCATGAGTGCCTGATACCCCTCGGGTGTCCATTCGGTGACGACGACCTCGCCCGAGCCGTCGACGTAGTCGGGCTCGGTGACGAGAATCCCGCCGTCTCGCACGACCTCGAGCGCCTCGGCGTCGACGCTCGTCCCGAGAATGGTGCCCAGATCGTCCGCCGCCACGATCCACAGTGATCCCGATGCCGCATCGTACGGCTGCAGGCAGTCGCCGGTGCACCCGTCGTACCCCTGCCGGGCGACCGCGAACTGCCGGGCATCGGGATCGACCGTCTCGCCGGTCGAGGGATCGACCTCGGGCCAGACGGTGCTGAAGGCCCACGCGACGGACGACGGGTCCGTCGGCGCCACGAGCTCCTCCGCCGCGTCGACGAGGCGGTCGGAATCGTCGGTGCCGTCCTGCCAGGTGTGCACGACGACGGCCCCCTCGGGCGCCATGTACCAGTGCCACCGCGCGTTGGAGGCGGCTGTGAGCGCGGTCATGGAGAGGACGAAGGATGCCGCGAACACGCACGCGCCGATCACCGCGAACGCCGGGACGACGCGGGAGGGAGTGGCGGCCGCGTCGCGGCTGGCGAGCCGAGGGGCCAGGCCCAGGCGCGACAGCGCCCGCGAGATCTGCACGAGGATCCAGTGCGACGGGATGAGGACGCCGATCTGGAAGACCAGCGGACCCAGGACGACCGCGTACAGCGCCGCGAAGAAGAGCGGGCTCTGCTGGTCGCCGTCCTCGCCGAGGGCGACGGTCGCCGCCACGTACACCCCACCGAAGACGAGCCCGGCCAGTCCCGTCGCCATCACGAGGATTCCCCACAACGGTCGCCGGGGGCGCAGGAGCGCCGGTCGCCGCGCCCCGCGCAATGCCGACAGGGCGTCGCCCTTCGTCGCCGCTCGCGCGGGTGCGACCGCGGCGACCGTGCCGACCAGCACGGCGAAGAGGGCGATCGGGACGATGAGCAGCCACGGCACCTGCAGGCCGAAGTTGCCCCAGGACGTGCCACGCGCGCCCCGGTCGGTGAAGGCGAGGGCCGCGGCGGCGCCCGCCACACCCACTGCGACGCCGACCGCGCCCCCGATCACGCCGAGCACGGTGCCCTGGAACACCACGATGCGGAACACGTCGGCGCGCGACGCGCCGACGCTCGAGGCCATGGCGAGCGCCCGCTGCTGCCGGCGCGCGGCGACCGAGAACGCCGCTCCCGCGAGCAGCACCACGATGTAGCCGCTGAGGACGGCGCCGATGCCGCCGACGAGGATGATGCTCCACAGCTCGGCCCCACCCGGGCGCCACTCGCTGCGGCGTGCGTCGGCGGGCGGGTCCATCACCAAGTCGCGGGCATAGGCGACGAAGCCCGCGTGGTTCAGCTCCTCCAGCTCGGCGACATCCGGCTGCCACCCCTCGACGTACCAGCGCACGAACGGATCGTCGCCGGCGACCGCCGCCGCGGCGGCCGGGAGGAAGAGCACCTCCACCGACGCCTGCGCGCTCGCCGGACGCATCGTGCCGGTGATCTCCATCGTGCGCTCCGCGTCGACGAAGACGACGTCATCGCCGATCCGCGCGCCGAGTCTCTCCAGCGCTCCCGGGCTCACCATGATCTGGTCGGCGGATGCCGGTGCCCGGCCCTCGAGCGGGATGTACACGCCCTCGAACACCGGATCCCACACGTCGCCGACGACCGTCTCGAGCCATCCGACGCCTCCCGCGGTCTCGACGGCGACGGACGACGACGGGACGACTTCTCGCACCGTCGCAACCGCGGGGATGAAGGCGCCGGGGTCGGTGGCGTTCGGCAGCACCTCGTTCACCGGCATCCCGGTCTCGGGATCGGTCTCGACGGTGTGGTCCCAGGGGACGTCCACCGCCTGCGACCGGGTCGGGTCCGGCCCGCCGACCGCTTCGATCCAGGCGTCGTTGCCGCCGAGCTCGAGCTCCGCGCTCTGAGCGGGACTGGGGACGTGACTCTGCCAGAAGACCGCGCCGCCGGTGAGCCCGGCCACCGGAAGCGCGACGAGCAGCAGGACGAGCGTGCTCGACCCCCTCGTCCGGCGCACCTGGCGCCGCGCGAGACGCAGGTCGGCGCGAAGGCTCGACCATCCGCGGCGCCGCGGGGGAGCGGCATCGGGCCCCTGACGTGGTGCGGCCTGGGGCGGGGCCTCGAGCAGCGTCACCGCGCGGCCAGCAGGGTCTCGGCGCCGTCGCGGCGGGATTCGTCGACGATCCGCCCGTCGCGGAGGAACACGATGCGGTCCGCCCACGCGGCGTGCCGGGCCTCGTGCGTGACGAGGATGCCGGCCGCGCCGGCATCCACCCGCGCCCGCAGCATCCGCAGCACCATCTCGCCCGTCACCGAGTCGAGCGCACCCGTCGGCTCGTCGGCGAGGATCAGCCGTCGCCCGCCGACGACGGCGCGCGCGATCGCGACGCGCTGCTGCTGACCGCCCGACAGATCGTCGGGGTAGGAGTGCAGCTTGTCGTCGAGGCCGACCGAGGCGAGAGCATCCCGACCCGCACGGCGCGCCGCCCTGGCCCGGAAGCCGTCGAGCTCGAGCGGCAGCGTCACGTTCTCGAGCGCCGTGAGGGTCGGGATGAGATTGAAGTCCTGGAACACGAAGCCGAGCGAGCGGCGGCGGAGCGCGGCGAGGCTGCGGGGCGACTGCTGGCTGAGGTAGGCCCCGTCCACGACGACCTCGCCCGTGGTGGGAGTGGCAAGGCCTCCGGCGATGGACAGCAGCGTCGACTTGCCCGATCCGGACGCTCCCATGATCGCGACGAGCTCGCCCGCGGCGACCTCGAGATCCACCCCGGAGAGCGCCGAGACGGCCGTCTCACCCGCGCCGTACTGCTGCGTGACGCCGATGAGGCGCAGCACCGCGGTCATCGGTTGACCTCGGCCGCAACGGCGGGCGACCCGGCTCCGCGTGTCGGCTCGCCCTCGGCCCGGTCGACGACCCGATCTTTCGCGGGCCGCCCGCGCTTGGGCCGATCGGTGGACAGCGCGAGGGCCATCGCGTGATCCGGATGCAGCGCCAGCCGCTGCTCGGTGTGGTCGAGCCAGCGCACCTCGGCCTCGGCGGCGAAGATCATCGAGTCCACCACGAGCGACCAGGCGAGCTCCTCCGGCGTGAACGGGGATGCGCCGTCGGCGGATGCCCCGGCGTACTTCGCGCGGTTGAGCTCCTGCAGCTGGCGCAGCGACGCGCGTCGCTGCGTCTGGATGATCGCGCCCACGTCGACCCCCGGCAGGGTGGCGGCGACGGCGAGCTTGATCGCGAGCTCGTCCCGCGTGCCCTGCCCGCGCTCGACCGGCGAGGCGAGCCAGTCGGAGACCTCGGCGGATCCGGCATCCGTGATCTGCCAGTAGACGTGCCCCTGCTCGTCGACGTCGTCCTTCTCGACGAGCCCGTCACGCTCGAGGCGGTCGAGCGTGTTGTAGATCTGGCCGACGTTGAGCGGCCAGGTCGAGCCGGTGCGGCGGTCGAACTCCGCCCGCAGCTGGTAGCCGTAGCACGGCCCCTGGTCGAGGATCGCCAACAGGCTCTGTCGCACCGACACCATCGTCTCCGATCTGCATACCGAGTATGTACATGCTGAGTATATGCATACTCGGAATGTGCCACGCCGGATGCCGCGCCACCCAGCGCACACCAAGGTCACGGGTGGATAACATAGGCAGGTATGCCTGGGGCCATGCACCCCGGGCGGCAACGGCGCCTGTGCGCCGCACCCCGAAGCCTGAAGATGGAGACACTCCGTGGCCAACCCCCTCGAGAAACTGCTTCGCGCCGGTGAGGGTCGCATCCTCCGGCGGCTCCAGCAGGTCGTGAAGGCCGTCGGCGCCCTCGAAGAGGACTACGAGCACCTCACCGACGAAGAGCTGCGGGGAGAGACGGCGGAGCTGCGCGCTCGCCACGAGGCCGGCGAGACGCTGGACCAGCTCATGCCCGAGGCGTTCGCCGCGGTGCGCGAGGCCGCCAAGCGCACGCTGGGCCAGCGCGCCTACGACGTCCAGATCATGGGCGGCGCCGCCCTCCACCTCGGCAACATCGCCGAGATGAAGACCGGTGAGGGCAAGACGCTCACCGCCGCCTTCCCGGTGTACCTCAACGCCATCGCCGGCAAGGGCGTGCACGTGGTCACCGTCAACGACTTCCTCGCCTCGTACCAGTCGGAGCTCATGGGCCGCATCTACCGCGCGCTCGGCATGACCACGGGCACGATCGTCGCCGGGCAGACCCCCGAGGTGCGCCGCCAGCAGTACGGCTGCGACATCACCTACGGCACGAACAACGAGTTCGGGTTCGACTACCTCCGCGACAACATGGCGTGGCGCAAAGAGGACCTCGTGCAGCGGGGCCACTTCTTCGCCATCGTCGACGAGGTCGACTCGATCCTCATCGACGAGGCCCGCACGCCGCTCATCATCTCCGGCCCCTCGTCGGGCGAGGCGAACCGCTGGTTCGTCGAGTTCGCGAAGATCGCCAAGACCCTCGACCCGGGCGTGGACTACGAGGTCGACGAGAAGAAGCGCACGATCGGCGTGCTCGAGCCCGGCATCGAGAAGGTCGAGGACTACCTCGGCATCGACAACCTCTACGAGTCCGCGAACACGCCGCTCATCTCGTTCCTGAACAACTCGATCAAGGCGCTGGCGCTCTTCAAGCGCGACACCGACTACGTCGTGATGAACGACGAGGTCATGATCGTCGACGAGCACACCGGGCGCATCCTGGTTGGCCGTCGCTACAACGAGGGCATCCACCAGGCAATCGAGGCGAAGGAGGGCGTGCCGGTCAAGGCCGAGAACCAGACGCTCGCGACCGTCACGCTGCAGAACTACTTCCGCCTCTACGACAAGCTCGCCGGCATGACCGGCACGGCCGAGACCGAAGCGGCCGAGTTCATGTCGACCTACCAGCTCGGCGTCGTGCAGATCCCCACGAACAAGCCGATGATCCGCAAGGACCAGCCCGACCTCGTCTACAAGAACGAGACGGCCAAGTTCGCCCAGGTCGTCGAGGACATCGCCGCACGCCACGAGCTCGGACAGCCCGTGCTCGTGGGCACGGTGAGTGTCGAGAAGAGCGAGTACCTCTCGCGCCTGCTGGCCAAGAAGGGGATCAAGCACGAGGTCCTCAACGCCAAGAACCACGCACGCGAGGCCGAGATCGTCGCCCGCGCCGGGCGCCTGGGCGCCGTGACGGTGGCGACGAACATGGCCGGCCGCGGCACCGACATCATGCTCGGCGGCAACGCCGAGTTCCTGGCGGTGCAGGAGATGAGGGCGAAGGGCCTGGACCCGGTCGAGACGCCGGACGACTACGAAGCCGAGTGGGACGCCGTGTACGAGGCCACCCGCGACCGCGTCGCGGAGGAGGGCACGAAGGTCGTCGAGGCCGGCGGCCTGTATGTCCTCGGCACCGAGCGTCACGAGTCGCGCCGCATCGACAACCAGCTGCGCGGCCGCTCCGGGCGTCAGGGCGACCCCGGCGAGAGCCGCTTCTACCTGTCGCTGACCGACGACCTGATGCGCCTGTTCCAGTCCGGGGCCGCCGAGGCGATCATCGCGCGCACGAACTTCCCCGACGACGTGGCGATCGAGTCGGGCATGGTCACGCGCGCGATCAAGTCCGCCCAGAGCCAGGTCGAGGCGCGCAACGCCGAGATCCGCAAGAACGTCCTCAAGTACGACGACGTGCTGAACCGTCAGCGCGAGGCCATCTACTCCGACCGCCGGCACATCCTGCAGGGCGACGACATCGCCGACCGCGTGCAGCACTTCATCGAGGACGCGATCAACGCCGTCATCGAGGACCACACCGGGTCCGGTCACAGCGAGAACTGGGACTTCGACGCGCTGTGGACCGAGCTGAAGACGCTGTACCCGGTGGGGGTGACGATCGACGAGGTCGTCGCCGAGGCCGCCGGGCGCAAGGGCGGCATCACCGCGGAGGGGCTGAAGCGCGAGATCCTCTCCGACGCCCGCATCGCGTACGACAAGCGCGAGCAGACCCTCGGCGAGGCCGCGACGCGCGAGCTCGAGCGCCGCGTGGTGCTGCAGGTGCTCGACCGCCGCTGGCGCGACCACCTGTACGAGATGGACTACCTCAAGGACGGCATCGGCCTGCGGGCCATGGCCCAGCGCGACCCGCTGATCGAGTACCAGCGCGAGGGCTACCAGATGTTCCAGGCGATGATGGGCCAGATCAAGGAGGAGTCGGTCGGCTACCTCTACAACCTCGAGGTCGAGGTGCGGCGTCAGGGCGAGGCCGGCGCCGAGCAGGTCACGCAGGTCGAGGCCAAGGGCCTCGGTGCGCAGCCGGTCGACAACCAGCGCCTGCAGTACTCGGCATCCAACGACGCCGGCGAGGTCGAGGTGCGCAACGACCGCGGACAGGTGCAGCAGGCCGCGACCAGCCGCCTGCGTCAGGCGGCCGCGGCCGCCGGTGCGCCCGGTCAGCAGGAGGCTCCCGCGGAGGCCCCGCGCGGGGCGTTCGGCCAGCGCACGGATGCCGCGGCCGCCGCGCCGCAGCAGGCGCCGCAGAACCGCGCGCAGCGCCGCGCCGCCGAGCAGCGCAAGAAGTAGGACCCGTCACGACCGCCGCGTGGCCCGTGGACCCCGGGCCACGCGGCGTCGATTGGCCCTCGTCGGCCGCGGATATCCTGGGGCGATGAGTCCCCTCCGTCGCCTCGACCAGTCGAGCAAGCTCCAGAACGTCCTCTACGAGATCCGGGGACAGGCACTGGCAGAGGCCGACCGGCTCGAGAACGAGGGTCACACGATCCTGAAGCTCAACACGGGCAACCCCGCGGTGTTCGGCTTCGAGGCGCCGTTCCAGATCGTCCGCGACATGATCGAGGCGGTGCCCCACGCGCACGGCTACAGCGACTCGAAGGGCATCATGTCCGCGCGCCGCGCCGTGGTGTCGCGCTACGAGCAGGTGCCGGGCTTCCCGCAGTTCGACCCCGACGACGTGTACCTCGGCAACGGCGTGTCCGAGCTCATCACCATGACGATGCAGGCGCTCCTCGACGAGGGCGACGAGGTCCTGATCCCCGCTCCCGACTATCCGCTGTGGACGGCGATGACGAGTCTGGCCGACGGCACACCGGTGCACTACCGGTGCGATCCCGACGACGAGTGGCAGCCGGACCTCGACGACATCCGGGCGAAGGTGACGCCCCGCACCAAGGCGATCGTCGTGATCAACCCGAACAATCCCACGGGCGCCGTCTACTCCCGCGAGGTGCTCGAGGGCATCGTCGAGATCGCGCGCGAGAACTCGCTGCTGCTGCTCTCCGACGAGATCTACGACCGGATCCTGTTCGACGACGCGCAGCACATCCCGCTCGCGACGCTGGCGCCCGACCTGCTGTGCCTGACGTTCAACGGTCTCTCCAAGACCTACCGCGTCGCCGGCTACCGCTCGGGCTGGCTCGTGATCACCGGTCCCAAGAAGCACGCGGCCGGATTCCTCGAGGGCATCCAGCTGCTCGCGTCGACCCGCCTGTGCCCGAACGTCCCCGCGCAGCACGCCGTGCAGGCGGCGCTGTCGGGTGTGCAGTCCATCGACGCGCTCATCGCGCCGGAGGGACGCCTCCACGAGCAGCGCGACGCCGCGTGGGAGGGACTGGAGCGGATCCCCGGCGTCACCTGCCTCAAGCCCAAGGGGGCACTCTACGCGTTCCCGAGGCTGGACCCGAACGTGCACGAGATCCACGACGACGCGCGCCTGGTCTACGACTTCCTCGTCGCCGAGCACGTGCTGCTGGTGCAGGGGACCGGGTTCAACTGGCCCACGCCCGACCACCTGCGCATCGTCACGCTCCCGGAGGCGCGCGTGCTCACCGAGGCCGTCGAGCGGCTGGGTAACTTCCTCGCGTCGTACAAGCAGTGAGCGGGAGACGGATGCCGCGGCCCGCGGCATCCGTCAACCCCCTGACCCGTGGCCCGCTCGTGTCGTAGCGTCCTGGGCATGTCCATCGAACTGAACCAGCCGGCGCTGCGCCACGCGCGTGCGCTGATCCGGGACGGCAAGGTCGTGCGCGACGAGCGGGACGACTGGTCCGAGGCGGCCCCCAGCGCCGAGGAGGAGAACGCCTTCATCGAGAAGGAGGGGTGGACCGAGTACTCGCACTGGCACCTCGGGGTCGATCGAAGCGAGAACCACGACACCAAGAAGGCCTACTCGTTCCCGTTCGGCGACTTCGCCAAGGTGCACCGCTCCGGTGTGATCTCCGCGGAGAGCCGCGCGGGCCAGTACGACCACGACGAGATCCGCGATGCGCTGAAGTCGCTCCTCGACCTCATCGACAAGGACGCCGAGGACTGAGCAGCGACCGGCCGCCCGCGCTCTGCGGGGGCGTCCGGTCTCACAGCAGGGCGAGGGACGTCGCGCGCCAGCGGCCGTCCATGCCCTCCAGGCGCACGGCGAGGGCACGGGTGCGCGCCGGGCCGCGCACGACGAGGACCGCCTCGACGATCCCGTCGGCGGGAGAGGACTCGTGCACCGACATGATCGTGTGGACGGGCCGACGCGCGGGCACGCCGCGCGCGCTGCGCGCACGCGCGGCCAGGTTCGCGCGGGTCACCAGCTTGCGGTAGGCGTCCTCGGTGAGCCAGCGGGCGAGCTGGTCCACCTCGCGCACGCCGGCGAAGACCTCCAGGACGCCGACCGTCAGGTTGCGCAGGAACGGCTCGGGGGAGGGCAGTGCGGTGGAGGGCGTGCGCTGCGGAGCGAAGAACTCCGCGAGCTCGGTGGTGCGGGATGCGAGGGGGAGGCGGGCACGACCCGCGGGCGACATTGCCATCGGTGCCTATCTGACATGGGGGATGTGTCTTTGCGATTAGAACATACGGCGAACTCCCAGGAAAACCCGGAAAGCCCAGGTTGTGGATAACTCATCCCTCGTGCGGGCGGATCTGCCCTACTCTCGCGGAGTGCGCTGGGACCGGTTCTTCGACGACCTCGAGGATCAGCTCGCCTCCGAATGGGAGGCCGAGCGCCATGCCCTGGACACCGAGGCGGAGCGGCTGCGTCTGTCCCGTGTGGCGCTCGCCGAACGGCTGACACTGCTGGCCGCGGATGCCGCCTCGGCGTACGGGTTCGACCTCGTCGACGGGACGACCCTGCGGGCGGCTGTCACCGGCGTCGGCGCCGGCTGGGCCGCACTGCGGCCCGCCGAGGGCGGCGGAGCCGTCATCGTGCCGTTCGCATCCATCCTCGCGATCGGGGCGCCGCACGCCGACCTGCTCCGCTCCGCGCGGCCGGGCCCCGCCCGCTCGGCGCTGGCCGACCGGCTGACCTTCGGCTTCGTCCTGCGCGACCTCGTGCGCCGGCGTGGCGGGGTCGCGGTGCACCTGACGAGCGGGCGCGTCCTGACGGGCACCATCGACAGAGCGGGCGCCGATCACCTCGACCTGGCCCTGCACGAGCCGGGGACGCCACGGCGTGCCGACGAGGTCTCGGGCTACCGCCTGATTCCCTTCGCCGCCGTGGCGTGGATCCGGGCGGACACGACTCCGGCGCTGCCCTGATCCTCCCGGGATCAGTCGGGGTTGCGGACGATCCCGCCGCCCCACAGCTCGGGGAAGCTGGCTGTCTGGGATTGGTGCCACAGGGCGATGCGGCGCGCTTCTTCGGCCTGGTCGTCCAGGTAGTCTCCCACGCTCGCAGCCTCGATGCGCCAGCGGGCCGGCGCGCCCACCCGCACGCCCCGCAGCCGTCCCTCGAGCACGAGCGCCATGACCTCGTCGACGGAGACGCCGAGCACCTCGCCCACCTGTGCGGGGGCGAGAAGACGCACGGCGGACGTCGGGTCATCGGACATGCCCCCATTATCGCCCCGTGGTGTCCGGGAGGGCCGGAGCGGGAAGACCCTGTGGATAACGATCGACGCCGTTTCGCCGGCTCGGCGACGATGGACGCATGACCGCCGCAAGCGATCCCGTCCGCACCCCGCGTCGAGCCTTCTGGGGCGATGCCCGGTTCTTCCTCGGCGTGCTGCTGGTGGCCGCCTCCGTCGCCGGCGTCTGGCTCGTCGTGACGGCGGCGCGGCAGACCGTCCCCGTCTACGCCGCCGCCCACACCCTCGTCCCCGGGCAGGTCATCGAGCCCGGCGACCTCGAGGTCGTCGATGTCGCCCTCGGCGCGCTCGCCGGCGCGTACCTCCCGGCCGAGCACTCCGCCGGCGCCCTCGTGGCGACACGCACCGTCGAGGCCGGCGAGCTCGTGCCGGCGGCATCCGTCGGCGAGGCCCGGTCGGCCCGCACCACCAACATCGTCGTCCGCAGCGCCGTGGACGTGCCCGCCTCCGTCGGGGCCGGCGCCGTCGTCGAGGTCTGGGCCGCACCGATCCGCGAGGACGGCGGGTACGACGAGCCACGGGTGCTCGTGGCCGACGCCACGGTCGTCTCGGTGACGCGGGACGACTCCATGATCGGCGGGGGAGCGGCCGCGCTCGAGCTCGTCATCCCGCGTGCCGACGTGTCGGCGACGCTCGCCGCGATGGCCGACGAGTCCGCGCTCTCCATCGTCCCGGCTACGGGGGCGGGCTCGTGAAGGTCGTCGTGGCCGTCGAGGACGCCGCCGCGCTCGTCGCAGGACTGCGTCGCGAGGGCGTCGACGTGATCGCGGAGCTTCCCGAGGACGCGCCGCTGCTGGCCGCCGCCGACGGCTTGCGGGGAGCCGAGGCGGAGGGCGTGCTGCGCGCGCTCGCGGAGGCCGACGCGCTGATCCTGGCGGTCTCACGTCGCACCATGTCACCCACGGTCGTGGCGCTCTGCGACCGCGCGGGCACGCGCGTCGTGCCGCTCGTCGTCGACGCCGCCGGTGAGCGTCTGGCCGCGGCGTGCGGGCTCGAAGCGCCGCTGGAGCGGCACATCGAGCCGTGGCGCATCGCCGACGCGCTGTCGGCCGCGCCCGTGGGCGCTGCGCCGGAGGCGCCGGAGCGGCCGCGGGTGATCGTGGTCTGGGGCGCCGCGGGCGCACCCGGACGGTCCACCGTCGCCACCGAGCTCGCCGTCGAGCTGGCGCGGGGCGGCCGCCACGTCGCGCTCGTCGACGCCGACACGCACGCGCCGTCGCTGGCTCTCACGCTCGGGCTGGCCGACGAGGGGCCCGGCTTCGCGGCCGCGTGCCGCCAGGCGGAGCTCGGCGGGCTCGACGCGAGCGAGCTCGAGCGCATCGCGACACCGCTCGGACGCTCGGGCGTCGACGTGCTCACCGGCATCAACCGCCCGTCCCGCTGGCCCGAGCTGAGCGAGCGTCGCGTGGCGGCGGCGCTGGCCGCCTGCCGAGAGTGGGCGGACTACACGGTGGTCGACGTCGCCTCATCGCTCGAGCGCGACGAGGAGATCGTGAGCGACCTCGACGGCCCGCGCCGCAACGCCGCAGCGCTCGCCGCGCTGCGCGCGGCCGATCTCGTCGTCGCGGTCGCCGCGGCCGACCCGGTCGGGATCGCGCGCTTCCTCCGCGGTCACTCCGACCTGCGCGCGACCGTCGGCGCCACCCCGATCGCCGTCGTCGCGAACCGGCTGCGCCCGGGCACGCTCGGGATCGACGCGCGCGGCCAGGTCCGCCGCACGCTCGACCGCTTCGCCGGAATCCGCGACGTCTGGTTCCTGCCCCAGGATCCGCGCTCGGCGGACGCGGCGATCCTCGCGGGCCGGCCGATCGCCGAGGTCGCACCGAAGTCGCCGCTGGTCCTCGGCCTGCGGCGATTCGCCGGAGAGGCCGTCGTGCCCACTCCCGCGGCCGAAGCGCCCGAGAGGACGCCGGGGCGCGGCATCCGTCGCTCCCGCGGCGCCGGCTCGGCGCGAGCTGCCGCGGCGCACCGACGGTCCGACGCGCGCGCTCTAGGCTAGGTCCGTGTCGACCCTCAGCGATCTCGTCTACGCCCAGGGCCGCTCCAGCGAGGACGACGTGGAGTGGCTTCATCGTCTCGCGGGGGACGGCCAGCTCCTCGCCGACCTGGCGTCGGCCGACATCGTGCTGTGGGTGCCCACGTCGGACGACTCGTTCGTCGCCGTCGCCCACACCCGCCCGAGCGGCGCGGCGACCCTCTTCTACCGCGACATCGTGGGCGACCGCGTGCGCCCGCAGTGGCGCACGCAGGTGCGGGAGGCGTTCCACAGCGGCCGCATCGTCGACTCCGCCTCGCCGGACTGGTTCGAGGAGACCCCCACCCGCGTGCGCGCCGTGCCGGTGGCCCGCCAGCAGGGCGGTCAGCTGAGCGTGGTGGGAGTGCTGACCCGTCACACCAACCTGGGCGAGGCGCGCACGCCCTCCCGCCAGCAGATCACGTTCAACGAATGCGCCGACGACCTGTTCGGCATGATCGCCTCGGGTGACTTCCCGGACCTGTCGGCGCCGACGTCGCCGCGCCGCGGCGCTCCGCGCGCCTCCGACGGTCTGATCCGTCTCGACGTCGACGGGGTCACGACTTTCGCGAGCCCGAACGCCCTGTCGGCGTTCAACCGGCTGGGCTTCGAGGACGAGCTCGAAGGCGAGTCGCTCGTGGAGGTCGTGACGCAGATCCTCCCCGGCAAGCGTCAGTTCGACGAGTCGCTCCCGGTCGTGGTGACCGGGCGCGCGCCCTGGCGCACCGACCTCGAGGCGCGCGGCGTCACCGTGTCGCTGCGCACGATCCCGCTGCGCGATCACGGCAAGCGAATCGGCGCCATCGTGCTCTGCCGCGACGTGACCGAGATCCGCCACCAGGAGCAGGAGCTCATCACCAAGGACGCGACGATCCGCGAGATCCACCACCGCGTCAAGAACAACCTGCAGACCGTCGCCTCGCTGCTGCGCATCCAGGCGCGCCGCTCGCACTCCGAGGAGGCGCGCGAGGCGCTCACCCAGGCGATGCGCCGCGTGTCGGCGATCGCGGTGGTGCACGACACCCTCTCGGAGGGACTGGCGCAGAACGTCGACTTCGACGAGGTGTTCGCGCGGGTGCTCAAGCTCGTCGCCGAGGTGGCCGCCGCTCCCAACACCCGTGCCAAGACCCATTCGTCCGGCCGGTTCGGAACGCTGCCGAGCGAGTACGCGACGCCGCTCGCGCTGGCGCTGACCGAGCTGGTGACGAACGCGGTCGAGCACGGCCTGGCAGGTCAGGAGGGCGACGTCGAGATCGTCGCCGAGCGCGACGAGGAGCGGCTCGAGGTGCGGGTGCGCGACACCGGGTCGGGGCTGCCCGAAGGGCAGGTCGGACGGGGCCTGGGCACCCAGATCGTCCGCACCCTCATCCAGGGCGAGCTCGGCGGCACCATCGACTGGCACACCATCATGGGCAGCGGCACCGAGGTGACGATCGAGATCCCGCTGCGGTACATCGTCGACGCGGGCCGGAGCAGTACGGGCGCCGGCGAGCGCTGACGCGGCTCCGGTCGCGACGGGGGCAGCGAGGTAGGAGCCGGACCGCCGGGCTTGGATGACCGAGCGCGCAAAGGAGAGCGGATGCCGCGGCTGCGGCATCCGCTCGATTCGGGCGCTGTGTCAGCTGGCGCGGCGCGCGCGGGCGGCCCGGCGCTTCAGGGCGCGGCGCTCGTCCTCGGAGAGACCGCCCCACACGCCCGAGTCCTGTCCGGTCTCGAGGGCGTACTGCAGGCAGATCTCGGTGACGGTGCAGCGTGCGCACACCGACTTGGCCTTCTCGATCTGATCGACGGCAGGTCCGGTGTTCCCGACGGGGAAGAACAGCTCGGGGTCGACGGTCAGGCAGGCGGCCTTGTCGCGCCAGTCCATGGTGGTGCTCCTTGTGAGAGGGGGTGGGGCTTGGGATCCGTTCGGGTCGGATACCCTGTGGGATGTGCGAGATCACTCGCCCCACGTCGCTGTGGGAGCACACGGCTTCACCAATCGTCCCATAGCGGTTTACCTGAATCAAGGGTTGATCGGCGGGTTTATGTGGAACCGGCTGAGTGTTCCCCCTCTGACCTGGAGGTTTCGCACAAACGCCTGACGTGTGGAAGAGGAGTCGACGGAGAATGCGGACAAACCTGTCCGGAAGGATCGCGGCGGTGCTCGTGGGTCTGGAGGGTCTCGGCATCGCGGCGCTGACCGTCGGGGAGATCGCGGCGATCGTCGGCGGCGACACCGGCTCGATCGAGAGCGCGATCGCGCTCGTCGTGCTCACCCTCGTCGGCGCCGTGGCGGTGCTGGCGTTCGCGGCCGCCATCTGGCGGGGGCAGTCGTGGGGGCGCTCCGGCGGCATCGTCACGCAGCTGCTGATCCTCGCCGTCGCGCTCGGCGCCGCGACCGGGGGGTTCGCGGTCCCCGGGCTCGCCCTGGCCCTCGCCGTGCCGGCCGTCGTGGTGCTGGTGCTGCTCGTGCTGGCCGTGCGGGATGCCGGACGCCAGGCGCGAGGCGCCGATGGAGCGGACGGCGACGCGCCGGGAGCGGCCTCGCGCTGATCCGCGATCGCGCCGATGCGCGTCGCGCTGATCCGGTCTCAGACTCCGAGCGTCGTCCGCAGGCGCGACACGTGCCCGGTGGCGCGTACGTTGTACAGCGCGTGCGCGATCCGGCCCTCCTCGTCGATGACGAACGTCGAGCGGATGACGCCCATGAACGTCTTGCCGTAGTTCACCTTCTCGCCCCACACCGCGTACTTCTCGTGCACCGCGTGGTCCGGGTCGCTCAGCAGGTCGTAGGTGAGGCCGTCGCGCTCGCGGAACCGCCGGAGCTTCTCGGGCTGGTCCCGCGAGACGCCGAGGACGGTGTAGCCGGCGGCCTGCAGCGGTGCGAGGCTGTCGCGGAAGTCGCACGCCTCCTTGGTGCAGCCGGGCGTCATCGCCTCGGGGTAGAAGAAGAGGATGACCCGGCCGCCGCGGAGGTCCTCGAGGTGCACGGCACGGTCGTCCTGGTCGACGAGGGTGAAGGCGGGGGCGAGGGAGCCGGGTTCGAGGCGCGTCGTGGTCACCTGTCCACTCTAGGCGGCGGCCCGTCGTGCCTCAGGCGCCGGGCTCCTGCGCCTTCTTCGCGAACGTCTCCAGCAGCCGCTGCAGCGAATCGAGCCGCGCCGGGCCGCCGGGACCGAGTCGCCCCTCCTCGACCGCTTCGACGATCGCGCAGTCGGGGGCATCCCGGAGGTGCGTGCAGCCGCGAGGACACTCCTCGGCCACCTCGGCGAGGTCGGTGAAGGCGCGGAGGATGTTCGCCGGGTCGACGTGCCCGAGTCCGAACGAGCGCACCCCGGGCGTGTCGATGACCCAGCCGCTGCCGCTCTCGCCGCGGTAGCGCAGCGACACCGTGGAGCTGGAGGTGTGGCGCCCGCGCCCGGTCACGACGTTGACGTGCCCGGTGGCGCGCCGCGCATCGGGGACGAGCGCGTTCACGAGCGTGGACTTGCCCACGCCGGAATGCCCGACGAACACGGTCGAGTGGCCGGCCAGGGCCGCGCCGATCCGGTCCAGCGGCATCTCCTCCTTGCCGCTGGCGAACACTTCGAGGTCGAGGCCCTCGAAGTGCGCGAGGAACGCGGCCGGGTCGGCGAGGTCGGTCTTGGTGACGACGAGGAGAGGGCGGATGCCGGCATCCAGCGCGGCCACCAGGTAGCGGTCGACGAGCCGCGGGCGGGGTTCGGGGTCGGCGGCGGCGACGACCACGAGCATCTGGTCGGCGTTGGCGACGACGACGCGCTCGACCTGGTCGGTGTCGTCGGCGCTGCGCCGCAGCAGCGACGTGCGCTCTTCGATGCCCACGATGCGCGCCAGGGTGCCGTCGTCGCCCGATGCGTCGCCCACCACGCGCGCGCGGTCGCCCGTGACGATCGGGGTCTTGCGCAGCTCGCGCGCACGGGTGGCGAGCACCGTGCGCTCGTCGGGCAGGTCCTCGTCGACGAGGACGGTGTACCTGCCGCGGTCCACGCCGAGCACGCGCGCGATCCGCGCGTCGCTGTGCGCCGGGCGCCGCTTGGTGCGCGGGCGGTTCGCCTTCGGGTTCGGGCGCACCCGCACGTCGGCCTCGTCGAACTCCGGCTCGTCGTCCTCGTCGAGGTCGTCGAGCCAGCTCATGCCGTCGTCCTGGGTCGGTTCACCGTGTCATCCCGATCGCTGTGCGGGCCATGCGCGCGCCGTCTCACGACGCGCGCATCGTCTCCTCCGGCCGGCCGCCGTCGGCGTGCCGGCCCTCGAGCATCCGCTGCCAGATGTGGGGGAACTCGGGCATCGTCTTGGCCGTCGTGCCGATGTCGTCGACCTCGACGCCCGGGACGGCGAGGCCGATGAGCGCTCCTGTGGTCGCCATGCGGTGGTCGTGGTACGCGTGCCAGGTGCCGCCGTGCAGCGGCCGCGGTGTGATGCGGATGCCGTCGGCGAGCTCCTCCGCCTCTCCGCCGAGGCGCCGCAGCTCGGACACGAGGGCCGCGATGCGATCGGTCTCATGGCCGCGGATGTGGCCGATCCCGTGCAGCGTGGACGGCGACTCCGCGAAGGCGGCGAGGCCGAAGATCGTCGGGGTGAGCTCGCCCGCGGCCGACAGGTCCAGATCGACGCCCTGGATGGCCGGGCCGGCGGTGACGGTCAGCGCGCCGCCGCGGCGGACGACGCGGGCACCCATGAGGGAGAGGATCTCGGTGAGCATCGCGCCGGGCTGCGTGGAGTGCGCCGGCCAGCCGGTGACCGACACCGAGCCGCCCGCGACCATCGCCGCCGCGAGGAACGGCGCCGCGTTGGAGAGGTCGGGCTCGATCGCCACGTCCTTGCCGCGGATCGGGCCCGCGGGCACGATCCACTCGCCCACGCCGGGGCGCTCGACGTGCACGCCGCGATGCCCGAGCGCCTCGACCGTCATGTCGATGTGGGGGATGCTGGGCAGGCGGCTGCCGGAGTGCTTGAGCTGGAGGCCGACGTCGAACCGGGGTGCCGCCAGCAGCAGCCCCGAGACGAACTGACTGGACGCGCCGGCGTCGATCGTCACCTCGCCGCCGCGCACGTGACCGTGCCCGCGCACGATGAAGGGCAGGGCCCAGCGTCCGCCGTCGTCGATGTCGACGCCGACGTCGCGCAGTGCGGTGATCATCGCCCCCATCGGCCGGTGCAGCGCGCTCTCGTGCGCGGTGAGGGTCACGTCGCCGCGCCCGAAGCCGGCGAGGCCGGCGACGAACCGCATGACGGTGCCCGCCTGCCCGCAATCCACCTCGGTGTCGCCGCGGAGCGGCCACACGGGCGTCACCTCGATGTCGGGGCCGTACATGCCCGTGCCCTCGACGCGCTCGATGCCGACGCCGAGCGAGCGCAGCGCGTCGATCATCCGGGCGGAGTCGTCGGAGTGCAGCGGTGCGATCAGCCGGCTCGGCGCGTCGGCGAGCGAGGCCAGCACGAGCTCGCGATTGGTCAGCGACTTGGACCCGGGAACGGTCACCGTCGCGTGCAGCGGACCGTCCGCGACGGGGGCACGCCAGTGGCCGCGCTCGATCGGCGCGGAGGTGGGGGAATACCCGTCGACTGTCATCGGGTTCTACCCTACTGAACGGCTTCTGATCCGCCGCGTAATGCGGGGCCAGCCGTCGTGAGTCCACCCACCGAGCGGAGCCGGATGTTCGCCACTCTCGACCGCCTCGACATCGAGGCACCCTCACCCGACGTCTCGGGCGGTCCGCAACCCGCCACCGTAGACTGGCGCGTGATGAGCGACTCGATCGACCACGCCGGTCAGACCGACCAGGTGCAGGACCCGCGCGCGCAGTTCGAAGAGCAGGCGCTGCCCTTCATGGACCAGCTGTACGCGGCGGCCATGCGCATGACACGCAACCCCGCGGATGCCGCCGACCTGGTGCAGGAGACCTTCGTCAAGGCGTTCGCGTCGTGGAAGACCTTCACCCAGGGCACCAACCTCAAGGCGTGGCTCTACCGCATCCTCACCAACACGTACATCAACACCTATCGCAAGAAGCAGCGCGAGCCCTACCAGGGCACGATCGACGAGCTCGAGGACTGGCAGCTCGGCGGCGCCGAGTCGACCACCGCGACGAGCACCCGCTCCGCCGAGGCGGAGGCGATCGACCGCATGCCGGCCTCGGTCGTCAAGGACGCGCTGCAGTCCATCCCGGAGGACTTCCGGCTGGCGGTGTACCTCGCAGACGTCGAGGGCTTCGCCTACCAGGAGATCGCCGACATCATGAAGACCCCGATCGGCACGGTCATGAGCCGCCTGCACCGCGGCAGGCGCATGCTTCGTGAGCTGCTGGCCGACTACGCAACAGAGCGCGGCATCACCACCGCCGCCACAAGGAGCACGAAATGACCGACTGCGGCTGCGAGAAGGCGCGGCGCGACCTCGAGGAGTACCTGCGCAACGAGGTCTGCAAGACCGAGCACAGCGACATCGCCGAGCACCTGGAGCACTGCGCGGGATGCCGCGACGAGGCGCTGGTCGCGCGCACGCTGACCGAGGTGGTCGCACGCGCCTGCAAGGAGACGGCTCCCGAGGAGCTGCGTGACCAGGTGCTGGCCCGGCTGCGGGCGGTCCAGGCCGCGCACTGACGGACGGCGCGAGCAGTTATCGCCCGAGGTCCGGTCAGGAGGCTGGTGCGGGCGTGAAGACCGTGAGCGCCGCCGGCACGACATCCACCGACAGCGGAAGAGCGCCGATCGGGTCGCCGTCCGCGTACGCGGTGACACCGGGCGACGACAGGCGCACCGACCTCGCGCGGCGTACCGAGACCTCCGGCACCGTGGTGTGCGTGCCGCGATACACGCGCGACAGGAGCCGGAGCAGGCGCAGCCGTCCGGCGGTGCGCACCAGCAGGACGTCGAGCAGACCGTCGGCGGGATCGGCGTCCGGGCAGATCGGGATGCCGCTGCCGTAGGTGCGACCGTTGCCGACGGTCGCCATCACGAGGTCGCCGCGGATCTGCTCGCGGGTGCCGTCGGCGAGTTCGACGTCGACCTCGTACGGGATGCCGGCGAGGGTGAGGAACTCGACGAGGATCGCGATGTCGTAGCGCGAGCCGCCTCTGGGCCAGCGCATCGCGTTGGCGCGGTCGTTGACCTTGGAGTCGAAGCCGCTCGCCAGGACTGTCCCGAAGTACTGCGTCGATCCGTCGCCGCGGGTCACGCGCGCGAGATCCACGCGCCGCGTGAGGCCGCCGGCGATCGCGTCGGCGGCCGCCCGCGCGTCGAGCTCGCGCAGCCCGAGCATCGCCGCGAAGTCGTTGCCCGTGCCCGAGGGCACGATGCCGAGCGGGACGCCGGTGCCGGCCACCTCCTGGATGGCGAGGTTGACGGTCCCGTCGCCCCCGACGACGGCGACCGCGTCGACGCCGGCGTCCAGGGCCGCCCGCAGCAGGGCGGATGACTCGGCGGCGCTGCCGCCGCTCAGGACCGTCGTCTGCACCCCGTGCGTGCGGAGGCGCTCGGCGGCGGTGCTCGTCGCGCCGGTGTGCGCGCCGGCGCGGGCCGCCGGGTTGACCAGGAGCGCGACCCTCATGCGCCGGTGTCGCTGCGCGGGGCGACGAGCGCGCCCGGGTTCATGATGCCGCGGGGGTCCAGTACGGCCTTGACGGCGCGCAGCAGCTCGACGCCGAGCGGGCCGATCTCCGTCGCGAGGTAGGGGCGATGGTCCCGGCCGACGGCGTGATGGTGCGTGATGGTGCCGTTCGCGTGGCCGATCGCCCGGGATGCGGCATCCTTCGCCGTCTTCCACTGCGCCTGGGGATCCTCGCCGAGCGCAGCGATGACGGTGAGGTAGAGCGACGCACCCGCCGGGTACACGTGCGAGATGTGGCACAGCACGACCGGCTTGGTGCCCGAGGCGGTGAGGCTCGCGGTCAGGGCATCGGTCACCGCCTGCTTGAGCGCCGGCAGGTTCGCCCACGTCGTCGCCGTCTCGAGCGTCTCGGCCAGCACGCCGGTGTCCATGAGCGTGTCGCGCAGCGCGGGGGAGGAGAAGCGCCCGCGCTCCCATGAGCGGGCCGGATCCTCGCCGCGCGAGGTCGCACCATGAGCGGCGAAGACCGTGTCCAGCGCATCGCGCGCGGCTTCCGCCTCTTCGAGGATCGCCCCCTCGAAGGTGGCGATGGCGAGGCATCCGCGCATCCGGGTGAGGTGCCCGCCCATCGCCGCGTTCACGCGCGTCTCGGTTGCATCGCTCAGCCGCAGCACGGTGGGTCGGATGCCGCGCTGCGTGGCTTCGCGGAGCGCCGCCGTCCCCGTCGCGAAGTCGGGGAACGACCACGCCCGGTACGCCGTGGCCCCCGGAAGCGGGCGGACGCGTACGGTGACCTCGGTGAGAACCCCGAAGGCCCCCTCGGATCCGAGGAAGAGCTCCCGCAGATCGGGACCGGCGGCGCTCGCCGGAGAGCGGCCCAGGTCGAGGTCGCCCGCCGGCGTCGCGATCCGCAGGGCGTGCACGAGATCGTCGAAGCGGCCGTAGCCGCGCGAGGCCTGACCGCTCGACCGCGTCGCCGCGAACCCGCCGAGCGAGGCGTACGGGAAGCTCTGCGGGAAGTGGCCGAGCGTGAAGCCGCGGGCACCGAGCAGCTCCTCCGCCTGCGGACCCGTGGTGCCCGCGCCGAAGGAGGCCAGCAGCGACACCTCGTCGAGAGCGAGGAGGGCGGCGGTGCGGGAGAGGTCGAGCGCGATGACGGCGGCGTGCTCGCCGCGCTCCGGCTCGACGCCTCCGACGACCGACGTGCCTCCGCCGAACGGGACGACGGCGATGCCGCGGTCGTCGCACACTCCCAGCACCGCGGCGATCTGGTCGTGATCGGCGGGGGATACGACGGCGTCGGGCGCGTTCTGCAGTCCGTCCATCCGGCGGTGGAGGAGGTCGGGTGTGCTCTTGCCGCCCAGGTGCAGCAGCCGCACGGCGTCGGCGCGCGACGCGTGATGCCCCCCCACCACGTCCGCGAGCGCGCCGAGGTCGGCGTCGGAGATGAGGGACGGGGTCAGCTCGGGGACCTGCCGACGGGGGACGGGGTGCGCCTTGCCGGGGAGCAGCGTCGCCACGATCGCCTTCGCCGCCGCGGGGAGCCGGGCGGGTTCGGAACCCCACGCGTCCCAGTCGCCGCGGGGGCGGGGCGCCGGACGGGCGATCGGGCTCGCGGGGGTCGCGGAGTCGGTGTGCGCCGTCGCAGCCATGGCGACAGTATGACACATTCTGTATGGTTGTCACATGGCCGACGGAGTGTCCGACACCGAGAGCGCGATCCTCGACGCCGCGCTGGCGGAAGTGCTGGAGCACGGGATCCGGCGGACGACGGCATCCGACATCGCCCGCCGCTGCGGGATCTCCCGTCAGACGCTCTACCGGTACTGGCCCGACGCCCAGGCGGTGTTCGCGGCGCTCGTGACCCGGGAGCTGTTGGCCGCACAGCCCGGCGGCCAGGAGCAGGCCGATGATCTCGAGGCTCTCGTGGCCCTGCTCGTCGGGACCGCCGACCGCGTCCGCCGGCTGCCGCTGGTGGACCGCCTGCGCGACACCGATCCCGAGCTGTTCGCGCGCTACATCCTCGACCGGCTCGGCACGAGCCAGCGCGCCATCCACGGCGAGACCGCGCGGCGCCTCGCCGACGGGCAGCGCCGCGGGTTCGTGCGCGACGGAGACCCGGATGGGCTGGCTGCGATGGTGCTCCTCATCGCGCAGTCCGCGGTGCAGTCGGCGCCGCTGGTGGCCGAGTGGCTTCCCGACGAGGCGTGGCGCACCGAGCTCGCGCACGCGGTGCACGGCTACCTCTCGCCCCGGGGTGCGCGATGACGCCGCTCATCCTCGGCCGGACGCCCTCCCCCTCGGCGCTCACGGCATCGCGCCGCGCGAAGGAGCTCGACGCGCTCGCCGGGAGTCGCGAGATCGACGTCCTGGTGATCGGCGGCGGCATCACCGGCGCCGGCATCGCCCTGGATGCCGCGAGCCGAGGGCTTCGCACGGTGCTGGTCGAGCGCGGTGACCTCGCCCACGGCACCAGCCGCTGGAGCTCGAAGCTCGTGCACGGGGGCCTCAGATACCTCGCGTCCGGTCAGATCGGCATCGCGCGCGAGAGCGCGCTGGAGCGGCACATCCTCATGACGCGGACCGCTCCCCACCTCACGCGCGCCCTCGCGCAGGTGGTGCCGCTGCACGAGCCGGGGCACCTTGCGCGCGGCGCTTACCTCGGACTCGGCTACGAACTCGGCAACGGGCTGCGGCGGACCGTCGGCACGCCGGGCGCCCTGCTGCCCGGGCCGGGAGCGATCGGGCCGGGGACGACGCGGCGACTGGCGCCGGCGGTCCGCGCCGATGGACTTCGCGGCGGCGTGCGCGGCTGGGACGGCCAGCTCATCGATGACGCACGGCTGGTCGTGGCGGTGGCGCGGACGGCCGCCGGGTACGGCGCATCCGTCCTCACCCGCGTCGAGGCGACCTCGGCGACCGGCGGCGACGCCCGCCTCCGCGACCTCGTGACCGGCACGGAGCTGACCCTGCGCGCGCGGGCCGTGGTGAGCGCGACCGGCGTGTGGGCGGGCGGGCTCGACCCCGACGTGCGCCTGCAACCCAGTCGTGGCACGCACCTCGTGGTGTCGACCGAGCGCCTGGGCGGCTCGGACGTCTCGCTCACGGTGCCCATCCCGGGCTCGACGAGCCGCTTCGTGTTCACGCTGCCCGCACCGCACGGACGCACCTACATCGGTCTCACCGACGTCCCGGTGGACGGGCCGGTTCCCGAGATCGCGCACGCCACCGACGCGGAGATCGAGATGCTCCTCGGCACGGTCAACACCGTCCTCGCCGACCCGCTCGAGCGCACCGACGTCCTCACGACGTTCGCGGGGCTGCGACCGCTTCTGGCAGGCGAGCCCGGCGACACCAGCGACCTCTCGCGCCGGCACGCCATCATCGAGTCCGCGACGGGGGTGCTGAGCATCGTCGGCGGCAAGCTCACCACGTACCGGCGCATGGCCGAGGACGCCGTCGACGCCGTCATCCGGCGTGACCCGTCCCTCCCCGCGCGGCCCTCGCGGACCGCTGCGATCCCTCTCGTCGGCGCGTGGCCGCGGCATCGGCTGGCGGAGATCGCGGCGCCGGCGCGCCTCGTGCGGCGGTATGGCGCCGAGGCGCCGTATGCGGCCGCGCTCCCGGACGGCCCCGGCGCGGCGCGCGGGGTGACGGCCCAGGAACTCCAGTGGGGCGTCATGGTCGAGGGTGCGATGAGCGTCGACGACGTGCTCGACCGACGCACGCGCCTGGGGCTCGTCGAGTCTGACCGGATCGAGTCGACGGATGCGGCAGCCGCCGCGTTCGCCCGCGCCGGCGTCGACCCGCTCTGACGGCACGCAGTCCGGCCCCGGACTCCCACAGTGGGGCGTGTCCAGGGCCGGTCGGCGCAGCCGGCCTTAGAGCGTCAGCGCCTTCTGCATGATCTTCGCCTGCTCGGCGGCGTGCACCTTCGGCGACCCGGTCGCCGTCGAGGCGGCGGACGAGCGGGAGACGCGGCTGATGGTGCGACCGCCGAGGTGCTTCACCAGCTCCAGCGCGATGAACGGCCACGCGCCCTGGTTCTCGGGCTCGTCCTGCACCCACACCAGCTCGGCGTCCGGGTAGGAGTCGATGACGGCGTTCAGCTCGGTGACGGGAGCGGGGTAGAACTGCTCGAGGCGCACGAGCGCGATCTCGGGATTGGGGTTCTTCTCGAGCTCCGCCCGCAGGTCCCAGTGGATCTTGCCGGCGTGCAGCAGCACCCGCTTCACGGCCGATTTGTCGATCCCGCGCTCGTCGTCCAGCACGGGCTCGAAGCGGCCGGTCAGGAAGTCGTCGACCGGGCTCGTCGCACCCCGCAGGCGCAGCATGGCCTTCGGCGTGAACACGACCAGCGGACGACGCGGGCGCGCGTACGCCTGGCGCCGCAGCAGGTGGAAGTACGAGGCCGGGGTCGACGGGCGGGCAACGGTCATGTTGTCCTGCGCGCACATCTGGAGGTAGCGCTCGATGCGCGCGGACGAGTGGTCGGGGCCCTGGCCCTCGTAGCCGTGGGGGAGCAGCAGCACGACGCTCGACTGCTGGCCCCACTTCTGCTCGGCCGAGGAGATGAACTCGTCGATCACCGACTGCGCCCCGTTGGCGAAGTCGCCGAACTGGGCCTCCCACAGCACGAGCGAGTCGGCGCGCTCCACGGAATACCCGTACTCGAACGCCATCGCCGCGTACTCGCTGAGGAACGAGTCGTAGACGTAGAACTTGCCCTGGTCGCCCGACAGATTGGCGAGCGGGATCCACTCCTGCCCGTTGGCCCGGTCGTGCAGGACGGCGTGGCGCTGCACGAACGTGCCGCGGCGGGAGTCCTGGCCGGCCAGGCGCACGTTCGTCTTCTCCAGCAGGAGCGACCCGAACGCCAGCAGCTCGCCGAAGCCCCAGTCGATCGAGCCGTTGCGGCTCATGTCGAGCCGCTTGTCGAGCAGCTGCTGGAGCTTGTTGTGGACGGTGAAGCCCTCCGGCTTGTTGACGAACGTGTCGCCGATGAGGTGCACGATCTCGCGCGCGACCCCGGTCGTCTCCGGCTCGCCGGCGACGGCGACGGTGACCTCGTCGGGGACGACGACGGGCGAGGAGCCGGTCTCCGCGGCGTGCGTCTCGGCGAAGGCGACCTCGAGGCGGCTCTGGAAGTCCTGCTTGGCCTTCTCGTACTCCTCCTCGGTGATGTCGCCGCGGCCGACGAGGGCCTCGGTGTACAGCCGGCGGACCGAGCGCTTCGCCTCGATGAGGTTCGTCATGAGCGGCTGCGTCATCGACGGGTCGTCGCCCTCGTTGTGACCGCGGCGGCGGTAGCAGACGAGGTCGATGACGACATCACGGTGGAACCGCTCGCGGTAGGCGAAGGCCAGCTGCGCGACCCGGGTGACGCCCTCGGGGTCGTCGCCGTTCACGTGGAAGATCGGCGCCTGGATCGTCTTGGCGACGTCGGTGGCGTAGACCGAGGTGCGGGCGTCGACCGGGGTGGTGGTGAAGCCGACCTGGTTGTTCACCACGACGTGCACGGTGCCGCCGGTGCGGTAGGCGCGCAGCTGCGACATCTGCAGGGTCTCGACCACGACGCCCTGGCCGGCGAAGGCCGCATCGCCGTGGACCAGGATCGGGAGCCAGGTGAAGCTGCCGATGGGCTTGCGGTCCTGCTTGGCCCGCACGATGCCTTCCAGCACGCCGTCGACGGTCTCGAGGTGCGACGGGTTGGCGGCGAGGTAGACGGGGAGCTCCGCCTGGTTGTCGGCGACGAAGGTGCCCTCGGTGCCGAGGTGGTACTTCACGTCGCCCGAGCCGCTCTTGGACCCGATGGCGACCGAGCCCTCGAACTCGCGGAACACCTGCCCGTAGGTCTTGCCGGCGATGTTGGTCAGGACGTTCAGGCGGCCGCGGTGCGCCATGCCGATCGCGGCGCCGTCCAGGCCCGCCTCGGCGGCGCCCTGGAGGATCTCGTCCAGGAGCGGGATCAGCGACTCGCCGCCCTCGAGGCTGAAGCGCTTCTGCCCGACGTACTTGGTCTGCAGGAACGTCTCGAACGCCTCGGCCTGGTTGAGCTTGTCGAGGATGCGCAGCTGCTCGTCGTGGCCCGGCTTCTGGTACTTGACCTCGACGTTCTGCTGGAACCACGCGCGCTGCACCGGGTCCTGGATGTGCATGTACTCGATGCCGATCGTGCGGCAGTACGAGTCGCGGAGCACGCCCAGGATGTCGCGCAGCTTCATCTGGCGCTTGCCGCCGAAGCCGCCCGTGACGAACTCGCGGTCGAGGTCCCAGAAGGTCAGTCCGTGGCTCTCGATCTCGAGGTCGGGGTGGGTGCGCTGGACGTACTCGAGCGGGTCGATGTCGGCCATCAGGTGACCGCGCACGCGGAAGGAGTTGATGAGCTCCTGGACGCGCGCCTGCTTGTCGACGCGCTCGGCGAGGTCGACGTTGATGTCGGGCGCCCAGTGGATCGGCGCATAGGGGATGCGCAGCGCCGAGAAGATGTCCTCGTAGAAGCCGCGCTGCCCGATGAGCAGCTCGTGCACCTTCTTGAGGAACTCGCCCGACCCGGCGCCCTGGATCACGCGGTGGTCGTAGGTGCTCGTGAGCGTGATCGTCTTGCCGATCGCGAGCTCGTTGAGCGTCTTGTCGCTCGCGCCCTGGAACTCGGCGGGGTACTCGAGGGCGCCGGCGCCCACGATGCAGCCCTGACCCTTCATCAGGCGCGGCACGGAGTGGACCGTGCCGATGCCGCCGGGGTTGGTCAGCGAGATCGTCGTCCCCTGGAAGTCGGCCGCGGTCAGCTTGTTGCCGCGAGCACGGCCGACCAGGTCCTCGTACGTGGTCAGGTACTCGTTGAACGAGAGCTGCTCGGCGCGCTTGATGCTGGGCACGAGCAGGGCACGGCTGCCGTCGGGACGGGGGAGGTCGATCGCGATGCCGAGGTTGATGTGCGCCGGCGCCACCACGGAGGGCTTGCCGTCGACTTCGGCGTAGAAGACGTTCTGGCTCGGGAACTCCTTGAGCGTCTGGATGATCGCCCAGCCGATGAGGTGGGTGAAGCTCACCTTGCCGCCGCGCGTGCGGGCCATGTGGTTGTTGATGACGATGCGGTTGTCGATCATCAGCTTCGCCGGGACGGTGCGCACGCTGGTGGCCGTGGGCACCGTGAGCGACTCGTCCATGTTCGCCGCAAGCGTCTTGGGCAGGCCCTTCAGCGCCGTGACGACGTCGGCCTCGGCCTCGCCGTCCGCCGACGACGGCTGCGCCTTGGGCGCCTGCGCCGGAATCGGCTGCGGGGCGGCGGGCCTCGCCGTCGTGCGCGCCACCGGCTGGTTGCCGATGACGGGGATGGGCGCCGTCACCGGGCGGGGCTCCGCCGCCGGCTGCGGCGCCGCGGGAGCGGCGGCAGGCGCCGGTGCCGCGGGTGCCGGAGCAGCAGCGGCCGCGGGTGCCGTGGCCGCCGCGGGTGCCGTGGCCGCCGCGGCCTGCGCGGGTGCGGCCGGCGCCGCAGCGGGGGCCGTCGGTGCCGCGCCGTCGGCGGGGTGGTAGGCCTCGAGAACGGGCCACCATGCCTTGTCGACGGAGTTCCGGTCGATCTTGAACTGTTCGTACAGCTCCTCGACGAGCCACTCGTTGGCTCCGAACTCACCCTCGTTCGAAACCCCGACGCCCGTCACCTGGCTCGACACGCTGAATCGCCTGCTTTCATCGGTGAAGTTCTGGGATACGCGTGGGGCTCAGAGCCGGCGCACGCGTGGGGTTAAGCCTAGCCCAGTCCGCGGGGGCGGTCCCGGTCCCCGCCCGTGCGGAAGCCGAAAGAATCCGAACGATTACCCGCACAGGAAGTGTCACTACCCTTGGCGGTCATGGAGTTCTACGGCGAAGCCCCCGACGTCGACCTGACCTATTCCGACGTCTTCCTCGTCCCGCGCCGGTCCGCCGTCGCCAGCAGGCTCGACGTCGACCTCGCCCCCCACGACGGGACGACCGCGACGATCCCGCTCGTCTCGTCCAACATGAACTCCGTCACCGGTGCGCGCCTGGCCGCCACGCTCGCGCGGCGGGGCGGACTCGGCGTGCTCCCGCAGGACATGCCGCTGCAGGAGCTGGACGCCGCTATCCGCTGGGTCAAGGCGCAGCCCGTCACCTGGGACACGCCGCTGGTCCTTCCGCCGGACGCGACCGTCGCCGACGCCGCGCGGCTGCTCCCGCCCACCGACGGGCACGGCATCGTGGTGGCAGAGGTCGCGGCCGGCCGGATCGACGCCGACGACGTCCTCGGCATCGTGCCGGCGGCGCGCCTGGGCACCGCGCTGCCCGATGCGCGTCTCGGCGACCTCGCGCGCGGGCGCGCCGCGTCCGTCGACGCCGATGACATCGAGAGCGCCCGCCACGCGTTCGACGTGATCGTCGCCGCGGACGCCGAGCTGGTGGCGGTCCTGCACCACGGACACCTCGTCGGCACGCTGTCGCGCCGCAGCGCCCTGCGCTCGACGCTCTACCGCCCGGCCGTGGACGCCTCCGGCCGCCTGATCGTCGCTGCGGCGGTCGGCATCAACGGAGACGTCGCGGCCAAGGCGCGAGCCCTGGCCGGCGCCGGCGTCGACGTCCTCGTGCTCGACACCGCCCACGGCCATCAGGAGGGGATGCTGCAGGCGCTGCGCACCGTCGCCGACCTCGACCTCGGCCTGCCGATCGCGGCGGGGAACATCGTCACCGCCGAGGGCGTCCACGACCTCGTGACCGCCGGCGCCACGATCCTGAAGGTCGGGGTGGGCCCGGGTGCCATGTGCACGACGCGGATGATGACCGCCGTCGGCCGCCCGCAGTTCTCGGCGGTCCTCGAGACGGCCGAGGCCGCCCGCATGTTGGGCGCGCACGTGTGGGCCGACGGCGGTGTGCGCTACCCCCGCGACGTCGCGCTGGCGCTCGCGGCGGGCGCGGCATCCGTCATGATCGGCTCGTGGTTCGCGGGCACCATCGAGGCGCCCGGCGAGCTTCAGGTCGATGAGGCCGGCCGCGCCTTCAAGGAGTCGTGGGGCATGGCGTCGACCAAGGCCGTGCATGAGCGCTTCGGACGCCTCGACCCGTACGAGCTGGCCCGCAAGGAGCTCTTCGCGGAGGGCATCTCGTCGTCGCGCATCTACCTGGACCCGCTGCGCCCGGGCCTGGAGGACCTGCTCGACATGATCACGTCGGGAGTGCGGTCGTCCTTCACCTACGCCGGCGCGGCGACGGTGGCGCAGTTCCACGAGCGCGCGCGGGTGGGACTCCAGTCGGCGGCGGGGTACGAGGAGGGCAAGGCGCTTCCCGTCAGCTGGTGAGGGATGACGGATGCCGCGGCCTGCGGCATCCGTCCCGGCCTCAGCGTTCGCCGCTGCTCCCGCCGGTGTGCGCCGGCTCGTCGTCGTCTTCGTCCGCGTGCTGCAGGCGGATGCGCCTGCCCTCCTCGACGTCCTTCTTCTCCTTCTGCGCGGCCTTGTCGCTCTTGCGGGTGTCGCGGGGCGGCAGCTGGATGTCCTCCTCCGCCTCGATCCCGGCCTGCAGCTGGCGCCCGCGTTCGAGCTCGGCATCGAACTCGGCTCCGAACAGCAGCGCGATGTTGGCGATCCACAGCCACAGCAGGAAGACGATCACCCCCGCGAGCGAGCCGTACGTGCGGTCGTAGTTCGAGAAGTTCGCCACGTAGATGCCGAACGCCGCCGACGCCACCACGAGGGTGAGGATCGCCAGCAGCGACCCCATGCTGATCCAGCGGAACTTCGGCTGCTTCGCGTTGGGCGTCGCGTAGTAGAGGATCGCCACCATCAGCACGACGATG
Source organism: Microbacterium sp. NPDC056736 (assembly GCF_042790415.1). Taxonomy (NCBI): domain Bacteria; kingdom Bacillati; phylum Actinomycetota; class Actinomycetes; order Micrococcales; family Microbacteriaceae; genus Microbacterium; species Microbacterium sp. NPDC056736. The sequence continues at coordinate 321,457 of NZ_JBHTZE010000004.1, forward strand.
AGTGCGAGCACCGGCCACTTCACGATCGACCACACCGTGGTGGCCACCTCACCGAGGCCCAGCGCCGAGCCCACCGCATCGGCCACGGGGCCGGAGACGACGAGGATCACGAGCGCCACCACGATCAGCGCCACCCCGATGACCGTGACCAGCAGCTGGGCCGGCTTCAGCTTCCAGAAGGGCCGGCCCTCCGGGATCTCGTAGATCCGGTTCATCGCGCGGCTGAACGCCCCGACGTAGCCCGATGCCGACCAGATCGCCAGCAGGAGGCCGAGCACGAGGCCCCATCCGGCGGCGGGGGACTCGGCCGCCTGCTCGAGCGGGCCGCGCAGCGCGTCGGCCGCCTCGGGCGACACGCTCTCGACCACGCCGATGATCGCGCCGGTCGCCTCACCGCTGCCGGCGAGGAGCCCGAAGATCGAGAAGACGGCGACGAGCCCGGGGAAGATCGCCAGGACCGAGTAGAACGTCAGCGCGGCGGCGATGTCGGTGCACTCGTCGGCCGAGAACTCCCTGGCCGTCTTGACGAAGACGTACTTCCAGGAGCGCTTCTCGATCTCGCGGGGCGTGTCGGGCTTGTCGGGGTGCTCGGGTGGCGGAGCGTTGCGGGGGTCCGTCTGCCGGTCGGCGCTCGTGTCGGTCATCCCCACAGCCTGCGCAGTCCCGCGCCCGGTCGCGGAGGGGGTTGACACCGGCGCCCGCCGACCGCAGGGCCCCTTCGTCGTGAGCGATCCGCGGCCGCGCCCGGACCCCTGTCGTAGACTTGGCGGCACGATGGACGACCCCCCCAGTTGCAGACGATCGCCCCACCGACCCGACTCCCGGATGCACCGGCCTGACTCCTGGCCGAACAGGGGGTGCGCGTGATGGATTACGTCATGTTGGGCGTGGGGCTCCTGCTCACCATCGGCACCGGACTGTTCGTCGCGAGCGAGTTCGCGCTGGTGAACCTCGACCGCGCCGACCTCGAGGCCCGTCAGGCGGCCGGCGAGTCGCGGCTCTCGATGACCATCGGCGCGCTGCGCATCACGTCGACGCATCTGTCCAGTGCGCAGCTGGGCATCACGCTGACGACGCTGCTCACCGGCTACACGATGGAGCCGGCGATCTCGAACCTGCTCGCTCCGGTCTTCGACACGTGGGGCATCCCCGAGGGCGTGTCGCGGCCCCTCGCCGCGGTCATCGGCGTCTCGATCGCGACCGTGTTCTCGATGATCATCGGCGAGCTGGTCCCCAAGAACTTCGCCCTGGCGATCCCGAGGCAGACCGCGAAGCTGGTCATGCCCTTCCAGGTGGGGTTCACGACGGTGTTCCGCCCGGCGATCGTCGTGCTCAACGGCAGCGCGAACGGCGTGCTGCGGGCGATGGGCGTCGAGCCCAAGGAGGAGCTCTCGGGCGCGCGGACGGCCGAGGAGCTGTCGAGCCTCGTGCGCCGCTCCGCCAGCGCCGGCGTGCTGGAGGAGGACACCGCGTCGCTGCTCGACCGCAGCCTCACCTTCGCGCGCCTGAGCGCGGCCGACGTCATGACGCCCCGCCCGAGCATCCATGCGCTGGCCGCGGACGACTCCGCGGAGGACGTCATCCAGCTCGCGCGCCGCACCGGGCACAGCCGCTTCCCCGTCTACGGCGAGTCGATGGACGACATCACCGGCATCGTGCACCTCAAGGCCGCCGTCGGCGTGCCGCGGGAGCGCCGCGCGGACGTGCCCGCCGCCGCGCTGGCGACCGAGCCGCTGCGGTTCCCCGAGGCGGTGCACCTCGACGTCCTCGTCGCCGAGCTGCGCGCTCGCGGCTACCAGATGGCCGTCGTGGTCGACGAGTACGGCGGCACCGCGGGCGTGGTGACGCTGGAGGACCTGGTCGAGGAGATCGTCGGCGAGGTGCTCGACGAGCACGACCGGCGCCGCGCGGGCATCGTCCGCGTCGATGACACCGTGGTGTTCCCCGGCGAGCTGCGCCCCGACGAGGTGCGCGATCGCACCGGCATCCGCATCCCCGAGGGCGACGTCTACGACACCGTGGGCGGCTACATCATGAGCGTCCTCGAGCGCATCCCCGCCGTCGGCGACACCGTCGAGATCGAGGACGGCACCCTCGAGGTGCAGCGCATGGCCGGACGCCGCGTGGAGCGGGTGCGGTTCGTCCCGACGCCGATGCCGCACGCGGCGGCGACGACGGAAGGGGGTGAGCGTCGATGAACGACTGGGCCGGAATCGCATGGCTCGTGGTGCTGCTCATCGCCAACGCCTTCTTCGTCGGCGCCGAGTTCGCCGTCATCTCCGCCCGCCGCTCGCAGATCGAGCCGTTGGCAGAGAAGGGCTCCCGCTCGGCCAAGACCGCGCTGTACGCGATGGAGCACGCGACGCTGATGCTCGCGACCAGCCAGCTGGGCATCACGATCTGCTCGCTGCTGATCCTGAACGTGTCCGAGCCCGCCATCCACCACCTGCTCGCCGAGCCGCTCGGGCTCACCGGCTGGTCGGAGGCCGTCGTCGACGGCGTCGCGTTCGCGATCGCCCTGCTGCTGGTGTCGTACCTGCACGTCGTGTTCGGCGAGATGGTGCCGAAGAACCTCGCGTTCTCGGTGCCCGACCGCGCCGTGCTCATGCTCGCCACGCCGCTCGTGTGGGTGTCCAAGCTCTTCCACCCGGTGATCGTGACCCTGAACTGGATCGCGAACCACATCGTGCGGCTGTTCCGCGTCGAGCCGAAGGATGAGGCCGCCTCGACGTTCACGCTCGAGGAGGTCGCGACGATCGTCAATCAGTCGCGCATCGAGGGCGTGCTGGACGACGCGGCCGGAACGGTCGCCGCCGCCGTCGAGTTCACCGACAAGAAGGCCGCCGAGGTGGCGGTGCCGCTGTCGCAGCTCGTGACGCTCCCCGAGCGGACGACGCCCGACGAGATCGAGCGCGCCGTGGCCAAGCACGGCTTCTCGCGCTACGTGATCGTCGACGACGAGGGTGCGCCGCTGGGCTACGTGCACCTGAAGGACATCCTGCGGGCGGCGGAGGGGCCGGATGCCGCCACCGACGTCGCGCGCCCCATCACGACCCGTCGCGTCCACCACATGGTGCCCGTGCTCGAGACCACCGACCTGGAGGACGCCCTCGCCGTCATGCGCCGGGCCGGCCGCCATCTCGCGCAGGTGCGCAACGAGGCCGGCGAGACCACGGCGGTGCTCTTCCTGGAGGACATCATCGAAGAGCTCATCGGCGAGGTGCAGGACGCGACCCGTCGTCGCGGCTTCTGACGCGCGGCGAAGCCCCGGGTATCCCGGGGCTTCGCCGTCGCCGTCAGGAGGCCGGCCGCGCCCGGAGGTACTGCGCCGGCCAGTACTCGATGTCGGCGCCGAGCTCGGTGGCGGCCCGCAGGCCGTAGTGCGGATCGCGGAGCCACTCGCGTCCGGCCATGACGGCGTCGGCCGCCCCCTCCTCCAGCACCCGCTCCGCATGGGCGGCGTCGTCGATCATGCCGACGGCGTTCACCGGCACACCCGCCTCGCGGCGCACGCGCGCCGCGAGGCCCACCTGGTAGCCGGGGCCCGTCGTGAGCCGCTGGTGCGAGACGAGGCCCCCGCTGGAGATGTCGAAGAAGTCCGCGCCGCGCTCGGCGGCCCAGCGCGCCACCGTGACGGTGTCGTCGGCGTCCCAGCCGCCGGGCGCCCAGTCGGTGGCGGAGAACCTCACGATGAGCGGAACGCCGGGCGCGGCATCCGTCACCGCCTCCAGCACGCGGAGGAGGAGCCGCGCGCGATTGCGCAGCGAGCCGCCGTACTCGTCGTCGCGGAGGTTGGACAGCGGCGAGAGGAACTGGTGCAGCAGGTAGCCGTGGGCCGCGTGCAGCTCGAGCACCTGGAATCCCGCGTCGACGGCGCGGCGGGCCGCCGAGGCGAAGGCGGCGACGATGCGGTCGATGCCCGCCAGGTCGAGGGCGACGGGCACCGCGTAGCCGTCGTAGGCGTCCGCCGAGGGTGCGACGGTGGTCCAGCCGCCCTCCTCGGCCGGCACCGAGCCGCGGCGTCCGGAGAACGGCGACCAGGTGGAGGCCTTGCGCCCCGCGTGCGCGAGCTGGACGCCGGCCACCGCCCCACGGCGACGGATGGCCGCCACGATCGGCGCCCACGCGTCGCGCTGCTCGTCCGTCCACAGTCCGACGTCCTCGGGCGAGATGCGCCCTTCGGGCGACACCGCGGTCGCCTCCGCCACGATCAGCCCCGCCCCTCCCGACGCGAACTGCGCGAGATGCGTGTGGTGCCATTCCTGCGGCACGCCGTCCACCGCGCTGTACTGGCACATGGGCGACACCCACAGGCGGTTGCGGATCGTGACGTCGCGGAGGGTGATCGGGGAGAACAGTCGGGGCATGGGGTCTTCCGGGCCGGGTTCGGGGGAGCGGTACTGTGACGGCATGGAGCGGTCTCACTCGCTGCGGGCATGGTCGCAGGCCGACGCCGCGCGGGCCCTGCGGCGGCCGACGGGCGCCGATGACAAGTATTCCCGAGGCGTGCTGGGCATGCGCACCGGGTCCGAGGCGTATCCCGGTGCCGCGGTGCTGGGCGTCGAGGCCGCCTGGCGCACCGGCCTCGGCATGGTGCGCTACCTCGGCCCCGAGCACCCGACGGCGCTCGTGCTCGCCCGCCGGCCCGAGACCGTGACCGCGGACGGCCGCGTGCAGGCGTGGGTGATCGGATCGGGGACGGATGCCGCCGTCCGCACCGAGTCCGACACCGCGGCGCTGCGCGGCCTGCTGTCCGACACCGATCCCGTCGTCGTCGACGCCGGGGCCCTCGATCTCGCCGCCGAGGCCACCGCGCCGCGCATCCTGACGCCGCACGACCGTGAGCACGCCCGGCTGCGTGCGGCCCTCGGACTCGGCCACACGCCGACGGACCGGGTCGTGGCTGCGCGTGAGACCGCGGCGGCGACCGGCGCCGTCGTGCTGCTCAAAGGGGCCGTGACCGTCGTGGCCGCTCCCGACGGGTGGGCGGCGACGGTCGAGGCCGGCACCCCGTGGCTCGCGACGGCGGGCACCGGCGACGTGCTCGCGGGCGTCATCGGGGCGCTCGTGGCGGGGGCGATGGCGCACGACCAGACGGCGGATGCCGCCTCCCTCGCCGCGCTCGCGGCCTCCGGCGCCTGGCTGCACGGCCGTGCGGGGGCGATCGCCGCCGCCGGCGCGGGCTCGACCGCCGGTGGCCCGGCGTCCCCGGGCGGCGGGCCGATCACGGCGCTCGACGTGGCCGAGGCGCTGCCGCGCGTGGTCGCCGAGGCGCTCGCGGCCTGACCCGCGCCCCGTTCGCGTGACGGGGCAGTCGTGGCGCGTCCCTAGGATGGAGGGCGTGTCTGGGCGGGCGGTGGTGTGGATCGCGTTCGTCCTGGTCCACGCCGTCGTGGTCTGGCTGGGGTTCGCCGACGATCGCGCCGCCTCGTGGGACGTCGATCAGCTGTACCGGTGGTGGGCAGGGCTCGCGCTCACCGGGGAGGCGTTCCCGGGGATCACCGCGGACTGGATCTACCCCGTCCTCGCCCAGCTGCCGATCCTGACCGCCGGCGCCGTCGCCGGGCTGCTCGACTACGTCTTCGCGTGGGGCCTGCTCGTCACGGCGCTCGACGCCGTCGCGTTCCGCGTCCTCGTCGGGCGCGGCCGCTCCCGCGGCCGGATGGCGGCCGCATGGTTCTGGCTGGCGGCGATCCTCGCCCTCGGCGGCGTCGGGATGTTCCGCCTGGACGCGGTCACGGTGCCCCTCGCGGTCGCCGGCTCGCTGTGGCTCGTCGGCCGCCCGTGGCTCGGATCGGCGCTGCTCGCCGTGGCCACGTGGATCAAGGTGTGGCCGGCCGCGCTGCTCGCCGCGGCCGTCATCGCGGTGCGGCGGCGGCTCGCGGTCCTCGGGGCGGCGGCGGCGGTGTCCGCCACCGTGGCGCTCGCCGTCTTCGTCGCGGGCGGCGGGGCACACCTTCTCGGCTTCGTCGGCGACCAGACGTCGCGCGGGCTGCAGATCGAGGCACCGGTGAGCACGGTGTACATGGTGATGGCCGCCGCGGGCGTGCCGGGCGTCGAGGTGGTCTACGATTTCGACCTCATCACCTTCCAGGTCGACGGCCCGGGCGTGGAGGGGGTCATCGCCGTGATGACGCCCATCCTCGTCGCGGGCACGCTCGCGATCGCGGCGGCGGGCGCGCTGAAGGCGTGGCGGGGCGCGAGCTTCGTCGCGCTGTTCCCCGCCCTCGCCGCGGCCCTGGTGCTCGGCTTGATCGTCCTCAACAAGGTCGGCTCGCCCCAGTACATGACGTGGCTGGTCGCACCGCTCGTCCTGGGCCTCGTGCTCGATCGCCGCCGCTGGTGGGCACCGGCTGCCCTCACGCTGGCGATCCTCGCCCTCACGCAGCTGATCTTCCCGTTCTGGTACGACGCGCTGCTCGTCCTCGCGCCGGCCGCGGTCGGGCTCCTCGTCGCGCGCAACCTGCTCCTGCTCGCGCTCTTCGCGTGGGTCGTGGTCCGACTCGTGCGGGTGCGCGTGCGGCCGGCCGTGCGCCGCCGCGTGACAGAGTAGACGTGGGCCGGCTGCGCCGGCCGTCGCCGGCGCAGCGCGCAGGCCGGCCTCGGCGCCTGCCGCCCGCCATCCTCATCCCCTGAACCGGAGGTCCCCATGCTCGTCGCCTTCTCCGTCGCCCCGAGCGGCACCGGCCGCGCCGACGGCTCGGTGCACGATGCGGTCGCCGCCGCGGTGCGCGTCGTCCGTGACAGCGGGCTGCCGCACCGCACGACGTCGATGTTCACCGAGATCGAGGGGGAGTGGGACGAGGTCTTCGGGGTCGTCAAGCGCGCCTGCGACGCGGTGGCGCCCTACGGCTCGCGCGTCTCGCTCGTGCTGAAGGCCGACATCCGCCCCGGGTACTCGGGAGAGCTGGACGGCAAGATCGAGCGCCTCGAGCGCGCGCTGCGGCGCGACGACGCCGACTGAGGCGATGGACCTCCCGCTCGGCGACCGGTCGCGACGCCCCGAGGACGCAACCGACCCCGCGATCCCCGTCGCCGCCACGGTCGTGCTGCTGCGCGACGGCGTGGAGCGCGCCGGCCTCGAGGTGCTCATGCTCGAGCGACCCGACCGCGGCTCGTTCGCGGGGGCGTGGGTGTTCCCGGGCGGCAAGCTCGAGGATGCCGACCGCGGACCCGACCCCGCCGAGCCCGAGGAGGCGGCGGCCCGGCGTGCGGGCGTGCGGGAGACGCGCGAAGAGACGGGGCTGTCGGTGGATCGCGACGCCCTCGTGACGCTCTCGTGCTGGGACCCGCCACCGGGTCTCGCACTGCGGATCCGCACGTGGTTCTTCGTGGCGACGGCCGCGACCGGCGTGCTGACACCCGCGGCGGACGAGGCCGTCGCGGCGGAGTGGATCCGCCCGTCCGAGGCGCTGGCCCGTCACGGGCGCGGGGCCTTCACGCTGTATCCGCCGACGTGGGTGACGCTCCACGGCCTGGCCGAGCACGACGACACCGCGTCGGTCGTCGGCGCGGCGCGCCTCGGCGGCGTGCAGCGCTTCGAGACGGTCGCGCGCCGCGGCGGCGACGGCCCCGTGCTGCTGTGGCAGGGCGACGACGACTACGATCCGGATGCCTCGGCCGAGGCATCCGGATCGCGTCATCGCCTCGAGATCGGGGCGCTGCCGTGGCGCTACCAGCGCACCGGCTGAGCGGTCGTCACGGCTCCAGCACCCCGGCGACGCGCACGAGGTCCGCGAACGTGAAGTCGCCGGCGACCGCGCTCGGAAGCGTCGGGGTGAAGCCGACGTTGAGCAGCGACAGGGCGTCGCGGCGGAGCATGGTCACGAACGTGTCCGCCACGATCTTCGCCCCCAACGGCCCGAGGTGCTCGCCGCCCGTCGCGACCATCGCCTCCCGCAGGATGTAGTACCACAGCGGCGTCTTCTCGAGCAGGAGTCCGCCCTGCTGCTGCAGGACGGCCACCTCGTCGGCGGGGAGCGCGCCCGTGAGCTCGGCCGCACTGAGCACGGGCACGCCGAGCGCCGCCGCCGTGGCCTGCCCGCTGGGGAGCCCGAGCACGAGACCGCGCAGCAGATTGCGCGTCGCGAGGATGCTCATGAGCGCGTTCGTGCCGCTGCCGTCGAGATCCTCGAGTGCGCTCGCGAGCACGCTGTCGATCTTGCGCGCGTTGTTGAACACCGGTACGGCGAAGCCCGTCTCGAAGAACGCGTTGAAGTCGACCACCCAGTTCGAGCGCACCGGCAGGTGCGGTTCGTGGATGAACGCGAACACGTCCGACATCGGCTTGGTGCGCAGCTCGAAGTTCAGCCAGTAGTCGTCGCGGATCATGCTGTGGCCGAACCGGTACGCGGCGACGGAGAACTCCACCGGCATCTGGAACGCGCCGCCGATCGGAGCCGACACTCCGGCGATCGCCGCGTCGACGGCCGCCTGGCCGCAGATGCGGGGCAGGAAGTCGTTGAGCACCGCCCACTGGTAGTGCAGCGTCGCCTGCCGCTTGGCCTCGACGAAGACGTCGCCGGGGAATCCGGACGCGACCAGGGAGTCGACGATCGCGTTGTGGAACCGCAGCATCGCGTGGTGCAGCTGCGACACGATGAGGTTCTCGTTGTTGCGCGGGTCGCCGATGATCGCTGTGAGGGCCGAGGTGCGGGGAACGTCGCAGTCGGTGTGCTCGACCATGCCGGCCGCGCCGGCAGCCCCGCCGGCACCGCCGACGCCGCTGGACAGGTTCGTGCCGATGAGCATGCGGAATGCGGAGGCCGGCTCGCCGGGCGCCGGTGCGGCGTACAGGAAGGCATCCACCGCCGGTCCTCGCCCGTACACGCTGTCGAGGTCGAGCATCGGCGAGCGCATGTTGTTGATGACGCCCGCGTCGACCAGCGTCGGCGAGTCGAGGGCCGACGACACGTCGAGGGTGATGTCGTGGTCGACGAACTGCCCGACGTAGGTGAAACCCGACGGGGTCGCGGAGTCGGACGCCGTCTCGCGTCCGCTGTTGGCCATCAGGTTGCCCAGCTGCGTCAGCAGATCCCGCGAGGTGTCGTCGAGGGGCAGCCGGCTGGCCTTGCGCACCCTGGTCTTGGTCAGGTAGCCGAACTTGTCGGCGGCGGAGGAGAACACCTCGTGCGCGGGGAAGTATCCGAGCGAGAACTTCGCGCCGTGGAACCTCCCGTGCTCGGGCCGCACCGCCTCCAGCGAGGAGCGGATGTCCACCGGCAGCCGCGGTGCCCGCCGCTCGCCGGGCGACCGCTCCCGGGTGCCGTTCACGCCGAGCTGTTCGCGGAGAAAGGGCTGGGCCGCGAAGGCGTCTTCGGGCGACTCGGCGCCCGGCTTGGTGTCAGTGCTCATGATTCCCTCCTTGGGACTTTGCCCAGTGGGAGAGGAGCGCCTCGCGGACGGTGATACCGCGGCGACGTGAATCAGGACTCGAGCAGCCGGCGCAGGTGGGTCCCCACCGCGTGCGTCTCGATGAGGAACCCGTCGTGGCCGAAGTCGCTCGAGAGCACGACGGCGCGGTCTCCGTCGAGCGTGTTGCGGATGCCGCGGGCGATGCGGTGCTGCCCGTCGATCGGGAAGAGGCGGTCGCTGTCGATGCCGAGCACGAGCGCCGTCGCGGTGACGCGGGCGAGCGCGTCCTCGACACCGCCGCGGTCGCGCCCGACGTCGTGCGAGTTCATCGCCTCCACGAGCGTGATGTACGCGTTCGCGTCGAAGCGCCGCGTGAACTTGTTGCCGTGGAAGTCGAGATACGACTCCACGGCGAACCGGCCGCCGCGCCCGAGCGGGCTGACGCCGGACTGCCACGACCGCTGGAACCGCTGGTTCAGCTCGGTGGGGGAGCGGTAGTTCAGCAGCGCCATCCGGCGGGCCAGCGCGAGGCCGCGCGTCGGCCCGTCCCCGTCGGCGGCGTCGTAGTACTCGCCGCTCTGGAACCGCGGGTCGATGCGGATGGCCTCCAGCTGCACCGAGTTCAGCGCGATCTGGTCGGCGGTGTTGACCGGCGGCGACGACAGGATCCCCACGCGCGCGACGCGCTCGGGCAGCGACACCGCCCACTCCAGGGCGTGCATGCCGCCCATCGATCCGCCGACGACGGCCGCCCAGACGTCGATCCCCAGCGCATCCGCGAGGCGCACCTGGGCCGCCACCTGGTCGCGGATCGTCAGGTACGGGAAGCGCGAGGCCCACTCGTAGCCGTCGGGACCGATGGATGCCGGACCCGTCGAGCCCTGGCATCCGCCCAGCATGTTCGGTGCGACGACGAACCAGCGATCGGTGTCTATCGGGCCGCCCGGGGCCACGATGTCGTCCCACCAGCCGGAGGTCGGGTGCCCCGCCCCGGCCGGCCCGCGGACGTGGCTGTCGCCGGTGAGCGCGTGGAGCACCAGTACGGCGTTGTCGCGGGTGGCGTTCAGCTCGCCCCACGTCTCGTACGCGAGCCGGTAGGCGGGCAGCTCGCGGCCGCCCTCGGTGCGGAACGCCCCGAAGGCGGCGAAGTGCCGGTCGCCCGGCGGGTCGCCGTCGCGCCAGGCGCCGGTGGCGGGCGGGCGCCCGCCCAGCAGGCGGGCGTCGGCCTCCGTGACGGGCGCGCTCGGCACCGTGTCCTCGGAGGTCTGCCAGTCCATCGGTCCATTCTCGCGTGCCGGGTCGCGGGCAGGCCGCGTGTTACGGGCGGGATGACGGATGCCCCGTCCCGGCGCCGCGCGCCGGGACGGGGCATCCGCGTCCCGAGGAGGGGGTCAGGCGCGAGCGGCCTCCGAGACGCGGCGTGCGGCCGCGAGAGCCTGCTCGAGGTCAGCCTTGAGGTCGTCGATGTTCTCGAGGCCCACCGAGAGGCGCACCAGGCCAGGGGTGACCCCGGCGGTGAGCTGCTGCTCGGGCGTGAGCTGCGAGTGCGTCGTCGAGGCCGGGTGGATGACGAGCGAGCGCACGTCGCCGATGTTGGCCAGGTGGCTGAACAGCGTCAGCGAGTTGACGAACTCGCGGCCGGCCTCGACGCCGCCCTTCAGCTCGAACGACAGCACCGCGCCGACGCCCTTCGGGGCGTACGTGTTCGCGGCGGCGTACCACGGCGAGGTGGGCAGGCCCGAGTAGTTCACCGACGCGACGTCGCCGTGGTTCTCGAGCCACTCCGCGATCTCCTGCGCGTTCTGCACGTGACGCTCGACGCGCAGCGACAGCGTCTCGATGCCCTGGATCAGCAGCCACGCGCTGTTCGGCGAGATGGCCGAGCCGAGGTCGCGGAGCAGCTGCACGCGCGCCTTGATGATGTAGGCCAGGCCGTCGCCGACCGCGGCGGTGTACGACGCGCCGTGGTACGAAGGGTCCGGAACCGTGAGGCCGGGGAACTTCTCGACGTTCTTGGACCACGCGAAGGTGCCGCCGTCGACGATCACGCCGCCGATGGTCGTGCCGTGGCCGCCGAGGAACTTGGTGGCCGAGTGCACCACGATGTCGGCGCCGTGCTCGAACGGCTTGATGAGGTACGGCGTCGCGATCGTGTTGTCGACGATGAGCGGCACGCCGCTCTCGTGGGCGATGTCGGCGACGGTGCGGATGTCGAGCACGTTGATCTTCGGGTTGCCGATGGTCTCGGCGAAGAACAGCTTCGTGTTGGGGCGCACCGCGCGGCGCCACTCCTCGGCGTCGTCCTGGTTCTCGACGAACGTGGTCTCGATGCCGAGCTTGGCGAGGGTGTACTTGAAGAGGTTGTACGTGCCGCCGTAGATCGAGCTCGACGAGACGATGTGGTCGCCGGCCTCGGCGATGTTCAGCACCGCGAAGGTCGCCGCCGCCTGGCCGCTCGCGAGGAGCAGAGCGCCGGTGCCGCCCTCGAGCGCGGCGAGGCGCTCCTCGACGACCGCCTGCGTCGGGTTCTGGATGCGCGTGTAGATGTTGCCGAACTCGGCCAGCGCGAAGAGGTTCGCCGCGTGGTCGGCGTTGTCGAAGACGTACGACGTGGTCTGGTAGATCGGCGTCGCACGAGCCTTGGTCACCGGGTCGGGCTGGGCCCCCGAGTGGATCTGCTTGGTCTCGAAACGCCAGTTCTCGGGTGCGGACATGGCTTGCTCCTGCGGGTTCGGATGCCGGGAGCAGGCGCCCCCAGCCGGGTTCGACAGTACGGAGAACCGCGGTTGTCGACAACGCGGGGGAAATGTGACGTAACGCGCTCACCGCCCCCTCCTCCCCGGACCGCCCGCGAGTGAACGGGGCTGGGGACTGTGGGTAGCGTGGAGGTCATGGCGAACAGACGTGCTGTGGTGACCGGGGCGAGCTCGGGGATCGGGGAGGCGGCCGTCCGCGCGCTGCGCGCGACCGGCTGGGACGTGGTGGGGGTGGCGCGGCGGGCCGACCGCCTCGCGGCGCTCGAGGACGAGACGGGCGCCGTCGCGTTCGCCGCCGATCTGACGACGGATGCCGATGTCGAGGCGCTCGCGGCGTTCCTCGACGGCTCCGGCCCGGTGCACGCGCTGGTGCACGTCGCCGGGGGCGCCCGCGGCACGGACCGGGTCGAGGACGGGCGCGTCGAGGACTGGCAGTGGATGTTCGAGGCCAACGTGCTGTCCGCCCAGCGCCTCGTGGCGGCCCTGCTGCCGCAGCTGCGCCGGGCCGCGGCATCCGACGGTCACGCCGACACGCTCTTCGTGACCTCGACGGCCGCCCAGCACGCCTACGCAGGCGGCGCCGGCTACAACGCGGCGAAGGCGGCCGAGGCGATGCTCGCGCACGCGCTGCGCCTCGAGCTCAACGGAGAGCCGATCCGCGTGGTCGAGATCGCGCCGGGGATGGTGCACACGCCCGAGTTCACGCTCAACCGCCTGGGCGGTGACACCGTCGCCGCCGAGCGCGTGTACGAAGGCGTGCGCGAGCCCCTCACGGCAGACGACGTGGCCGACGTGATCGCGTACGCGCTCAACGCTCCCGGCCACGTGAATCTGGACTTGGTGACCATGCGCCCCGTCGCGCAGTCGGCACAGCACCTGCTCGCGCGCGGTCCGCTGCGTCCGCGCGGCGTGGACGCACCGTGACGCTCGACCGCGGCACGGTCGTCACCTACCCGGACGGGGCGACCGTCTCGCACGGAACGGTGGTGCACGTCGCCCCGGCCGGCGACGGGCGCACCGCCGTCATCCTCGACCGCACCGCGTTCCACCCGGTCGACACGGCATGGCCCGACCAGCCCGCAGACAGAGGCGTCCTCCGCATCGGCGGCGTCGAGCTCCCGGTCGTCGACGCGGTGGTGGGCGCCGCGCAGGGCGAGCAGCTCCTCCTCGGCGCCGACGTCCCCGTGCGCACCGGGACCGAGGGGTGGAGCTTCGTCGTCGCCCACGTCGTCGCCGGTGACGGGGTCGCCCCCGGCGCGAGCGTCGAGGTGGAGGCGGATGCCGCCTACCGCGCCGCCCTCTCGCGCGGCCACACCGCGTGCCACCTCGCCTCCCTGGCGCTGGACGCGGCGCTCGCGGACGCGTGGCGCAAGCCGGCACCGCTGGACGCGCTCGGTGCACCGGCCTTCGACGCACTGGCCATCCAGGAGTCGCGCATCCTCCCCGAGGGGTCCCGCGACGTCTACCGCATCGGCAAGTCGCTGCGTCGCAAGGGCTTCGACCCCGCGGCGTTGGAGGACCTCGGGTCGCTCGCCGCCCGGGTGGACGCCCTGCTGGCCGAGTGGGTCGCAGCCGACGGCGCCGTGCGCATCGTCCGCGACGGTGAGGCGCTCGCCGACCGGCGGACGTGGGTGTGTCAGCTCCCCGGCACCGAGGTCCGCATCCCCTGCGGCGGGACGCACGTCGCCTCCCTCGCCGAGCTCGCCTCGGTGTCGGTCTCGTTCGCGACGACCGCGACAGACGGCGGACTCGAGCTCGTGATGACCACCGCGGCCGAGCGTGCCTGACATGGCGATGACCCTCCCCGAGCTCGCCGGCGCGGGGCTCATCGACGCCGGCTGGTCGGCGGCGCTCGAGCCGGTCGCCCCCGACATCGCGGCGCTCGGCGACCGCCTGCGGGCGGAGGTCGCCGCCGGACGCCCCTACCTGCCGTCCGGCGACCGCGTCCTGCGGGCCTTCCAGCGCCCGCTCGCCGACGTCAAGGTGCTCATCGTCGGGCAGGACCCGTACCCGACGCCGGGGCATCCGATCGGCCTCTCGTTCGCCGTGGACGCGCACGTGCGTCCGCTGCCCAGGAGCCTCGCCAACATCTACCAGGAGCTGGAGGCCGACCTCGGCATCCCCCGGGCGCCCCACGGCGACCTGTCGGCCTGGAGCGACCAGGGCGTCATGCTCCTCAACCGCGTCCTGACGGTCGCCCCGGGGGCACCGGCGTCGCACCGCGGCTGGGGGTGGGAGAAGGTGACCGAGCACGCCATCCGCACGCTCGTCGCCCGTGACAGGCCGCTCGTGGCGATCCTGTGGGGGAGGGATGCCGCGAACCTGCGGCCTCTGCTCGGGGACACACCCGTCATCGAATCGGCGCACCCGTCCCCGCTCTCTGCGAGCCGGGGCTTCTTCGGCGCCAGGCCGTTCTCGCGAGCGAACGAGCTGCTCGCGATCCAGGGTGCCGAGCCGGTGGACTGGCGGCTGCCCGCGTAGGCTCGTCCCGCTGCCCAGGGCCGGCCGCACACATCAGGAGGGCGCATGCTCGAGGAGGAATACGAGAAGGACCGCCGACGGCTGCCGCGCCATCTGCAGCGCCAGCCGGAGCCCGAGCTGCCCTTCACGTTCCGGATCCGTCCCGTGGAGGACCGGGACATCCCCGACATCCGCGAGATCTACAACTACTACGTCACCAACTCGGTGGTGACCTTCGATGAAGACACCTGGTCGGTCTCGAAGTGGCGCAAGAAACGCGACCACCTCCGCAGGCTCGGGCTGCCGTTCCTCGTCGCCGAGTCCCCGTCCGGTCAGATCCTGGGCTACGCGCTGGTCCAGCCGATGTCGAGCAAGTCCGCCTACCGCTTCTCGGTGGAGAACTCGATCTACCTCGGCCAGGCCGCGACCGGCAAGGGGCTCGGCCGCGCACTGCTTCACGCCCTCATCGAGGCCTGCGAAGAGGTCGGCATCCGCCAGATGGTCGCCGTGATCAGCGACAAGGGGGCCGAGGGCTCGGTCGCGCTGCACGAGAAGCTGGGGTTCGTCGAGGTCGGGCGCATGGGCCGGGTGGGCTTCAAGTTCGACCGCTGGCTGGGCACCATCTACCTGCAGAAGTCGCTCAATCCGAAGAAGGGGGCGGGCAAGAAGCCCGGCACCCCCAAGAAGGGATTGTTCGGGCGCTGATCCTCAGCGTCCGGGCAGCTCCGGTCCCGGCCGCTGCCTGCTCCAGTCGCGGACGGCGTCGATGAGCTCGCGCCACGCCCCGACGACCTGGTCGTCGAAGAGCTCTGCCTCGCGCGGGTCGGATCCCGCCCAGCTGGCGCGGATCAGCCACACGAAGCCGTCCGGCACGGGCGGTCGGCCGCGGTCCTCCGCCGACAGGACCGGGGGTTCCTCCGGGCCGCTCGTCGTCGCCGTCGGGGCCGTGTGCGCGCCCTCCTCCGGCGCCCAGGGCGGGGGGACGTCGTCCCACGGGCAGCGCTCGATGAGCGAGCGCCATTCCGGCGCCTCCGCGGCGGGAGGCTGCGCCGACCAGCGTCGCGTCATGCCGGCGATGCCGCCGGTGCGGGCCACGTCGACCTCGAGCGCGGGGTCGGGTGCGCCCCCGTCAGCATCGCGTGGTCGGGTCGTCTTGATCATCCGCGATCACCCCGACGCTCGTCCACCCGGCGCGGACGGCGTCGACCTCCTCCGAGTCCTCACCGTACTCCGTGCTCGCCGCCGTGACCGTGGCCCGTGCGAACGTCGTGAAGTCGGCGGTGGCGGGCACCGTGCCCGATGTGAGCGTGCGGTACCAGATGAGGCCGGCGCGGTCCCACGCCCGCCCGCCCAGGGCGGTGGCGGTGAGGTAGAAGGCGTGGTTGGGGATGCCGGAGTTGATGTGCACGCCGCCGTTGTCGTCTCGGGTCACGACGAAGTCGCGCATGTGGGCCGGCTGCGGGTCCTTGCCCAGCACGTCGTCGTCGTACGCCGTGCCGGGGGCGGCGAGCGATCGGAGCGCCGTTCCCTGCACGGCATCCGTGAAGATCCCTTCGCCGATCAGCCAGCTCGCGGTCTCGACGGTCTGGGCTTCGCGGTGCTGCTCGGCGAGCGCACCGAAGACGTCGGCGACGGATTCGTTGAGCGCGCCGGACTGGCCGCGGTAGAGCAGCCCGCCCTCGTCCTCGATGACGCCGTGGGCGAGCTCGTGGGCGATGACGCTCAGCGCGCCGGTGAACCCCGCGAAGATCTCGCCGTCGCCGTCGCCGAACACCATCCGCTCGCCGTTCCAGAAGGCGTTGTCGTAGTCGCGGCCGTAGTGCACGGTGGCCAGAAGCGAACCGCCCGCACCGTCGATGCCGTCGCGCCGGTACGCGTCCCACCAGAAGTCGAACGTCGCTCCGAGGCCGTCGAAGGCATCGTCGACGGACGCGTCGCCGGTCGCCGGGTCGTCCTCGCCGCGCACCCGCACGCCCGGCAGCACCTCGCGCTCCTGCGCGTCGGAGATCTCGCGATCCGGCGCGGGCGTGGTCTCGGCGACCAGCGTTCCCCGCTCCTCGATCGACAGGCGCAGCCGGGAGCGGGCCGGCCGGTAGTCGCGCGGGGCGGCGAGGGTGGCGCGGGCGGCCTGCGCGGCCTTGGCCCAGCCCTCCTCCCGCACGGCGGCGATGCGGGCGAGGAGATAGGGCGGGACGATTCCGGGAGCCATGCTCCGAACCTAACGCCGCCCGCCGACGCCCAGCGTCAGGCCGGGCTCACATCCCGCCCGGGGGCGTCGATGACGGGGATCGAGGCCAGCAGCCGGCGGGTGTACGAGACCTGCGGCTGCAGCAGCACCTTCTCGGTCGGTCCCTCCTCGACGACGCGGCCGTCCTTCATCACGACCACTTCGTCGCACAGGTTCTGCACCACGCCGATGTCGTGCGACACCAGCAGCAGGGTGAGCCCGTCGCGGGCGCGCAGCTCGCCGAGCAGCTCGAGGATCTGCGCGCGCACCGTCACGTCCAGGGCCGACAGCGGCTCGTCGCCGACGAGCAGCCGCGGCCGGTGCACGATCGCCCGTGCCAGGGCGATGCGCTGCCGCTGGCCGCCCGAGAACTCGTGGGGGAAGCGGTCGGCCATCGCGGCATCCAGTCCCACGTCCTCCAGCACGTCGCGCACGCGCGCGCGCCGGTCCCCGTCGACGCCGAGCGCCCACAGCGGCTCGCCGACGATGCGGCCGACGCTCATCCGGGGGTCGAGAGAGGCGTAGGGGTCCTGGAAGACGATGCCGGTCTGCCGGCGCAGCCAGTGCAGCGATCGCGCCGAGGCGTTCGCGTCCACCGCCTGCCCGTCGAACTCGACGGTCCCCGCGGTGGGCGCGTCCAGCGCCAGCAGCAGGCGCACGAGGGTGGACTTGCCCGAGCCGGACTCGCCGATGACCCCCACGGCGGATCCCTCCCGCACGTCGATGTCGGCATCCTCCAGGCCCGTGGTGAAGGTGCGCGCGCCGAACAGCCGGCTCTTCGGCGCGGGGTAGCGGCGGGTCAGCCCGCGACCGCTGATCAGCACGTTCATGGGGCACCCCCCGGGCGCCACAGCGTGGCGGTCGCATCGCGCAGCAGCTCCTGGGTGACCACGGATGCCGGGGCGGAGAGCAGCTGAGCCACGGGCGCCGCCTCGACGACGCGCCCGCGCTCGAGCACGACGCCGTGCGTCGCGATCTGCGACAGCACGGCGAGGTCGTGCGTGATGAACACCAGCGACATGCCGTCGTCGCGCACGAGCCCCAGGAGCAGGTCGAGGATCTCGGCCTGGATCGTGACGTCCAGCGCGGTGGTCGGCTCGTCGGCGATCAGCAGCCGCGGCCGGCACGCGAGCGCCATCGCGATCGCGACACGCTGCCGCTGGCCCCCCGACAGTTGATGCGGGTACCGCGAGACGATGCGGCCGGGGTCGGGGAGCGCGACCCGGGAGGCCTCGGCGACGGCGCGGGCTGCGGCATCCCGCTTCGACAGGCCCTCGTGGATCCGCACCGACTCGGCGATCTGGCGTCCCACGGTGCGGATGGGGTTGAGCGCGGTACGGGGCTCCTGGAACACGATCCCGATCTCGTCGCCGCGGAGCTCGGCGAGCTCGGCGTCGTCGAGCCCGAGGATCTCGCGGCCGTTCCAGCGGATGCTGCCCGACGCGGTCGCGCCGTCGGGCAGGAGCCCGAGGATCGCGAGGGCCGTGAGCGACTTGCCCGATCCGGACTCGCCGATGAGTCCCACGCGCGCGCCGTCGGGGACGCCGAACGAGACGCCGTCCACCACGACGCGGCCGCCGATCTCGATGCTGAGGTCCTGCACGTCGAGGGTCACGACACGACCTCCGGGATGTGCAGGCGTGCGCGTCGGGTGGCGAAGGGGCTGCGGGACAGGGTCGGGTCGGTCGCCTCGCGCAGGCCGTCGCCGAGGAGGTTCAGCCCGAGCACGGTGAGGGTGATGGCAAGACCCGGCCACACCACCGACAGCGGATGCACCGTGATGAACTGCTGCAGCTCGGCCAGCAGCAGCCCCCACGAGGGCTCGGTGACCGGCGCACCGAAGCCCAGGTACGACAGCCCCGCCTCGGCGAGCACCGCCACCGCCATGCCCCACGACAGCTGCACGATGAACACCGGGGCGACGTTGGGCAGGAGGTGGCGCCACAGGTTCTGCGCGGGCGTCAGTCCGCTCGCGCGGCCGGCGAGCACGAAGTCGCTGTGCAGAACCCGCCGCAGCTCCGGCCGCGTCACGCGGGCGATGTTGACGCCGAAGCCGATGCCGACCGCCCAGATCACGACCCACAGCGACCCGCCCCAGACGGCGGAGATCATCATGGCGATGATGAGCACGGGGAACGCGATCAGGATGTCGACCAGGACCGCGACCGACTCGCGCACCCACCGGGCGGTGAGCGCGCCGAGGGCCGCGAGCGCGATGCCGATGACGGTGGCCACCGCTCCCGCGCCCACGGCGACCAGCACGGTGGTGCGGGCGCCGGCCATGAGGAGGCTGAGGATGTCGCGCCCCGACCCGTCGGTCCCCAGGAGGTGCGGCCATCCGGGCGGCGCCCAGCGGCCGGAGATGTCGACCTGCTGGGGATCGAACGGCGTCCACACCTGCGCGACGACGGCGGTCGCCGCGACGACGCCGACCACGATGAGGCCGAACCGTCCGGTCGACAGCGCCCACAGCCGCCGCAGCCACGCCCAGCGCGACCGGCGGCGCCGGGGCGGGGCCTCGGGTGCGGCATCCGCGTCGGCAGCCCCTGCGCTCGTCGAGGGGATCATGCCGCCTCCCGCTGCCGCGGGTCGATGAAGCGGTGCACCAGGTCGACGGCGAAGCCGACGACGAGCACGAAGCCGGTGAGCGCCAGCAGCTCGCCCTGAACCATCGGAAGGTCGCGCGCGGCGACGTCGGAGACCAGCATGCGGCCGATGCCGGGGAGGGAGAACAGCTGCTCGATCACCACCGCGCCCACGATGATGCCCGCGACCTGCAGGCCGAGCACGGTGATCACCGACAGCCCCACGACGGGCAGTCCGTGGCGGATGAGCGCCTGGTCCCTGGTGAGGCCCTTCGCGGCGGCCGTGCGGACGAAGTCCTGACCGACGGCCTGGAGCGTCGCGCTGCGCACGAAGCGCAGCAGCATCGCGCCCTCGACGATGCCGATCGTCAGCGCGGGGAGGATCAGCGCGCGCAGCGCGGCGGCCGGGTCCTCCCACCCGGCCCGCGGGAAGCCCTGCGCCGGAAGCCAGCCGAGCCACACCGCGAAGACGACGACGAGCATCATCCCCGCCCACACCACGGGCACGGCGGCGAGCGCCTGGGCGCCGACGCTGAGCGCGGTGCCGTCGGCGCGGCCGCGGCGCATCGCCGAGAGCACGCCCAGCGGCACGCTGATCACGACGGCGATGAGGAGCGACAGCACCCCGAGCGGCACCGTCACCTCGGCCTTCTGCGCGAGCTGGTCCACGACGCTCGACCCGGTCAGGAGGGACGTGCCCAGGTCGCCCCGGAACAGGCCGCCGATCCAGTCCAGGTACTGCGCGGGCAGCGGCCTGTCCAGCCCGAGGCGCGCGCGGATGGCGCCCTGCTGCTCAGGCGTCGAGCCGACCCCGGCGATGACCGAGGCGACGTCGCCGGGGAGCACGCGGAGCGTCACGAAGATCAGCACGCTGGCGACGAGAAGCCCGAGCAGGAGCAGGGCGAATCGGGTCAGCGTGTAGCGGATCACCCGTTGCTCTTGCCGATCTCGGTGACGTTGAGGCGCTCGTTCACGTTGATCGAGGGCATACCGGTGATGTTAGTGCCGACCGCGATGACCGAGGCGCCGTTGTACAGCCAGTCCGCCGCGTGGTCCTCGGCCACGATCCGCGCGGCCTCCTGCAGCAGGTCGGCGGCCTCTGTCTCATCGGTCGCCGCGAGGGACCGGGCGTAGAGCTCCTGCACCTCGGGGTTGTCGTAGGTGAAGTAGTAGTCCGGGTTCGCCCAGTTCTCGAAGTCGCGGGCCTCGGTGTGCAGCACGAAGCTCAGGTCGTAGTCCTGGTTCGTGTACACGTCGGTCAGCCACGTCGTGAAGTCCACCGACTCGACCTCGAGCGTGATGCCGACCTCGTCGAGATCCGACACGAGGATCTGCGGGATGGTCGTCGAGTAGAAGTTCGGGATGGTCAGCGTCAGCTCGAGGTCCTCGGCGCCGGCCTCCTCGAGGAGCGCCCGCGCCGCTTCGGGATCGAACGGCGCGACGTCCGACAGGTCCTCGTAGCCCGGGTCGAGCTCGGGGATCGGCCCGTACTGGGCCTGCCCCGACGCCAGCGCCTCGATGATCGCGTCGTGGTCGATGGCCTGACGGATCGCCTGCCGCACGCGCTCGTCCTCGAGGGGGCTGCCCGGCGCCTGGTTGAACGCGAGCGTCCCCTTGTCGGTCGACCGGCCGAGCACGAGGGCGAAGTCGCCGTTCGCCTCGATCTGCTCGCGGAGGTTCGCGTCGAAGCCCGTCAGGACGTCGACCTCGCCGGCGAGGGCCGCGTTGAGGGCCGCCTGGTTGTCGGGGATGTAGTCGAAGACGACCTCGGCGGCGCCGGACGGCTCGTCCCAGTAGGCCTCGTTGCGGACGAACGTGATGCTGTCGCCCTGCCGCCAGTCGTCGAGCACGAACGGCCCGGTGCCGTTCGCCTCGGTCTGGTAGTCGACGGTGTCGCCTTCCTTGAGGATGATCCCCGCGCGACCGGTGAGGTTCCACAGCAGGCTCGAGTCCGGGGCGTCGAGGGTGAGCGTGACCTCCTGGCCCTCCGCCTCGATCGCCGTGACGCCCGAGAGACGGCCGGAGTCCCGCCACTCCGCGGTGTCGCGACGGGTGGTCAGCGACCACACGACGTCCTGCGGGGTGAGCGGCTGGCCGTCGTGGAAGGTGACGCCCTCCCGCAGCGTGAAGGTGTAGGTGAGACCGTCGGGGGAGACGGTCCAGTCGCCGGCCAGAGCCGGGACGATGTCCTGCTCCGGGGTGCGCGCGACCAGGCCCTGGTAGATGTTGTCGACGAGGATCTGGTCCAGGGCCGAGCCCGCCGTCTGCCGGATGTCGAGGTTACCGGGCTCCAGCACGAGGCGGATCGCCACCGAGGCGTCGGGATCGGGGTCGCCGATCACCGTCGGGGTCGGCTCGGCTCCGCTGCCGCTGCACGCGGTCAGGGCGAGGAGGCCGGCGGCGAGCAGGGAGGTCGCGGCAAGGGCGGTGCGACGGAGCATGGAGGTCCTTTCGGGGAGGGTCCCGCGTGCTGTGGGGCGGGCCGTTCTGTGGGGACGGCCCGGGGGCGGATATCAGCCTAGGGATATCGCGTCGGCGCGCGGCAACCGCTACTCGGAACGCAATACAAGTGATATCGCTTCCCGAACCGGCCGATTCCCGCGGGGTCCTGCCGCGCCTCGCGCCGATCACGCGTCCAGCGCGCGCCTGCGGAGGAGGGCGGCGAGGTCCGCCGGGATGTCCTCCTGCACGTTGTGCCCCGCGGGGACGGAGACGACGGATGCCGCCGGCAGCCGCCGCGCGAAGACCTCGGCGTCGGCGTCGGTGACGTAGCCGCGGTCGCCCCGGATGAGTGTCGTCGGGGCGAGCACCGCGGCGAGGTCCTCCCAGCCGGATTCGCCGAGCACCGACGCGACGGCATCCGTCCCGCCGGCAGGAGGCACCGCGGACGGCGCGTCGACGGGTCCGTCGCCCGCGCGCGCGGCGGACGCGGCGTTCGCCAGGTGCGCGAAATGGTGCTTCCACTCGACGCGTCCGTCCGGACGCACCCGCGAGTTGTGGAACACGCCGCGCTCCGCCTTGCGGCGGGTGCCGCCGCCCAGGCCGAAGGCGAGAGCCCGGTCGACCAGCTCGTCGCGCGAGGCCCAGTCGACCGGACCCGCGAAGAACTCCCGGATCTGCGTGGGGCCGGCGTTCGCGTCCACGCCGGGCGTGATGTCGATGACGACCAGCTCGCGCACCAGATCCGGACGGGATGCCGCGACCGCGGCGGCCGTCAGCCCGCCCAGCGACTGCCCGACGAGCACCTGCGGCTCGGCGGTCCACGCGTCCATCCCCGCCGCGACGTCGGCGGCCAGCACCCGCGCGAGGTACGCCGCATCGTCGCGCCAGGACGAGTCGCCGTGGCCGGGCAGATCGATCGCCAGCGCGGGCAGCCCGAGCGCGAGGATCGTGGTGTCCCAGGTATGCGCGTTCAGGCCGGCGCCGTGGAGCAGGGTCACCACGGGCGGCGTGTCCGGCGCGTCGGCGGGGGCGTAGTGCAGCGCGCTCAGGCGGCGGCCGCTCTCGAGCGTCAGGGTGAGGCGCCGGCCGCGGGGGAGCGGGGAGTCGATGCCGGCCTCCGCCGCCTGCTCGGGAAGGAACGAGAACTCGTCGATGGGGTCGCTCACCCGCTCATCATGCCGCACCGCACGGGCGCCGGTCCGCGTGGTGTGCACGGCTGGGTAGTCTGGCGTCATGACGGCTGAACACCGCGTGCACCTCTCGCGAGCGGCGCGACCCGCCTACCAGGCCCTCTCGGCCTTCTCGAAGAGCGTGGGCGGCATCGCGGCCGAGAACGGCGTCGACGACCGGCTCAAGGAGCTGGTGCAGATCCACGCCTCGCAGCTCAACGGCTGCGCCTACTGCGTCCGCGTGCACGTCGAGCGTGCGACGGCGGCCGGCGTGTCCGCCGACGAGATCGCACAGCTGCCCGTGTGGCGGGACTCGGGCGTGTTCTCCGAGCGCGAGCGCGCGGGGCTCGAGCTCGCCGAGGCGTTCGTGTTCATCCACGACGACGGGATCCCCGACGACGTCTACGACCGCGTCGGCGGCGTGCTCACCGAGAAGGAGTACGTGGCCCTCAGCTGGATCCTCGTCTCCATCAACGCGTTCAACCGCATCGCGATCGCCGGCCGGTACAGCGTGCCGCCGCGCGACGACCTCGCCGGCGAAGACAAGGACGCCGCCGCGGGCGCGGCGTGGTGACCGACGACCCGGACGCCGTGGAGCCGGTGACCCCGGCGGGCTCCGGTCGCCTGGAGTTCTCCGATCCGGTCGTCCCCGGCGCCGTGAACCTCCGCGATGTCGGCGGGCTGCGGGCGGGGGAGACGACGACGCGCTACGGCGTCCTGTTCCGCTCGGGCAATCTCGCGCGTCTGGGAGGGAAGGGCAGGCGCGCGCTGGCAGGGCTCGGGCTGCGCCGCATCATCGACCTGCGCGCCGACGACGAGATCGCACGCGATCCGAGTCGCGTCTCGGGTCTGGACATCGTCACGCAGCGCGTACCGCTGTTCCTCGGCTCGGTCGAGTCGTTCTTCCGCGACGACCTCAGCCTCGACGAGATGTACCGCCGCATCGTCGACGACTCGGCCGAGGGCGTGGTCACGGTCGTACGCGGCATCCTCGCCGATCAGCCGGTTCTCGTGCACTGCACCGCGGGCAAGGACCGCACCGGCGTGACCGTCGCGCTCACGCTCTCGGCCGCCGGCGTCGACGTCGACGCCGTCGTCGCCGACTACGCGCGCACGGAGGGGCTGCTGCCGGCCCGGCGCAATCGCTATGTCGTGACGCTGCTGCGCTCGATGCACCCCCGGGCCGTGAACGTCGAGGACCTCGTCATGCGCTCGCCGGCGCCCGTCATGGAGGCGCTGCTCGTGAGCATCGCGGAGCGCTTCGGGTCGTCGGCGGAGTACCTGCGCGCGCACGGCCTCGCCGACGACGAGATCGCGGAGCTGCGCCGCGTGCTGCTGCGGCCCGACGCGTAGCGCGGGGCCGGGCGGTGATGTCATCGTGCGTCACTGAGGTAAGGCAACCCTTCATAAGCGGGTATAGTGGAGGTGTCATGTCGCACACCACCGCACACCCGTCCGCCACGCACAGCGCGTCGGCGTGCCGTGCGTCTCGCCACACGCGCGTCCAGCACCTCATCACGGCCGACGAGACCTCGCTGACCGAACTCGAGGCGCTGCTCGCGACGCTTCCGATCTGCTCGACGGGCCGGGTCTTCATCGAGATCCCGGATGCCTCGTGGCTCGCCGAGATCGCGGCGCCCAGCCGGATGGTCGTGACGTGGCTCGACCGGTCGCAGCGCTCCGGCGCGCCCGGCACCGGTCGCGGCTGCGGCTCGGGGGAGGCGCTGACGCGTGCGGTCACGGCCTGGTCCGACGAGATGCTCTGCGCCGAGGACGACCAGACCCGCATCCACCTGCTGGGCGGCTACCTCGGCACCGCAGACATCCTCGACCACCTCGTGGGGCTCGGCGTGCGCGCCGATGCCGTCCACACGCCCGCGCAGTACGGCCTGACGACCGCCCGCTGAGCGTTCAGGCCCCGCGCGGCACGTAGTTGCCGTCGGCCAGGTCCGCCTCGATCTCGAACCGGTTGCGCAGCGGGTCCCGCCCGGCGAGCAGATACAGCAGCGGCATCAGGAAGCCGTACCGCCGCCACTGGCGCTTGTGCACGGCTTCGTGGCGCAGCAGCGCGTCGGTGACGCGCCCGTCCCCGGTGAGGAAGCAGCCGCCGACGCACACGCCGCCCCGAGGGAAGGACCATCGCGGCATCCCGCGGAAGACCCACAGGCCCTCGCGTCTCTCGATCGCGCCCGTGCTCCACAGCGTGCCCCAGATCCACCCCACGGTGCTGCCGTACCAGTAGCCGACGCGGCTGACCGGCGAGTCCAGCAGGAAGGCCGGGATGAACGCGTCCAGGCGGCGGCCGCGGATGACGGCACGCTCGGCGCGGGCGCGCCATCCGGGCGGCGGCGTGGCGATGGGGCTCACGCGAGCGCCCCGATCACCCGCAGGATCGCCCCGAGATCGTCGGTCGCGGCCGCGGCCGACGTGGGGGAGTAGCCCGCGAGGGAGGCTCCGACCAGCGGCACGCGCGCGCGCAGGCGGGCGAGCGCGACGGTGAGCTCCGCGACCGTGATCCCGAACGGCTCCGGGTGGGCGTTGCCGGCGATCTCGGCGGGATCCAGCGCGTCGATGTCGACGTGCACGTACACCGCGTCCGCGCCCGTGGCCGCGACGGCGTCGGCGAGCGCGTCGGCCTCCGCGAACCGGTCGACCGCGAGCGAGGTGATGCCGAAGTCCGCCACCGCCGTCAGCTCGGGATCGTCGAACGACCGTGCGCCGCCGATGACCACGCGACCCGGGACCACCGTCCCACCGGGCAGGGCGAGCCCCGGCACGCCGTCGCCGACGACGGCGCGCAGCACCATGCCGGCGAACGCCCCGGACGGCGAGGTCTCGGGCGAGTTGAGGTCGGGGTGAGCGTCGATCCACACCACCGCGAGCGCGGGAGCCCGGCGCGCGGCGTGCGCGATGGGTGCCAGGGCGATGCCGCAGTCCCCGCCGATCGTCAGCACCGGCTCGTCGGGAGCCGCCGAGCCGTGCGCTGCGAGGGCCTCCGCGACCATGCCGTGCACGCGCTGCAGCGCGCTCAAGCGGTGGATGCCGGTGCCGAGCGACTCGCCCGCCTCCATCGGCACATCCAGCACGGTGGTCGAGGCCCGGGGCAGGTCGCCGGCGATCGCCTGCGCCCCGTCGATGAGCTGCATCGCGCGCGAGGAGGGGCTTCCCTGCCACTGCGGGACCACGAGGTATCGCGTCATCCCCTCATCTTCGCGCACAGCCGCGGTCGCGGCATCCGCCCTCCGCCTTCTTCGCCGAGAAACCGCGATGTCGGCGAAAGTCCACGTTGTGGGCGACGAGAGCGTGGTCGTTCGCCGAGAAACCGCGATGTCGGCAAGAAGTGGGGGAAGGGCAGGGTGCCGCGGAGAACGCGGAGGGCGCCGGGTCCGCGGGGACCCGGCGCCCTCCGGCGCGTGGTGCGATCAGTTCTCGATCGCGGCCTGCTGCGGCGTCGCGCCGGACTTCAGGGCGGCCAGGCGCGCCTCGACCTCGGTCAGCTCGCCGACGTCCTCGAGGGCGTTGAACTGCGCGTCCAGGCTGGACGCCGCGAGCTCCTGCTTCCCGGCCGCGAGCGCCTCCTGGCGCCGCACCTTGTCCTCGAAGCGCCCGAGCTCGCTGGTCGGGTCGAGCACGTCGATCGACTTGACGGCGTCGTGCACCTTGTTCTGCGCCTCGGCGGTCTTCGCGCGCGCGAGCAGCTCGGAGCGCTTGGACCGCAGCTGCTCCAGCTTCTGCTTCATGCCGTTGAGGCCCTCTTTGAGCTTGTCGACGACCTCGTTCTGCGAGGCGATGGTGGGCGCGATCGCCTTGGCCTCGTTCTCCTCGCTGATCTGACGCTGCAGCGCGATCTTGGCGAGGTTGTCGAACTTGTCGGCGTCGGCCGTGTTGCCGACCCGGCGCAGCTCGTCGGCCTTGCGGCTGGCGGCGAGGGCCTTGTTGCCCCACTCGGTGGCCGCCTGCACGTCCTCCTGGTGGTCGCGCTCGAGCAGGCGCAGGTTGCCGATCGTCTCGGCGATGGCCGACTCGGCGTCGGCGATGGAGTTCGTGTAGTCGCGCACGAGCTGATCGAGCATCTTCTGCGGGTCCTCGGCAGAGTCGAGGAGTGCGTTGATGTTCGCCTTCATGAGGGTCGAGATGCGACCGAAGATGGACTGCTTCGCCATCGGATTTCCTTCCTGTCGGACTTCAGTTCTGGTCTGGATCGATGTCGGATGACGGATGCCGCTCCCCGCGGTGCACGGACGGCTGGACGGTGCGGGTCAGAAGCGGCCACCCCCTCGGCGCATGCGGGTTCCACCGCCGCCGAAGCTGCCCGGCCGGAACCCGCCGCCGCCCGAGCGACCGCCGCCGAGCATGCCGCCCAGCCCGCCGCCGAAGCCGCCGCCGCCCCCCGAGCGACTGCCGCCGAGCATGGAGTTGAGCACGATGCCGCCCAGCACGGCGCCGAGCATCCCGTTGTTCCCGCCGCTCTGCTGGCCGCCGCCGCCGAACATGCCGCCCATTCCGCCGCCGAAGGCGCCGACGTCGTTCTGGGCCAGCTGGATGGCGAGACCCGCGAGCTGGTCCGCCCGCTGCGCCTGCTGCATCGCCTGCTGCGGATCGACGGCCTGCAGGGCGTGGGCCCGTGCGAGCGAGGCGCCCGCTTCGGCGAGTCGCGTGCGGGCCTCGGCGCCGACGGCGCCGCGCCGCGCCGTGATGTAGTCCTCCGCGGCGGAGACCTGGGCCTGCGCCTGCGTCATCACCTGGGCGAGCATCTGGTGGGCGCGCTGTGCCTGTGCCTGGGCGTCGCGGACGCCCTGCACGAGCGAGTCGATCTGGGCGTCGGCCGCCTCCAGCGCCTGCAGCGCCGCGAGGGGGCGCTTGGCCGCACCGGTCAGCTGGGCGCGGGCGGTGTCGAGCTGCTGGCGCGTCGCGGCGATGACGGCCGCGATCCGGCCGTCGGCATCGGGCAGCGTTGACGCCGCGGCGATGTCGCTCTGCAGCTCGGTGAGAAGGGCGGCTGCGCTGCGCTCGCCCTCGGCGAGGTCGTTCGCGAGCTTCTCGATGGCGTCCTCGAGGAGGGTCGCCTGACCGACCGCCTCCTCCGCCGCACGGATGCCGACCGCCGCCTCGCCGCCGTCTCCGGCCCCGATCGCGGTCTGCGCCGCGGCGAGCTGCTCGTCGGCGAAGCCGAGCCGCTGCCGGGCCTGCTCGGGGTTGTCGGCGACGGTCGCGAGGGCCTCCGGCGCGTACGCCGAGCGAAGGGTCTGCAGACGCGCCGCCGCCTGATCGAGGGATGCCGCGGCTCGCGCCCGCTCGGCCTGCACGCGGGCCAGCGCCTCGGGGGCGTTCTGCTCGAGCTTCCGCAGCTCGTCGAACGCCGCCGCCTTCTCGTCCAGGAGCGCGTTCGAGGCCTCGCACAGCGCGATGATGCGCTCGTTCCAGGCCCGGGTGTCCTGCTCGGAGTCGGGCGTCGCGTCGTCGAGCTGCTGGCGGAGGCCGAACGCCTCGTCGAGGTTCTGCTTCGCGGTGGCCAGCGCGGTCTCGAACTCGACGGTCGCGGCATCTCCGAACTGCGCCTTGGCGAAGCCGAGCTCCTGGGCGCTGGTCTTGAGCGCGTCGTCCGTCTCGACCAGGAGCGACGCGGCCCGCTTCTCGAGGTCCTCGATGCTGACCTGCGGCGGCGCACCGGGGACCTGCGGCCCCGCCGTGCCGGAGCGCCGGCGCCGCAGGAACATCACCAGCAGCACGGTGCCCACGACGACCGCGGCCGCGAGCAGCACCCACGTGAGCCATCCGCCGCCCCCGGGCACGTCGGAGGCGCCCGCCCCGGAGCCGCCGTCGGCGGCGTCCGTCATGCCGTCCGCCGCCGCATCGACCGCGCCGAGCCAGTCGTCGCGCTGCAGAGCGGGCTGGATGCGCTGGGTCTCGATCGTGGAGAGCTGCTCCTCGCTCAGCGGTCCGTTGGAGTAGCCGGACAGGTAGTACTGGCGGCCGTCGACCGAGACCGCGAGCAGGTACTGGGTGGTGCCGAGCCCGTTGTCGTCGGCGGTCTGGTTGGCCCACGGGCCGGCGTCGTCCGGATCGGTGAACTGGTCCACGTACACGACCCACAGGTCGAGTCCGGTGTCGGTCTTGAGCTGCTCGAGGCGCTGCTGCGCCTCGGTCTCTTCGTCCGTCGAGAGCACGTCGGCGTCGTCGAGGACGTACCCGGAGCCGAGCGTCACCGGGGGTGTCGCCGAGGCCGCCGCCCCGCCGATCGCTGTGGCCGCGACCACCGCAGCGGACGCCAGCGCCGCAGCCCATCGCCGTCGCATCGATCCCCCCTCTGGGACTCGGGTGACCCCCCGGCCGAGTCTATTCAGGCCCGGGCATACGAGGGTAGCCCGCACGGCGGGCCCAGGTTGTGTGTTCGCCGAGAGCACGCGGCGCGCCGGCGCAGACGGGCTCCCCGCCGGGCGGAGCGGGGAGGAGATCGGCTGCCGGGCGGGTCGCTGCGATACGCGCCCGCGGCGAGCGGGTAGCGTTTCGGATCCGGAGGACGAGGATGGACGATCGCTACGGCGCGGATGTGCTGGCCACGGGGTGGAAGGGCCACGGGGTGCGCGAGCTTCCCCGGGTCGCGGCATCCCGCGATCTCGTGGTCGAGGTCGCCGCCGACGGCTATTGCGGCGCGGTGGTCGGCGTGTCGGGCGGCATGGTCGAGCTGGAGGACCGCCGCGGCCGGAGGCGCGTGTTCCCGCTCGGGGCGGGATTCCTGATCGACGGCAGGGACATCGTGCTGGGGCCGCCCGCGCCGGCGCCGGCGGCCACGGGTCCTCGCCGCACCGCCTCGGGGTCGTTCGCCGCGCCGGACGCGCGGGCGAGGACCGCGCGGGCCAGTCGCATCCTCGTCGAGGGGCGGCACGACGCCGAGCTGGTGGAGCGGGTGTGGGGCGACGATCTGCGCGCCGAGGGCGTCGTCGTGGAGTACCTGCAGGGCATCGACCTGCTCGATGCCACGCTGGACGAGGAGCCGCCGTCGGCGCAGCGCCGGTACGGCGTGCTCGTGGACCACCTCGTGCCCGGCTCGAAGGAGTCCCGCATCGCCGACGCCGTCGCACGCGGCCGCCACGGCGCGCACGTGCTGATCGTCGGCCACCCCTGGATCGACGTCTGGCAGTGCGTCACGCCCCGCGCGGTCGGCATCGAGCGCTGGCCGGACGTGCCGCGGGGCATCGAGTTCAAGGTCGGCGTGTGCCGCGCCCTCGGCTGGCCCGCTCGCGACCAGGCCGACCTGGCGCGGGCCTGGCAGCGGATCCTCGCGTCGGTCACGACCTACCGCGACCTCGAGCCCGCCTTCCTCGGCCGCGTGGAGGAGCTCATCGACTTCGTCACGGTCGGCCCGGCCGACGCCTCTCGGTAGCCTGGAGGCGTGACCGACCCCGCGCCGCCGACCTCCGACGCCCGAACCTTCCGCGAGAAGCCGGTGTCGTTCGTGCGTCGCAGCGGCCGGATGTCGGAGGCGCAGGAGCGGGCGTGGAGCGAGCTCGCGCCCCGCTACGTCGTGACCGTCCCGAGGGACGTGGCGGCCACGAGCATCCTGCCCGGCTCAGAGATCGACCCCGCCGCGGTGTGGGGCCGCGAGGCGCCGCTGGTCGTCGAGATCGGCTCCGGCCAGGGCCACGCCATCGTGCACGCGGCGTCGTCGCGTCCCGACGAGGACTTCCTCGCGATCGAGGTCTTCAGGGCGGGGCTCGCGCGCACGATGCTCGACGCGGAGCGCGTCGGCGCGCGCAACCTGCGCCTGGTGGAGGCCAACGCTCCCGAGGTGCTCGAGCACCTGCTGCCCGCGGCATCCGTCGACGAGCTCTGGGTCTTCTTCCCCGACCCGTGGCACAAGAAGAAGCACACCAAGCGGCGCCTCGTCGCCGGCGGGTTCGCCGAGCTCGCAGCGCGCGCGCTGAAGGACGGCGGCATGCTGCGCCTGGCGACCGACTGGGAGGACTACGCGCTGCAGATGCGCGAGGTCATGGGTGCGGCACCCGACTTCGAGCCGGCCTACGAGGGGGAGTGGGCGCCGCGGTTCGAGGGCCGCGTGCTCACCGCGTTCGAGCGCAAGGGCGCGCGCGTCGGGCGCGACATCCGCGATCTGTCCTACCGTCGGGTCCGACGGACCGCCCGCCCGCTCGACGACTGATCCGGAGCCGCCCTCATGCCCGCACATCCCGACGCCGCACCCGCGCCGGTCGTCCCGGCGTGGTCGTGGCGCCTCGCCCCCGCCCTCCTCGTGTGCCTGGCCGCCCCCGCATTCTTCGTGCTGCGGGTCCCGTGGGTCGGCTGGGTGCTGCTGGCCGCCGGAATGGCCGTCGCGGTGGCCATGGAGCGCGTCCCGGCGTCGCAGCAGGTGCTCCAGGGTGCCGGCGCGAGCGCACCGGCGACCCAGGAGAACGGCATCCGTCGCCCGTCCCTGGTGCGGGACCTCTCGCTCATCGCGGTGGGCATGCTGATCGTCAGCGTGATCCCGTTGAAGGCAGAGCTCGACAACCTCGCCATCCTCCGGTTCGCCCTGGCACTCGGCGGCGCGGTGGCGGTGCCCTACGTGATCTCGCGATGGGTGTACCGTGACCGCGCCATCCGGTTCCCCTGGCGCGGCGGAGGCCGGTGGACGGCATTCCAGTGGACATGGCTGGTCGCCGTGCTGCTGCTGGGCTGGCTGATCCTGCCGTTCTACTTCATCACCTCGGGGGTGTACCTCAACTGGCCCGTGGTGGACACCCCCGATCTGATCGCACGCCTCTTCGTCGGCGTGGGCGCGGTCGGCATCTGGGACGAGCTCTTCTTCATCTGCACCTGCTTCGCGCTGCTGCGCCGGCACTTCCCGTTCTGGCAGGCCAACGTGCTGCAGGCCGTCGTGTTCGTGTCGTTCCTGTGGGAGCTGGGCTACCAGGCGTGGGGGCCGCTTCTCACGATCCCGTTCGCGCTCCTGCAGGGCTTCATCTTCATGAAGACGCGCTCGCTGGCCTACGTCGTCACGGTGCACCTGCTGTTCGACGCGGTCGTCTTCCTGGTGCTCGTGCACGCGCACAACCCGGGCATGCTGGACGGGCTCTTCCTCGTCTGAGCGTGCGTGCGGGGCGGTGCGGCTGCTCAGGGCCTGCCCAGGCCGGACGGGTAAGGTCGCAGACGGGTCCCGACCGGACCCCCGGACGACGGATCAGTACCCGGTGAGCGACAAGACTGGCCAGGAGTCGCAGTCATGTCGTGGGTCATCCTCATCCTCTCGGGCATCCTCGAAGCCGTGTGGGCCACCGCGCTCGGCAAGACCGAGGGCTTCACCAAGCTCTGGCCCACCGTCGTCTTCGGCGTCGCGCTCGTGGCCAGCATGGGCGGCCTCGCGTGGGCGATGCGCGACATCTCCACCGGCACCGCCTACGCCGTCTGGGTCGGGATCGGCGCGGCGCTCACCGTCGCGTACGCGATGATCACCGGTGCCGAGGCGTTCTCGGTCGTCAAGATGCTGCTCATCCTCGGCCTGGTCGGCTGCGTCGTGGGACTGAAGGTCGTCGGACACGAGTGATCGAAGGAGCGGATGCTGCGGCATCCGCTCCCATCTCCCGCCCCCTGTCCTTCACCCTCACGTTGACGTCGAGGCGAGTTCTGCCCGCCCCCTTGACGGCGCGGTCGGACAGGAGGACATTCGAGAGTGCGAACAGACAACAGGAACGAGGTACCCGAAAGGGAACCGGACACGGAAACCAGACATCGCACTGACGATCCCCCCGGCGCTTCGGCACCGAGGGGATCATCGTTTTCTGCGCCGAGCGCGGAGCGCCGGGGCTCGCGCGAAGCCGGGGCCCCGGCGACGCGCCCGCGGGCGGCCTCGTGCGGGCGGAGCACCGTTCGTCAGCCCCCGGTGCGCGGGTTCTGCCCCGACCCCGCGACCTCGGGTGGCGGAGCGGCATCGTCGCCCGGAATCGGGATGACGGCGAGCGGCACACCAGGGGTGATGAGCAGATGGGCGGGCCGCATCGTGCCCTCGCCGTCGTTGACCTCGAGCCAGAAGAAGCCCTTCGCCAGGCCCGCCTCCACCTCGCGCAGGAGATCGTTCAACCGGCGGCCGCCCACGCTGTAGTGCTCGCCGTCGTAGTAGATGTCGATCCGCTTCATGCCGCTCCTGTCGTCCCTGGCCGTCTCGGCCGTCCCTGTTCGCGAATCGGCGCGAGGGGCCGTCGCCCGCGCGGTGCGCGGTCAGGCGATCACATCGTGCTCCTGCGGCTCCACGGCGATCGGCATGGCAGGCTCGGGGACGAGGTAGAGACCGGACGGCGAGTTCGCGGTGTGGGCGAGCGCGTCGATCCACGCGGGGTTGAGCTGCGGTTTCCGGCTGCCGTAGAACTTGTACACCAGCGCGCATCGAGGGTGGACCCAGATCGTCGTGCGTCCGTCGCCGATGCTGGCGTCGTCGCGCCATGTGAAGTGGAAGGGCTCTCCTCGCCGCAGCTTGGTGCCGATCACCAGCTGAAGGTGCGCGAGCGTACGGTCATCGAAGTCGACCTTCACAGCCCCTTCGTAGATCAGCTTTCCCATCGACTGCCTCCGCCCGGAGACTGCCGGCGAACGCAGCGCCGTGGGGGTCGCCTGTGGTGGACGTCGGTCAGCTCCACCGCTCATGCTCCTCCGGTCGCGGGGGTTTGGACACCCCTTGACACCCCGCGAAGGTGCCCAACGGTGTGCCGGCCGAAGAACACGAAAGGACCGGTCCGTGTGGACCGGCCCTTCACCGTGTGTGCCCCCGACAGGAATCGAACCTGCGACCTTTGGTACCGGAAACCAACGCTCTATCCCCTGAGCTACGGAGGCGTGCCGATCGAGATTACCATCCCGGACGGGCGGCTCCCGCCAGTCACGGTGCCGGGACGGCGTCGTCGTGCGGGGCGTCGGCCACGATCGCAGGCTGATCCGCCATGCGCTCGATCGCGTCCGCGACGCGCCCCGCGAGGTAGGCGTGACCGTCCGTGGAGGGGTGGTCACGGCCGACCGGCCCGGTGTCGATGACGTCGAGGTAGTTCGCCTGCGTGATCCAGTCCTCGGCGATGGGGGAGATGTACCACCACCCGCGGGCGGAGGCGAGCTCGCCGAGATCGGCGTCGATGCTCCGCGTGCTGCGCTCCACGGGCAGCACCTGCGGGGCCGGACCGAGGATCACGATGTCGGCGTCGGGATACCGGGCGTCCAGCGCGTCCCACGCGGCCTTCACGGCATCCCGGTACCCGTCCGGATACAGCCGGCGATCGTTGATGGACCCCTCGACGATGATCACGTCGGGATCGAGCGCCGGGTCGAGCGCGGCGATGCGCTCGCCGTAGGACGGTCCGTCGATCCCGGGCTTCAGGTAGCCGCTGCCGCGGACGCCGTCGACGACGGTCTCCACCCCGAGCTCGTCGGCGAGCCGGTACGCGAAGCCGAGCGTCGGCGTCGTCGCCGCAGATCCGTACACCCACGAGTCGCCGAACACGAGCACGCGGGCGTCGTCGTCGAGGAGGAGGGGAGCGAGGGGGACGGATGCCGCGGCCGGCGCGTCGCCCTCCGAGACGGCCACCTGTGCGACGGGTTCGGGCGCCACACCCGGACGCAGGAGGGCCACCGCGCACAGCGCGGCCACGGCGATCGCGGCGACCGACAGGGGGAGCCACAGCCGCCGTGCGCGGAAGCGGCCGGGCGCGTGCATGTGAAGAGGGTAAGTCATCTCCCCGGGAGTCTCGTCCACAGTGCCGGGAGCTGGGGAAAGGACAGGCGGATCCTGAGCCTCCGTGTCCTTGCTGGCCGCTCACCCGGGAACCTCCACAGCCCCGCGTCGAGGCGCCTCGCGGCATGCGAGGATACTTCGGTGCAACGCGTCGTGACCGCTGAGATGGACCTCGAACTGGGGGCATCCGTCGACCTCATCTTCCAGATCGCAGCCTCCCAGGCGGTGCCGGTCTCGAATGAGCAGCTGACGTTCACGCAGGGTGATCGCGTGTACACGCCGACCGAGATCGTCGACCAGTCCGGAAGCCGGCTGCACCGCCTCACGGGCGAGCCCGGACGGCTCGAGATCCGCTACGAGGCGACCGTCGAAGGTCAGGCCGCGTCGAGCCGGACGAGCGACCTCGAGGCCATCACGTACCTGCGCCCCAGCCGGTACGCGCAGTCCGACGAGGTTTTCCAGCAGGCGCGCCGTCAGTTCAAGGGCCTCTCGGGTCACGACCTCATCGCGGCGGTGTCCGAGTTCGTCGCGTCCAGCACCACGTACACGCCCGGCCTCAGTCACGGCACCGACAGCGCCGTGACCACGCTCATGACGGGGCAGGGCGTGTGCCGGGACTACGCGCACGTCGTGATCGCCCTGCTGCGGGCGATGGACATGCCGGCCCGCTACGCCGCCTGCTACGCGCCGGGGCTGCGCCCGATGGACTTCCACGCCGTGGCGGAGGCCTATCTCGACGGCGCCTGGTACGTGATCGACGCGACGAGGCTCGCGAACCGCAGGTCGCTGGTGCGCATCGCCACCGGACGCGACGCCGCGGACTGCGCGTTCCTCAGCTACCACGGCGGCTACGTGGGGCTCGAGCGCCTGCGCGTCGACGCCTGGGTGGTGCCCGAGGCGGCGACGCTGGAGGGACTGGACACGCTTCCCGATGCCCTCCCCGAGGCGGCGGATCCCGCCTCCGACGACTTCGGCGCGCTCGTGCAGATCTCCTGAGAGCCCGGCCCGCCGACGGCCTTGCCGACGGCGGTGCCGCGCCGAACGGGGGCCGCCACCGGCCCAACTAGAATGATCCGGTTATGAACCCCGAAGCCCTCTCCGCCGCTCTGCTCGCCGTCGTCGCTCCGCTGGCGGAGGCCCGACGCCCCGGTGCGGCGGCTGGGCTCACCGCCGCCGACCTGCCGCTGGAGCGGCCGAAGAACCGCGACCACGGCGACTGGGCGTCCAACGCGGCGCTCAAGCTCGCGAAGGCCGTGGGTGCGAACCCGCGCGAGTTCGCCGCCGACATCGCCCGTGGCCTCGCCGAGGTCGAGGGTGTCGCGGGCGTCGAGGTGGCCGGTCCCGGGTTCATCAACATCCGGCTGGATGCCGCGGCCGCCGGCGCCCTCGCCAGGACGATCGTCGAGGCCGGCGCGGCGTTCGGCACGAACGAGTCGCAGCGCGGCAACACGATCAACCTCGAGTTCGTGAGCGCGAACCCGACCGGGCCGATGCACATCGGCCACACCCGCTGGGCCGCACTGGGCGACTCGATGGCGCGGCTGCTGCTCGCCAGCGGCGCGACGCTGGTCCGCGAGTTCTACGTCAACGACGCCGGCGCGCAGATGGAGCGGTTCGGGCGCTCGGTGCTCGCGGCCGTGAAGGGCGAGCCCACGCCCGAGGACGGCTACCCGGGCTCGTACATCGACGACCTCGCACGGCGCGTGCTCGCCGCGGAGCCCGAGCTGCTGTCGCTGCCCGAGGACGAGCAGCTCCGCGTGGCCCGCGATCGCGCGTACGACTTCCAGCTGGGCGACCTCCAGGTCTCGCTGGAGAGGTTCAACGTCCACTTCGACGTGTTCTTCAGCGAGCGCACGCTGCACGCCAAGGGCCCCAACGGCGAGCCGAGCCTCGTCGACGAGGCGGTCGACCGCCTTCGCGAGCAGGGGCACGTGTTCGACGAGGACGGAGCGGTGTGGGTCCGCACCACCGACTTCGGCGACGACAAGGATCGCGTCATCCGCCGCTCCAACGGCGAGTACACCTACTTCGCCGCCGACGCGGCGTACTACCTCAACAAGGGCGACCGCGGCTTCGCGCACAAGATCTACCTGCTGGGCGCCGACCATCACGGCTACGTCCACCGCCTGAAGGCGCTCGCGGGCGCCGCCGGCGACGACCCCGACAAGGACATCGAGGTGCTCATCGGGCAGCTCGTGTCGGTCAACGGCGCGCGGCTGTCCAAGCGGGCGGGCAACATCATCGAGCTCGACGACCTGCGCGACTGGATCGGCACCGACGCGCTGCGGTACTCGCTGGCGCGCTACCCCGCCGACTCGCCGCTGACCCTCGACCCCGAGATCCTGCGCAAGCGCACCAACGACAACCCGGTCTTCTACGTGCAGTACGCGCACGCCCGCACGCACAACGTCGGCCGCAACGCGCACGGCTCGGGCGTCGACCGCTCCGAGTTCGCTCCCGAGCTGCTCACGCACGAGACCGAGTCGGCGCTCCTGGGGGCGCTGCAGGAGTTCCCGCGCATCGTCGCGTTCGCCGCCGAGGTGCGCGAGCCGCACCGCGTCGCCCGCT
Organism: Microbacterium sp. NPDC056736; assembly: GCF_042790415.1. NCBI lineage: Bacteria > Bacillati > Actinomycetota > Actinomycetes > Micrococcales > Microbacteriaceae > Microbacterium > Microbacterium sp. NPDC056736. The sequence goes on from NZ_JBHTZE010000004.1 coordinate 358,725, forward strand.
ACCTGGAGGAGCTGGCCGGCCTGTACCACCGCTGGTACGACAACTGCCGCGTCATCCCGCTCGGCGATGAGCCCGTCGAGCCGGTGCACCGCACGCGCCTGTGGCTCAACGACGCCACCGGACAGGTGCTGCGCAACGGCCTCGACCTCCTCGGCGTCGGCGCGCCCGAGCGGATGTAGCGATGAGCTCAGCGGACACGCGGCCCACCGAGCCCCTCCCGGAGCGGTCGGCGGCGTCCGCGTCGCCCCGGCGCCGGCGCGGGTCCTGGCCCTGGTTCGTCGGCTTCGCCATCGTCGCACTGCTCGCGGTGGCCGCCTGGTTCGCCGCCGAGCTCATCGCCCGGCAGATCGTGGTCGGCGTGGTGCGCGACCAGGTGCGCACGCAGCTCGCGCTGCCCGACGACCAGCCGATCGACGTCGTCCTCGTCGAGCCGGTGCTGCCGCAGCTCATCGCGGGGACGCTGACCGAGCTCACCATCTCGTCGCAGGACGTGGTGCTGGGCAGCGTCGAGGGGGACATGTCGGTGGTCGCGCAGGGCGTGCCCGTGCGCGGCAGCGGCGACATCGCCGGCGCCGAGGGCACGCTGGTGCTCGACGAGCAGCAGCTGAGGACGCTCATGTCCGATGTCGAGGGGTTCCCGGCCGACAGCCTCGGGCTCGCGGCCCCCGACATCACGGCGACCACGGACCTGACGATCTTCGGCGCGACGGTCGCCGTCGGCGCCGCACTCACCCCGTCCGCCGCCGAGGGCGATCTCGTGCTGACCCCCGCGTCCCTCCAGGTCGGCGGTGCGGAGGTGTCGGCCGAGGAGCTCCAGGACCGCTTCGGCCGCATCGCCGACGGGGTGCTGCGCGACTGGGACGTCTGCGTCGCGGAGTACCTCCCCGCCGGGGTGACCCTGACGTCGGTCGCCGTCGAGGGCGAGACGCTCGTGGCCGGCTTCGACATCGACGGCGGCATCGCCTCCGACCCCGCGCTGCAGGAGAACGGCACCTGCGCCTGAGACGCCGGGCGTCACACGGCGCGGGGGCCCGCAGCCACGTGCCCTAGACTGCTAGCACTGCCAGGGGCGTGACTCCGCCGGCCCGGCATTCGCGCCGCACCCGGTCGCCCGGACGGCCACAGCGTCGAAGCCCCCACCGATTGGTCCACCGTGTCCGCCGACCCGCACACCCGCACCGTCGCTCCGGCCTGGCTCCATCCGCCCGCCGATGCGAACGGCCTTGCGCCCGCCGTGTGGCCCGCGGCGGCCCGCCGCGACGATGCGGGAATCCTGTCTCTCGGCGGCATCCCCGCCACGACGCTCCGCGAGCGCTTCGGAACGCCCCTGTACGTCCTGGACGAGGACGAGGTGCGCGCCACCGCGCGGCGGACGCTCGACGCGTTCCGCGCCGCGGCGGCGCTGCACGGCGTGCAGGCGCGGGTCTACTACGCCGGCAAGGCGTTCCTCAGCACCGAGGTGGTGCGGTGGGTCACCGAGGAGGGGCTCGCGGTCGACGTGTGCACCGGCGGCGAGCTGGCCGTGGCGCTCGCGGCGGGGGCCGATCCCGCGCGTCTCGGCTTCCACGGCAACAACAAGTCGGTCGCCGAGCTCGAGCGCGCGGTCGAGGTCGGCATCGGGTCGATCGTCATCGACAGTCTCATCGAGATCGAGCGGCTCGCGGCGATCGTCGAGCGCCGCGGCGGCACGCAGTCCGTGCTGGTCCGGGTCAACAGCGGCGTGCACGCCGAGACGCACGACTTCCTGGCCACGGCCCACGAGGACCAGAAGTTCGGCTTCACCCTCGAGGACGCCCCGGCGGCCGTCGCGCGCATCCGCGAGCTGCCCGGCCTGGAGTTCGTGGGACTGCACTGCCACATCGGCTCGCAGATCTTCGGCACCGCCGGCTTCGAGGAGTCGGCCGGCCGCATCGTCGAGCTGCACGCCCAGCTGCGTCAGGGCGGCGAGCTGCCCGTGCTCAACCTCGGCGGCGGCTTCGGCATCGCCTACACGTCGGTCGACGACCCGACGCCCATCGAGGTGCTGGCCCTGGGCATCGCCGAGGCCGTGGCGCGCGAGTGCGAGGAGCGCGGCATCCCGATGCCGAACCTCGCCTTCGAGCCGGGCCGGGCCATCGTCGGCCGCGCCGGGGTCACACTGTACGAGGTCGGCACGACGAAGCCGGTCGCCCTCGAGAGCGGCGACGCGCGGCTCTACGTCAGCGTCGACGGAGGCATGAGCGACAACGCGCGTCCCGCCCTGTACGGGGCGCAGTTCTCGGCGCGCATCGCCTCGCGCACGAGCGAGGCCGAGCCGGCGCTCGCGCGGGTCGTCGGCAAGCACTGCGAGTCGGGCGACATCGTCGTGGACGCCGAGTACCTTCCGGCCGACGTCGCCGCCGGCGATCTGCTGGCGGTGCCGGCCACCGGTGCCTACTGCTTCTCGCTCGCCAGCAACTACAACTACGTCCCCCGCCCGCCGGTCGTGGCGCTGCGCGGGGGAGAGGCGCGCGTCATCGTGCGCGGCGAGACGGTCGACGACCTGCTCGCCCGCGACGCGGGCCTCGCGACGCCCGTGCTCGAAGCTGGGCGCCCCCTCGAGGGCGCACCGATGGAAGGGACCGCATGACCGACTACCGCCGCCTCCGCGTCGCACTCCTGGGAGCCGGAGCCGTCGGCTCGCAGGTCGCGTCGCTGCTGCGCCAGCACGCCGACGAGCTCGCCGACCGGGCGGGAGCGCGGCTGGAACTGGTCGGCATCGCGGTGCGCGACGTCGACGCCAAGCGCGACGTGGACCTTCCCAAGGACCTCTTCACCACCGACGCCGAGTCGCTCATCGTGGGGTCCGACATCGTGATCGAGCTCATGGGGGGCATCGAGCCGGCGCGGGCGTACCTGCTGCACGCGATCAACTCGGGTGCCGACGTCGTGACCGCCAACAAGGCGCTGCTCGCCACGCACGGTCCCGAGATCTTCGACGCCGCCGATCAGGTCGGTGCCGAGGTCTACTACGAGGCGGCCGCCGCGGGCGCCATCCCCATCATCCGCCCGCTGCGGGACTCGCTGGCGGGCGACCGCGTGCAGCGCATCATGGGGATCGTCAACGGCACCACGAACTACATCCTCGACCGCATGGACACCGAGGGCGCGGAATTCGCCGACGTGCTCGCCGACGCCCAGCGCCTCGGCTACGCGGAGGCCGACCCCACCGCCGACGTCGAGGGCTACGACGCCGCGCAGAAGGCCGCGATCCTCGCGAGCCTCGCGTTCCACACCACCGTCCCGCTCGACGCGGTCCACCGCGAGGGCATCACCTCGATCGACAAGTCGATGATGGATGCCGCGCGCCACGCCGGCTACGTCATCAAGCTGCTGGCCGTGTGCGAGCGGCTGAGCGAGGCATCCGGCGAGGCCATCTCGGTGCGCGTGTATCCCGCGCTCATCGACCGCGCGCACCCCCTCGCCAGCGTCCACGGCGCCAACAACGCGGTCTTCGTGCAGGCGGAGGCCGCCGGCAACCTCATGTTCTACGGCGCCGGGGCCGGCGGCGTGCAGACCGCATCGGCCGTGCTCGGCGACGTCGTCTCGGCGGCACGCCGCCACATCGCCGGCGGTGTCGGCGTGGGCGAGTCGACGCTGGCGAACCTGCCGATCGTCCCCGTCGGCCGCGTGACCACGAGCTACCAGATCACGCTCGAGGTCGACGACGAACCCGGCGTGCTGGCGACGGTGGCGGGAATCCTGAGCGACGGGCGCGTGTCGATCGCGACCGTGGAGCAGACCGTCGTCGAAGAGGGCGCCGCGACAGGCTCGGGGCAGTCCGGGTCGCAGGACGACGCGGGCGAGCCCGGTGTGGCGCGCCTGGTGATCGGCACGCACAAGGCGCGCGAGCAGGACCTCAGCGACACCGTCGCGCGCCTCGCCGCGAGCGGCGTCGTGGAGCGCGTCGTCTCGGTGCTGCGCGTCGAAGGCAACTGAAGGCTTCTGAAGGAGAACTGACATGGCACATGTTTGGCGCGGAGTCCTCCGCGAGTACGCAGATCGACTGGGCGTCACGGATGCCTCCACCGTCGTCACCCTCGGGGAGGGCGGCACGCCGCTGCTCCCGGCCCCGGCGCTCTCGCGCCGCACCGGCACCGACGTGTGGGTGAAGTTCGAGGGCATGAACCCGACCGGCTCGTTCAAGGACCGCGGCATGACGGTCGCCGTCTCGCGCGCGATCGAGCACGGCGCGAAGGCCGTCATCTGCGCGTCCACGGGCAACACGTCGGCCTCGGCGGCCGCGTACGCCGCGCACGCCGGCATCACGGCGGCCGTCCTCGTGCCCGAGGGCAAGATCGCGATGGGCAAGCTCAGCCAGGCCGTGGCGCACAACGGGCGCCTCATCCAGATCCGCGGCAACTTCGACGACTGCCTCGAGATCGCGCGGGAGCTCGCCGACAACTACCCGGTGCACCTGGTCAACTCGGTCAACCCCGACCGCATCGACGGCCAGAAGACCGCCGCGTACGAGATCGTCGAGCAGCTCGGCGACGCTCCCGACTTCCACTTCATCCCGGTCGGCAACGCCGGCAACTACACCGCCTACACGCGCGGCTACACCGAGGAGGCCGCGGCCGGCGTGTCCACCCGCGTGCCCCGCATGTTCGGCTTCCAGGCCGAAGGCTCCGCGCCGCTCGTGCGCGGCGAGGTCGTCAAGAACCCCGAGACGGTCGCCAGCGCCATCCGCATCGGCAACCCGGCGTCGTGGGACCTCGCGCTCGAGGCGCGCGCGGCGACCGACGGCTGGTTCGGGGCCATCGACGACGACCGCATCCTGGCGGCGCAGAAGCTCCTCTCCGGTGAGGTGGGCATCTTCGTCGAGCCGGCGTCCGCGATCAGCGTCGCCGGCCTCCTGGACCGCGTCGAGGCCGGTGTCGTCCCGCAGGGCGCGCGCGTGGTGCTCACGGTGACCGGCCACGGCCTGAAGGACCCGCACTGGGCGCTGCGCAACGCCGACGGCTCCGAGGTCGAGCCGACGGTGGTCGACGCGACGACGTCGGAGGTGGCATCCGTCCTCGACCTCGCCCCTGCGGCGGCGACCGCGTGAACGCAGCCGTCGTGCCCGCTCCCGGCCGGCGTGTCGTGGTCCGCGTTCCGGCCACGAGCGCCAACCTCGGGCCCGGGTTCGACACGCTCGGCCTCGCGCTGAGCGTGTACGACGAGCTCGACGTCACCGCGCTGCCGGAGGGCGAGCTCGAGATCGAGGTGGAGGGCGCGGGCGCGGCCGACGTGCCGCGCGACGCGTCGCACCTCGTCGTGCGCGCGATCGCGTACGCCTATGAGGCGGTGGGACGGCGGATGCCGGGACTGCGCCTTCACGCCAGGAACGTGATCCCGCACGGGCGGGGCCTGGGCTCGTCGGGCGCCGCGGTCGTGTCGGGCCTGCTCGCGGCCAAGGGACTGCTGGAGGGTGACGTCGAGCTCGGTCCCGACGCGCTGCTCCGCCTCGCCACCGAGCTCGAGGGGCACCCCGACAACGTCGCCCCGGCGCTCTTCGGCGGGCTGACCATCGCGTGGGTCGACGAGGACGGCCCGCAGCACAAGAAGCTGCTCGTCCACCGCGGCGTCTCGCCGCTGGTCTTCGTGCCCGAGTTCACCATGTCGACGTCTCTTGCGCGCAGCCTCCAGCCCAAGCAGGTGCCGCGCGAGGACGCCGTGTTCAACGTGTCGCGCTCCGCGCTGCTGATCGCGGCGCTCACCCAGAGCCCGGAGCTGCTGCAGGCCGCCACCGAGGACAAGCTCCACCAGAACTACCGTGCCAGCGCGATGCCCGAGACCGACGGTCTCGTGCGCGCACTGCGGGCGGCAGGGTTCGCCGCGGTCGTCTCCGGCGCCGGACCCAGCGTGCTCGTGCTCGCAGACGGACCCGGGCGCCGCCTGGAGGCGGCGTCCCTGGCTGCGGCGGTCACCGACACTCCGTGGGAGGCCCTCATGCTCGCCGTCGACTTCAAGGGTGGTACAGTGAGGGAGTACGCGGAGGGTTCCACGTAATACGTGAATCTGGCCTCCGTCGCAAATCTGCGAAACCACCGCACGGCATTCTGACCTGCCGACGTCCGCTGAGTACCCTCGCGGTCCCTCACCCCGTCGGCGGGTGTCTCGGCAGGCGTGACAACTGCGTGAGACAGACAGTCACCACCCCTGCGCCGTGCGATCGTGCATAACCTGTTCGTTTTCACAAGGGAGAACTCGTGGAGTCCATCTCCGAGATCCACGCCGACGTTCCGGCCGACGAGCGCGCGGAAGCGCCTGAGGCCGTCGAGAACGCCGACGCCGTCCAGACCGACGCGGTCGAGGGCACCGAGAGCACCGCCGCCGAGGCCGTCGCCGAAGAGGCCGTGGCCGAGGCCGTCGAGGCCGACGCCGTCGCCGAAGAGGCGGTCGAAGAGGCCGTCGAGGCTGAGGCCGTCGCCGAAGCGGCTGTCGCCGAGGCCGTGGCGGTCGCCGAGTCCGGCGACCCCATCGCCGCCGAGGCCGCCGAGGCCGTCGCCGAGGAAGCGGTCGCCGAGGCGCTCGTCGCCGATGCCGTCGCCGTGGAGGCCGTCATCGAAGCCGAGGTCGCCGACGTCATCGCCGATGAGGCCGTCGCCGAGGCAGCCGCGGCGGACGCCTCCGCCGCCGAGGCCCCGGCCGCCGAAGAGCCGCCGGCCGCCCCCGCGAAGGCGCCGCGCAAGCGCGCGCCGCGCCGGGCGAAGAGCACCGACGTGCCGCCGCCGACCGAGCCCGCGGCGGATGCGTCCGCCGACGCGGCCGACGCGCCCGCCCAGGCGACGTCGACCGAGGCTGCGCCGGCCGCCGGCGACCAGGGCGCCGACGAGGCATCCGCCGCCGAGGCATCCGCCCCCGCTGACGCGCCCGCCGCCGAGACGGCGTCCGCCGACGCGGGCGAGCAGGCCGCCGACGCGGGCGAGCAGGCGACCGAGGGCGAGGGCGAGCAGACGACGTCGCGCAGCCGCAGCCGGAGCCGCAGCCGCAGCCGCAGCCGCAACGGCGCCAAGGACCAGGGCGGCCAGAACGCCGACGGCGGTCAGAACGCCCAGGGCGGTGCTCAGAACGCCCAGGGCGGCGGCCAGAGCCAGAATGCGAAGCCCGCGGCGGAGCCCGCGAAGGCCGAGCCCGCCGACGAGGAGCAGCCGGCCCAGGGCAACGGGCGCGGTCGCCAGCGCAACAAGCGCCGCGGCGCGCAGACCACGGGCGACGAGTTCGACACCGAGATCGGCGAGGACGACGTCCTCATCCCGATCGCCGGCATCCTCGACGTGCTCGACAACTACGCCTTCGTCCGCACCACGGGCTACCTGCCCGGGACCAGCGACGTCTACGTGTCGCTGGGCCAGGTGAAGAAGTACAACCTGCGCAAGGGCGACGCCGTCGTCGGCGCGATCAAGCAGCCGCGCGAGGGCGAGCAGTCCAGTCGTCAGAAGTACAACGCGCTGGTCAAGGTCGACGCGATCAACGGCCTGTCGGTCGACGACGCCGCCACGCGCGTCGAGTTCGGCAAGCTCACCCCGCTTTACCCGCAGGAGCGCCTGCGCCTCGAGACCGCGCCCGAGAAGCTGACGCAGCGCATCATCGACCTCGTCGCCCCGATCGGCAAGGGGCAGCGCGGCCTCATCGTCGCGCCGCCCAAGGCCGGCAAGACGATCGTGCTGCAGCAGATCGCCAACGCGATCGCGATCAACAACCCCGAGGTGCACCTGATGGTCGTGCTCGTCGACGAGCGCCCCGAAGAGGTCACCGACATGCAGCGCACGGTGAAGGGCGAGGTCATCGCCTCGACCTTCGACCGTCCTGCCGAGGACCACACCACGGTCGCCGAGCTCGCGATCGAGCGCGCCAAGCGCCTGGTCGAGCTCGGTCGCGACGTCGTCGTGCTGCTCGACTCGATCACCCGCCTCGGCCGCGCCTACAACATCTCGGCGCCCACCTCGGGCCGCGTGCTCACCGGCGGCGTCGACGCGTCGGCGCTGTACCCGCCCAAGCGCTTCTTCGGCGCTGCGCGCAACATCGAGAACGGCGGGTCGCTCACCATCCTCGCCACGGCGCTCGTGGAGACCGGCTCCAAGATGGACGACGTGATCTTCGAGGAGTTCAAGGGCACCGGCAACAGCGAGCTGCGCCTGAACCGCCAGCTCGCCGACAAGCGGATCTTCCCGGCGGTCGACGTCAACGCGTCGAGCACCCGCCGCGAGGAGATGCTGCTGTCGCCCGACGAGGTGAAGATCACCTGGAAGCTCCGCCGCGCGCTGGCCGGCCTCGAGCCCCAGCAGGCCCTCGAGGTCGTGCTCGGCAAGCTCAAGGAGACGCAGTCCAACGTCGAGTTCCTGGTGCAGATGCAGAAGTCGATCCCGGCTCCCACCACCGGTCACAGCGGCGGACGCAGCCACGCGGACGACAACAGCATCCGCTGATCCCCCATGGTCGAACCCGCGATGTTCGATTCCGTGCGGGCGCTGATCGACGAGCACCGCGCGGTGCAGGAGGAGCTCTCCGACCCCGCGGTGCACGCCGATGCGGCGCGCGCCAAGCGGGTCAACCGGCGCTACGCCGAGCTGTCGCGCATCGTCAAGGCGCACGAGGACTGGCTGGCGGCATCCGATGATCTGGATGCCGCCCGCGAGCTCGCGCGCGACGACGAGGCCTTCGCCGAAGAGGTGCCGGCGCTGGAGGCGAGGCTCGCCGAGACGCAGGAGCGCCTGCGGCGCCTGCTCATTCCGCGTGACCCCGACGACGCCCGCGACGTGATCATGGAGATCAAGCAGGGCGAGGGCGGCGCCGAGTCGGCCTTGTTCGCGGCGGACCTGCTGCGCATGTACCTGCAGTACGCCGCCTCCAAGGGCTGGAAGACCGAGCTCCTCGAGCGCAACGAGTCCGACCTCGGCGGCTACAAGGACGTCCAGGTCGCGATCAAGGGCTCCTCGTCCGACCCGGCGCAGGGGGTGTGGGCGCACTTGAAGTACGAGGGCGGCGTCCACCGCGTGCAGCGCGTGCCGGCGACCGAGTCGCAGGGGCGGATCCACACGTCGACCACGGGTGTGCTGGTGTTCCCCGAGGTCGACGAGCCCGAGGAGATCCACATCGATCCGAACGAGCTGAAGATCGACGTCTTCCGCTCGTCCGGCCCCGGCGGGCAGTCCGTGAACACGACGGACTCCGCGGTGCGCATCACGCACGTGCCGACCGGAATCGTCGTCTCGATGCAGAACGAGAAGTCGCAGCTGCAGAACCGCGAGGCCGGCATGCGCGTCCTCCGCGCGCGCCTGCTCGCCCGGCAGCAGGAGGAGCTCGAGGCGGCGGCATCCGACGCCCGCAGGTCGCAGATCCGCGGTATGGACCGTTCGGAGCGCATCCGCACGTACAACTTCCCCGAGAACCGCATCGCCGATCACCGCACCGGCTACAAGGCCTACAACCTCGACCAGGTGATGGACGGCGCCCTCGAGCCGATCATCGAGTCCGCGATCCAGGCCGACGAAGAGGCGCGCCTGGCCGCCCTCGGCGCCGACGCCTGACGCCCCCGCCTCTGACGCTCCCGTCCGGACTGGCGCTTCGCGAGGGGGACGGATGCCGCGGCGCTAGGCTTCGAGCGTGCTCACGCTCCTCATCCGCGCGCTGATCTTCCTCGTCTCGGCAGCGCTGGGACTCATCGCGGCCGACCTCATCCTCGACGGCTTCACGCTGCACTGGGACGACTGGTGGGGCATCCTGCTCGCCGTCGTCATCTTCGCGGTGCTGCAGAGCGTCCTCGCGCCGTGGCTGCTGAAGATCACCCGGCGCCACGCGAACGCCCTCATCGGCGGCATCGGCCTGCTGTCGACATTCGTCGCGCTGCTGATCGCCGTGCTGATCCCGCAGGCGGGGATCGGGATCGACGGGCCCGTCGCGTGGATCATCGGGACGCTCATCGTCTGGCTCGTGACGGCTCTCGCGTCCTGGCTGCTGCCGCCGCTGTTCATCCGGCGCAAGGTGCAGGACCGCGCGCGGTCCTGACGCCCCGCGTCCGGCGGGACCCGTGTCAGATGTGGTACTCGGGCGTGGTCAGCAGGGCGCGCGTCTCCTCGCCGACGCGGCGGGCGCGCGGCTTGGCGGGTACGCCCACCAGGACGCTGTCGGCGGGGGCGTCCTTCGTGACGACGGCGTTCGCGCCGACGACGGAGCCCTCGCCGATGACGACAGGTCCGAGGATCTTCGCGCCGGCCCCGACGGCGACGCCGTCGCCCAGCGTGGGGTGACGCTTGCCGCCCTCGCGCTGACGCCCGCCGAGCGTGACCCCGTGGTACAGCATGACGTCGTCACCCACCTCGGCGGTCTCGCCGACCACGACGCCCATGCCGTGGTCGATGAAGAAGCGGCGCCCGATCGTGGCGCCCGGGTGGATCTCGATGCCGGTGAGCCAGCGCGTCACCTGCGAGCCCGCGCGGGCCACGAACCGCGCGTCGCGCACCCAGAGCGCATGCCACACGCGGTGGGCCCAGATCGCGTGGAGCCCGGGGTAGAGCAGGGCGATCTCGAGGCCGCTGCGCGCCGCCGGGTCGCGCAGCTTCGCGGCGGCGACGTCTTCGCGCACGCGCGCCAGGAATCCGATGCGTTCGTCGGTCATCTCTTCTCACCCTCCGGTTCGCGCAGATGCTCGTACAGCGCCGTGGACAGGTACCGCTCGCCCGAGTCGGGGACGATGACGACGATGCGCTTCCCCGCGGCCTCCGGGCGCGCGGCGATCTGCAGGGCCGCCCACACGGCGGCGCCCGCCGACATGCCGCCGAGGATGCCCTCGCGCGTGGCCAGCTCGCGCGCGACGCGGATCGCGTCGTCGAACTCGACGTCGAAGATCTCGTCGACCACCGACCGGTCCAGCACGTCGGGCACGAAGTTGGGGCCGATGCCCTGGATGCGGTGCCCGCCCGCGCGGCCCTCCGTGAGGACGGGGGAGTCCTTGGGCTCGACGAGCGCGATCCTCACGTCGGGGTTGCGCTCCTTCAGCACCTGCCCGACGCCCGTGATGGTGCCGCCGGTCCCGGATCCGGCGACGAACCAGTCCACGCTGCCGTGGGTGTCGTTCCAGATCTCCTCGGCGGTGGTCCTGCGGTGGATCGCGGCGTTGGCCTCGTGCTCGAACTGCCTGGCGAGGATCGCTCCCGGCGTCTCGGCGACGATCCGCCGGGCGACGTCGACGGCCTCGGTCATGCCCTTGTACGGGTCGGTGAGGACCAGTTCGGCGCCGTATGCCTTGAGCAGCGTGCGCCGTTCCTTCGACATCGAGGCGGGCATGGTGAGGATCACCCGGTACCCGCGCGCGGCGCCGATGAGGGCCAGCGCGATGCCGGTGTTGCCGCTGGTGGACTCGACGATCGTGCCGCCCGGCTGCAGCTCACCGGCCTCCTCGGCCGCAGCCACGAGGGCATAGCCCAGCCGGTCCTTCACGGACGAGCCCGGATTGTAGAACTCGAGTTTGGCGAGCACCTCCGCGCCGAGCCCCTCCGTCAGCGCGTTGAGGCGCACCAGCGGGGTCTGACCGAACGCGGTCGTGATGTCGGGATGGATGCCGGGCACGAAGCTCCCTCTCTCGTCGGGGTCCACACGACGACGGCGCGGCGGCGGCCGATCAGATCGGTTCGCCGTCGCGCCGTCGTGACGGATCAATCTTCGCGCAGATCCTCGTAGAGCGCAGTCGACAGGTAGCGCTCACCGAAGGACGGCACGATGACGACGATGTTCTTGCCCGCGGCCTCGGGCCGCGCCGCGACCTGGAGCGCCGCCCAGATGGCGGCGCCGGAGGAGATGCCCACGAGGATGCCGTCCTGGGTGCCGACCGCGCGAGCCGTCGAGATGGCGTCGGGGAACTCGACGTCGATGACCTCGTCGATCACGCCCCGGTCGAGGATCGCCGGGACGAAGTTCGGGCCGATGCCCTGGATCTTGTGCGGACCGGGGGTGCCCTTGGTCAGCAGCGGCGAGTCGGCCGGCTCGACGGCGACCACCTTGGCGTCGGGCACGCGCTCCTTGAGGACCTGGCCGACACCGGTGATCGTGCCGCCCGTGCCGATGCCGGCGACGAAGTAGTCGACCTTGCCGTCGGTGTCGCGGAGGATCTCCTCCGCGGTCGTCTTGCGGTGGATCTCGACGTTGGCCTGGTTCTCGAACTGGCGGGCGAGGATGGCGCCCGGCAGCTCCGTGACGAGCTCCTCGGCCTTGGCGATGGCGCCCTTCATGCCGCCGGCGGGGTCGGTGAGGACGAGCTCCGCGCCGTATGCCTTCAGCAGCAGGCGGCGCTCGATCGACATGGAGGAGGGCATGGCCAGCACCACGCGGTAGCCGCGGGCCGCACCCACCATCGCGAGGGCGATGCCGGTGTTGCCGCTGGTCGCCTCGACGATCGTGCCGCCCGGCTCGAGCTCGCCCGACGCCTCCGCCGCATCGACGATCGCGATGCCGAGGCGATCCTTGACGCTCGAGGCGGGGTTGTAGAACTCCAGCTTGGCCAGCACGTTGCCGCCGACGCCTTCCGCGACGCGGTTCAGCCGGACGAGCGGAGTGTTGCCGAAAGCGGAGGTGATGTCGGGATGGATGCCGGTCATGTCGGGGCCTTTCGCGGGTTCACGGCTGATCAGCACCAGCCTAGGGGGACGGCATCCATGTGAGTCCTTCTGTGACAGGGAGGTGGCGGCGGCGCGCTACCCTCCGGGGCGTAGGGTGGTGCGGTCATGTCTCCCCCCGAAGAACCACCCGCCCTGGCCGCCGCGATCGCGCACGCCGCGGCGCGCCTGGGCGCCGCGGGCATCGCCGACCCCGCGGTCGACGCCGAGCTGCTGGCGGCCTTCGTCCTGGGGCTCGGGCGAGGGGGAGTGCAGGCGTCCGCGATCCGCGGCGACCGCATCGCCGCGGCCGACGCCGAGCGCCTCGAGGAGCTGGTGACCCGGCGCGCCACCCGCGAGCCGCTGCAGCACATCACCGGGACGGCGCCCTTCCGCCATCTGGAGCTCCGCGTGGGGCCGGGCGTCTTCGTGCCCCGCCCCGAGACCGAGCTCGTCGCGCAGCTGGCGATCGACGCGCTCCGGGCCGCGGCATCCGAGTCCCCGATCGCGGTGGATCTCGGCACCGGAAGCGGCGCGATCGCGCTGGCGATGGCGACCGAGGTGCCGCACGCGCGGGTCTTCGCGGCCGAGAACTCGGTGGAGGCGTTCCTGTGGACGAAGGAGAACTTCGCGATGGTCGGCGCCGACAACGCGCGGCTGGCCTTCATCGACCTCGCGCACGCGTTCCCCGAGCTCGACGGCACGGTCTCGGTGGTCGCCTCCAACCCTCCGTACGTGCCGGATGCCGCGATCCCGCGCGACCCGGAGGTGCGGTTCTTCGACCCGCCCGCCGCGCTCTACGGCGGCGAGGACGGCCTGGACGTCGTGCGCGTGCTGAGCGGCGTGGGTCTGCGCCTCGCGCATCCCGGGGGGATGATCATCATCGAGCACGGCGAGTGGCAGGGGCAGGCGATCCGCGAGCTCCTCGCGGCCGACGGATGGCGCGCGGCGGCGACGCACCCCGACCTCACGATGCGCGATCGCGCCACCACCGCGCTGCGCCCCTGACACCGTCGGCACCGCCCCGCGGACGGAGCATCCAGCGACGCCGTGAACGCACAGCCGCGCCCCGACTAAACTGTCCGGCGACATGTCCCCCATCTTCGACTGCCGCGACGAGGCCCAGCTGCTCGCCGGCATGCGCAGGGCGCGCCAGGCCATCGGCCGCGGCGAGCTCGTCGTCATCCCCACCGACACCGTCTACGGTGTGGCCGCCGACGCCTTCGACCACCAGGCCGTCGCCCGACTGCTCGCCGCCAAGGGCCGCGGGCGCCAGTCGCCGCCGCCCGTGCTCGTGGCCGGCGTCACCACGCTCCGTGCCCTCGTCGCCGACGTGCCCGAGCCCGTCGAGCGCCTGATCGATTCGTTCTGGCCCGGTGGCCTCACGATCGTGCTGCCGGCCCAGCCGTCGCTGTCATGGGATCTCGGCGAGACCCGGGGCACCGTCGCCGTGCGGATGCCCGCGCACCGCATCGCCCTGGAGCTCCTCGAGGAGACCGGCCCGCTGGCGGTCTCCAGCGCGAACCTCACGGGCATGGCGGCGGGCATCACGGCCGAGGACGCGGAGGAGATGCTGAAGGACAGCGTTGCCGTGTACCTCGGCGACGGACCGTCGCGCGACGGCGTGCCGTCCACCATCGTCGACGCCACGAGCCTCGTCGGCGGCGAGGAGCCGCTGGTGCGCGTGCTCCGCGAGGGCGCGGTCAGCCGCGAACAGCTGCGCGAGGTGCTGGGCGACCTCCTCGAGGCCGACCCGGGTGCGGACCCCGAGCCGTCCGGCCGGGAAGCGGAGCCCGACGCCGAGGCCGAGCCGTCCGGCGGCGAGGCGGGGCCGACGGCCGCAGGCGTGACGGATGCCGACGCCCAGAGCGTCCCCGGCAGCTCGTGAAGCAGTACGTCTTCACCATCCTCCTCACGGCGGCCATCACGTTCGTCCTGTCGTGGGCGGTCTGGCGGCTGAGCCTGAAGTACGAGCTGTATCCGGGGATCCGCGAGCGCGACGTCCACAAGACCCCGACGCCGCGCCTCGGCGGCATCGCCATGTTCATCGGCGTGCTCGCGGCGTTCGCGGTGTCGTCGCAGCATCCGTTCTTCGCCATCATCTGGACCGAGCCCGAGCAGGTGTACGCGCTGCTGGGCGCGACGGCCCTCATCGTGGTGATCGGCGTCCTCGACGACGTGTGGGACCTCGATTGGATGATCAAGCTCGGCGCGCAGTTCCTCGCGGCGGGCCTCATCGCCTGGTTCGGCCAGCTGCAGATCTACACGCTGCCGCTCGGCGGCATGACGATCTCGAGCTGGGCCAGCTTCACACTGACCGTCTTCTCGATCGTCGTCGTGATGAACGCCGTGAACTTCATCGACGGCCTGGACGGCCTCGTCGCGGGCGTCTGCCTCATCGCCAACGTGGTGTTCTTCGCGTACTCGTACATGATGGTGCGCGACATCGGGGCGAGCACCTACTTCAACCTCGCGTCCTTCATCGCCGCCGTGCTGATCGGCGTGTGCATCGGGTTCCTGCCGATGAACTGGAGTCCCGCGCGGCTGTTCATGGGGGATGCCGGGGCGCTCATGCTCGGCCTGCTGATGGCCTCGTCGGCGATCGCGATCACCGGCAACATCAACCCGGCGATGGTCGCCGACAACGACGAGTTCGGCCGCTCGCAGCTCCTCGGTGCGTTCATCCCGATCCTGCTGCCGGTCGTCGTCGTGCTGCTGCCCCTGCTCGACTTCGGACTGGCGGTGGTCCGTCGGATGAGCAAGGGCAAGTCGCCGTTCTCACCCGATCGCCGCCACCTGCACCACCGCATGCTCGACATGGGCCACTCCGACCGCGACGCCGTGCTCATCTTCTACGCCTGGACCGCGCTGGTGAGCCTCGCGGTGCTGCTGATGTACATCGGCACGACGCTGGAGTGGCCGGGCGACTACCTCCTCGGCGTGGCGTACGGCGTCGTCGGCATCGCCGCCTGCCTGATCGTGACCCTGCTGCCGTCGCATCGACGTGTCGCCCACGCGATCGAGGCCACCCCATCCACCGCCCTGCACGATCCCGCGCCCGCACAGGAGGACGCCCGATGAGCTCCACCCCCATCTCCAGCACCCCGATCCTGCGCACCGTCCTGGTGTGGTCGGGAACCGTCACCGCCGCACTCCTCGTGGTGGGCGGCCTCGTCGGCTACCTCGTGGCGGGAGTGGACGGACTGTGGAGCGCCCTGGCCGGCGTCCTCATCGCGGCCGTCTTCCTCGCCATCACCGCCGCGAGCATCCTCATCGCCAACCGCTGGTTCGGCGACGCGCTGTACGTGCCGATCTTCTTCGGGATCGTGCTCGGCGGCTGGATCCTGAAGTTCGTCGTGTTCCTCGTCGCGCTGTTCGTGCTGCGGGACCAGCCGTGGATCGTCGGACCGGTGTTCTTCCTCGCGCTGGTGGCGAGCGTGCTCGCCTCGCTCCTCATCGACGTCGTCGTGCTCATGCGCATGCGCGTGCCGCACGCGAGCGACGTCGAGCTCCCGACCGACCCCGACGCGGGGGAGCGCACCGACGGGCCGGGCACCGCCGCGTGACGCCTCGCGGGCGGATTCAGGGACCTCTCAAGTTTGATAGGCTGAACGAGCGCCCGCCCGCCCACCCTGTTGTGAACGCCTGCGGAGTGACGCTCACCGACCATCGTCGCAACGGTCCTTCACCGATGCCCCGAAGCTGGAGCCTGCGCTGTTTACTCAAGCTGCGACCCTGATCGCCCCCCTTGCCGCTGACGCGCCCCCGGAGTTCCACGGGCCGTCGATCGAAGAGTTCTTCCCCGAGATCCTCTTCACCGCGTTCGGCATCATCCCGGTCCACCGGATCCACCTGATCCAGTTCCTCGCGACCATCGCGATCGTCCTGATCTTCTGGCTCGGCACGCGCCGCATGCGCGTCGTCCCCGGTCGGTTCCAGAGCCTCGTCGAGATGGGCCTGGACTTCGTCCGCGTCAACATCGGCGAAGACCTCCTGGGCAAGAAGGACGCCCAGCGCTTCCTGCCGATCCTCACCACGATCTTCTTCATGGTGCTGTTCATGAACATAACGGGCATCATCCCGTTCCTGAACATCGCCGGAACGAGCATCATCGCGGTGCCGCTGACGCTCGCGGTCGTGAGCTACGTCACCTTCATCTACGCCGGCATCAAGAAGAGCCCGAAGAACTTCTTCAAGAACTCGCTCTTCCCGTCGGGTGTGCCGTGGCCGATCTACATCATCGTCACGCCGATCGAGCTCATCTCGACGTTCATCATCCGCCCCGTGACGCTGACGCTCCGACTCCTCATGAACATGATGGTCGGCCACCTTCTGCTGGTGCTGTTCTTCGCAGCCACGCAGTTCTTCGTCGTCGACCTCGGCGGCTGGTGGACGGCGCTCGGCGCCGGCAGCCTCGCCTTCGGCTTCGTCTTCACGCTGTTCGAAATCCTGGTGGCGGTCCTCCAGGCGTACGTCTTCGCTCTCCTCACCGCGGTCTACATCCAGCTCGCGGTCGCGGAAGAGCACTAAGCGGGTCGGCCCCTCCGTCCAGAACGACACAGGGCCGCCCACAACCGAAAGGAAAAACCCCCGTGGACGCAACTACGGTTCTCGCACAGGTCACCGGCAACGTCGCGACGATGGGCTACGGCCTCGCTGCGATCGGCCCGGCCATCGGCGTGGGCATCGTCGTCGGCAAGACGATCGAGGGCGTGGCTCGCCAGCCCGAGCTCGCCGGCCGCCTGCAGGTGCTCATGTGGATCGGTATCGCCTTCACCGAGGCGCTCGCCTTCATCGGCATCGCGACCTACTTCATCTTCGTCTGATCGCCGAATCTCAGTCCTAAGGAGACAGGATGCTGCACGCTCTTGTCGCGTACGCCGCGGAGGAGGGGGAGACCCATAACCCCCTCATCCCCGCCTGGTACGACATCATCTGGTCGTCGGTCTGCTTCGTCATCATCCTCTTCCTCTTCTGGAAGATCGCGCTTCCGCGGATGAAGAAGATGCTCGACGAGCGCTCGGCGGCGATCGAAGGCAACATCGCGAAGGCCGACGAGGCCCAGCGCAAGGCCGAGGCGGCGCTCGAGGAGTACACCGCCCAGCTCGCCGACGCCCGCAAGGAAGCCGGTGAGATCCGCGACGCCGCCCGTGAGGACGGCAAGAAGATCCTCGCCGAGGCGAAGGAGACCGCTGCCTCCGAGGCCGCCCGTCTCACCTCGACCGCCCACGCTCAGATCGAGGCGGAGCGCCAGTCGGCGCTCGTGTCGCTGCGCAGCGAGGTGGGCACGCTCGCCCTCGACCTCGCCGGCGGCGTGATCGGCGAGACGCTGTCCGACGACGCGAAGGCTCAGGCCGTCGTCGATCGCTTCCTCGCCGAGCTCGAGGAGTCCGAAGGGGCCAAGGCGTAATGGGCAGCGCGACCACTCAGGCCGTTGCGGCGACGACGGCGGCGCTGGACGCCGCCGCCGACGTCGACCTCGACGTCGCCCGCGAGCTGTTCGCCGCGGCGCGCACCGTGGGCGACTCGTCGCAGCTGAGCGGCGCGCTCGCCGACTCGGCGGCGCCTGCCGAGGCCCGCCGCAACGTCGTCCTCGCCGTCTTCGGACCGACCGTGAAGCCCACGACCGCGTCGCTGCTGGCGACCGTGGTCGCGCAGCGCTGGTCGTCGTCCGACGACCTGGTCGAGGGGATCGAAGAGCTCGCGGTGCGGGCGACGGCCGTCGCCGACGCGAACTCCGACATCGAGGGCGAGCTGTTCGCCTTCTCGCGCACCGTCGCCGACAACGCGGAGCTCGAGCTCGCTCTCGGCAGCCGCCTGGGTGACTCGACGTCGAAGGGCGCGCTCATCGAGACGCTGTTCACGGGGCGCGCGAGCGAGGCGGCGACGCTCATCGTGTCGTCCCTCGTCCGGCAGCCGCGCGAGCGGCGGGTGCGCCAGCTGCTGTCGCGTGCGATGAAGCTCGTCGCCGACCAGCGCGGACGCACCGTCGCCACCGTCGTGGCGGCGGCGCCGCTGAGCGCCGCCCAGAGCGAGCGCCTCGTCGCAGCGCTGACGAAGCGCTACGGCAAGCGCGTAGCGCTGAACACCATCGTCGACCCGGGCGTGGTGGGCGGCCTGCGCGTGCAGATCGCCGACGACGTGATCGACGCCAGCGTGTCGTCGCGTCTGGCCGACCTCCGTCAGCGGCTCGCAGGCTGACACAGACTTCCCGCCCGAGGGTGGAGATTTCGGGGCCGCGGCCCCATGAACGAAGGAAAACAATGGCAGATCTCACTATCAGCCCCGATGTCATCCGTGACGCGCTGAAGGACTTCGTCGCCGCCTATGAGCCCACGGGCGGCGCGGCCACCGAGGTCGGCACCGTCATCGACGCCGCCGACGGCATCGCGCACGTCGAGGGCCTGCCGGGCGTCATGGCGAACGAGCTCGTGACGTTCCAGGACGGCACCCAGGGCCTCGCCCTCAACCTCGACGAGCACGAGATCGGTGTCGTCGTGCTCGGCGACTTCGCCGGCATCGAGGCCGGGACCCAGGTGACGCGCACCGGCGAGGTGCTGTCGGTCGCCGTCGGCGACGGCTACCTCGGCCGCGTGGTCGACCCGCTCGGCAACCCCATCGACGGTCTCGGCGAGGTCGCGACCGTCGGCCGTCGTGCCCTCGAGCTCCAGGCGCCCGGCGTCATGCAGCGCAAGTCGGTGCACGAGCCCCTCCAGACCGGCATCAAGGCGATCGACGCGATGATCCCCGTCGGCCGCGGACAGCGCCAGCTCATCATCGGGGACCGCCAGACGGGCAAGACGGCCATCGCGATCGACACGATCATCAACCAGAAGTCCAACTGGGAGTCGGGCGACGTCAGCAAGCAGGTCCGCTGCATCTACGTCGCGATCGGCCAGAAGGGCTCGACGATCGCCGCCGTGAAGGGCGCCCTCGAGGACGCCGGGGCCATGGAGTACACGACGATCGTCGCGGCTCCCGCCTCGGACCCCGCCGGCTTCAAGTACCTCGCCCCCTACACCGGCTCGGCCATCGGCCAGCACTGGATGTACGAGGGCAAGCACGTCCTGATCATCTTCGACGACCTGTCCAAGCAGGCCGAGGCCTACCGCGCCGTGTCGCTCCTGCTCCGCCGCCCGCCGGGCCGCGAGGCGTACCCCGGTGACGTCTTCTACCTGCACTCGCGTCTGCTCGAGCGCTGCGCGAAGCTCTCCGATGAGCTCGGCGCCGGCTCGATGACCGGTCTTCCGATCATCGAGACGAAGGCGAACGACGTCTCGGCGTACATCCCGACGAACGTGATCTCGATCACCGACGGCCAGATCTTCCTGCAGTCCGACCTCTTCAACGCCAACCAGCGTCCCGCGGTGGACGTCGGCATCTCGGTGTCGCGCGTCGGTGGCGACGCCCAGGTGAAGTCGATCAAGAAGGTCTCCGGAACGCTCAAGCTGGAGCTCGCGCAGTACCGCTCGCTCGAGGCGTTCGCGATGTTCGCGTCCGACCTCGACGCGGCCTCGCGTCGTCAGCTCGCCCGAGGCGCGCGTCTGACCGAGCTGCTCAAGCAGCCGCAGTACTCGCCGTACCCGGTCGAGGAGCAGGTCGTCTCGATCTGGGCGGGCACCAACGGCAAGCTGGACTCGATCGAGGTCGAGGACGTGCTGTCCTTCGAGCGCGAACTGCTGGACTACCTCCGTCGCAACACGTCGATCCTCGACACGCTGCGCGAGACCAACGTCCTGGACGACGACACCGTCGCCGAGCTCGCGAAGAAGACCGACGAGTTCATCCTGGAGTTCCAGGCAGGCAAGGGCCAGGCCATCGGCAAGCCCGGCCACGAAGAGGTCGCGGCGGCGCAGGCCGAGGACGTGAACCAGGAGAAGATCGTCAAGGGCCGCCGCTGAGGCGGGCCTGGGCATAAACCATGGGCGCACAACTCCGGGTCTACAAGCAGAAGATCAGCTCTGCTCAGACGACCAAGAAGATCACGAAGGCGATGGAACTCATCGCGGCTTCGCGCATCCAGAAGGCGATGGCGCGTGTGCGCGCATCGTCGCCGTTCGCGCGTGCCGTGACGCGGGCCGTCTCCGCCGTGGCGACGCACTCCAACGTCGACCACCCGCTGACCGTCGAACGCGAGACGATCCGCCGCTCCGCGGTGGTGATCTTCTCGTCCGACCGCGGCCTCGCCGGCGCGTTCAACTCGCAGATCCTCCGCGAGGGCCTCGAGCTGGCGCAGCTGCTGCGCGAGGAGGGCCGCGAGCCGGTGTTCTACCTCGTCGGCCGCAAGGCCGTCGGCTACTTCCAGTTCCGGCGGATGGAGGCCGCGGCCGAGTGGACGGGTGACACCGACACGCCGCACTTCTCGACGGCCGAGGAGATCGCCGCCACACTGCTGGACGCGTACGACCGCGGTGGCGAAGAGAACGGGGTGGACGAGATCCACCTCGTCTACAACCGCTTCGTCAGCATGATGACGCAGACGCCCGAGACGGTGCGCCTGCTTCCGCTGGAGGTCGTCGAGGCCGAGGAGTCGTCGTCGGCGCAGGTCTACCCGCTGTACGAGTTCGAGCCGGATGCCGCGACCGTCCTGGACGCGCTCCTGCCGGTGTACATCCAGAGCCGCGTCTTCAACGCCCTCCTCCAGTCGTCGGCCGCGAAGCACGCCGCGACCCAGAAGGCGATGA
Source organism: Microbacterium sp. NPDC056736 (assembly GCF_042790415.1). Classification (NCBI taxonomy): domain Bacteria; kingdom Bacillati; phylum Actinomycetota; class Actinomycetes; order Micrococcales; family Microbacteriaceae; genus Microbacterium; species Microbacterium sp. NPDC056736. The sequence goes on from NZ_JBHTZE010000004.1 coordinate 380,002, forward strand.
AGTCGGCCAGCGACAACGCCGACAAGCTCATCACCGACTACACCCGCCTGCGCAACAACGCGCGCCAGGCCGAGATCACGCAGCAGATCGCCGAGATCGTCGGCGGCGCCGACGCCCTGGCGTCGGGCAAATAGACCACACGAAAGAGAAGAAGCCATGAGCCTCACCGCTGAGAAGACCGCGACCGCGGTCGGACGCGTCGCGCGCGTCACCGGCCCGGTCGTCGACATCGAGTTCCCGCACGACTCGATCCCCGACATCTACAACGCGCTGAAGACCACCATCACGATCGACGGCGAGTCCACCGAGATCACGCTCGAGGTCGCCCAGCACCTCGGCGACGACCTCGTGCGCGCCATCTCCCTGAAGCCGACCGACGGCATGGTCCGCGGCCAGGAGGTGCGCAACACCGGCGGCCCCATCACGGTGCCCGTCGGCGACGTCACCAAGGGCAAGGTGTTCAACGTCACCGGCGACGTCCTCAACGCCGCACCCGGTGAGACCATCGAGGTCACCGAGCGCTGGGGCATCCACCGTCAGGCGCCGTCGTTCGACCAGCTCGAGTCGAAGACCGAGATGTTCGAGACCGGCATCAAGGTCATCGACCTCCTCACCCCGTACGTGCAGGGTGGCAAGATCGGCCTCTTCGGCGGTGCGGGCGTCGGCAAGACCGTCCTCATCCAGGAGATGATCCAGCGCGTCGCGCAGGACCACGGCGGCGTGTCGGTATTCGCAGGCGTCGGCGAGCGCACCCGTGAGGGCAACGACCTCATCGGCGAGATGGAGGAGGCGGGCGTCTTCGACAAGACCGCCCTCGTGTTCGGCCAGATGGACGAGCCGCCGGGGACCCGTCTGCGCGTGGCCCTCTCGGCCCTGACGATGGCGGAGTACTTCCGCGACGTCCAGAAGCAGGACGTGCTGCTCTTCATCGACAACATCTTCCGCTTCACGCAGGCGGGCTCCGAGGTGTCGACGCTGCTCGGCCGCATGCCGTCCGCGGTGGGCTACCAGCCGAACCTGGCCGACGAGATGGGCATCCTGCAGGAGCGCATCACCTCGACGCGCGGCCACTCGATCACCTCGCTGCAGGCGATCTACGTGCCCGCCGACGACTACACCGACCCGGCGCCGGCGACCACGTTCGCCCACCTCGATGCGACCACCGAGCTCTCGCGCGAGATCGCGTCCAAGGGCCTGTACCCCGCGGTCGACCCGCTGTCGTCGACGAGCCGCATCCTCGACCCGCGGTACATCGGTGAGGACCACTACCGCGTGGCCACCGCCGTGAAGCAGATCCTCCAGAAGAACAAGGAGCTGCAGGAGATCATCGCGATCCTCGGTGTCGACGAGCTCTCGGAAGAGGACAAGATCGTCGTCGCCCGCGCGCGCCGCATCCAGCAGTTCCTCTCGCAGAACACCTACATGGCGAAGAAGTTCACCGGTGTCGAGGGGTCGACCGTCCCGATCAAGGAGACCATCGAGTCGTTCGACGCGATCGTCAAGGGCGACTTCGACCACGTCGCCGAGCAGGCCTTCTTCAACGTCGGCGGGATCTCGGACGTCGAAGAGGCGTGGGCTCGCATCCAGAAGGAGAACGGCTGACATGCCGCTCAAGGTGAGCCTGGTCTCCGCCGACGCGGAGGTCTGGTCGGGTGAGGCGTCGCTCGTCGTCGCCAAGACCGTCGAGGGCGAGATCGGCTTCATGACCGGGCACGAGCCGGTGCTCGCGATCCTCGCCGAGGGTCAGGTGCGCATCACGCAGACCTCCGGCACGAAGATCATCGCCAACGCGCAGGACGGCTTCCTGTCGATGGAGGGCGACGATCTGACGATCGTGGCCGGAAACGCCGCCCTGATCTCCTGATCACCCGCTGTACACGCACTCGGCCGGCCCCCGCGGGGGCCGGCCGAGTCGTGTTCCCGCCCCGCCCATCGATCCGCTCCGGAGCACCATGCTGATCCTCCTGCCGCCGTCCGAGACGAAGCGTCCCGGTGGCGCGGGCGCGCGGCTGGACCCGGGCGGGCTGGCGCTCGCCCAGCTCGCCCCGCTGCGCGAGGCCGTCCTCTCCGCCCTCGTCGCCCTGGCTGCGGACGAGGAGGAGTCCGCCCGCGTGCTCAAGCTCGGTCCCCGCCAGCGCGGCGAGGTCGCCGTGAACGCCGCGGTGCGCGACGCGTCGACCATGGCCGCGGTCGACCGCTACACGGGCGTCCTCTTCGACGCGCTGGACGCGGCATCCCTCCCTGCGACGGCTCGTCGCTGGCTGGGTGCCCATGTCATGATCCACTCCGCGCCACTGGGCCCGGTGTGGGCGCTCGACCCCATTCCGGCCTACCGGCTCGGCGCCGGCGCGTCCCTGCCCGGCCTTCCTCCGCTGCGGCGCCTCTGGGCCGAGGCGACGACCGCCGCGATCGCCGACCTCGCGCCCCGCTTCGTGCTCGACCTGCGCTCGGAGGCCTACGCCGCCCTCGGCCCGGTGCCGGCCGGCGTCGCGTCGCGGTACGTGCGTGTCGTGAGCGAAGGCGGCGACGGCGCGGTGCGGGCGCTCAATCACTTCAACAAGCACGCCAAGGGCGCTCTCGTGCGGCGGCTCGCCCAGGAGCGTCCCCGCATCTCGTCCCCGGCCGCGTTCCTCCGGTGGGCGGAATCATCCGGTCTGCGCGTGCACGAGGGCGGTGAGGGCGAGCTCGAGCTCTTCGCCCCTGCGCCCGGCTCGCCGACCGATCGCTGAACCGGTCGAGGCCTCAGCGCCGCGTGTGCTGCGCCGTGCGCTCGGTGTTCTCCGCGATCGCGATGAGGGCGACGACCGCCTCGATGACGAACCTGAGCAGGATGATCGAGAGGAACGTCAGCACCGGCACCACGATGATGGTGGCGATCAGTCCCGTGACCCCCGCGCCGACGTTGAGCCACATCACCGAGATCGCGTTGATGATCCCGCCGGCGAAGTACACGATGAACCCGATGCCGATCGCGATGAGACCGACGAAGTAGAACACGCTCGCGAGGCGGCGCGTGATGAAGGTCCGGAACGACAGGTCGAACAGCGCGGAGAAGAACCCGCGGCTGACGTCGCCGGCGTCGCCGCCGACGCGGGGGACACCGGTGTCGTCGGGGTCGGTCGCGCGCGCGGCCTCTGCGGCGGACTGCGGAGGAAGCGGCGGCGGCGTGGGAGCGGACGGGTTCTGGTCTGTCATGACGGTCCTTCGGATCGAGTTCTGCTCAGGCTATCCACCGCCGGGCGGCCGGGCCATCCCCCGGATCGTGGCGTCAATGCTGACAGTTCGCTGAGAGCGTCGATAGCATGTGTCCAGCGGAGCAGGGGCTCCGCGGTCGCGTCGCGTCGCGATGCGACCCGAATCGACTCTCTCGGAGGTCGCTCCACCATGGACTACAACGACGGCGGCGCCGGGGCGCTCCTCGCCTGGCTCATCATCGCCCCCTTCCTCTTCCTGATCGCCATCGCCGGCTACGTCATCGGCTCCTGGTTCCTCATGAAGATCTTCGACAAGGCAGGGGTGCAGGGGCGCTGGCGCGCCTGGGTGCCCGTCTACAACACCCTGATCTTCGTCAAGCTCGGCGACCTCAACCCGTGGTGGCTGCTGATCCTGTGGGGTGGCGGGATCGTGCTCGGCTGGGTGCCGGTGCTCGGCTCGCTCATCGGCCTCGCCGCCTTCCTGTACACGCTCCTCGCCGCGTGGCGCGTGGGGCTGAAGCTGCAGAAGGAAGCCGTCTGGCTCATCCTGTACTTCTTCCTCGCGATCGTCTGGCTGGGCATCAACGCGTTCGACCGCTCGCGCTGGAACACCGCGATCCCGGCCGCGCCCTGGGCGGGGAGCTTCCTCGCCGACAAGACGGTGTGGAGCGGCGTTCCCGCGCAGACCCCGGCGGGCGGCTACCCGGCGAACCCCGCCACAGCACCCGGATACGGCGCCGCCCCAGCGGCGTACGAGCCGCCCGCGGGATACTCGGCACCTCCGCCCGCGCCGACCGCGTCCGCTGCGCCGCCGGCGCCGCCGGCAGGCTACGCGCCGCCGCCCGCAGCTCCGGCCGCGCCGGCCACTCCGCCCGCCGCCGAGCCTGGGGCGACCTCGCCCGCGGCGGAGCCTCCCGCCACGGAGCCTCCCGCCACGGAGCCGCCGGCCCCGGAGCCGCCGGCTCCCGCGAAGCCGTAGCGACGACCGCTCCGACAGCCCCTCGCCGATCCGGCGAGGGGCTGTCGCGTCTTCCGGCGGGCCGCCGACCCGCGGCTAACGTGGAGGAATGACCTCCACTGTTCCGCTGCGCCGCATGGGCGCGTCCGGTCTCCTCGTCTCCGCCGTCGGACTGGGCTGCAACAACTTCGGCCGCGAGGGGACCCGGACCGAGACCCTCGACGGCACGCGCGCCGTGCTCGACGCCGCGATCGACGCGGGTGTGACCTTCCTCGACACCGCGGACATGTACGGGCGCGAGCCGGGGCTCTCTGAGACGCTGATGGGAGAGGCGCTGAAGGGGCGGCGCGATCGGGTCACGCTCGCGACCAAGTTCGGGCAGACGCGCGACATGGGCTACCCGACGACCGGGTCGAAGGGGTCGCGCTCGTACGTGCGGCGCGCGGTCGAGGCATCCCTCACCCGGCTGCAGACCGACTGGATCGACCTGTACCAGCTGCACGTGCCCGACCCGGCCACCCCCGTCGAAGAGACGCTCGACGCGCTGGGCGACCTCGTGCGCGAGGGCAAGGTGCGCTACATCGGACACTCGAACTTCGCGGGGTGGCAGGTCGCCGAGGCGCACTTCACCGCGCTCATGCGCCACAGCGTGCCCTTCGTGTCGGCCCAGAACCACTACAGCCTGCTGGCGCGCGGTGCGGAGCTCGACCTGCTGCCGGCGGTCGAGCGGTACGGCGTCGGGTTCCTGCCGTACTTCCCGCTGCACAACGGCCTGCTGACGGGCAAGTTCACGAGGGATGCCGCGCCCGCCGACTCCCGCATCATGCGGCAGCGGCCCCACCTCTACCGGGACGCGCCGTGGGACGCGCTCGAGGCGTTCCAGGCGTTCTGCGACGAGCGGGGCATCACGATGCTGCAGGCGACGTTCGGCTGGCTGCTGGCCCGGCCGGGGCTCTCGAGCGTGATCGCGGGTGCCACCAGCCCGGAGCAGGTGCGCGCGAACGCCGAGGCGGCGACGGCCTGGACGCCGACGGCGGCGGACCTCGAGGCGATCGACGGGATCTTCCCGCCGCCCGCCGCCACCGCCTGAGCCGCCGCCACCGCCTGAGCCGCCGCCACCGCCTGAGCCGCCGCGCCGGCGCGCGGATCATTGTAGCGGCGCTCGCCGCGTCCGAGGACCCCCGCGAGTAACCGACTAGTATGTGATGACGCGGAGGCGACGGGCTTCCGCGGCAGCGACGAAGAGGACACGGCGTGCCCGAGGTATCCACCCAGTCGCTCACCGTTCCGGTTCCGGGCGGTGCGCTGGAGCTCGCTTGGGCGGCCGTCACCGACACCGGCCGCCGCCGCGAGGTGAACCAGGACGCCGTGTTCGCGGAGTACCCGCTGTTCGTCGTCGCCGACGGGATGGGCGGGCACGTCGGCGGCGAGATCGCCAGTGCGAGCACGATCGAGCGGCTCCGGGCGGTCGCCGGCAGCGGCAACGTCACGCCCAAGACCATCGAGAAGGCGCTCGCGCGGGCGGTGAAGGACATCGCGTCCCACCCCGAGGCCACGGACGACGGCACGGGCACCACGGTCACGGGTGTCTTCCTCGACACGTCGGGCGACGCGCCGCACTGGGTGACCCTCAACATCGGCGACTCCCGCGTGTACCTCGTGCGCGACGGGGCCATCGTGCAGATCACGACGGACCACTCGGTGGTGCAGGAGCTCGTCGCGGCAGGCCGTCTGAGTCCCGAAGAGGCCGAGAACCACCCGTACGGCAACGTCATCACGCGTGCCGTCGGCCCGAGCGACGGCGTGACGCCGGACTACGTGCGCCTGGACGTCCTGGAGGGCGACCGGTTCGTGATCTGCTCGGATGGGCTGACGAAGGAGCTCACCGACTACGGCATCCGCCACTTCCTCGACGAGAACCCCGATCCGGGTGACGCCGTGATGGCCATGCTCGACGCAGCGCTGGAGAACGGCGGGCGCGACAACATCACGATCGTCGTGCTCGACGTCGGCCGGCCGGCCGCAGGCGGCGCCGACGACGGGGACTCCTCCACAGCGGGGGAGTGACCCCGCCGCATCCACAGATCCGCGCGGGCGTCACGCCGGGCGAGCCCCGCCGCTGTGGACTGGGCGCATGCGCGCGCCCGCTTCTCCGGCCACCGAGGCTCCCCTCGCGATCGACGATGAGCCGCTGACCCTCCCTGCGGCCTGGGCGCCGCCCGCCCGACCGCCGCTCCCCGTCGTCGCCGCCGTCGTCCCGGTCGTGGGCGCCGTCGTGCTGTGGCTCGTGACCGGCTCGGTGTACTCGCTCTGGTTCGCCCTCCTCGGCCCGCTCATCGCCGGGGCGGCCGTCGCCGACGCCCGCCGCGCGGCGCGGCGCGACGGCAGACGCGCGAGCGCCGAAGCGGCACGCGCACGCGAGGCGGTGTCCTCGGCGGTGGCCGCCCGCCACGAGACCGAGCGCGCCCAGCTGTGGTCCCGGCATCCGGATGCGGCGCGTCTCCTGCGGCGACCCGGCGACGTGTGGCGTTCGGGGCGGATCGCCTCGCTCGTCGTCGGGGAGGGGGAGCGCGCGAGCGCGGTGCGCGTGAGCGGCGGCGACGGTGATCCGGCTGCCGCCCTGCTGCGCCGCCGCGCCGCGCGGGTGGCCGGCGCGCCGATCACCGTGCCGCTCGAGGCCGGCGTCGCCGTCGTCGGCGGCGAGACGATCGGCGCCGCCGTGCAGCGGGCGCTCGCCCTGCAGCTGTGCCTTGCGCTCGCTCCCGGTGACGTGCGCATCGTCGGCCCCCTCGGCCGCGGCATGGAGTGGGCGGAGACGCTGCCGCACCGCGCCGCGGCCTCCGGATCGGGCCTGGCCATCGTCGGCCCCGGCGAGCTCGTGCCCGCCCACGCCGACATCGTCCTTGCACGGTGTCGTCCGGGCGATCCGCCGCCACCGCGCTGCCAGGCGGTGATCACCGTGACCGCGCCCGCCTCCGCGCGCCTCGAATACGGCGGCGAGGTCGTCACGCTCGCCGTCGAGGCCGTCTCCCGCCTGCAGGCCGAGGAGATCGCCGCCGATCTCACCGCGCGCGCCGAGGCCACGCTCGGGATGACGCGCGAGGACGACGGCCCGATCGCACTGTCGCCGCTGCTCCCCGCGACGCCCGAGGCGATCGGGGGCGGGCTGCCCGCGGTCATCGGAGTGACGGCCGGCGACGCGGCGGTCGTCGATCTCGTCGCCGACGGCCCCCACGCCGTCGTCGCCGGCGTCACCGGAGCAGGCAAGAGCGAGCTGCTCATCACGTGGATCCTGGCGCTGTGCGCGACGCGGTCCGCCGACGAGGTGACCTTCCTCCTCGCCGATTTCAAGGGCGGCACGGCGTTCGACGGACTCGCCGGCGTTCCGCACATCACCGGCGTGATCACCGACCTCGACGGCTCGGGCGCGCGGCGCGCCATCGAGAGCCTGCGAGCCGAGCTCCGGCGTCGCGAGGCAGCCATCGCCGCCGCAGGGGCGCGAGACATCGTCGACCCGCGCGTGCGCCTGCCGAGGCTGGTCGTCGTCGTCGACGAGTTCGCCGCGCTGCTCGCGGATCAGCCGGAGCTGCACGGTCTGTTCGCCGACCTCGCCGCGCGCGGCCGGGCGCTCGGGATCCACCTCATCCTCGGCACGCAGCGCGCCGCCGGGGTGATCCGCGACAACCTGCTCGCCAACTGCCCGCTGCGCATCAGCCTGCGCGTGACGGACGCCGCCGACAGCAGGGCCGTGATCGGCACTGACGATGCGGCGATGCTGCCCGGCGGTGCGGAGAGGCGCGGCACCGCCTACGTGCGCCGTGCCGGCGACGCGGCTCCGCAGCCGGTGCGGGTCGCCCTGTCGGGTGCGCAGGACGTCGCGACGGCGTCGCGGCGGGGCGGCACCAGCGCGCCGTCCAGGCCCTGGCTGCCGGAGCTTCCTCGCGTCGTCGGGCTCGACGAGCTGGCGAGCCGGGCTGCAGCGGATCCGGCGGCGCACGGTGGGGTGCTGCTCGGAATCGCCGACGAGCCCGACCGGCAGCGGCAGCCGGTCGTCACGGTGGCCGCCGGCGATCGGGCGATCCTCGTACTCGGCGGACCGGGGTCCGGCGTCTCGAATGCGCTGGACCTCATCCAGGCGCAGGCGCCGGGCGCCGTCGAGCGCGTGCCCGCGGGGCTGGAGGGGATGTGGGATGCCGTGGCCAGACTGTCCGAGGAGCCTCCGGCGCCGGGGACGATCGTGCTCCTGGACGACCTCGACGCGGTGGCGCTGCGCTTCCCTCCCGAGCATGCGCAGGCCGTCCTCGAGCGGGTGGAGCTCTTCGTGCGGCGATCCGGCGACAGCGGTGTGCTCGTCGTCGCCGGCGCCCACCGCGTGACGGGCGCCGTGTCCAGGATCGCAGAGCTGTTTCCGCGCCGCATCGTGCTTCCCTATGCGACGCGCATCGACCACGCCGCCGCGGGAGGCGACCCCGCGGCCCACGACCCTTCCGCGCCGGCCGGCCGCGGACGCCTCGACGGGCGCCCGGTGCAGCTGGCGCTCGCACCGGCGGCGCCGGTGACGCCCGCCGCTGCCGACGCGACGTGGACGCCGGAGGGCCGGCTGACAGGTCTCGTGGCCCGCAGGTCGCCGGCCGGGCGCCGGGCGCTCGCCGCGTGGGAGCAGCGCGGCGTGACGGTCCTCGGCCTCGAGGAGTATGCCGCCGCGCCCGCGCGCGTGGCGGACGGGCCCGTCGTGGTGGCGGGGGAGCCGGACGACTGGCAGCGGCACTGGCGACTGCTCGCGGACGTCCGCGGAGACCACGAGCTGGTGGTCGACACGTCCTGCGCCGCCGAGCTGCGCGTGCTGGCCGGCTTCCGCGGCGTGCCCCCGTACTGCGAGCCGGGGCGGGCGCGGGCGTGGCTCATCGTCGCGGGCGCGGATCCCGTCCGCATCGTGCTGCCCGCCGCGGACGTCCCGCCGAACCGTCAGAGCGCGCCATGGACCGGCGCCCGCCGGGCGTAGCCCGCCGGCCTCGGATGCCACGCACGATCCCCGCACGCACGATCCCCGGGCGCGTCGGCGACCCGGGGATCCTCCGCCCGCAGGCGCGTCAGACGAGCACGCCCTCCAGGGGTGCGACCTCGAAGCCGTGCGCGGTCGCAACGCCGGCGTTGGCGACCCGCCCGCCGTGGGTGTTGAGACCGGCCGCGAGGGCGGCATCCGCTCGCAGCGCCTCCGTCCAGCCGCGTCGGGCGATCTGGCGGATGTAGGGGAGCGTCGCGTTGGTGAGCGCGGACGTCGAGGTGTTCGGCACGGCGCCGGGCATGTTGGCCACGCAGTAGAAGATGCTGCCGTGGACCGGGAAGGTCGGGTCGGCGTGGGTGGTCGGGTGCGTGTCCTCGAAGCAGCCGCCCTGGTCGACCGCGATGTCCACGAGCACCGAACCCGGTCGCATGCGCGCGACCATGTCGTTCGTCACGAGCTTGGGCGCCTTCGCGCCGGGGATCAGCACCGAGCCGATGACGAGATCCGAGGCAGCGACCGCGCGGTCCAGGTCGAGGGGATTGGAGGCGGCGGTCTTCACCCGGCCCTGGAAGTGGTCGTCGAGATAGCGCAGGCGCTGCACGTTGGTGTCGAAGACGGTGACGTCCGCACCCATGCCGACCGCGATCACCGCGGCGTTCGCGCCGGCGACGCCGCCGCCGATCACCGTCACGGTCGCGGGACGCGTGCCGGGCACCCCCGACATCAGCAGGCCGAGGCCCCCCGCCGAGCGCATGAGCGTGTTGGCGCCGACCATGGGAGCCAGCCGGCCGGCGACCTCGCTCATCGGGGCGAGGAGGGGAAGCCCGCCGCCGGGAAGCTGCACGGTCTCGTAGGCGATCGCCGTGACGCGGTCGGCCACGAGGCGCTCGGTCAGCGGGCGGTCAGCGGCCAGGTGCAGGTACGTGAAGAGCACGAGGTCGTCGCGGAAGTAGCCGTACTCGCCGGCGATCGGCTCCTTGACCTTCAGCAGCAGCTCCGCGCGGGCCCACACCTCCGCGGCGTCGTCGAGCATCTCCGCGCCGGCGGCCTCGTACTCGGCGTCGGGCATCGACGAGCCCTCGCCCGCGCCGCGCTGCACGAAGACCTCATGGCCTGCCGCCACCAGGTCGTGCACGCCCGCGGGGGTGAGGGCGACCCGGTACTCGTTGTTCTTCACCTCGGTGGGGACGCTGATCCTCATCGCGTCATCCTTTCCGCTCCGCCGTTGGAGCGCTCGGGCTCCTCGTGGGAGCGCCTCTAGAAGGCGGGGCGGATGGCCCCGACATCCTGTCCGCCGCCGGTGACGGTCAGCGGAAGCTTCGACATCGCGTCGGCGACGTCGGCCGACGCGAGTGCGCCGTGCCGCTCGAGCAGCCGCAGCGCGACCGCCGCGGCGGCGCGGCCGCTGCCGTCGAGCATCTTCAGCGCGACGGTGGTGCCGTCGGGGGCGACCATGACCATGACGCCCTCCGCACCACCCTTCGCGAAGACGCCGAGTCGCTCGATCACGATCGTGTCGGGGCGGCCGGGGCCGTCGATCGTCCACGGCGCCGCGCGCACGGCCTCGACGAGCGCGCCGGCGCTGCGGTGCAGGGCGAACGGGGAGGTGGTCGACGAGTTGCCGATGCGGTGGATCGCCCGCGCGAGCCCGAACAGCGTCATCGCGTACACGGGGGCGCCGCACCCGTCGACGGCGACCGCTGCGGCCTTCTCGCCGATGAGCCGCTCGATCGTGTCGCGGATGAGCTGCTGCACCGGGTGGGCGGGCGACAGATACCCCTCGGGATCCCACCCGTTGACGACGCTCGTGAGGAGCATCGTGGCGTGCTTGCCCGAGCAGTTCATGCGCACCCGCTGCGGCCGGCCGAGCTCCCGCACGAGCTCGTCGCGCGTGGCCGTGTCGCCGGGCCACGCCGCAGGGCAGCCGAGGGCGTCTTCGCTCAGCTCGGCGGCGGCGAGGATCTCACGCACCACCGCGACATGGCGGTCCGTTCCGGAGTGGCTCGCCGTGGCGAGGCCGAGCCGGTCACCCTCGAGCGGGGCGCCCGCCGACAGGCACGCGAGCGCCTGGAGCGGCTTCAGGCTCGATCGCGGCAGCACGAGGGACGACGGATCGCCGAGCTTCTCGGCGATCGTGCCGTCGGCGCGGAGGACGACGGCGATCCCGGCGTGGCGTGATTCGATGAAACCGCTGCGATCGACGACGGCGAGCTCGACGGCGTCGGCTGCGGCGAAGGTCTGCGGCACCCCGCCAGCCTACCGTCGCGCCCGCGATGGTCCTGCATGACAGACTGTGCACATGTGGGGCGAGCATCGATACTCCGTCCGGACCACCTGGACGGGTGATCGAGGCACCGGAACCTCCGGGTACCGCGACTACGACCGGTCCGTCACGCTCGAGATCGACGGCAAGCCGGCCATCGCCGCCTCCGCCGACAAGCCGTTCCGCGGCGACCCTGCCCGCTGGAACCCCGAGGACCTGCTCCTCGCGGCTCTCAGCGAGTGCCACCTCCTGTCGTACCTGCACGCGTGCGTGAAGGCGGGCGTCGTGGTCGTCGGCTACGAGGACGAGGCATCCGGTCTCATGGTGGAGGACGGGCGCGGCGGCGGCGCGTTCCGCGAGGTCGTGCTCCGCCCGCGCGTGACCGTCGCGGACGCCGCGATGACGGATGCCGCGACCGCCGCGCACGCACAGGCGAACGAGTGGTGCTTCATCGCGAACTCGGTCAACTTCCCGGTGCGGCACGAGCCCACCGTGGTCGTCGCCGACGCGGGCTGATCCGGCCCGCGACCCGATCCTGCCGACCGGCCGGCCGGCGAAGGGTCAGCGCCGCTCGTGGGGGAGGACCTGGCGGATGCGCTCGATCGGGTTCTGGGCCGGAACCTCGTTGTAGGCGTGGGCGAGCTCCTGACCGGAGAGCGCGTGGATGGCGGCCATGATCTCGTCGGTGGCGAGGCGTCGCGCCCGCCCCGACGACGCGGGACCGTGGTGCGAGAGGTCGAGCGGCTCGCCGAACCTCACCGTCACGCGGTGCTTCATCGAGGGCTTCTTCGCGCCGACGGGCATCACCTTGTCGGTCCCGATGAGCCCCACCGGCACGACGGGCGCTCCGGTCTGCAGGGCGAGGAAGGCCACGCCGGTGCGTCCCTTGTACAGGCGCCCGTCGAGCGAGCGCGTCCCCTCGGGGTACAGCGCGACCGCGCTGCCCTCCTCGAGCAGGGCCCGCTGCTGATCGAGGGCGTCCAGCGCGGCCTGCCCCGCACCGCGCTGCACCGGGATGGCGCCGATCGCGGTGAAGAACCAGCGGGACGCCGGCTTCTCGAAGTAGCTCGCCTTGGCGAGGAAGTGCACGGGCCGCGGGGCGGCGACGGGGATCGCCACGGAGTCGATGAACGACAGGTGGTTGCTCGCGAAGATCACCGGACCGGTCCTCGGGACGTTCCCCTTGCCCTCGACACGCGGGCGGTAGGCGAGGCGGGCGAGCGGCGTGATGATGGATCGGCCCAGCGCGTACGTCGATCCCATACGGACGGCGCCCGGTGCGGAGTCCTGCGCTTCTGCCGTCTCGTCGGCCCTGTCGTCTGTGCCTGGTACGAGGTCGGAAGTCACCCGTAGAGGGTACTCCCCGTCGCATTCCGGCGTCGGCATGACCGGTTCTCAGCGCGATCCGAGAAAAGATGCGAAAGGATGGAGGCTCCCCTTACATCGACTCGAGGTCTCTCCGTGCGCATTCGCCCGCTCGCCGCCCTGTCCGCCGCCGCGCTGTCGGCACTCGTGCTCGCCGGTTGCTCGGGCTCGGGGGATCCCGACACGACCCCGTCGCCGTCGTCGAGCGCCGACTCCACGTGCCTCCTCGATGCGCAGTCGGGAGCCGACTCGGACGCGATCGAGGTCACCGGCTCCGGCGCCGACCTCGCCGCCACCGTGCCGGACTCGCTGGCCTTCGAGGACATCGAGCGCACCATCGTGACCGAGGGCTCGGACGACGACCTCGCGGCCGGCGAGCTCGTCAGCGGCTTCTACTCGGTGTACGACGGCTCGACCGGCGAGCTGCTGCAGGACTCCTCCGACTCGTCGCCCGACGACTCCGGCGAGGTCCCGATCCTCCTGGACCCGCAGAACTACTCGCTGTTCGTCGCCGCTCTCGAGTGCGCTCCGCTCGGGTCGACGGTCGCGATGTCCATTCCCGGCAGCGCCTTCGGCGAGGGTGCCTCGCCTGTGGTGATCGTCGCCGAGACCACCCAGCTCATTCCGACGACCGCCGGCGGCGAGGAGCAGGAGCCGGCCGACGGCTTCCCGACCGTGGAGTTCTCCGAAGAGGGCGCCCCGACCGTCAGCATCCCCGACACGGAGCCGCCCGCCGAGGTGCAGCTGGACGAGCTGAAGACCGGCGACGGCCCGGTCGTGGAGCCCGGCGACACCGTCTTCGTGCAGTACAGCGGTGCGAAGTGGTCGGACGGCACGGTCTTCGACTCGAGCTGGGAGCGCGGACAGCCCGCCGCCTTCGCGACGACCGGCGTCGTCGAGGGATTCCAGCAGGCGCTGGAGGGTCAGGCCGTCGGCTCGCAGGTGCTCGTGGTCATCCCGCCGGCCTTCGGCTACGGCGAGGGCGAGATCAACGACGCCGACCTCACCGGCGAGACCTTGGTTTTCGTCATCGACATCCTGGGCGTCCAGCGCGCAGCCCAGCAGTAGACGCCGGCCGCGTCCGGCCGGTCGATAGGCTGGCCCGATGCGGCGCGTCCTCATCCTCGGCTCGACCGGCTCCATCGGCACGCAGGCGCTCGACGTCGTGCGGGCCAACCCGCGGCGATTCGAGGTGGTCGGTCTCGCAGCCGGTTCCGACAGGACCGCGCTGTCCGCCCAGGCCGACGAGTTCCACGTCGAGCACACCGCGCTGGGCGCCGCCGAGGCGGAGCAGCTCGTCCGCGACGTGGAAGCGGACGTGGTGCTCAACGGCATCACCGGCTCGGTCGGCCTCGGTCCCACGCTCGCGGCGCTCGAGACGGGACGCACCCTGGCTCTGGCCAACAAGGAGTCCCTCATCGTCGGCGGCGACCTCGTCACCGCCCTCGCCCGGCCGGGGCAGATCGTCCCCGTCGACTCCGAGCACTCCGCGATCGCGCAGGCGCTGCGCTCCGGCGAGCCCGAGGAGGTGCGTCGGCTCGTGCTGACGGCATCCGGCGGCCCTTTCCGAGGTCGTAGCCGCGCGTCCCTTGAGAGCGTGACGCCGGCGGAGGCGCTCGCCCACCCCACGTGGGACATGGGACGCGTCGTGACGACGAACTCGGCCACGCTCGTGAACAAGGGCCTCGAGGTCATCGAGGCGCATCTGCTGTTCGGCATCCCGTACGCCCAGATCGACGTGGTGGTCCACCCGCAGTCGATCGTCCACTCCATGGTCGAGTTCGTCGACGGGTCCACGATCGCCCAGGCATCCCCGCCCGACATGAGGCTGCCCATCTCGCTCGGTCTGGACTGGCCCCACCGCGTCGCGGGGGTCGGGCGCCCGCTGGACTGGACGACGGCGGCCTCGTGGACGTTCGAGCCGCTCGACGACGACGCCTTCCCCGCCGTCCGCCTCGCGAAGCAGGTGGGTCGCGCCGGCGGCACCTATCCGGCGGTCTTCAACGCCGCGAACGAGCAGGCGGTCGACGCCTTCCACGAGGGCCGGCTCGCCTTCCTGGCCATCGTCGACACCGTCGCGCGCGTGGTCGACGCGCACGAGGCGCCCGACGCCCTCACCCGCGACTCGCTCTCCGAGGCCGAGGCGTGGGCCCGCCGCACCGCCGACGAGGCGATCGCCGCGGCATCCTGACCCTGTCGCCGCCCGGCACTCCTCCGCACCGGGTCGTGCGCTCGCCCTCGTGGGGCGGCAGAGGGGTCAGGCCGTGGGGAAAGCCGGACGGAGGGGATCGGATGCCGGCGTCTCGGCGTCCGGGTACGGCACCGGCCAGTGCGGCTCGGGCACCGGCCAGCCGGCGTCGCGGAGGGCTCGGCGGGCCAGCTCCCGCGCCGAGTACGGGGTGCGGACCCCGCGGATGTCGCGGTAGTCCTGGTGGCCGGGACCGGCCCACAGGATCGCGTCCCCGTCGCCGACGAGCGCGACGGCTTCGATGATCGCGCGCTCCGGGGGCGAGTACTCGTGGATCTCGGCATCCGGGCGGGCGCGGCGCGCGCCCTCGATGAGGGTGGCGCGGATCGAGTCGGGGTCCTCGTGACGGGGGTGGTGGTCGGTGATCACGAGGATGTCGCTGCCCTCGACGCCGGTGCGGCCCATGTCATGGCGCTTGGTGGCGTCGCGGTCGCCGTCGGCGCCGAAGAGCATGACGACCTTGCCCGGCGTCACGCGCCGCACCGCGGCGAGGGTCTTCTCGAACGCGTCGGGGGAGTGGCCGAAGTCCACGTAGACGGCCGGACCCGTCTCGCCCGAGACGAGCTCCGTGCGGCCGGGGAGATAGGCCTCGATGCGCCCGCCGTCCAGAGCGGCGACGAGACGCTCCCAGGCGTAGCCGCCCTCGAGGATCATCACGATGGCGAGGCCGGCGTTGGCGGCCATATGGCGTCCGATCACCGGGACGAGCGTCGTCAGCGTGCGCCCGTCGCGCGCGGTCAGGCGGAACTCGGTGCCCACCGGGCGCTCGTCGAGGATCTCGACCACCCAGTCGGCGGCGGCCGCGGTCGCCGCGTCGGACGCCAGGTCCGGGGTGCCGACGGTCACCGTCGGCACCTCGCTGCGGGCGACGACCTCCGCGCCCGGCTCGGAGTCGATGCACACGACGGCGCGGCGCGCGCGGTCGGGGCGGAACAGCGGCAGCTTCGCCTCGAAGTACTCGCGCATGTCGGCGTAGTCGTCGAGGTGATCGTGGGTGAGGTTCGTGAAGCCCGCGACGTCGAACATGATCCCGTCCACGCGGCGCCGGCTCAGCGCCTGGGCGCTCACCTCGACGGCCACGGCCTCGACGCCGCGCTCGCGCATGAGCGCCAGGAGCGCGTGCATCTCGTACGCCTCGGGGGTGGTCAGGCGCGACACGACGACCTGTCCTGCGATGTGACGCTCGGCCGTCGACGACAGGCCGGTGGTGACGCCCAGCTGGCCGAGGATGCCCTCGAGCAGGTGCGACACGCTCGTCTTGCCGTTGGTGCCCGTCGTGCCGAACAACGTCGGCAGCCGGTCGTCGCGGCCGGTGCGGTACACCCACGCCGACAGCTCGCCGAGCAGCGCACGCGGGTCCTCGACCACGATCACGGGCAGGCCGCTCGACGCGGCGTCGTCGGCGCCGGCGGCATCCGTCACGACCGCGACGGCGCCCCTCTCGGCGGCAACCGCGGCGAACTCGGCACCGTGACGGTTGACGCCCTGCACGGCGACGAACACGTCGCCGGGGCGGAGGTCGGCCGTCGCGAGGGTGATGCCCGTGAGCGTCACGCCGTCGGCGTCGCCGCGCACCTCGGTGCCCAGGAGCGCCGCGAGGTCGGCGAGGGAATGGGTCGGCGGCGCGTCGGGGCGGAGTACCGGGGGCAGGTTGGAGGGCGCGTCGGTCGGCATGGCGCATCCATCTTCGCACGGCGCCCCGCGGCCGGCCTCCGCACGCGACCCCGGGCGCGAGGCGGGGGCGGGGTGGGGGCGCGCCCGCCTTGCGGCGGACGCGCCCGGCGCGGTCACGACCGGCGGCGCCGCACCAGCACGACGGTGAGCGCGGCGAGTCCCGCGGCCAGACCGCCGGCTGCCAGCCAGCGGGCGGCCGGGTCGGCGGAGGTGCCGGATGCCGCGGCATCCGCGTCGGCCGCCGCGGCGTCATGCGCGGCGTGCTCGTCGCCGTCGCCGTCGGCGGTCGCGGTTCCCGGGGCGTGTCCGTCGACGGCGTCTGCGGCATCCGTCACCATCACCAGCGGCGCGGGCGCGTCGAGGTCGTGCGGGTCCTCGCCGTCCTCGGCCAGCTGCGACCACGCGGTCTCGCCGACCACGCACGTCTGGGTCACCGGAAAGGCGAGCGTCGTGCCGGCGGCGTCCTCGGCGAACAGGACGTCCATCGAGACGGCGGCCTTGAGCCCGTCCTCGACGGGGCTGTCGCTCGTGAACACGACGTGCGTCGGCACGCCGTCGGCGCCCGGCTCGCGCGAGATGGTCCAGCCGCCCTGCACGATCGGCGTGGCGTTGGCGACCCCGTCGGGGATGCCGATCGAGAGCGCGGTCGTGGCAGAGCCGTCGCAGCCGTGGCTGAACGAGAACGCGAGCGTCCGGGTTCCGCCGGCCGGGGCGGCATCGGGGGACACGTGCACGTGGGCTGCGGCCGCGAGCGGCGCGCCCACGACCACGGCGAGGCCGGCCGCGAGGCCCAGGGCGGCGGTGAGGGTGCGGGAGCGGGGAAGGCGGGAGGTGTTGTCCATGTCGGTTCTTTCGTCTTTCGTCTCGTGTCGTCGGGCGCGCCGATCGACGCGTGCTCGGAGGGGCACGCACAGGAACCGGTCCACGCGGGCGCGTGTCCGGGCGACGTGCGGCGGTCAGCGCGCCGCGGTGACGAGAGCGGGTGGGCCGCGTCGCGAGACGTCCGACAGTACGACGGCGACCGTGAGGCGAGGCCGCGAGACGACGATGCCGATCCGGGCGGGCATCGGCGCGCGCGGGGCGATGGCGCGGGCGCGCGAGAACACCGAGCGGATGCCGCGGCCCAGGGCCCGCAGCACCCGCTCACCGCCGTGAAGCACGGCCACGGTGACGGCGCCCGCGATCGCATGGGCGACCAGCATGGGGGCGTCCGGGAGGACGAGGGCGCTGAGGTCGGCGCCGAGGTGCGCGACATGGTGTCCGTGGAGCGCGGCCGGATCGGTGCCGGCGGTGACGGCGAACGAGACGTGGAAGAGCGCCTGGGCGGCGAGCACCGTGGCTGCCACGCGCCACATCGCCAGGCGCCGCCCCGCGATCGCCACGGCGAACGGGGCGGCCAGCACCCCAGTGGCCGCCACCAGCGCGACGGGCGGAGCTCCGCCGCCGCCGAGCGTATGAGCGGCTGCGGCGACGATCGTCGCGACCCACGCGCCCGCGGTCCCGCGCAGCGCGCGGACGTGGCGTGGGGTCACGGCTCCTCCTCGCGTCGAGCCTACGGGACGGATACGGCCCGTCTCGCGCCCGCACGGCGCCCCGGCGGCGGTCGACGGTCACACCCAACTCAAAGCCTGACGCGGGTACCGTGAGCGTGTGGAAGTCCTCGCGTTCGTCATCGGCGTCGTGCTCATGGTCGTGGGCCTGGCGGTGTCGATCGCCCTGCACGAGCTGGGCCACCTCTGGCCCGCGAAGAAGTTCGGCGTCCGCGTGGGGCAGTACATGATCGGGTTCGGCCCGACGCTGTGGTCGCGGCGCATCGGTGAGACCGAGTACGGCGTCAAGGCGGTCCCGCTCGGCGGCTACATCTCGATGGCGGGCATGTACCCTCCGTCTCCGCAGGCCGAGAGCCGCGCCGGGCGCGCTGGAGGCGGGTTCTTCGCCACGATGGTCCAGGACGCCCGCGACGCCAACGACGAGACGCTCCACGCCGGCGACGACACCCGGGTGTTCTACCGGCTTCCGGTCTGGAAGCGCGTCGTCGTGATGCTCGGCGGGCCGGTGATGAACCTGCTCTTCGCGATCGTGCTGTTCGCGATCCTGCTCACCGGCATCGGCGTGCAGACGGCGACGACCACGGTCGCCCGCCTGTCCGAGTGCGTGCCGGCCACGAGCGCGAGCGAGTGCACGGCATCCGATCCCGCCGCTCCCGCCGCCACGGCCGGCATCCTCCCCGGCGACACCCTCGTGTCCATCGACGGCGAGCCGGTCGCCGATTTCGCAGAGGCATCCGCGATCATCCGCTCGTCGCCCGGCGAGGCGCTCACGTTCGTCGTCGAGCGCGACGGTGCCGACCGATCCTTCACCGTCACGCCCGCCACCATCGAGTCCGAGACGACGGCCGCCGACGGCACGACGACGACGGAAGAGGTGGGGTTCCTCGGCGTCGGACCCGTGGTCGAGTACGTGCGCCAGCCGATCTGGGTCGGTCCGCAGATGGCGCTGCAGAACGTCGGCGCGGTCGCGGCCATCATCTGGCAGCTGCCGGTAAAGGTCTGGGACACCGGGGTGAGCCTGGTGACGGGCCAGGAGCGCGACCCGAACGGACCGCTCAGCATCGTCGGGGCCGGGCGCCTGTCGGGCGAGGTCGCCGCCGCGGAGGCGCCGATCCTCAACCGGGTCGCCGGCTTCCTGTCGCTGCTGGCCTCCCTCAACATCGCGCTGTTCGTCTTCAACCTCATCCCGCTGCTGCCGCTGGACGGCGGGCACATCGCCGTGGCGCTGTGGGACGGGCTGAAGCGGGTCTGGGCGAAGCTGTTCCGCCGTCCGCCGCCGAAGCCCGTCGACGCGACCAAGCTCGTGCCCGTCACGTTCATCGTCGTGATCGGGCTCATCGCGATGGGCGGCGTGCTGATCCTCGCCGACATCGTCAACCCGGTCTCGATCTTCTGATCACCTGAGCCGCGGCATCCGTCGTCCTCTCCGGGTTCGGGGCGCCCGGCGTGCGTTCGGGGCGCGCGGGGTGCGCCCCCAAAGTTAACGCCGCGCCCCCGAACCCGGGTAGGGGGAGGGGGACGGCAGCCCGCA